>JBAXFL010000028.1:0-32826 GCA_037139935.1 Thermoleophilia bacterium | reverse complement strand
CCAGCGAGCTTCTACGATGAGCCGGCGACCGTGCCTCCGGAGCCCGGCACCCTCATTCGCAGCGAGCCGCTCGAGTATTCGGTCGTCGGAGGGCAGGGGTTCCGGGTCATCTACACCTCGATCGATGCCGCCGGTACGCCGATAGCGGTGAGCGGGATGATCTTCCTGCCTGATCTCCCGGCACCCGCGGGGGGTCGGGAGGTCCTTGCCTGGGCGCACGGCACCCTCGGGCTCGCTCAGAAGTGTGCTCCGTCGGTTTCCACGACCTATTCGTCCACCGGATGGCTCGAACTCGCGCTCGGACAGGGCTGGGTGGTAACGGCCTCGGATTACGCCGGCCTCGGAATGGCAGGCCCACCCACGTATCTCGTGGGACAACAGGAGGCGCGCGACGTGGTGAACAGCGTGCGCATGGCACAGGTCTTCCCCGATGCCGGCGCGGGGGCGCAGTGGATTGTCTACGGGGCCTCCCAGGGTGGTCACGCGGCGCTGTGGACGGCGCACGAGGCAGCCGATCTCGCACCCGAACTGCCTCTGCTCGGGGTGGCGGCCGCCGTGCCCGCAGCCGAACTGCCAACGATCATGGACGCGCAGTGGAACTCATCGGTGGGCTGGGTCATCGGAGCAGCAGCGCTCGTCTCCTGGCAGGCAGAGCACCCCGAGCTGGATTTCCAGAAGGCCGTTTCAGCAGCCGGCAGCAAGCAGGTTGCCTCGCTCAACGGGCAGTGCGTGGCCGCCGCTGCAGCCTCGGCACTCGCCCTGAACAAGCTTTATGGCCCGTTCTTCACCTCGAACCCGCTCGATGACCCGGCCTGGTTGGCGACCGTGACCGAGCAGATGCCCGCGCAGCCGTCGAAGGGGCTTCCGATGTTCCTGGCCCAGGGGATGGATGACAAGGTAGTTCTGGCGCGAACCAACATCCTGCTCAATCAGCAGTGGTGTGCGGCGGGCGTGACGATCCAGAGCCTGTGGCTGCAGGGGGTGAACCATCAGGACACCTCGGTGGTGGCCGGCCCCGAAGTGATCGAGTGGGCAACGGCACGGTTTGGCGGTGCACCCGCACCGAGCGACTGTGCGTATCCACCACCGGCGCCTCCAGGCATTCAGGATGGCTGAGGTGGAGATGCGCGCCGGGTCGAGCCCCGCCGGGTCGGCCGCCGCTGTCGCGTCCCGCCGGACCCGGGACTGCAGAACAGCCTGCCGACGTGCGGGCCTGCAGGCCCGCTGATCGAGAAGGGCGAGTCCGGGCTGTGACCACGACGACCGAGCCGACGAAGCGAGTCATCCTGGATCTCGAGGGCATGACCTGTGCCTCGTGTGCGGCCCGGATCGAGCGGAACCTGAATAG
Organism: Thermoleophilia bacterium; assembly: GCA_037139935.1. Taxonomy (GTDB): domain Bacteria; phylum Actinomycetota; class Thermoleophilia; order Gaiellales; family Gaiellaceae; genus Gaiella. The sequence continues at coordinate 31,478 of JBAXFL010000028.1, read as the reverse complement.
ACTCGCCGGCGTCGAGGCGACGGTCAACTACGCCACCGATCAGGCGGCCGTCACCTATGACTCGAGTGTGGTCGGCGTCGCCGATCTCGTCGCTGCGGTCGAGGTGGCCGGCTACCACGCAGCCCTTCCCGGCGATGCGGTCGAGACCGACCGGGCCGGCGCGCTCAAGCTCCGCCTCGTCGTCGCGATCGTGCTGAGCGTTCCGCTCGTGCTGCTCACGATGATTCCGCCGTTGCAGTTCGACCGCTGGGAGTGGGTTGCCCTCGTCCTCTCGACACCCGTCGTGTTCTGGGCCGGCTGGACGTTCCATCACGCAGCGTTCGTGAACGCGCGCCACGGCGCGGCGACGATGGACACGCTGATCTCGGTTGGCACGCTCGCTGCGTGGACGTGGTCGGCGGTCGTGCTCCTCGCGGGGGCAGACGCTGATATGTACTTCGAGGTCGGGGCCGTGATCACGGCCCTGATCCTGCTCGGGCGCTACCTCGAGGCCCGCGCGCGTAGTCGCTCCGGTGACGCGATTCGCGCCCTGCTCGAGCTCGGCGCGAAAGATGTCCGGGTTCTGCGCGACGGCACCGAGGTGCTCGTGCCGATCGGCGACCTCGTGCCGGGAGATCGGTTCGTCGTGCGGCCCGGCGAGAAGATCGCCACCGACGGCCGCGTTGTCGAGGGGAGCTCCGCACTCGACCAGTCGATGCTGACCGGGGAGCCCGTCCCCGTGGAGGTCACCGTTGGCGACGATGTCGCCGGCGCGACGATCAACACGTCCGGGCGCCTGGTCGTCGAGGCGACGAAGGTGGGCGCCGACACGGCTCTGGCGCAGATTGCCCATCTCGTCTCCGAAGCCCAGGTCGGCAAGGCACCGATTCAGCGCCTCGCAGACCGCGTTGCTGCCGTCTTCGTGCCCGTCGTGATCGGGATCTCGCTTGCGACGCTCGTCGGTTGGCTCGTGCTCACGGGCGACGTCGCTGCCGCGTTCACCGCAGCTGTTGCAGTGCTGATCATCGCGTGTCCGTGTGCGCTCGGTCTGGCCACGCCAACGGCGCTGATGGTCGGAACCGGTCGCGGCGCCCAGCTCGGGATCCTGATCAAGGGCCCCGAGATCCTCGAGCAGACGAGGCAGATCACGACGATCGTGCTCGACAAGACGGGGACGGTGACAGAGGGGAGGATGTGGGTCACAGCCGTCGTCGCCGCTGACGGTGTAGACCGTCGTGCCCTGATCCGACTCGCAGGCTCGACCGAGGATGCGAGCGAGCACCCGATCGCGCAGGCGATCGCTGCTTTCGCCCGGTCAGAGGTTGGCGTCCTGGATGCTGCAGAGGGTTTCAAGAACCGCAGTGGTCTCGGCGTCGAAGCGGTTGTCGATGGGCACGAGGTCGTCGTCGGCCGCCCGGCGATGCTCGTCGAGTGGGGTCTCGTGCTCTCGCCGGAGATCGCCACCGTGTTCGCTTCGGAGGAGAGCAAGGGTCGTACCGTCGTCGCGGCTGCGATCGACGGTGCCGTGGCCGGGCTGTTCGTCGTCGCCGACCGGATCAAGCCGACGTCCGTCGAGGCGATCGCAGACCTGCGCGCGCTTGGCCTGACACCGGTGCTGCTAACGGGCGACAACGAGCGCGCGGCGCGGGCGATCGCGGACGAAGTCGGGATCGAGCAGGTGATCGCCAACGTCCTGCCCGAAGAGAAGAGCCTGGTCGTGTCGCGACTACAGAGCGAGGGCGAGATCGTGGCGATGGTCGGCGATGGCGTCAACGATGCCCCGGCGCTCGCCCAGGCCGATCTCGGGCTCGCGATCGGCACGGGCACCGACGTGGCGATCGAAGCGAGCGACCTGACGCTCGTCTCGGGTGACCTGCGCGCCGCCGTGGACGCGATCCGGCTCGCGCGCCGCACGCTCTCGACGATCAAGGGGAATCTCTTCTGGGCCTTCGCCTACAACGTCGCCGCTATTCCGCTCGCGGTCGCCGGCTTGCTGAATCCGATCGTCGCCGCCGCAGCGATGGCGTTCTCGAGCGTCTTCGTCGTCACGAACAGCCTGCGCCTCCGACGGTTCCACAGCCTACGGGAGGAGGCCTGAGGCTCCCGGCCGGCCAGAACGGCGCAGGCAGGCGCTCGCCTGTCGCCCGGGAGGCGATGTGCGTCCCGACGGGCCCGTAGGAGGTGCTGCGTCCGAGGGGTTGCCGTAACTACCCTGAAACCTTCGTGGTACGCGCAAATATCACTCGACGTGGGGAGGCACCGAAATGACCGAAGATCTCATCGACGACGCTCGCTATCGCCGGCTTCGCGTCTGGAACATCGTCGTCGGGCTGATTCTCGCCGTGCAGGCGATTGCCATCGCGTTGCTCACGAATGGGTTCAGCCTGCCGGTGACCTCCACCTTCATGACGGGCCCGCCCGGCACGGCATCCGGGCTCGACACGCTCTTCGACTTTCCGCTCGGCTGGGGCGTGTTCTCGTTTCTCGCCATCTCGGCCGGGGCCCTGCTGATCATCGCGTCGCCCGGCGTCTTCGAGTGGTACGTCCGCAACCTGAAGCAGAACCGCAATGTCGGGCGCTGGGCCGAGTACTCCGTCAGCTCTTCGATCATGATCGTCCTGATCGCGATGATCACCGGTGTCAGCGACATCGCTGCGCTGATTGCGATCTTCGGCGTCAACGCCTGCATGATCCTCTTCGGGTTGCTGATGGAGAAGTACGAGCAACCCGGGAAGCCGAGTTGGCTTGCGTTCCGGTGCGGCACCTTCGCCGGGATCATCCCCTGGATTATCATCGTCGTCTATGTCTGGAGCCCGGGCCTCGAGGGATCCGATCCTCCGACCTTCGTGTACGGGATCATCGTCAGCCTCTTCATCCTCTTCAACGTTTTCGCGGTCAACATGTGGCTGCAGTACAAGCAGGTGGGTGCATGGAAGGACTACCTCGTGGGCGAGAAGACGTACATCATTCTCAGTCTGACGGCGAAAGCGTTGCTCGCCTGGCAGGTGTTTGCCTCGGTGCTCGCAGGCTCCGCCTCCTGAGCGTCGCTCGTCGATATGAGCTGTTGACGCGGGCGATGCAGCTGCAGGCGCGCGCGGACTCGGCGTCGGGTCGCTGTGCGACACTATCTCTGTACGACACTTTCTCTGTAGGTCGGGTGCTCGATGCCGTCGGTCGTGCATCGGGCCTGAACGCGACGCCGCAACTGCGGCAGTCAGGAGTCGGATGATGAAAGGTTCACAGAAGCCGAAGAAGGCGGGCAAGAAGGCACCGCAGAAGACGATGAAGGAGCGCAAGACCGAGAAGCGCGCCGCTGAGAAGCAAACACGCTCACCGGGCGTGTGACCACGAGAACTCCACCTGGATGACCGGGGACACCGAGACGGAGGCAGGCGCTCCGGGCGAGTCAGGTCGCGCACATCCCGGCCTCCCGGAACCCGTATTCGCCGCCCTCGAGTTCGAGCGGCTCCCGCTCGCCGAGATGCGCCTGCGGGCCGCAGAAGGGTACGCCGAGCTCGACCGGCGGCGGACGACGCGCGACTTCTCCCTCCGAGCCCGCGTTGTGTGACGATGTGAGGTGCAGGAAGTTGCGATTTTCTTCGGGGAGTGCGACACCGTCAACCTCGAGACACTCGTCGGCGTTGACGGGCCCTTCTGTATCCGATGGTCATGCGAGCCCGAGGTATCGTACTCCCGGCTGATGCGTGGCCGTTGTGCTGCCGGGATGCTAGATGAGACATCTCAGCGACCCCGGTCACGACCACCGCGCTCCGAGCGGCGAAGATCCTCTATCCGACGCCGGTTCTGCTTCGTCGGCCGCGCCCCGAGGTCTGCGCCGAGCGGGCGGGAGAGGCCGAGTTCCGCTGTCCTGCGTTCCCGGGCCGCCAGGGACTCGGATGTCTCGTCGTACAGTGTCGCCGCAATGCTTGCGGAGCCTCGCTTGTCTGCGATCTCTCGTACGACGACCGTCCACTGGAGGTGCCCGATCCTGACCTCGACGACATCTCCGGCCCTGACCTCCTTCGCCGGCTTGATGCGTGCCTCGTTCAGGCGGACACGTCCGCCGACGACCGCGTCGGTTGCCGCACTCCGCGTCTTGAAGAACCGCGCTGCCCAGAGCCACTTGTCGATGCGGACGGTCTCCACCGGTGGCGGCTACAGAATCGTGTTCTTCGGGTGCTGCTTCTCTTCTTCGCGCCACTGCTCCTGAAATGCCTCGGCGGCGGCGAACTCCTGCTCGGTTCGCTCGATCTCGCCGGCGTTCTCGGGCACGGGGTGCTCGCCCACTGCCTTCGTGCGAGTCGCTGTCCGCACCGCCACCACGAGCAGCGGGATCATGACGATCACGATGATGATCACGGGGAGCATGCACGCAGCCTAACGCGCTCAACGGCCGTCGGGAGCGCAAGCGTCGCTGTCCCCCATTCGGGTGAACTTTCCTCCTCGATCTGGTGATCTCGCTCACCCTCCTTAGAGTGTGTGGCATGGGGATGAACGAGGGGGAGAGCGTGCCCGAGGGCTGCGACTGCTGCGGCCACGATGCCGAGGACTGCGGCATGTTCGAGGACGGATGGGTGAGTGAAGCGCAGCTTCTTGCCGGGGGTGGAGTCTACTGCCGGGCGTGCGCCCACCTGCTGCGGATCGTTCGCCTCGACGAGGAGTGTGTCTGGTGCGAGGCGCCGATGGCAGAGGAGAAAGCAGCCGAGGCGCAGGGTTGGGTGTACTACGCCAACGCCGTTGGCGATCTACACCCATGCTGCCCCGGGTGCCTTGCCGAGCGCTTCGGAATCACAGCCCGGGTGCCGATCGGCGGCGATCTCTCGTCAAGGTAGCGCTCCACCACCGCGCCGTCGGCGCACGAGATACGCCGATGGTTCAGATCGGTGGTACGAGCGAGACCAGCACGCTCGCGGCGGCGAGCACGAGAAGCACTGCGACGAGCTCCCCGCGGCGACGTACCGCGGCACCGAGCGCGAAGGCGACTGCAACGAGAGCAATCTTGATTCCGAGTGCCGCACCATACGCCGTATCTATCAGGTCGGCCGGCCCCTGGAGGTGCGCGAGGGCGAGACCTGATCCGGTGATGACGAGGACGAGTGCAGCGAGGACGGCGACGGGACGCAGCCGACGCCCGCGGGACAGGGAGTGGGCGACGACGACGATAGACCCGAGCCAGACCGCGAACGCAGCAATGTGGATTGCTGCGAGAATGATTGAGACCTGCACGGGCAAGCCGGAAATCCGATGGGTGGAGGCGGCGTAGACGAACGCGACCGGTACTCCGGTGGCCGGGATCAGCCACTGAACGCGAGATGACGAAGGTCGCACAGCACCGGCGAGTGCCCACAGGCCGAGAGCCCCACCGAGACGAAGCGCCACGAGGTGCCCGTAGCGCGTGAGGAGCACGTCCCCGGTCAACCCGATGTCGAGCAGGCGTGCAGGGGCCAGAGTCGCGATCTGACCGGCGAGCGCCACGGGTTCCGCCACGATCATCAGAATGACGCCGGCCGACACCAGACGCCAGCAGCGAACCGTCATCCCGCCGGAGACGAGCGCGGCAAGGACGACGCCGAACCCGAGGGCAAAGCCGAGCAGAGAGAGCCAGCGACCCAGAGCGACGACGACTGTGCTTCCGGGGAGAGTACCGGGGGCCGCCGCGCGGGTTGGTGCTCCGACGCTGAAAAGAAACGAGCCGTGAGCCGGTTGGCTGTCGTCCCCGATCACGCTCCATTCGACGACATACGAGCCCCGGGCGCGCGCGTTGACAGCGCGCGCGAGCATCGCTCCCGTGACGACCACGGGGCCGCTCGCGACATCACGTCCGTCCGGGCCTTTGACCGTGAGGCCGCCACCGACCGGATCTGCCCTCTCGTCGAGGCGCACGACGACCACATGCGGGGGCCCGGCAAGTAGTGCCTCCGCGGAAGGTGCCGTGCCGACGACACGCGGGTGTGCTGCCGCCTGAGCCGGAATCAGAATGACTGCGACGAGGACAGGGACGATCGCCCGCAGGGGCGTCACGAGCCGACGTCGAGAGGTACGGTTCCGATCGGAGATTGTCGTGGTTGCTTGTTGACGATGCGAATCACGAGCCCGGCTGCGATGAGGGAGAGAAGGCCCCCGGTGACGAACGCTCCCTGGTAGTCGCCAAACCAGGTGCGCACCGCACCTGCGCCAAACGCGGCAAAGGCGGCGCCGAGCTGGTGGGCCGCGAAGACCCAGCCGAACACGATTCCCACTCGCTCGCGCCCGAAGACCTTCGCGGTGATCGCCACGGTCGGAGGGACAGTTGCAACCCAGTCGAGGCCATAGAAGACGACAAAGGTAATCAGGCCCAGATTCGACGAGCCGATCACGAACGGTAGGGCGAGAAGTGAGAGACCGCGGAGGCCGTAGTACCAGAAGAGCAGCCAGCGAGGGTCGTACCGATCCGTCAGCCACCCGGAGCCCAGCGTGCCAACGAGGTCGAAGACACCGATCACTGCGAGCAGGCTGGCAGCGGTCACGCCTGACATGCCGTGGTCGATCGACGCGGGGATCAGATGGGTGCCGATCAGCCCGTTTGTCGTCGCCCCGCAGATGAAGAAGCTCGAGCTCAGGAGCCAGAATGTCCTCGACCGCGACGCATTCGCAAACCCCCCGAGGACGGCGCTGAAGGGGTTCTTCCGCTGGATGGGAGGGTCGTCTACGACTGCGCCGAGCGGACGGAGGCCGATGTCGGCGGGACTGTCGCGGAGGAGGAGGAGGACGAGGGGGAGTGTAACCGCGAGCGAGACCATCGAGACGGTCAGCATCGCCGACCGCCACCCCTGTGACGCCACGATCCAGCCGAGGAGTGGCAGGAAAACGAGCTGGCCGCTGGCGTTGCTGGCCGTGAGCATTCCAACCACGATGCCCCGGCGCTCTACGAACCAGCGGTTGGCGATCACGGCGGCGAGCGTGACCCCGACAGCGCCGGTCGCGAGTCCGTTCGCCGCACCGAGAAGGAGATCGAGCTGCCACGGCGCCCTGACCTGGGTCATGAGCAGTGAACTGACCGCGATCGTGCCGAGGGCAAGGGCAATCACCCGGCGGATTCCAAATCGGTTGTAGAAGCCTGCGGCAAACGGTCCGCCGAGGCCGTAGAGAATGAGGTTGATCGCGACGGCGGCCGAGATCGTCGCCCGCGACCAGCCGAACTCGTCCTGAAGCGGCACGATCAGCACGCCGATCGTCGAGCGGAACCCCGCTGCTGTGACCAGTGTCAGGAACGAGACGGCGGCGACCACCCAGCCGTAGTGGATTCCTCTCGGTTCGAGGCGTTGCGCCAGTCTTGCCGAAACTGATCGGGCCATCGTCATAGCGTATTGGCTTTCGGGCCGCTCTCTCGCGTCAGTTCCTGCTCGGGTCGTGTGGCATCAGGGCGAGCACGGCGAACGCGCCGCCCTTGCGCCGCAGCACGGTGCTCCAGAGGTGGCTGGCCTCGGCCGTGAAGACGTCTTCGGCGAGCGCCGGCTCCAGGATCCAGGACTCCTGCGCGATCTCGCCCTCGAGCTGGTTCGGCCCCCAGCCTGCGTAGCCGGCGAATACACGGGCGCGGGTCAGGCTGGCGATATCGGCAGCGGTCTCGATCTCGCCCGGGAGAAACCCGATCGATCCGAGCACGAGGGCGGCTGCCTCGGCCGTGTCGCGGAAGTCCCCGAGCACGACGATAGCCTGTGGCTGGACGGGGCCGCCGACGTACACGATTTCCCCCTCCGTCACGATCTCGGCGAGGGGCGGCACCGCATCTGCGACGGACACGGGTGACGGGCGATTCAGGATCACGCCCATCGCGCCCTCCTCTCCGTGCTCTCCCACGAGAATCACGCTACGGCGGAAGTGCGGGTCCAGCAGATCCGGGCCGGCGATGAGGAGATGCCCACGGAGAGATTGCACGGACCTAGTGTGGCGGTCGCGGCACGTCTGCCGGGGTTGTAGAGTTCGTCGATGCCGCTGAGTCGAGAGATTCATCTCAAAGCACGACCGCAGGGGGCACCACAACCGGCCGACTTCGCACTCGTCGAGACCGACGTGCCGGAGCCGGCCGAGGGTCAGGTGCTGATCCGTAATGCATTCGTCTCCGTTGACCCATATATGCGGGGCCGGATGAACGATGCGAAGTCATACGTGCCGCCGTTCCAGCTCGGAGAGGTGATGACAGGAGCAGCGGTCGGCCGCATCGTCATGTCGCGCAACGACGGCTTCGAGGAGGGTGCGTGGGTCGTGCACCACCTCGGCTGGCGGGAGCTTGCGCTCTCGGATGGGAAGGACCTTCTCCTGTTCGACACAACCTCTGGGCCCGTCTCGGCCGGCCTCGGGGTGCTCGGGATGCCCGGCCTGACGGCCTACGTCGGGCTGCTCGACGTAGGCCGGGTGGAGGCGGGCGAGACCGTGTTCGTCTCGGGTGCGGCCGGTGCAGTCGGGTCTGCGGTCGGTCAGATTGCGAAGCTGAAGGGTTGCCGCGTGATCGGGAGCGCGGGGTCGGCCGAGAAGGTCGTCTGGCTGAAGGAGATCGGCTTCGACGAGGCGTTTGACTATCACGATGTCGTGGCCGGAGAGGCCTTGAGCGACGGAATCGACGTGTATTTCGACAACGTGGGCGGGCCGATGCTCGAGGCTGCACTCGCCGCGCTCCGCGTGCGCGGCCGCGTCGTCGCCTGCGGCGCCATCTCGCAGTACAACGCCACGGAGCTGCCGACAGGTCCCCGCAATCTCTTCCTCACCGTCACGAAGCGGCTGCGGATAGAAGGCTTCATCGTCTCCGATCACTTCGACCGGATGTCGGTGTTCCTCGGTGAGGTCGGGCCGTGGGTGGCGGATGGCAGGGTGCGCTATCGCGAGACCGTCGTCGAGGGAATCGAGAATGCGCCCGCCGCCTTCATCGGCCTGCTTGCCGGAGAGAACATCGGGAAGATGCTCGTGCAAGTCGGGCCGGGAAACACATAGACTGCGATGATGAAGTGGCGCTGCAAGGTGTTGGGGCACAGGGTGCCGAGGTCGCGTCGGTTCTTCCTCACCGAGCTTTTCCAGCGCTGCGAACGCTGCGGCGCGCGCGTGCCGACGAAGTAACCACCTCGCTTCCAGATCATCACGCTCCCGGTACCCACGGGCCGGCGGAAGCGGGTGAGGATCGAGCCGATCGCTGACACGCGATCGGTTCATCTCAATCCAATGGAAGGGGAACCCTTGAGCAAGTTTCGCGGACTCGGGGTCGGCATCGTTGCCGCCGGCGCCGTGACGGCCGTCGCCGTCGCCGCTTCGACCGGCCGCGGGCCGAGCACCACGACGGATCCGTATGTCCTACCGAAGGCCGACGGAGTCTCGTCCACGGGACGGAGGACGCAAATCCCGGCGAGCTGTGGGTGTACGTCGGCGAGAAGACGAACGCGGGCAACGTGTTCGACAAGGCAGGCCTCACAAACGGTGACAACCACGTGCTCAAGATCCCCGGGATCGCAACCGATGCGGCGTTCCGTGCCGCCCACAACGTCGGCGACAAGGTGCCGTTCGAGCTCCGCGAGGTCGACTGGGATGCCACCGGGAACGACCAGAACACCGAGGCCGTCACGGTTGGTGGGCTCGGATTCAACCGCATGGAGGGCGGCACCCTCGAACTGCTCCTCGACGGGACGGAGTGGGTCGGACTCAACAAGCCCGACAACATGGGCATCGGCGAGCGCGGCAACATCATGATCCAGGAGGATCCGGGCGGCCAGACCGGCGTCGGCAAGCGGGTCGACCTGGCGCGCATCGTCGCGTATCGGATCAAGGACGGAGCCCTCGCGGTCGCAGCGCAGTTCGACCCGACGCTCTTCGACCCGACGACGGCCGGCGCGAACCTCATCACCCAGGACGAGGAGGCGAGCGGGATCATCCCGACCGACAAGCAGTTCGGCAAGAACACCTGGTTGTTCGACGCGCAGGTGCACAAGAGCGCGGGGGACACAGAGCTCGTCGAGAGGGGACAGCTGCTTCTGCTCAAGGTCAAGAGCTACAAGGACCTGTACAGAAGCGGCGAGGGGGACGACGACGAGAGCTAGCCGCTCGTCGTTCGCGCCCGCAGGGGCACACGGGGTCTGGCTTCAAGCCAGCCCCCGATTCGTTCCGCAGCTCTGCATCAGGCGTCGATCGCGGTGAGGAAGTCGCGCGGCGTCAGAATGCGCGGTCGGTCGAGTTCGAGCGCGAGCAGTGCGGTGTCGCCGGTGACGATCGCGTGGGCACCGGAAGCGAGGGCAAGCACGACGAGGTAGTCGTCGTCGGGGTCGCTCTGGACGTGGCGGGCAGGTGGCGGGTCTTCGACGAGGGTTGCGTTGCGACGAATGTCCGCGACGGCCAAGATCAGGTCGGATCGGTCGATCCGATCCGCGAGGTGTGGGCGAACGCTGACGTCTTCGAGTTCACGAACGAGCGTAGGGGAGACGATCAGGTCGAAACGACCGTTGCGCCAGGCCTCGACGACGGCGGCTGGCGTGCCTTGCGGTGACAGGAATGCCGAGATGAACACGTTGACGTCGAGGACGGCTTGGAGCACCTACGACGTGTCCTGGAGCTTCTGGCGGCGCTCCTCGCGCACTTCGCGTTGAGCCTGGAGAGCGAGCTCCATCGCCTGCTCCTCGGTCAGGTCGTCGTTTCTCGCCCATGAACGTTCGAAAGCGGCGATACCCAACCATTCGGCGAGCGCTTCCTCGACGAGATCGGAGTCCTTGATCCCGCGACGGGCAGCGGAGACGCGCATGGAGCGCGCGATGTCAGCGCTCAGGTAGATCGTGAGCTTCTCCTTGGCCATGTCTACATTGTACAGGTATGACGTCATAACGCTATGATGACGGCAGGAGTGGTGGGCCGCAAGTGGCTGTTTCGGACAGTTCCTGTCGTTCAGGCGTCGAGCGCCGCACGCAGTGAGGCGACGTAGGTGCGCAGTGCCTCGGGGCCTTCCTCCGCGACCTGCACGGCACGCGAGCCGACGACGATGCCGTCAGTGAGGTCGGCCGCCGCGCGCGCCTGCTCGGGCGTCGAGATGCCGAAGCCGGCGTAGAGCGGAACGTCGGTGAGGACTCGGGTGCGGGCTGCGAGCCCGGCGAGCGCGTCGGAGAGCTCGGTGCGGGCCCCGGTCGTGCCGGTGAGCGTGACGAGGTAGAGCCAGCCGTCGGTCTCGGAGGCGGCGAGCACGATCCGCTCGTCGGTCGAGGTGGGGGCGACGAGCTGAACGCGACGTAGCTCGGGCCGGGAGCCCGCAGCGGTGTCGGCGATGATGAAGCTCGTAGCGCCCGCGGCCCGCGCGTCCGTCTCGAAACGCTTCCAGCCATAGGCCTCGAGGAGGGAGGCGTAGGTCATCGGGATCAGCGGCGTGTCGCCGACGAGAGCGCGCGTGGCGGCGAGGCATTCGAGGCAGGCGACGGTGCGCATTCCCGCCGCGAGTGCCTTCTCGGCGGCGGCGCGGATCACCGGCCCGTCGGCAAGGGGGTCGGAGAAAGGGAAGCCGATCTCGATGATGTCGGCGCCACCTGCAACCGCAGCCTCGGCCAGTGCGGGAGTTTCGGCACCGGCCATCAGGTAGATGACGAGGGTCTTGCTCACGAGGCGCGTTCCAGCGCCGCCAGTACCTCGGCCAGATCCTTGTCGCCGCGGCCCGACAGACACACCGCGATGTACTCCGCGTCGATCTCCTCGACGACGGCGAGTGCATGGGACGACTCGAGTGCAGGAATGATCCCCTCCATCTTCGAGAGGCGCTGGAACGCCTCGAGCGCCTGTTCGTCGGTGCAGGGGAGGTACTCGGCGCGGCCCGTGTCGCGCAGGTACGCGTGCTCGGGCCCCACCCCGGGATAGTCGAGGCCGGCAGAGATCGAGTGGGCATCCGCGATCTGGCCGTCGGAATCCGCGAGGATCGACGAGCGCGAGCCGTGGAGGACACCGGTCTGGCCTCTGCCGAGCGACGCCGCACCCGCTGCCTCGACGCCGATCAGCCGCACCCCGGGGTCGTCGATGAAGCCGGCGAACATCCCGATCGCGTTCGAGCCGCCGCCGATGCAGGCGATGACCACCTCCGGAAGAGCACCTTCGGCCTCGAGCAGTTGCTCACGCGCCTCGCGTCCGATCACCGCCTGCAACTCCCGCACGATCTCGGGGTAGGGCGCTGGGCCAACACACGAGCCGATCACGTAGTGGGTCGTCTCGACGTTCGTGATCCAGTCGCGGATCGCCTCGCTCGTCGCTTCCTTCAGCGTCTTCGTGCCGAACTCGACGGGAACGACGGTTGCGCCCATCAGGTACATCCGCTCGACGTTCGGCGCCTGCCGGCGCATGTCCTCGGATCCCATGAAGACCACACATTCGAGACCGAACCGCGCACAGGCGGTGGCGGTTGCAACCCCATGCTGCCCGGCGCCGGTCTCGGCGATGATCCTCTTCTTGCCGAGCCGACGTGCGAGCACGACCTGACCAAGGGCGTTGTTGATCTTGTGGGCACCCGTGTGGTTGAGGTCCTCGCGCTTCAGGTAGAGCTTCTTGCCCGGTGCGAAGCGAGGGGCGAGCGTGATCGGCGAGGGCCGACCGGTGTAGGTACGCCCGAGATGCTCGACTTCGTCGAGATAGACGGGATCGGCGAGCGCCTCGGCCCACGCGGCCGTCAGTTCGTCAAGGGCGGGGATCAGTGTCTCGGGCACGTATCTGCCCCCGTACGGGCCATAGGTTTCTGTCGTCGTCATCAGCGGGCTGCCTCCACGTATCGCCTCACCTTGTCATGGTCCTTGATTCCCGGTGCCGACTCGAGCGACGAGGCCGCGTCAACCGCCCACGGGCGCACGGCCGCGATCGCGTCGCGCACGTTGTCGGGCCCGAGCTGTCCCGCGAGCATGATCCGACCCTCTGCTTCGGCTGCGGCCCGCCAGTGATCGGGGTCGGCTTCCCCCCAGGGGAGGTCGAGGACGCGTGCGACCTCGACGCCGTTGCGAAAGAGCGCGCCCTCCCGGCCCCGCACCTTGCCTTTCTCGGCGACGTGTACCTGGTCGAGGTCGGCGGCGGACTCGCCGGTCTCGCCGACCCACACGGCCACCGACAGCATCCCGTCCGGTACGTCGAGCACCGCTCTGGCCGCCCTCGGGCTTTCGGGTACGAGAACGAAGCCCGCGAGATCTGCTCCCGCCTCTGCCGCTGCTGCCACATCCTCCTCCCGCGTCAGGCCACAGACCTTGACGAGTGGGCGGGAGAGGAGCTCCCGGAGCTTTCCCCCGGGATCGTCGGCTCGCATCAGGGTGGAGCCGATGAGGACTGCGTCGGCGCCGGCAAGTTCGGCCGCTGCCCCCTGGGCCCGCGTCGCAATCCCACTCTCGGCGATCACGATGCGGTCTGCGGGAACACGAGCCACGAGCTCGAGTTGAGCGCGCCGGTCGATCGTGAAGGTGGCGAGGTCGCGGGCGTTCACGCCGAGCACGCGTGCACCGAGAGCGATGCCGCGGTCGAGCTCCTCGGCATCGTGGGCCTCGACGAGCGTGTCGAGGCCGAGAGCGGCGGCCACCTGAAGCAGCCTCGCGATCTCCACGTCGTCGAGGTCGCGCAGCAGGAGAAGTGCGGCGTCGGCACCTGCCTCCTGTGCGGTGTGGAGATGCTCGTCTGTCGAGAAGAATCCCTTGGCGAGAAGTGGCGCGGTGGTTGCAGCCCGGGCGGCCCGGAGATCGTCCCAGCTGCCGCCGAAGCGCTCGTCTACGAGCACCGAGATGGCGGCGGCACCGGCGGCTGCGTAGGCGGGTGCGATCACGGCCGGGTCGGCATCCGGGCGAAGGTCTCCTGCCGACGGCGACCGTCGCTTGATCTCGGCGATCGCACCGAGCCCTGGCCGTGTGAGTGCATCGTTGAACCGTCCCATCAGCCAGGATCCTCGGCGGAGTAGGCGACGAGGGCATCGAGCCGCTGCATGACGGCACCGGAGTCGATCGCTTCGCCGCCGAGCGCGAGCCCTTCGCCCAGATCGGCCGCGAGTCCGGCAGCGACGAGTGCGCCGGCCGCGTTGAGGAGAACCGCATCGCGCCGGCCACCTCGCTCGCCCGCAAACACCGAGCGGATCGTGGCGGCATTCTGCGCCGCCGAGCCTCCACGCAGCTCCTCCGGGTCTGTCGGGTCGATACCGAGGTCGCGAGGGTCGAGCTCCCATTCGTGGACGTCGCCGTCCACGACCTCGACGACGAGGCTCGTACCGCAGGGCGAGAGCTCGTCGAGGCCCCCTGCCCCGTGCACGACAAATGCCCGACGCGACCCGAGTTCAGCCAGCGCCGCCGCGTAGCTCGGCGCCAGGTATGCGGCGTAGACGCCAAAGACGCCGTCACAGGCTCCGGCGGGATTCGTCAGCGGACCGAGGACGTTGAAGACCGTGCGAATCCCGAGCTCCTGCCGCACCGCAGCGACGTGACGCATCGCCGGGTGGTGCGTGCGAGCGAACATGAAGCCGAAGCCGAGCTCGTCGATCGAGCGCGCGGTGCGTTCGGGCGACTGCTCGACGCCGATCCCGAGCTCCTCGAGCACGTCGGCGGATCCTGCAGCGGAGCTGGCTGCCCGATTCCCATGTTTCGCCACGGCCGCCCCGGCTGCCGCGGCCACGAGGGCGGCAGCGGTCGAGATGTTGAACGTACCTGCGCCGTCGCCGCCCGTACCGACGACGTCCACCAGCGGGGAGCGCTGCGGCGTGACCGGCACCACGTGCTCTCGCATCGCCTCCGCAAACCCTGCGATCTCGTCGGCCGTCTCGCCCCTCGCGCGAAGCGCAACGTTCCGCAATCGGCGTTCGTACGCGGAACGGTGCGCAACGAGGAACCCCGCGATCCGGGCCGGCGTCTCCTCTCCGTCCATGATCGAGCCCATCAACTCCCGCGCATCTTCGCGCGAGAGATGGTGGCCGTCGAGCAGCAACTCGATTGCCGTACCGACGTTCACGGCTGCTCCAGAAAGTTTCGCGCGACTGCCGGGCCGAGCGGCGTGAGGACGCTCTCCGGATGAAACTGCACGCCTTCGATGGGGAGCGTGATGTGCCGAACGCCCATTATCTCGCCGTCTGCTGTGTGTGACGTGACCGTGAGCTCGGCTGGCACGTCGAGAGCTGCGAGCGAGTGGTAGCGCCCTACCTCCACGTCGGCGGGCAGTCCTGTGTAGACCCCGAGGCCGTCATGCGAGATCGTGCTCGACTTCCCGTGCAGCAGTGCCTTGGCGTGCCCCACGGTGCCTCCGAATGCCTCCACGATCGCCTGGTGGCCGAGACAGACACCGAGTGTGGGGATGGTCGGCCCGAGAGCCCGGATCAGGTCGATCGAGATACCTGCCGTCTCGGGACGGCCGGGGCCGGGGGAGACGACGAGGCGGTCGTAGCTGCCATCACATGCTTCGCTCACGGTGATCGCGTCGTTCCGCACCGTCACGACCTCTGCCCCCAGTTCCTCGAAGAGGTGCACGAGGTTGTAGGTGAAGGAGTCGTAGTTGTCGATCATCAGGACTCTCATGCGGCAAACTCCACTTCGGCCAGGTCGATTGCAGCTTCGAGTGCCGCAAGCTTCTTCAGGCACTCCTCGTGCTCGGCCTCGGGATCGGAGTCGGCAACGACACCGGCACCCGCCTGGAGGTACGCGACGCCTTCGGCAATCACCATCGTGCGCAGCGCAATGCAGGCGTCCAGCGTCCCATCCGGTAAGGAGTACAGCACGGCGCCGCCGTAGGGGCCGCGGCGGAACCCTTCCAGCTCGGAGATCAGCTGCATCGCCCGCACCTTGGGGGCCCCGCTGACGGTGCCGGCAGGGAAGCACGAACGGAGCACCTCGAACGGCGTGACACCTTCGCGCAGCTCCCCGACGACCTCGGAGACGAGGTGTGAGACGTGGGAAAATCTCTCCACCTCCATGTCGCGAGTGACGTGGACGGTGCCTGCCTTGCAGACGCGGGAGAGGTCGTTGCGGCCGAGGTCTACGAGCATCACGTGCTCGGCGCAGTCCTTCTCCGACGACAGCAGCCGCTCGACGTCGCCCTCGGTCGGCTCGGTCGTGCCGGCGATCGGGCAGAGGCTGGCGTAGCCGTTCTCACAGGCGACAAGCCGTTCGGGAGACGAGCCAACGAGCGCGATGCCGTCGAGCTCGAGCAGGAACAGGTACGGCGAGGGGTTGACCCGTCTGAGGGCGCGGTAGATGTCGAGTGGGGAGGCCGACGTGGGCCGCTCGGCCCGTTGCGACGGCACGCACTGGAAGACGTTCCCCTCGACGATGTGCTCTTTCACGGTCTTCACCATCTCGATGTACCGCGCGCGGTCAGGTATGCGACGGATCGGCCCTGCGATGCCGCGTGGCTCGCGCCGCCAGGCGATCCCGCCGTCCAGGCGGCCCGTGATCTCCTCGGCGTCGCCCGCGAGCACCTCCGCGACGCCGGCACCGTGGTCGAAGCGAACGAGCGTTTCGCAGACAATCAGTCGGCTTTCGGGGAAGCCTCGACCGTCGGTCGGCAGCGTCACGGTTGGCTCGAGGTGCGCCGCATGGTCGTAGGCGAGATATCCGACGATCGGGAGGCCGAGACCGGCCGCCTCGTCGAAGTCCACGATGCGCGACCCGACACCCATCCACGAGTTGCGACCGAGCCGCCCTCGCTCGACCGATTCGAGAATGAAGCTCGCGGATCCGGCATCACGCAGGCGCAGGTAGGCGCCGAGTGGCGTGAGGAGGTCGGTGTTGATCCTGGTGTGCATCGGTGTTCCTGTCGGTCGCTGTCTGCGGAAAAAAAAGACCTCTGCAGAGGTCTTTGGGGGCAAGTCGGGGTTGTCGTTGCGCGCTAGCGCGCGTTCCCGGCTCGCACGGAAGGCCACCAGCTGTGGATCGTCGCGGAATGCATGGTTGGATAGTACCCCTGTCACCCGCACGGAGGCAAACAACCATGGAACAAGCATCTGGTACCTGGCGCGCAGCAGAGTCGCCGGGCGAGTGACGGGAGCCATCGTGGAAGGCCTGCGCGGGCAGATGCCCGATGGTCTAGACCGGGGTCAGCGGAAAGACAGCGGCACCTGTTCCGGGTAGCCTGTGCCCGTGTCCATTCCACCTCTTCTCGACGAGTTATTGCGAGCCCCCGGCGCCTCGGGCCACGAGGACGCCGTGCAGGCGATCGTCCGCCGCGAGGCCGCGGCGTTCGGTGCCGAGGTCGAGAGGGACGTTTTCGGCACGACGGTTGCGACGATCAGGGGCTCGGCGGGTCGCCTGATCACCTTCGTCGCGCACGCCGATCAGGTCGGCTTCTTTGTGCGTGGCGCCGACGAGAACGGATTGCTGACGATCGCCAGGGCCTCCAGGTGGAAGCCGGAAGGGGCGTGGCGTCAGCGCGTCCGGATCGGAACCGCCGACGGCGAGCTCCGGGGCGTTGTCACGGGCGAGTGGGGCACCAGGGGGCCGACGTGGGAGAGCATGCGCGTGGACATCGGTGCGGCGACCGGTGAGGAGGCGCTCTCTCTGGTCTGTCCGGGCGATCCGATCGTGCTGGCTGGCGCCCCCGAGGAACTGCTCAACGGCAGGGTCATCTCTGCGGCCCTCGATGATCGCGCGGGCGTCTACGCCTCACTCGAGGCGCTCCGACGGCTCGCCGCTCGCCCGGCAGCATGGGACGTGGCCGTGCTCGTGTCAACACAGGAGGAGAGCGGATCGTATCCGGGGGCGACAACCGCGGTTCACAGGACATCTCCCGACGTCGCGATCGTCGTCGAGGTCACATACGCGAGCGGTGTGCCGGGGGTGCCGGCGTGGGGAGACGTCAGGCTCGGAGGCGGTCCGGCGATCGCCCGCATTCCGGTGATCAGCCCACTCGTGAGCGCGGGCCTGATCTCGACAGCCAAGGCCGAAGGGATCCCTTTCTCGGTCGAGACGGGAAGCGAGACCTGGAGCGACGCAGACGGGCTGAGCATGGCGGGCGACGGCATCGCCTGCGGGATGGTCTCGATTCCCCTGCGCTACATGCACTCGGCAGGCGAGATCGCGCACCTCGCCGACATCGAGGCCGCATCGAGCCTGATCGAGGCGTACGCACGATCGCTCACCGCCGACTCGTCGTTCCTGCGTTAGCCCCGGGGCCCAGAGGCTGCGTCCTGCCACCGGGCCGAGGCGGTACGCTGGGTCGGTGAGCCGCTCCGTCATCGTTGCTGCTGTCCGGACGCCGTTTGGCAGGCTTGGCGGCTCTCTCGCGAAGCACCGCGCGACGGAACTGGGGGCGATCGCGATCAGAGCGGGCCTCGAGCGCTCGGGCGTCGATCCGGCCGAGGTCGGCTACGTCGTGATGGGACAGGTGCTCCAGGCCGGTGTCGGGCAGGCGCCCGCCCGACAGTCTGCGGTCGCCGCGGGACTCCCCCGAGAGGTTCCTGCCGACACGATCAACAAGGTGTGTGCCTCGTCGATCCGGGCGATCGAGTTGGCCGACCTGATGATTCGCGGCGGGCAGCACGACGTCGTCGTGACGGGAGGGATGGAGTCGATGTCGCAGGCGCCCTACCTGCTGCCGAGCGCGCGGTTCGGCTACCGGCTCGGGAACGGCGAGATTCTCGATCACATGGTGTTTGACGGGCTCACCTCATCCTTCGATGGTGACCACATGGTCGTCCAGGCGTCGCGGGTCGCACGTGAGCTCGGCATCACCCGAGAGGAGCAGGACGCATGGGCCGTCAGGTCACAGGCCCGCGCCGCTGACGCCCAGGATGCCGGACGGCTCGCAGAGGAGATCGTCGCCGTGGGCGACGTCGAGGCTGACGAGGGGATCCGGCGTGACACGACCGCCGAGAGCCTGGCCGCCCTGAAGCCTCTCTTCGACCCTGAGGGGACGACGACGGCAGGCAACGCCCCGGGGGTCAACGACGGCGCCTCCTGTGTCGTGCTCTGCTCGGAGGACTACGCGCGCTCGCGTGGGCTCGAGGTGCTGGCCGTGATCATCGGGCAGGCGGCTGTCGCAGGTGACTTTGCCTACCTCGCGCGCACACCGGCGAACGCGGGGGCTCTCGCGCTCGAACAGGCTGGGCGGAAGGTGACGGACGTGGCCCGGGTCGAGATCAATGAGGCCTTCGCCTCGGTCGCGAGTCACTCGACCCGGCTGCTCGGCGTTGACGAGGCAATCGTGAACGTCAACGGCGGCGCGGTCGCACTCGGGCATCCGATTGGTGCGTCCGGCGGCAGGATTGTCACGACGCTCGTGCACGAGTTGCGACGCTCGGGTGGAGGCATCGGTCTGGCCGCAATCTGTTCGGGCGGCGGGCAGGGCGACGCCCTGCTCGTCGAGTGCACCTGATCCGCATGAGCGCACGAGACCTGCTGTGCCCTGCGCTCGTCTCTCTCGCGGTGCTCACGTTCACGGGCACGGCACAGGCCTATACATGCCCACAGACACCGATCGGGGAACGCATCGCCGCAGCGGAGGTGGTGTTCGTCGGCCGTTCCACCGGATTTTCCGCTGTCACGGGGGGTGGCGTTGCACAACGGCTGTACCGGTTCGAGGTAGACCAGGAGGTGAAAGGAGATCTGGGCCGCACCGTGGTCGTTCGCATTCCGGTGCGGCGGGTGAATGGAGGTCAGGTTGTCCCTCGGGATGTCGCCGCCGGGATTCTCATGAGCCGGGCGGGTGGTGGGTGGTTCGCGACGCGCTGCGGTATCACCGACCCCGGGATCGTGCTGGCCGAGGTCGATCAGCAGAAAGGGAACCCGGTAAGGCTCCTGATCGGTGTCCTCTGCCTCGTCGCTGTCCTCGCGTACTCGATCCGGCGCGTGAAGCGACGCGACCCCGGCGCTAGTCTCCGTCGATGAGCTTCGAACGTGTCCTCGTCGTCGGTGCGGGCCAGATGGGGTCGGGTATCGCCCAGGTCGTAGCCGCCTCGGGCCGTCAGGTTCTTCTGTATGACCCGTTCCCCGGCGCGGTCGAACGCGGCATCGCAGTCATACGCGGGAGTCTCGAGAAGTTCGAGGCGAAGGGTGGCCCGCCCGCCAAGGATGTGCTCGCCCGCGTCACCGAGAGCCACGAGATCGTCGCGGCCGACCTGATGATCGAGGCGATCAGCGAGGACGCCGCGGCCAAGGAGGAGCTCTTCCGAGCAGCGGATGCACGACTGCCGGACACCGCGATCCTCGCCTCCAACACGTCGTCCATTCCGATCACCTCTCTTGCCGCTGTCACCTCGCGGCCCGGCCGCGTGATCGGGATGCATTTCTTCAACCCGGTGCAGATGCTCGACCTCGTGGAGGTGATCCGCGGACTGCAGACATCCGACGAGACGGCACGATCGATCGTGCAACTCGTCCGCGACCTCGGCAAGGTGCCGGCCGAGGCGAACGACTTCCCCGGCTTCGCGGCGAATCGGATTCTGATGCCGTTCATCAACGAGGCCGCCTACGCGGTGCTGGAGGGCGTTGCAGAGGTGGAAGCGATCGACACCATCGCGAAGCTCGGTTTCGCACATCCGATGGGCCCGCTCGCACTTGCAGACCTGATCGGCCTCGATACCTGCGTGGCGGTCATGGACGTCCTGCATGCCGGGCTCGGCAACCCGAAGTACGCACCGTGCCCGCTCCTGCGGCAGTATGTCGCCGCGGGTAGGCTCGGGCGCAAGAGTGGCCGCGGCTTCTACGAGTACCCGTGAGCGGCGTTGATCCCGGTCTGAGGGCGCATCTCCGGATAGGGGAGCCGTCCAACGAGAACTTCGTCGATGCCGCATTCGGACTTGTTCTGCGACGTCCACCCGATCGCGAAGGGCGCGATCTGGCCCTCGCACAGCTCTCCGAGGGAACGCTGTCGAGGGCAGCTCTGCTGCGCGACCTCGTCAACTCACCGGAGTTCGAGCGCGTCCTCCAGCTCGACGACGCCGTGGCGTTTGCGCGTGGCGCCCGCACGCGAGGCGAACGGCCGAGACACCTTCGGGCGCCGGCTGGAACCGACGAGCGCCTCATCGAGGTGCCGTGGGTGCTCTCACGGCTTCGCTCTGGTCGCGTCCTCGAGATCGGCTACGCCTTCGCGGAGCCAGCCTACATTGCTGCTCTCGTCGAGGCCGCTCCCGGTGAGCTCGTCGGTGTCGATCTCGCGGAGGCCGAGGTTCCCGGCTTCGAGACGGTCGTCGCCGACGCGCGAGCGTTGCCGTTCCCGGACGCTTCCTTCGACCAGGTGCTGCTCGTTTCGACGCTCGAGCACATAGGCGCCGACAATGAGGTCTATGGCACCGGTGGAGAGCCCGACACGGAGGGGCGTGCAGACGCATTGCGTGAGCTTCGTCGCGTCCTGCGGCCATCCGGCAGTCTTCTCGTGACCGTCCCGCTCGGCGAGCCCCGCGACTACGGCTGGTTTCGGCAGGAGGACATTCGTGGCTGGACGCGACTCTTCACGGGGGCCGGGTACTTTGTCGAGGAGCAGGAGGCGTACGAGCTCGGTGATGAGGGATGGCGCTCGGCGCCGACGTTCGATCCGCAGGGTGTCGTCTACGGTGTGCGTGGGCCGGCGGCGTCGGCAGTGCTGTGTGCGGAGCTCAGCCCGCGGCGGCTGCGGCGGCTCGTCTCACCCGACGGCGTTCGGCGCACGGCCAGACGGCGGCTTGGGCCGTGCTACCGGCGACTCGCCGGGGCATAGGTCGATCAAAGAGTCCAACGACGCCGTTGAAAGGTGCGTACCACTTTGCCCGCACCGATCCGGCCGATCGTGCCGACGGGGCGATAACCGACCCGGAGGAGAGTTGTTATCGCCGGCCGGTTTTCTCTCAGCGCTGCGCAGGCCGAGGTGTCGATCCCTTCGGCCGCGAGTACGTGTCTGAGGCGTGAGCCCAGAGCCGGGGCGATGTGCAGGCCGCGCACCCGTGGATCCGTCCAGAGGTCATAGCTGTATGCCAGGTTGGGTCGGAGGGGAAGGATCAGTGCGAGGTAGTCAACGTGTGCGACCCCGGTCGAGTACCAGACGAGCGAGACGAGTCCGTCGGCACTCCGTGCCCCGAGGCAGCGGTCGCCGCGGCTAAAGCGTGCGCGGGTTTGTTCGCCAGTCCCCGGCCGCAGTGCCAGTATCTCCTCGATGTCGGGTTCGCCCAGGAAGCCGAACTCCGTGGGTACGAAGGCCTCGATTTGAGGGGATAGAGGATCGTTCGTGCGCTCCATCCAGATGAGCCTGCGATAGATGGTTCTCCCGAGGATTCGCATCGTGACCGCCCGGGGCCCGCCTGCGAAGGCGCTGTCGCGCTCGATGTGCCATGGGGGATCGGGCTGCCGGTCGTCGATGCCCGCCATGGGCCGCGTGGCTCGCACCGCGTTGAACTGCCCGGACGCAGTTCGGAGGGGAATCCCGCGGGGCGGCTCCAACGACAGCAACCGCGATGCCCATCGAACGTTTTGAGTCGCGTCACCCGCAAGGCTACGCCCTGCAGCGCGCACCAAAAGGCGTGGTACGTGCATGACCACATCGACCTCATCGACGTCAAGTCCGGTCTCCGTGACCAGACGGGAAAGCTCGCCGAGGCTGCAGGTTACTCCGTTCGGATACGGCACGAGTTTGACGCGGTGCAGGAGTGCGTATGGCAGGGCGTTGCGGAGCGCCACGAACGGACTCGAAGCGTTGTCGAGCGTGACGATAAGTGAGCCGCCGGGTCGCAAGACGCGATGGAGTTCCCCGAGTGCCTGTGCGATAGCGTCCGTGCTGTCGAAGTGGTCGAGCGTTGACATCGACACGATGACGTCGAACATCTCGTCCGGGAAGGGGAGCGCCTGGACGTCGGCGATCGTTCCCTCGAGGAGCGGGTGCGCGGCGCACGCCGCCTCGACGACCGACGGTGCGATGTCGATTCCCGAGACGCGCTCTGCGCGGCCGAGCAGAAATCCGACGATCCCGGTACCCGCGACCTCGTCGAACAGGTCGGTCTTGAGGAGATGATGACAGGTCGGCGGGAGCCAGCGTTCAAGAAGACGGCGGTTGACGGCGTCGCTGTAGGCGCGCAGCAGCTTGTCGCCTGCGCCGGGGTGCCAGTCCGCGAAGCTCGCATCCCACAGTTCAGCCTTTCGCTGGACGGCGGAGTCGCCCATTTTCGCTGGTCGCTCCACGGTGACAGGGTACTTGAGGGGATGTCGGGGCTACGGTGACGCTGCCCATCGTTCTGTTTGCCACCCCTGCCCAGATGGAAGTCACGCGGGAGCGCATCTCGATCACGCGCCACATCCTCGCCCGGCAGGATGACCGTAGGGCCGCGGCCACCGTACCGCCCTCCGGGTAGGGTATGCCCATGGCTCGTGCCTCCGAAGAACCCGTGCGTCTGACGCGGATCTACACGCGAGGTGGCGACACGGGGGAGACCTCCCTCGGCGATGGCTCGCGTGTTTCCAAGCTCGATACCCGGATCGCCGCCTACGGTGGCACCGACGAGCTCAACTCGCTGCTCGGGGTCGTGCTCGCGGGCGACTGCCCGGTGACGGTGCGAGAGACGCTTCGACGGATACAGAACGAGTTGTTCGACGTCGGTGCCGACCTCTGCGTCCCGTTTCCGGTCGAGGGCCGTCTGCGGGTCACGCAGGAGATGATCGACCGCCTCGAGACGCTCTGCGATTCGTTCAACGATTCGCTGCCCGAGTTGTTGAGTTTTGTGCTTCCGGGAGGAACGGCTGCAGCGGCCGGCCTGCACGTCAGCCGCACCTCCTGCCGCCGCGCCGAGCGGGAGGTGCTCGTCGCAGCCTCGGAGCATGATGTCAATCCGCTCGTCGCGGTCTACCTCAACCGTCTCTCAGACCTGCTGTTCATTCTGGCGCGCGCCGCGAATGCGCTCGTGGGAGCCGAGGAACCGCTCTGGAAGCCCGGAGCGACGCGGTAACAGGACGTGTCGGGGAGGTGTTCCGTGTCGCGCTGCGGCTTGGAATGACCTCCTTTGGTGGCCCCGTTGCTCATATCGGCTACTTTCGTGACGAGTACGTCACCCGGCGTCGCTGGCTCGGTGACGAGCAGTTCGGCGAGATAGTCGCACTCGCGCATCTCCTGCCCGGGCCCTCGTCGAGTCAGGTTGGAATCGTGATCGGGATGCACCGCGCCGGCAAGCTGGGCGGTCTGGCTGCGTGGTTCGGCTTCACCCTTCCGTCTGCGGTGGCGCTGACGGCACTCGCACTCTGGGCGCGTGGGGCCGACCTCGAGAATGCAGGCTGGGTACAGGGCCTCGAGCTCGCCGCCGCCGCCGTCGTGGCGTCGGCCGTGATCGGGATGCGCAAGGCACTTGCCCGCGGGCCAGTGCGATTGGCCCTCGCGGCCGCTGCGGCCGCTGCCGCGCTCCTCGTTCCCGGCTCCCCGGGCCAGGCCGCGACGATTCTCGTCGCAGGCGCGATCGGTGGGCTCGTGTTCCGTCGGCCGAGAGCAGCGTTGCCCTTGACTCTGCGATTCCCGATCGGCCACCGCACCGCGGTCACGGCGGCCGTCGCCTTCTGCGCACTGCTGGTCGGTCTTCCGGTCGTCGCAGGCCTCGGCTCATCGCACCTCGTTGACCTGACGGAGGCCTTCTATCGCGCGGGCGCTCTTGTTTTCGGTGGCGGCCACGTCGTGCTACCGCTGCTTGACGACGCTGTGGTGGGTACCGGTTGGGTTTCCCAGCAGGCGTTTCTCGCCGGCTACGGCGTCACCCAAGCTGTGCCGGGACCGCTCTTCACGTTCTCGGCGTATCTCGGCGCGATCGGGGAGCCAGCGCCGAACGGGGTTGCGGGCGCGGCGATCGCTCTAGGGGCAATCTTCCTGCCATCGTTCCTCCTCCTCGGTGCGGTTTTGCCGCTCTGGTCGGCTGTGCGCGAGCGCGTCGTCGTGCAGGCGGCCGTCGCGGGCATCAGCGCTGCAGTCGTCGGCCTACTCGCCGCCGCACTGTGGGATCCCGTCCTGCGCACCTCGGTACACGGGGTCGGGGAAGCTCTGTTTGCCGTTGCGCTCTTCGGCCTTCTGCGGATTGCTCCACCCTGGATGGTCGTCGCGATCGCGGCAGCCGCGGGTGAAGCTGTGTTCTAGACGATCGATGCAGCCGGTCGGTCGGTACCTGCGAGCCACTGCGCGAACGTGTGAGCGGGCAGCGCCGGCTGGGCGTAGAAACCCTGGGCACGCCCACAACCCATTGCTGCCAGGGCATCCCACGCCCGCTGCGTTTCAACGCCTACGGCGACGGTTGCGAGGCCCAGTTCATCTGCCAGCCCGAGAAGGTTGCGAACGATCGAGTCGGTGGCGCCACCTTCTCCGATTCCCTTGACGAACTGTGAATCGATCTTCGTCTCCGCGAGCGGCAGGACCTGCAGGGCAGCGAGCGAGGATGCGCGCCCGAAGTCGTCGAGCGAGATCCTGATGCCGGCGCAGATAAGCCGCTCCAGCACGCTTCTGTCGAGCTCTGCGCCTGCGCCTGCGCCGGACGAAACGACCTCGAGCGTCAGCGACCGGGGGCCCAAGCCCGTCCCTGCTAGAAGACCCAGGATTCCTTCGGCAAGCTCTGCATCGTCGATTTCCCGGTACGGGACGTTGACCGAGATCCCGACTTCACCCCACTCGCGGCTCCAGCTCTGCGCGTCAAGGAGTCCCTGCGCTATGACGTGGAGCGTCAGCGTCCGGATCAGGGGCGTGCGCTCGACATGCGGGATGAACTCTGCGGGAGCGAGCAGGCCGCGGCTTGGATGGTAGACCCGGACGAGGGCTTCGGCGCCGTGCACGATGCCGGTTTTTAGGTCGAGCACCGGCTGATAGTGGACGACCACCTCGTCGTGTGCGAGAGCCGATTCGAACTCACGGATAATCCTCGCCTCGAGTGAGCTACGTCGTGTAAAGGTCGAGTCGGTACTCGTACTGCGCTTCGTCGCAAACATCTGAACATCGGCCTGTGCGAGCAACTCCTGGGGTGTGACACCGTTTCCGGGGAACAGAGCCAAACCGATCGAGGCCCCGACCTCGACGAGTCCAGTTCCGGTCGGGTGGGGCTCGCGCAGCGCCGTGCGGAGGCGACTCACGAGCGCCGCAGCCTCATCCTCCGTGGACGTACCGAGCGAGAGCACGATGAACTCGTCGCCGCCGACGCGTGCCACGGTGTCGCTCGCACGGACAACCGATTCGAGTCGGTGCGCAATGCTCCGCAGCACCTCGTCACCGGTCTCGTGGCCACGGGTGTCGTTCACATCCTTGAACCAGTCGAGGTCGATAGCCATGAGGGCGAAGGAACCCGCCGTGCGCCGGGCGCTCTCGATTGCCTGATCGAGACGATCCTCGAGCAGCGCCCTGTTCGGGAGGCCCGTCAAAGCATCTTTGAGTGCGAGCGACTCGGCGTGGCCTGCGCGTCGAACGAGGCGAAACGTGAAGAGCGCCGCGACGGTGGCCAGTGCCACGACCGCGACTGCCGTCGCAGCGACTCCTGCGTCTCGTGTCGCGGCCATGACCGCAGCCACCGAGACGGCGGTCGCCATTCCGGCGCAGGTAGCAGTGCTCCAGCCGTAGGTGGCGGCATCCTGCTTGCGAGATCTGTCCAAGGTGTCGGTCGTCCTTTCGGCGGCCACGTGTACGGGTGGCCGTTCATCAACTTTCGACTCACCGTATTGCGCATGTGCTGTCCGTGCGTCCCCACATCGGGGGAGTTGTCATCGCTCGAACGAGAGATCGACTGGCAGGATCTCCGGGCTGCGGCGGGAACTCTGGTTGAGAGTGAGCGCGCAGATGCCGACCAGGCTCCGTTTCGTTGCAGCCCTGGTGCTCGTCGCACTCACAGCGGCCTGCCTGGCCGTTTTCGGGCTCTCTCTCGAATCTTTCGTGGATGTGCTCGGCTGCCTCGTGCTCGTCGTGGTCACCTGCACGGATATCGAGCAACGGCGCGTTCCGAATCGGGTCATTGTTCCGGCACTCGGTGTCGCTCTCGTCGCCCAGACGGCTCTCGATCCGAGCTTCGAGTGGATTGTCGCATCGCTTGCTGCAGGCGGCTTCTATCTGCTTGCCGCACTCGTCTACCCGGCCGGGCTCGGCATGGGTGACGTCAAGCTCGCCGCCTTTCTCGGCGCCTGGCTCGGTGCTCCCGTGGTCGTTGCCCTCTTTGCCGGGTCTCTGCTCACGCTCGTTCCCGCCGTCGTGGTCATTGCAACGCAGGGGAAGGCAGGCCGGAAGGTCCGAATCCCCTTTGCGCCGTTTCTCGCCGGCGGCGCAGTGATCGCGTTGTTCTGGGGCGATGCGATCCTGGAGGGTTGGCTGGGCTAGAGGCCTGGCGTGAACCGCTACGCCGGAGGGTGGGCGGGAACGCTCTGTGTCGTGATGTTCCTCGTGGGGTGTGGGGGAGAGGTATAGAGACGCCGTTTCGGTGATCCCGTCCAGCCACGGTGCCCGCCAGGTGCTGGAGACGATGTCCCGGCAGTCAGTCTCCGTTATCGACGAAGGCCTCGACCCTGCCGAGGCTTCGATCCTGCACGATCCCGGGATGCAGTCCGTCTTTCTCGTACCTCTCGTTGCAGGCCATCGTCCATGGGGTCTTGGCGAGATCTACGGCATGCATTGAGACAGGTGCAGCGATGACGACCGATCTGTATCCCTGCTCCTCGTCGGCCAGAAAGGCCAGCGGATCGAGGCTCTCTCCGTTGAGTGCGAGCGCGGTGTACCCGAGCTCGCACCGTCATCTGACACGGTGAGGGAGTGGATCCGGGCCAGAACGCTTCGAGAGTGCACGAGCAGCAATTTCGACCTGAAAAAGATGAGTCGTCGGCGGCTAAACCCTAAGCCGTCGAATTCGGAGCTAGCCGCCGACGTCCCTTACGCTTCGACACGTCCGGGGATGCTCCTCCCCGGGATCGCTCGGGAGTCATCTGCCACTGTTTGCCAGGTCTGGCGACGGGTGGTAGGTTGACGTGGCATTGTTGCGTCGTACCTGACTGGGGGGTAGCTTTGAAGGATCGAATCGTTTTGAGAAGTGTCCTGGCAGTAGCACTCGTACTGTCGATTGCGGCTCTAGCAGGCTGTAGCTCCGGTGGTGACGACGCAACGAGTGACACGACCGCGGCAGACGCTGCCACGGTGCTGTTCGACAAGCAGGTTCAATCCCAGTTGGCCGCAGTCGGCTGCTACTCGGGCAGCGTGGACGGGATCATGGGAGCCGAGAGCGATGCCGCCCTGCTGTCGTTCCAGCAGGCAAGTGGCCTGGCTGTGGACGGAGAGCTTGGCCCGGCGACAGAGACTGCCCTGAACAGTGCAGTCGCAGCAAACGAGACGGTGTGCGGAACGACGACCGACACGACGCCAGTGAGCACCGTTGCAATGGGCGCGCCGTGCACCGCGACGGCGATCGTAAGCGCCATTGGCGGCGATCCCGGCACGCAACTCGCCTCGTACATATGCGCCGGAGACTACGCAGGGGCCTTCATCGAGGCGGCCGACAGCCACGGCTTCATCCTCAAGGACTCGAACGGTACGTGGGTTGTCGTCAATTCCGACGTCTGTAACAAGGACAGCACCGAGATTCCTCTGTCCGTCAAACAGGTTGGCTGCACCGGCAACGGTAACTGACGCAACTGTCGAGGATCCGATTCTTGCCTCGCGGCGCATTGGGCGTCGCGAGGCAGGCTGATCCCGGGCCTCTCATTGTGCGCCGGTGGGTGAGGCAGCACCGATTGACGCCGGTCTGTTGCTCGTGGCACCGGAGCCATGAGCAGCGCAGTCGGCAGGGAGCGATTGATCTCCACCGTCTCCGCACGCTGCTTCCTGGTCGGTGTGTCCGACTCCGCTTGCCGGTCTTCCCCGCGATCCTCTACCGGGCCTCGCCTGTCGCCGTCGCAGCCTCGAAGCTCCTCTGCCCGGCCTTCGCCTTCGGTTTCGTAGCCGACGTACTTCTGGCCTTCGTGCCCGAGCGCGCGCCAAAGTCCGTTGTGATCACCCAGGTCTGTGCGCCCTTGTAGGTTCCGCCGGCGGCATCTGCATACAGTGCTGCTACGCCGACCTCACGCCAGCTCGGGTCGAGCATGTTTTTCCGGTGGCTCGGTGAAGCGAGCCAGGCGGCGACTGCGGTCTCGGCGCTGAGCCTCTCGCTGCTGTAGATGAGATTTTCGCCTGCTGCCCAGTCGTCATACCCGGTCGAATCGTAGAACCCTCTGACGCGCGTGGCGAACGGCGTGCCATTTGCCGATGCATGGGCGAAAAAGCCCTGCTCCAGCATGGCTCGCGAGTGAGCGACCGCAGCGTTCTTGAGATCGTGAGAGATGACGAGAGCCCGTAGGCCGTGAGTTGAGCGAGTCTGGTTGAGGGCTGCAAGGATTTGCTGGTCGAGTGTTCGGAGTTGTTGGGTTGATGCAGGGGCGGCGTAGGCAGGGACGGCGAGCAAGACGCCGAGTGCGAGGAGTAGGCCAAGAAGGGTGACTGCGCGCTTCACACTTCAACATCGGTTCCCCGCTGAATGGCAATCTCACCCAAAAGAGTGAAGAGCAGGTCTGACGTTTGCTGCGGCATGGTGCTTTTGCGATCGCGGGCCGCCCTGTAATCGTGTTCAATGACGAGCGATGGGTAAAACGTACTCAACCTGAAAGAAGGCTGGCGGCCATGGTCGGAAGGCTCGAGGGGAAGGTGTGTGTGATCACGGGCGCGGGTAGCGGGATGGGCCGCGAGGGCGCGATCGTGTTCACCGGCGAGGGCGCGAGAGTGTGTGTTGCCGACCTGGATATGGCACTCGCGCAGGAGACCGTCGGGCTCTGTCCCGAGGGCTCCGCGTTTGCCGTGCGCGCGGATGTGACGCAGGAGAGCGAGGTGAAGGCGATGTACGCCGCGACCGTGGAGCGCTTCGGCGGCATTGACGTGCTCTACAACAACGCCGGCATCTCACCCGCCGACGACGATTCGATCCTGATGACCGAGGAAGACGCCTGGGATCGCGTCCAGGACGTCAATACGAAGGGTGTGTACTTCTGTTGCAAGCACGGGATTCCTCACCTGCTAGAACGGGGTGGTGGCTCGGTGATCAACGTTGCCTCGTTTGTCTCGATTCTCGGTGCTGCAACCTCGCAGATCTCCTACAGCGCCTCCAAGGGTGCCGTGCTGTCGATGAGCCGCGAGCTTGCCGTGCAGTTTGCCCGGCAGGGCATTCGTGTCAACTCGCTCTGCCCGGGCCCGGTCGAGACGCCGCTTCTGCTGCGCATTCTCGGTGACGAGCCAGCCGCGCTCGAACGGCGGCGGATCCACTGGCCGATGGGGCGGATGGCCACGCCTCGCGAGGTCGTGAACGGTGCACTCTTCCTTGCGAGTGACGAGTCGTCGTACGTGAACGGAACCTCGTTCCTCGTCGATGGGGGACTCACCGCCGCCTACGTCACGCCCGAGTAGTCCCGGCCGTTACGCGCCGGGTTCCATCCCCGGCTTCCGCCACGCCGTCCTGGCTTCAGGCTCCCGCGATACGTTCGTTCATCGCGGGAGCCTCAAACCCCGACGACCTGCACGATCCAGCGGCGGTCGCGCTCGCGGTCGAGCTCGAGGAAGAGGATGCGCTGCCAGGTGCCGAGGCACAGCTCGCCGTCGCGGATAGGCACCGACTCGCCGGCCGGGCCGAGCAGCATCGACATGCAGTGAGAGTGGCCGTTACCGAGTCCCGGGTCGATCCCCTCGACGTTCTCCGTGCGCCGGTCCCAGTCGTCGTGCGCGTAGTAGTGCTCGGTCGGCACAATGCGCTTCAGCATCACGGCGAAGTCCTCGAGGAAGCCGCGTTCCCACTCGTTGATGCGCACCGAGCACGTCGTGTGGGGGGAGTACACACAGCAGATGCCGTTCTGGACGCTGCTGTCCCGGACGGCGTTCCGCACCTCATCGGTGATGTCTGTCACGGTGAGGCCGCCCGCCGTGCGGAGCTGTACCTCATGCTGGAATGTCTTCACCGGCTGCATCCCTTCCCGTCGTTTCGGCGGCCGCGCCGCCCCTGCTGATGCCATTGTGTCAGTCAGGTGGGAGGCGCGGGGTCGTGAACCCGTTAGGCTCGGTCGTGCGCGGGCCCGTAGCTCAGCTGGTTAGAGCAGCCGACTCATAATCGGTAGGTCCCTGGTTCGAGTCCAGGCGGGCCCATTTACCGGTACACGCTGGAAAAACTGCAAACCCGTTGGATAGGCCGTTTATGGCTTGTCCAGTGGGTTTGCGGGCTGTCTGGTGGGTGTGCTGAGGCGTGCGAGAAATGCGGGAAAAGCCGACCTCGTGCTACCACCGGTGCTACCACCGGCAAATCATGTTTCGACGGCGAGAAGTACCCTCGCGGCGCGCGTGGTGGCCTCGATCCCAACAACTGTAGGGACGGCACCGCGCTCCGCATCCTCGGTATCCCGATCGCTGACGACGACGCTCGCCACCTCGTCGCGACCCTGGTAGTGGAGGGCACCCCCGAGGCGCTGACCGCTGCCGCGCAGTTCGGCAAGGGTGTGGAACGCGACCTGTACGCCGTTAGCCTCTCACGGGCTGAATGTAGTGCTTCACGAAATCTGGAAGGGCGGTTATTTCAGGGTTCCTGATCTGAAGGAGCACGCTGATGGCACGTCCTG
>JBAXFL010000027.1:0-33501 GCA_037139935.1 Thermoleophilia bacterium | reverse complement strand
CCTTCGCATGACTGCCAGAGCGTTGGCATAGCTTCTTCGACTGAGCCGTTCGCCCGATCGTGATCGGGCGCTATACCCCGAAGACGGAGGTCTCGTCCGAGGCATCACATACGTTCCTCTACCGGAACGGCAGGCTTCCTCGAGAGTAATTTCCTGCAAGATGAAGCCCTCTGTCATCCTACGCGGAAAAAGCGCATCTCATCGAGGCGGGGCGTCGTTCTGGTAACGGTGTCACTACCTCGTCACCCAAGGGGGTACAACATGAACATCGACGGCGTCCACGTCCCGGCGGTCACGCCCTTCGACGAGCACGGCAACATCGACGAGGCCGTCTTCTGTCAGATCGTTGATCGCCTCGTTGATGCGGGTGTCCGCGGGATCGTGGTCGCGGGTACGACGGGGGAGTACTACGCCCTCTCCGAGGCCGAACGCCTGCGGCTGTTCGATATCGCAAGAAAGGCGGTGCCACCGCAGACCCTACTCATGGCCGGGGCTAATGCCGGCTCAACGGCCGAAGTGATTCGCTACGGCCTGTATGTCCGGCAGCTCGGATACGACGGGCTTATGCTGGCCTGCCCTCCGACGTCGCTGCCGACCCAGGACGAGATCGTCGCGCACTTCTCGGCAGTCGCTGCAGCCGTCGGGCTTCCTATCGTGCTCTACAACTTCCCGGCACGTGCAGGCGTGGAGATCAGCCTCGGCGCGCTTGAGCAGCTCTGCAACGTGCCGGAGATCGTGGGTATCAAGGAATCGAGTGGGGACTTCTCCCGCTTCCTCGCGCTGAGACAGCTGTTCGACGGACGCCTTCAGGTCAGCTGCGGCTCCGACGATCAGGCGCTCGACTACTTCCGTTGGGGAGTGAAGAGCTGGATCGCAGGGACCGCGAACGTGTTCCCACGCGAGCATGTCGAAGTGCTGGAAGCCGTCACATCCGGTCAGGCCGAGCGCGCGGCACGCCTGATGGCGGGGCTCCTGCCGTGGATCCAACACATGGAGGCAGGGAGCTACAACCAAAAAGCCAAGCTCGGGCTCGTCCTTCAGGGTATTCCCGCTGGCAACACCCGGCCGCCGCTCCTGCCACTCGGGACAACTGCCGCAGCTGAGTACACGCGAATCTTCGAGGCAGCGAGGGCCCTGTGATCGCCTCGTGCGCGGCGACAGGCTGGAGCCGGGACACCGTTGGGAAACGCCATCCAGGAGGCTGAATTGAAACCGGCCCGGATCCACGTGTCCAAGCCGTTCCTTCCATGGGCCGTGAAGGATTCGAACCTTCGACCTTGGGATTAAGAGTCCCCTGCTCTACCAACTGAGCTAACGGCCCGAGCGGATCCGAAGTGTAGCCGCGCGATGCCGACCAGGGCGACACCCTCGTGCGCGGGGCAGCGGGCGTGAGCATCGCGCCCGCGGGATCGAGGCGGCTACGCTCACACGATGCACAGCCACTCCCCGCGGTTGAGGCGACGCCCGTGAAAGTGCTCACCGTCGTCGGCAACCGACCCCAGTTCATCAAGTCGGCGCCGCTCTCTGCGGCCCTTCGCGGCGAAGGGATCGAGGAGATCGTCGTGCACACCGGTCAGCACTGGGATGCCTCCCTGTCGGCGGTCTTCTTCGACGAGCTCTCCCTTCGCGCTCCTGCCATCGCTCTCGACCTCCGCACATCCGAGGTGGCGACGATCGAACAGGCTCTGCACGCAACGGTGATGCGACAACGGCCGGACGCCGTTCTCGTCTATGGCGACACGAACTCGACGCTCGCAGGCGCGAGGGCGGGAGCGGGAGCGGGATACCCCGTCGCACACGTCGAGGCAGGGTTACGCAGCGGTGACCTGACAATGCCCGAGGAACGCAACAGAATCGAGGTAGATCGCCTCTCCTCGTTTCTGTTCACACCCGACGAACGCTCGGCCGCAATCCTCCGTGGCGAGGAAGTGACAGGCGAGATCCACGTCGTCGGCGACGTGATGGCCGATGCGGTGGCCCGGTTTGCGCCTCTGGCCCGCGAGCGCTCCGGGATCCTTGCCGCACTCGGCGTGGAACCCGGGGCGTTCGTCCTCGCGACGGTGCACCGTGAGGCCAACGTTCAGCCGGAACGGCTGAGGCGGATTGTGGCGGGCCTCGGCCGCTCGGCCCAACGGGTCGTGCTGCCGGCGCACCCGAGGACGCGAAACGTCCTGACAGCGCAGAGGATCGAAGTGGCTTCGTCGATCACCGTGATCGACCCCCTCGGCTACCTGGACTTCGCGGCTCTGGCCTCGCAGGCGGCAGTGATAGCGACCGACTCGGGTGGCCTCCAGAAGGAGGCCTACTGGTACGGCGTTCCCTGCGTGACGATGCGTCCGTCTACCGAATGGAAGGCCACGGTCGAAGCCGGGGCGAACGTTCTGGTTGACGACGACCCCGACCACATCGCGGCGGCGATCGGTAATGCCCGGATGCCATCGGAGCGGCCAGAGCTCTACGGGGATGGTCATGCCGCGCAACGGATTGCCGCCGTGCTTGCCCGGGCGCTGCCGGGACGCCGCTCCTGACGCTGCCCCACCGTCGATGCACTATCCGAGGCACCGTTCGAACGTGATCCAGGCTCGTTCAGCGAGTGCCGCCCACTGCACATACCGGGCGCAACGCGCGTCGTGACCGAGCGCGGCCGACCACCGCGGTAGGATTCGCTGCTGTGCCTCATGATGTTGCGATCATCGGAGCCGGCTACGTCGGTGTGCCGCTCGCCCAGGTCTTTGCAGACGCAGGACGCTCCGTCCTGCTCGTGGATGTCAGCCCCGAAAGGGTTGCCCAGCTCAACCGTGGCGAGAGCTACATCGAGGACGTTCCGAGCGAGAAACTGAAGCAGATCGTAGACGAGCGCCTGCTGCATGCCACGACCGACTACGACGAGCTGCGCGAAGCCGACGCGATCGTGATCGCGCTGCCGACCCCCCTCTCGAAACAACGGGAGCCCGACCTCTCGATCGTCCGCGCTGCCGCCGCCGAGATCGCGACGCGACTACGCACAGGCCACCTCGTCGTGCTCGAATCGACGACATACCCCGGCACCACACGCGACGAACTGCTGCCCATCCTGGAGCGTGGCTCAGGCCTCGTCGCCGGTGTGGACTTCTACCTCGCCTTCTCACCCGAGCGCATCGACCCGGGCAGAACCGATCACACGACGAAGACCGTGCCAAAGGTCGTCGGTGGCATCAACGAGGCCTCGACCAACGCCGCGGCTGCGTTGTACGGCAGCGCGATCGACACGATCCACCGGGTCTCGACACCCGAGGCAGCAGAGCTGACGAAGCTGCTCGAAAACATCTTTCGCTCGGTCAACATAGCTCTCGTCAACGAGCTGGCGCAGCTGTGCGACCGGATGGGCATCGACATCTGGGAGGTCGTCGATGCCGCCGCGACGAAGCCCTTCGGCTTCATGCGCTTCGATCCGGGCCCCGGACTCGGCGGCCACTGCATCCCGATCGACCCGTTCTACCTCACCTGGAAGGCACGCGAGTACGATTTTTCGACGCGCTTCATCGAGCTTGCGGGTGAGGTCAACCAGAACATGCCCTACTACTGCCGTTCGCGCGTCTCACAGGCGCTGAACCACGGCTCGGGCAAGTCACTCAAGGGCTCGCGGATTCTCGTGCTCGGAGTGGCATACAAAGCTGATATCTCCGACATGCGTGAGTCGCCCGCCGTGAAGCTGATCGAGCTGCTGCTGAACGCCGGTGCAGAT
Source organism: Thermoleophilia bacterium (assembly GCA_037139935.1). Taxonomy (GTDB): domain Bacteria; phylum Actinomycetota; class Thermoleophilia; order Gaiellales; family Gaiellaceae; genus Gaiella. The sequence goes on along the minus strand of JBAXFL010000027.1, from coordinate 29,777 downwards.
GTCTCCTACCACGACCCGCACGTCCCCTCATTCGTCGAGCAGGGCACGGAGCTCGCATCGCAGCCGCTCGAGCCCGGAGCCTACGACGTCGTCGTGATCGCGACTGCACACACGGAAATCGACTACGCACAGCTCGTGACCGACGCGCATCTGATCGTTGACCTGAGAAACGCCGTCGGGCGACGCGGTATCACCGACGAGAAGGTCTGGAAGCTGTGATCCGCGTCGCCCACGCGGGCGTCGGTGGCTGGGGCAAGAACGTCGCGCGGGTCGTAGGGGAGCTGTCGGACCTCGCCTGGGTCATCGACACGGATGCTGCCCGCCAGGCGGAGTACGCGGCCCGCTACCCACAGGCCACGATCAGCGATTCCCTTACCGAGGCGCTTGCCGACGACACCGTCGAGGCCGTGTCGATCGCGACCCCCGTGCCGTCGCACTACGCCCTTGCAAAGCAGGCGCTCGAAGCGGGCAAGCACGTCTTCGTCGAGAAGCCGCCGGCGATGCGCGGCGAGGAGATGGAGGAGCTCGTCGGCCTTGCGCGCGCGAACGGCCTCGTCCTGATGCCGGGCCACCTGCTCCTCTACCATCCGGGATTGCGCAAGGTGAAGGAGCTCGTTGACTCCGGGGGGCTCGGCGACGTCGCCTGTGTCTACGGCAACCGGCAGAACCTCGGCGTGATCCGCTCGAACGAGAATGCCCTCTGGTCGCTTGGCGTCCACGACCTCTCCGTGATCCTGTGGCTGCTCGGAGAGGAGCCCTCGGAGGTTGTCGCATACGGGCAGGACTTCGTCCAGCCAGGCATCGAGGACGTCGTCTTCTGCTTCCTCCGCTTTCCATCCGGCAAGGTCGCTCACATGCACCTCTCGTGGCTCGACCCACACAAGATGCGGAAGATGACGGTGGTCGGGCGTGAGAAGATGGTCGTCTTCGACGACATGGAGCTCGAGCGCAAGGTGACGGTCTACGAGAAGGGCCCCTGGGAGCCGACCCACGGGGAGTGGCGCACCCGCACGGGCGATATCTTCAGCCCGAAGATTGCAGGGGATGAGCCCCTGAAGCTCGAGCTGCAGCACTTCTTGAAGCTCGTCGCCGAAGGGCCCGGTGACCATCGTGAGGCGACCGACGGACTCGCTGTCGTACGGACACTCGACCGGCTGACGACATCGCTCCGCACCGGCACGCCCGCATGAGCACGGAGATCCACCCGAGCGCGATCGTCTATCCCGGCACCGTTCTCGGAACCGGAGTCAAAGTGCTCGAGAACGCCGTTATCGGCAAGGAGCCCACACTCTCGCCCCGCTCGACGGCGAAGCGCGAAGTGCTACCGCCCACCGTAATCGGCGCCGGCACGGTCGTCTCGACCGGAGCGATCGTCTTCGCGGGGACGCGGGTCGGTGAGCGCGTGATTCTCGGCGACCAGTCCTGCGTCCGCGAACGCGTGACTATCGGTGACGACGTCGTCGTCGGCAGAGGTTCGCTCGTCGAGAACGACACGACGATCGGTGCAATGACGAGGATCCAGGCGGACGCCTATATCACCGCCTACTCGACCATCGAGGAACACGTCTTCATCGCGCCGCGTGTCGTCACCACGAACGACAACTGGATGGGCCGTACCGAGAAACGATTCGGCAACGTCAAGGGGCCCACGATTCGCCGGGGTGCGCGAATCGGTGGTGGCGCCGTCATCTGCCCGCAGGTCGAGATCGGGGAGGACGCCTTCGTCGGTGCAGGCGCGGTCGTCACCAGGGACGTCCCACCACGGGTCGTCGTCGTCGGTTGCCCTGCCCGGATCCTCCGGGACGTCCCTGAGGACGAGTTGCTCAACGTCTAGGCGGCGTGGTTCCCGGCCGGGATGATGTCCCTAGGGCGACCTGGACACGGTAAGGCGATACCGGCCCGAGACGGATTTCGTCGAACGTACGGCGAGGAGGTACCAGCCAGAAGTACGGGCGCGATACCCGAGCGCGATACCGGCTCCGCGCGCAGCCAGGCGCCGTACCGCCGCGGGTTTGGCGTCTACCGTCAACGTTCCGGGAAGCCACAGTGCGAGCGCCGGACGCACGAAGGCTCCGGCATCTGCTGTCACTACGAGGCGCTCACCGGCATGGACGTAGACGCGATAGACGTCATCTCGATCGTTCCAGTAGTCGAGCGTCGCTTCGACCCGGCGCCGGGCTCCGTAGAGCGTATAGGCGCTCGTGCCGCCGCCGTCGTTCGGCTCGTATCTATCGGCTGGTGGAAGTCCCGTGGCGAGAAGCTCGAGCGCGGCAGCCTGATCGAGCCGCCCGAAGCCCGTGTACCGATCTCTCCCCGGCGAGCACTGCCCACAGCCGTTGGCAGGGACTGCATCGACGGCGCTGCGGACGAGGAGCGCCGTCACCTGATCGGGCTTCAACCCGGGTGAGGTCGCGAGCAGCACGGCCGCTGCGGCCGTCACCTGTGGGGCAGCGAAGCTCGTTCCCTCGGCTGCACGAAACTCCTGCGGGCCGCAGCTCGAGTATCCCTGCTCGCCGCAGTCGGGAAACACCGACGTGAGCTGTCTGGGAAACGTCGAGAGGATGTCCTCGCCCGGAGCTGCAATGTCGTTGAACTGCGCGTCGCGGTTCGAGAACCCTGGCGAGCGGCCCTCCCGACCAATGGCGCTGACACCCACGACGTGTGGCAGCGCGGCAGGCCAGCTCGCGTACGGCCACGGCTGAGCCGGTGACTGATCCGAGTTACCGACCGCGGCGACGACGAGCACACCCTTCGAGACCGCATAGGCGACAGCATCTGCCTCGAGCTTCGAGTAGGTGTCCCTACTCGGTTTGAGCGGGTCGCGAGGACCCCCGAGGCTCATGTTGATGACGCGTGCTCCTTTTGCAACCGCCCAGCGAATCGCCTTCGCCTCGGCCTCGATCGGAATCGACCGCTGCGGCCCGACGACCTTCGCGATCAAGAGCTCTGCGGGTGGCGCGAGGCCCGCAATCCCAAGCCCATCATTCGTCTCCGCCGCAATCAGGCCGGCGACGAACGTTCCGTGGCCCTGGGTATCGACCATCGCAGACCCCCCGACGAAGCTCTTCGAGGCAGCAATCCTCCCCCGGAACTCGGGGTGGCCTCCATCCACGCCCGAGTCGATCACCGCGACGCGCACGGAAGCGAGAGGTGGTGGATCGAGCCACGTGTCGAATGCGCGGTTCTGGGTCGCATACCACTGGCGTGCCAGGAAGGGATCGTTCGGAACATACGATGGTCGGCGGCTACGAAGCCGCTCCACGTAGATCGCTCCGGGAATACCGCGAAGCGCGTCGGCATCGGGTGCCGAAAAGGTCAAGGCGCGAATCGGACGGAGATCGACGATACGGGTTGCGCCACGCGCCGACAGGCGCTCCGCTACCGCCGTGCTGCTCTCGTGCGGAGCGATCCCCACCGCAAAGCGGGCGGCGGTCGCACACGATGCCCCGACAAGGCCGCATGTCATGAGGGTCGTCACGATGACGACAGCGGCTCCTGCTCTCGCGCTCATCGGGTGGCCTCTGCCGTAACCGTGACGGCCAGCGCCGGGCCGACAACGCCCTCGGCCACGAGTCGGTAGGTCGCCGTCAACTTCGGAGTCACGGTGGCGGAGAACGTGCCGTCGGGCGCAGGGATCAGGTTGGTAGACGGAAGCCACGTGCCGTTGATACCGAGCTTCTCGAGCGCGGGAGCATCCACGTCACGGGCGATACCAGAGATGACAACGGGTGCCCCCGGCGCGACGGACGTCGGGGGACGGGCGATGCGAAGAACGCCGATCCTGAACGCCGTCGAACGGAGGAGGAGCCGGGCTCGCACGTCAGCGGCCCGCAGCAACACGCGCGCGCCGGACTTCTTGACAAACGTCACGGACTGAGGCCGGCCGGATTCGGTAGGTACCGCCTCGACCTCCACGACCGGGCCCGACAGCCGGAGGGCCTGTCCCAACGTCACCGGGGTGAAGGTGCGCGGCGTCCAACGATGATAGGGCGACAGCGCGTCCCACGGGTCGTCGCGGGCCTGCAGGTACGGCAAAACGACTCCGAACACGTCCTTGCTCGAGGCCGTGCGCCCTCCGGAAGACGAATAGTAGAACGCCGTCGCCACCTTGCCGCCATAGCTGAGGATCTCGCCCTTCGTCGCCTTCACGGCCGCATCCGTGGACGGCGACTCTGCAGCGACGCCGTAGTAGGCCTGGCTGCGCGTGTCGGAGTAGAGATCGAAGGGCCTGTCCTTGACGATGCTCGCAAGCGCATAGGAGCGTGCGGCCACGGCCTGTGCCTGCAGCGCAGCCGCAGGCCACTCCTTCGGCATCTCTCCGGGCACGACGCCGGCGAGGTACGCGTCGAGACCAAGGACGTCGATCGCCTGCAGCTTGGCTCCGACAACCGAGAGGCGGATCTCGCCGCGATACTCCTTGCCGTCCATCCGGAGGGGGACGCCCTTCCCGGCGACAAACGCGAGCGGGCCCGGAAGGCGCACCGGCGTTCCCTCGACGACGATCCGGAGGGCGGGCGTGATGACGATCTCTCCCGGGCCTATCTCCGCAACCGCACCCGTGGCGTCACGGACAGAGAACGGCACCGGCGAAGAGAGCTTCACCGCCGCACGTCCGTCACCGATCAGAACCCTGACCTTCGCGATCGGGGCCTTCGACAACTCGGTGCCCGGATAGTAGAACGCCAGGATGTCCCGATAGCCTCTGCCAGCGCTGGCCTGGCCGAAGGCTCCGTACTGGTTGAGGCCGACGCCGTGCCCGTAGCCGCCACCCGTGAGAACGTAGACCGGTGATGACAGAGGAGCGGCGGGCGTCGCAAGCACCGGCTCCACCGAGCGGGTGGATTGCGCCGCAGTGGCAGTCCCCGCGAGAGCGAGCGAAAGAAAGGGAACGAGTACGCAACGCATCATAAAAAAGGCCTTAGAGATGTATTTTCGGTAAGACGGCTCAGGCCTTGAATCTGTTTGCGTACTGCTCCTCGTAGTAGGCACGGTACGCACCCGATTTGATCGGCTCCCACCAGGCTCGGTTCTCGCGATACCACTCGACGGTAGCGGGGAGTCCACCTTCGCCAAACGAGTGCTCCGGGGCCCATCCGAGCGCCCGGAGCTTCGAGTCGTCCACGGCGTAGCGGCGGTCGTGCCCGGCTCGATCCTCGACGTGACGGACAAGCGCCGGGTCGGCTCCCGTCAGTTCCAGGATCCTGCGCGTGACCTCGATATTCTCGTGATCCTCACCCCCCACGTTGTAGATCTCGCCGGAAGCGCCCTCGCGGAGGACACGTTCGATACCTGCACAGTGATCCTCGGCGTGAAGCCATTCGCGCACCTGCTTGCCATCCCCGTAGACCGGCAGCGCCTCACCCTCGAAGGCATTCGTGACAAAGAGAGGCACGAGCTTCTCGGGATACTGATTGGGGCCATAGGTGTTGGCCCCACGCGTGATGGAGGCGCGCACCCCGTAGGTGCGCACGTAGGCGAGCACCTGCAGGTCACCGCCCGCCTTTGCAGCGCTATAGGGGCTCGATGGTCGCAGGGGGTCTCCCTCGCGTGCCCGCCCGCCCGCCTCGAGGTCACCGTAGACCTCGTCGGTGGACACCTGGACGTAGCGGGCGCCGCTCTCGCGGGCGGCCTCGAGCAAGCACATCGTTCCGAGCACGTCGGTGTGCACGAACTCCGCCGGGCCGAGGATCGAGCGATCAACGTGCGTCTCCGCCGCAAAGTTGACGATTGCATCGCAGCCCGCTGCCGCAGTTGCGACCGCTGCCGGGTCGGCGATGTCACCGTGGACGAACACGTGGTCGATCCCCTCGAGATTTGCGAGATTACCCGCGTACGTGAGCTTGTCGAGCACGACGACGCTGTCGCCACCACCAGCGAGCCGCCGCACGAAATGGGAGCCGATGAACCCGGCGCCACCGGTAACGAGCACGCGCATCGCTACAGGGTAGCCACAGTGTCGGCAGCACCCACGCAGCTTCCGGCACTCACCCGGGCGAGCAGGCGGCGACGTTGTTGGCGGTCGAGACCGCCGCACGCCTCGCCCGTCCCATGCCGCCCGAGCAGGGGTACTAGCCCGCCTTGCGGATCTCGGCGAAGCACTCGGCGAGGCCCTCGCGCCAGTGAGGAAGCTCAGGCGCACCCCTATCGCTGCGCAGGATCGCCGCAAGTGGGCGCCGGGCCCTCGCTCCGTACTCCGCGGTCGAGATGCGTCTGACCCGGCAATGCAGGCCAGCCTCCTCGAAGATCGCCTCGGCAAGGTCGGCCCAGGTGCAGTCTCCCGACGCTGCGAGGTGCCAGACCCCGAACGGCATGTCCGTGTCCACGAGTTCGCGCGTTGCCGCAGCCAGGTGTCCGACGTAGGTCGGGCAGCCCCGCTGATCGTCCACGACGGCAACTTCGTCTCGCTCGGCTCCGAGACGGAGCATGGTACGAAGGAAGTTGTTCCCGGACGGACCGAAGAGCCACGAGCTCCGCACGATCCAGGCCTGCTCGCCCGCTGCCGCCTCGCCGTGCAGCTTCGAGCGCCCGTACGCGGATACCGGGCTCGGGCTGTCGGATTCGACGTACGGCCGGCCCTTGCGGCCGTCGAACACGTAGTCGGAGGAGTACACGACGATCGGTGCTCCGAGCTCGACCGCGTGAGCCGTACCACCCACGTTGGCCTCGGCGGCACCCTGCGGGTCATCCTCGGCCCCGTCCACATTCGTCCAGGCAGCGCAATGCAGGACGAGATCCGGCACCGCGAGCGTCGCCGGAGCGGGAAACCGCACGTCCCAGTCCGCACGGGTCAGCGCACTGACAGCATCCGCTGCGAAGACCCCTGAGAGCGCGACGCCGAGTTGGCCCGCCGCTCCCGTGATCAGAACGCGGCGGCGGTGTCTCGTGAGGAGAGAATCGGGGTCGTGGTGCTCCACAGGTCCTTCACGCGAGGGTCGTCCCATGCGATCCCGTGCTCATCGGGGTCGGCAGGATCGTACTCCTCTGTCACGTGGTAGACGAATAACAGGTCGGTGATCGCCTCGAAGCCGTGCGCATGCCGCCCCGGAATATAGAGGGCAACGGGGTTTTCGTCCCCGATGTCCTCCGTGTAGGTAGCGCCCGTGTGTCGGTCGAGCACGACGACCCGCGCCGTTCCCTGCAGGCAGGCGAAGAGGTCATCCTGGCCGCGCTCGTGGAAGTGGAGGCCGCGGATGACGCCCTCGCGAGACGCCGAGACGTTGGTCTGCACCGTGGGCTTCGGCAGGAGGCTCTCGCGCCGCAGCTCACAGAACCAGCCGCGCTCGTCGGCAAATCGCTGCAACGGGATCCGCACGATCCCCTCGACGCTCACTTGTTGACGCCCGTCTCGTCGATCATGCTCCCTATCTCGGCGAGATGCTGCCAGTGCTTGCCCGCGTCTTCCCACCAGCCGCGCACGGGAACAACGGAAAGCTCTCCACGCTCGGCATAGCTACGGTTGACATCCGTGATCTCGAGCTCGCCCCGACTCGAGCGATCGAGGCCCGCGATGACGGAAAAGACATCAGGGGGATAGCAGTAGAGGCCGACGACCGCGTCATTTGTCGGCGGCGAGGGATACCGGAGATCGACGATACCGGCCTTCTCGACAAGGTCTACCACCTTCCCCTCACTGTCGTAGACGACGACACCGAAGTTCTCGGGGTCAGGGACGTCCTTCACGAATACCCGGGCACCTCCGACATCCGCGCCCCAGCTCGCGATCTCCGCTGCATGGGAATACTCGAAGATATTGTCGCCGAGAACAACGACGAGCGGCTCGCCGCCTGCGAAGTCCTCGGCCATCGCCACCACCTCGGCGATTCCCCCCGGCTGCGTCTGCACCCTGTAGGTGAGCTCGAGCTCGAGGAGCGGTATCTCGCTTCCTCTGACCGTGAGATGGCCGTCGCCGAGAAGGTCGATCATCTGCCCGGCGTGGCCCTTCCCCGTCACGAGGAGCACCTCGCGAATACCCGCGAGCTGGAGAAGTTGCAGCGGGTAGTAGACCATCGGCCAACTGCCAACCGGCAGTAGATGCTTGTTGATGACCCGTGTCAGCTCACCGAGTCGTGTCGCCTCTCCTCCCGCACACACAAGTCCCTTCATGCCGCGATGCTAACCGGGATTACACAGCGTGGGAGGCATCCGGAGGTACATCGGCTATCGGGCTGTGCGCGAGAAGCCAGAACGAGAGCTCCACAGCAGGGCCGACCCCGAGCGCAAACGCAACGGTGCCGACCCCGACGGTGCCGCCAAGGGCAAACCCGGTGAGGGCGGCCGCGATCTCGAGAATGGCCCGGGTGACACCGATCCGCACGCCCAGGCGCCGCGCGGTGACGAGCATCAAGGAGTCCCGTGGGCCTGCGCCCATTCCGGCTCCAATGTAGAAGCCCGATCCGATGCCGATGATCGTGATCCCACCCACCATGAGAACAACCCGAACTGCGAGCGTCGTGTCGGAGAGACTGTCGATCGCGCCGATCGAGGTCAGCCCGTCGATCATCAGACCGATCAGAACGGCGTTGGCGACGGTGCCAGGCCCGATCCGCGCCCCGAGTGCCCAGGCGACGGCAAGGACGCACACGCCGATGGCGATGCTCGCCGTGCCGAATGACAGCGAAGTGTGATCCGAGATGCCCTGGGCGAGAACGTCCCACGGCGAGAGCCCGAGCCCCGACTCCAGCAGAAAGACGATGCCGAGAGCAAACAGAAAGAGGCCAAAGACGAGGGAGGCGGAACGAACGACGAGCGGGCCACGAATGAGGGGAGGCACGTGCATTTCTCAAGCGTACGGGCTGGAGCGTCAACCGCGGTCGTACGTCATTTCCCGCCTGGCCTGAGGATCGGCCGATGCTCACCGAGGGGTGATGAGGGCACGCGAACAATCCTCGCCACCCCCTCCGGCAGCCACCAGTTGTACGCACCAAACACCTTCATCGACGCGGGCACGAGAAGAGAGCGGACGATCGTCACGTCGATCAGGATTGCGGCTGCGAGGCCGAACCCGAACTGCTGTAACCCGACGATCGAGCCGGCGACAAAGCCCATGAACGCGGCGAACATGATCAGTCCTGCGGCGGTCACGAGCCGTCCCGTCTTCTCGAGGCCGACGACGACCGCCTCCTCGTTCGAGGCACCGGCGTCCCACTCCTCCCGCATCCGGCTGACGAGGAACACCTCATAGTCCATCGACAGCCCGAACAGCATCGCGAACATGATCACCGGAATCCACCCCTCGATCTGATCGTACGAGATCAGGCCGAACGGCTCACCCCATCCCCACTTGAAGACGGCGACCATGAGGCCATACGCGGCAGCTATCGAGAGGCAGTTGAGGACGATCGCCTTGAGGGGCAGCAGCAGGGAGCGGAATGCGCGCACGAGCAGCACGTAGGTTGCAAGCAGCACCGCCATGACGAGCCAGACGAACCAGCTGTAGGTGAGATCGAGAAAGTCCTTTCCCCCTGGCGGCCCTCCCCCTGCGACGACCGTGACGCCGGCAGGCAATGCCGCCGCAGGGATGATCTCTCCCCGCAGCCGGTCGACGAAGTCGAGGCTCGCCGTCTTGCCGTAATCACTCTTGCCAATGACCTGCACGTTCAGGTAGCGGCCACTTGCGTCAACGTACTGGGGGTCGCCGGGCCTGAAATCGACGCGGGCGACCTCCGGGTCGGCCTCGAGGCCCTTGCGCAACCTGCCCACCGCGGCCTCGACCCCGGGTGTCGAGGCGCCACCGGCCTTGCCGGTGTCGATAGCGATCGCAGTCGGCGCCGTTGCGCCGGCACCCACCGCACCACTCAGAATGTTCAGCCCCTGCACGGACTCGAGGTTCTGGGGAATCCCCTCGTTCGAGCCCGGCCCGAGCTGCAGGGCAAGGGCCGGAGCGGCCATCAGGAGGAGGAGGGATGTCGCACCGATCGCAACGAGCCAGGGTCGGCGCATGATCCAGCGAGCGAGCTTCGCCCAGAAGCCACGCTCGTGGTCGGCGCGACGATCCAGGAGCTTCGAGGGCAGGAGCCTGACCCGCTCGAGTCTTTGCCCGAAAAGTGACAGGACGACCGGCAGGAAGGTCAGCGCGGCTAGCACCGAGACGGTCGGGATGATCAGGCCCCCGATTCCGAAGCCGCGCATGAACGAAAGAGGCATGAAGAGCAGCAGCGCAAGCCCGATGGCGACGGCCGTGCCGGAGAATACGACCGCCCTCCCTGCCGTGGTCATCATCGTCACGATCGCCTCGTCTCGCTCCTGGCCGTTGCGGAGCTCCTCCCTGAACCGATACACCATCAACAGCGAGTAGTCGATCGCAATCCCGAAGCCGATCAGCGTGACGAGGTTCGTGAGGTAGGTCGTCAGCTCCATGTAGTTGGCAATCACCCAGATGATCCCGAGCGTCGTCGGGATGGTCACGAACGAGACAAGAAACGGCACGACGAATGACAACGTGCCAAACGTGAAGATGAGGATGACGAGCGCAATCGGGATTGCGAGGTACAGCTCTCCCTTCTTGAGATCGGCGGTAAAGACGGGGTCGAGGTCGTACTCGGTGGCAGCCTGCCCCGTCAGGTACATCTGCGCGCCCGGAATCGATCCCGCAGCCTCTCGCATCGCCGCGGTACTGCCCTTCGCGTCGGCGGGCTGGAGCTCGGAGACGATCTGAGCAGTGATGACGGTATCCGTCACCGGGAGCACCGAGACGAGCCGGCCGGTCGGGAGCTCCGAGGTGGCCCGGACGGCGGCTGCACGAGCCTCCGGTAGAAGCGTCGCCGCCGGTGCGACGTCGCTCTTGACCACGAGCGTGAATCCGCCGGTCGAACGCTGACCGAAACGGTCACGAAGAATCTGCTCGGCGCGCTGTGAATCGGTGCCCGGCAACGTGAACCGGTTCGTCAGCAGGTCAGAGAGCCTGACCGAGCCCACGATGGCAACGGCAACCGTCGCGGCCCAGAGGGCAAGGGCGATGAAGCGGTGGTGGAGAACGAACCGCGTCCAGCGTTCCATCAACCGTGCTTCCCGGCTCTTGCACGTGCCTTCCGACGCCGCACGCGAGGCACCGAGCGCACCGCTGCAAACCAGAGATAGAGAAGGCCCGTGACAATCGCCACTGCCGCGCACAGGATTCGTTTGACGCCGCGCACGAGTTGCGTCCATCGTAACCGACGAGGCATCGTCATACTGCTCCTCCCACGTTGTACGAGGAAAGGATGGCCGGGATGGCCAGAAAAGACATGAAGGTCGCGCCCACAGTCGAGGCGCTCAAGCCGTATCTCGATCGTGCGCTGAACGACAAGGAGTTCCGCAGCGACCTCAGGGAGGCTCTGTCGGCAGCGAAGCAGCTCTACGGCCCACTGGCCAAGGATGCCAGGGATGGTGGTGCCTCCAAATCCGCCTCACGCCTCGCAACCGATGCAAAGGTGCAGGAGAGTCTTCGTAAAGCGCTCGAGGACTTCGGCAGGGCAGCGGGCACGCTCAAGGGCAGGAAGAAGAGCACGAAGGGGCGCAACGCGATGCTGCTCGCCGGGCTCATCGCGGGTGCACTCTACAACCCGTGGTCCGGGCCCCAAACCCGCGACTGGCTGATGGAGAAGGTGGCAGGAGACGATGATCTCCAGCCACTCGACGAGTTCGACTTCGGCACCACTGACTCCGAGGACGCTGCTTCGGCAAACGGTGCTGCCGACCCCGAGACGGAGCCGACCGAAGCCACCGAGGAGTAGCCGCTAGCGTTCGCCTCCCGGGGCCGGGCTCTTCAAAGCACGCCGGGAGAGAGTTGCTGCCAGTGCTCCAGGAGTGAGACCGCTCGAGGCCGAGATGTCGTCGGCCTCGAGCAGCACGGCTCCGGCCAATGGAGCGATTGCACCACGTGCCCCGGCGGGGCCGCCGAGGGGAAGGTAGGTGCGGCCTGCGTCGAACGAGACGTCCTCGGCTCGACGCCACGCGTTGAGGAAGGGGTACGGCGCCACGACACCGTCGTAGCCGAGCGAGAGCAGCGAGACCGGGTGGATCTCGAAATGGAGGTGGGCGGGGGTGAACTCGGCGTCGCCCGTCTTCCCCACGAAGCCGACGACGTCTCCGGCCCTGACCTGCCCGCCGTTGACAGCGAGCGGTGCAAAGGCCGAGAGGTGTGCGTAGTAGAACTCGTTGCCCGCGCGGTCACGCACCCACAACCGCCAGCCACCGACGTCGTTCCAGCCGACAGAGAAGACCGTTCCGTCTGCAACGGCGAGCAACGGCGTGCCGAGCGGAGAGAAGATGTCCTCACCGTGATGCCATCCTCCTGCGACGTCCGCACGTGGAGCGCCGAACATGTCCCCGAACGAGGACGGGCCGAAGACGGGGAAGACGTAGCCGCCGCTCGACAGCTGGGCCGAGACCTCGGGCGCCGGATGCACGATCTCCGCAGGGACACCGGCGATCGACGTTCCCGGCTCCCGTGGTGCATCCGGGGGGGATACCGGACGGGGCAGGGGCCGCACGGGCGGTGGCTTGACGAGCTCTTTGGGGGGAGCGACAGTAGCGGCAGTGGCGGCGGCAGATATCGCGCCGACCTCGATCGAGCTCCCCGCAGGCAGACCGCCGTGCGCCGAGGTCAGCTGGATACGGAGCGCAACGAGCGATGCGGTCGCTGTCCGGGGCGCTACCCGAGTCGTCCCCGAGGTCGATGAGAGCACTTCGAGGGTTCCCCAGTCGGCAAGGGCGAGCGTCACGTTCGGTGACGGCGTGATCTGCTGCCCAAGGACGATGAGGCCCGTAACAGACGATGCCGAGATGTCAACGGACGCACTTGCGGAGCCGGCGGCAGCTGTCGCTCTCAGATCGAGCGACTCCACGGAGATCTCCCCACCGAACAACGTCACTGCCAGGGCAGTGACACCGCTCTGAGCAATCGATGAGACGCCGGGCCGGGCAACGGCCCGGACAGCCGCTGAGCCGATCCGGACGATCGAGCCGTCGGCCGGATAGGCGTATCCGGCCACCGTCTGCTTGCCGGGTGGCGGCGCCGTCACGCCGAGAGACACCTCGTCGGAGGCTCCCGGTTGCACCACGCGGGAGAGGAACGCCGTGGCCGCCGCCTCCGGGTCGCCCGGTGCAGCGGTCGCAAGCGACACGAGGGCGGCAACAGCGACGAGCAGGGCGAGGAGCGCAAGGAGGGATGTCCGCTTCACTGAGCTCTACGGTAGCCCTGACAGGCGCGTCACGATGAAGCGCTGTCACGTCGGGCACGCCACACGAGCCGAGCGGCCACAGCAATGAGCAGGACGCCGAACAGACGGCGGAGAAGGTGCTCCGGCAGTGAGATGGCTATCTGGACACCGGCGGCAACACCGACGATCGAGGCAACACCGACGATCAGGGCCGGGCGGAGCCGGAGGTTCCCGTACTGCGACTGCCTGTAGGCGCCAAGGGTGGCCGTCGGGACAATGGCGAGCAGCGAGGTCGCTGCCGCCTCGACCTGGCCGAGGCCCAGAGCGAGAAGGACAGGAACGAAGAGGATGCCGCCGCCGACACCCAGGAGGCCGGACATGATCCCCGCGACGAGGCCAAGGCAGACCGCGCCGATGATCGTCGTCATGCTCATCCGACGAGCAGCCAGACGCCGACGCCCGCTAAAAACACCGCAAAGGAGAGGGTCAGTGCCCGGCCCGAGAGTCGCTGTTGGGTTGCCGTGCCGATGAGGACGCCGGCCATCGCAGGGACTCCGACGAGAGCTGCATAGCCAGGATTGATCTCCCCACGAATCGCATACAGGATGGCCCCGGCAGACGCTGCGATAGCGATCGCCGCGAGTGAAGCGGCCGTCGCTTCTCTCGTGCCGAACGCAGCCAGTCCGATGAGCAGGGGAACGATAACGAGGCCGCCGCCGACACCGAACAGCGCACTGAACAGCCCGGCAGCGAGACCTATGCAGACGAGGCGCATGCGAAGAATACTAGGCAGATGGGCGGATCACGGAATCGCGCGGGAAGCGCAACTAGCGCACGGCTTCACGACGCAGGACGTCCCACGCCAGCGCCACGTCCGCCTCGGTCGTACGGGCGTTGCCGATCGCAAGGCGGAGAACGAACCGGCCGTCGAGCTTCGTGTGCGAGAGAAAGATCTCGCCGCTGTCATTGGCCCGCCGCATGATCTCCTCGTTCTCCTCGTCGCTGCCGGTCTTGCGGAAGCACACGAGTGAAAAGTGGCGCTGCGCACACAGCTCCCACCCCGGCTCCCTCGCGACCCAGTCCTCGAAGAGTGCCGCGAGCCGCACGTGCTCGCGGATGATCGACTGCAGTCCCTCGCGTCCGAAGCACCGCAGGGTCGCCCAGAGCTTGAGCGCACGGAACCTTCGTCCGAGCGGCGAGGCGTACTCGCTGAGGCTGACAACGTCTTCGTCCACCCGCAGATACTCCGGCACGAGGCTGAACGCCCGACGGAGATCGTCTGGACGGCGGCAGAAGAACACCGAGCAGTCCATCGGCGTTAAGAGCCACTTGTGGGGATTCACGCCGATCGAGTCGGCGCGCTCCCAGCCGTCGAAGTGATGTCGGAACTCCTGGCACACGGCAGCTGCGCCCGCGTAGGCCGCATCGACGTGGAGCCACACACCCTCCGCGGCGGCCCTGTCGGCAATCGCTGCAACGGGGTCGACCGCCGTAGACGAGGTAGTGCCAACCGTTGCGACGACAGCGCACGCATCGCCCAGATCGAGCTCGTCGGGCCGCATCGCGAACATCGCGTCGGCCGGAGCGCGCCGGAGGTCGAGCTCGAGCAAGCGCGCCGCCTTCAGGGTCGAGGAGTGCGTGTGCTCGGAGCAGACGACGACCCTCCGGTCGGGATTCGCTGCGCGAGCGGCCGCAAGTGCAGTGATCAGGCCGGAAGAAGCCGTGTCCTCGATGTGCCCGTGGAGCGGGGCGGGCAGGCCGAGAAGCTGTCGCAGCCAGTCGAGCGTCACCTCCTCGAGCTCCTGCAGTGCGGGTGAGGCGCGCCAGAGGATGCCGACCTGGTTGAGACCGGCGATCAGAAGCTCGGCCAGGATGCCCGGCTCCGCTGCCGTCGTGGCAAAGTAGGCGAAGTAGCGCGGGCTCTGCCAGTGGGTCATGCCCGGCATCAGGATCTCGTCCAGGTCCCGCAGCACCGCCGAGAAGGGCTCGGCACCCTCGGGCGGCGCCGCCGGGAGAGCTGCACGGATCGCACCGGGCTTGACCTGCGACAGCACCGGGTGCTCGTTGATCGTCTCCAGGTAGTTCGCGACCCAGTCGAGCGCAGCCGCGCCATCCGTGCGAAAGGTACTCAGCGCTTCCCCCTGATCTCGGCCCAGGGCCGCGTGTTGAGGACATGGTCCTTCGTCAGCCAAGCTCGCCGGGCTTGCCCGATCCCGAGCTCGGCATAGGCGAACGACCCGATCGAGTGCGCGTCGGTCGTGACCGGGATCGAAACTCCCGCCTCCCCGGCTAGCCGCGCGTGGACATCGCGCATGTCGAGACGGTTGGGTTGACTGTTGATCTCGAGCGCCGTTCCGGTCTCGGCGGCACGGCTGATCACCCGCTCGATGTCCAGTTCAGCACCCGGACGGCGAGAGATCAAGCGGCCGGTCAGGTGTCCGATGCAGTCAACGTGCGGATTGTCGATCGCCGCAAGCACTCTCTCGGTGGGGCTGTTGTCGAGCGAGGTGTGCAACGAGGCTACGACCCAGTCGAGCTCCGCCAGCATCTCTTCGGGAACGTCTACCACGCCCTTCGCATTGATGTTCGCCTCGACACCCCGGAGAACACGGATCGACTCCAGACGCTCGTTGACGGCGTCGATCTCGATCCACTGATCCTCGATCCTGCCGTCGCGGAGATAGTGCGAATGGTCGGTAAGGCAGAGAAACTCGTAGCCGCACACGGCCGCGGCGAGTGCCATCTCCTCGATCGTCACGTCACAGTCAGCCGACCAGTTGGAGTGACAGTGCATCTCGCCGCGGAGGTCTCCGAGCTCGACGAGCTGCGGCAGCATCCCGGCGCGAGCAGCCTCGAGCTCGCCGCTCGACTCCCGCAGCTCCGGCGGGATGAAGCAGTACCCGAGGAAGTCGTACAACGCCGCCTCGTCTCGGAACGTCTGCACCTCTCCCGTCTCGACCACGGTCACGCCATACTCGGAGATAGAGAGCCCCCGCCGCTGGGCATCCTCACGCAGCGCGATGTTGTGCTCCTTCGAGCCGGTGAAGTGCTGAAGGAGGTCGCCGAAGCTTTCGGGCGGGACAACACGGAGATCGAGGCGCAGGCCTCCCCTGTCGATCACGGTCGCCTTCGTATCGCCATGAGCGACGACTTCGAGAACCCAGGGCAGCGAGACGAAGTGGGCCGTCAGAGCCGCCGGATCGGTCGCAGTCGCGATCACGTCGAGATCGCGGAACGTCTCACGGCGGCGGCGGGTGCTACCCGCCTCCGACACGTCGATTGTCGAGGGGTGGGCGCGGAGAGCCTCGACGACCTCTCTGACAACCGGCAGCCCCGTCCCGAGCAAGCCTCTGCGGGGCTCGGTTTGGCCCTCTCCCGCGGCAAGCGCCCTGAGGATCTTTGCCTCCTTCGCCGCTCCCATCCCCGGGAGTGCCCTGATCCTCTCGGCCTCGGCTGCCGACTGCAGCTCGGCAAGCGTCGTGATGTCGAGCTCGCGCCAGAAGCGGGCTGCGGTCTTCGGACCAAGACCCGGGAGGCGCATGAACGACGCAACCTCACCGGGAACCTCGGCACGACGACTCACAAGCGCCTCCATCTCGCCGGTCTCTGCGATCTCCACGATCTTTGCCTCGATCGTCTTGCCGATGTCCGGTAGCTCCTTCGCCTTCCCCTGGAGGGCCAGCTCGGCGACCGAGGAGCCCGTATCCCGGATCCTCGTGGCTGCCCTGCGGTAGGCCGCGATCCGAAACGACTGCTCTCCGAGGATCTCCGAGAGGTCGGCGAGCAGATCGAACTGATCGGCCAGATCGGTGTTGCGAGGAAGCGACGCGACCATACCTCGATCATAGGGGTGGCCAGACGTGCAAGATTGAGGGATGCGAGCGATGGTCTGCCTCCCGACCTACAACGAGTGCGAGAACCTCGAGCCGATGGTGCGGGCTCTCGGCGAGCACCTCGACACAGCACGCGACCGGGTGCTCGTGATCGACGACAACTCGCCGGACGGCACCGGAGCACTCGCCGATGCACTCGCCGCCGAGCTTGCCTGGGTCGAGGTGCTCCACCGCCCCGGCAAGGAAGGGCTCGGGCCGGCCTACATCGCGGGGTTCAGGCACGCACTCGCCGCCGGGGCCTCGCTCGTGCTCGAGATCGACTGTGACTTCTCGCACGACCCGGCCGATGTGCACCGGCTCATAGCCACGTGCGAAGCGGGCGCCGACCTGACGCTCGGGTCGCGCTGGGTGGAGGGCGGCAACACCGTCAACTGGGGCCCCATCCGGACGCTCGTCTCGCGCGGCGGCAGCCTCTATGCTCGCATCGTCCTCGGTGTGAGCGTGCGCGATCTCACCGGCGGGTTCAGATGCTTCCGTCGAGGCGTGCTGGAAGAGATCGATCTCGACACGGTCGAGGCCAAGGGCTACGGCTTCCAGATCGAGATGGCCTACCGGGTACTCCTGCAGGGTTTCACCATCACCGAGATCCCCATCACGTTCGTCGACCGGCGTGTCGGCGAGTCGAAGATGGGAGGCTCGATCATCTTCGAGGCGATGCTCCGGGTGCCGGTGCTCCGGTATCGAGCCCTCCGCGGACAGCTGTAGCCCACGTCGCACGGCCGCACGGGCAGCGGGCCGGAGGCCGTCATACGCCTACACTTACCGCATGGACGAGGTCACTGACGCGACGTTCGCAACCGACGTTCTCTCGAGCGACGTTCCGGTTATCGTCGAATTCGGCGCCCCTTGGTGCCGTCCGTGCAGGGCAATCGAGCCCGCGCTGACGGAGATAGCGGCTGCGGCTGCGGGGCGCGTGCGGCTCGTCAAGCTCGATATCGACGTCAACCTCGGAACCCCGTCGCGGTACGGTGTTCTCTCCGTCCCGACCGTGATCCTCTTCGTCGGTGGCGAAGCACGGGAGACGCTCGCGGGACCCCAGAGCAAGAGCCGCTACGAGCGAACGTTTGCGCAGTACATCAGCGGGTGACGCGGCCCTGGGACGAGCTCCTCGTGGGCGAAGAGATGGCATTTCGCTCGACCGAGCCTGCATGTGAAGCGCGGCTCGAGGCGCTGCCGGCCGCTCTCGACCCCCGCGTCACGGCTGCGCTCACCCGTCTGGGGATCGACGGGCTCTACGCGCACCAGGGCGAGACCTGGGAGGCGGCCGCACGCGGCGAGAACGTTCTCGTGACGACGGGGACGGCGTCGGGAAAGTCCCTGGCGTTCAACCTTCCGGTGCTCGACGCGATCGTCCGTGAACCAACCGCGCGAGCGATCTACCTCTACCCGACAAAGGCGCTCACGCAGGATCAGGCGAGGGGCATCGCAGGGTTCCGGCTACCCGGTGTGCGACCGGCGATCTACGACGGAGACACCGAGCCCGAGCGTCGAGCGCAGATTCGGCGATCCGCAAACCTGATTCTCACGAATCCCGACATGCTGCACCTTGGCGTCCTTCCGCACCACGACCTCTGGGGCGACGTCCTCTACAACCTGCGGTACGTCGTCTTGGACGAGGCCCACGTCTACCGGGGCGTCTTCGGCTCGCACGTCGGAAACGTGATCCGGCGGCTGCGGCGGCTCGCCCGCCTCTACGGGGCCGAGCCCCGCTTCCTGCTCGCCTCGGCCACGATCGCGAACCCGGCACAGCTCGCCGTCGCGCTCACGGGAGAGATGGCAACGATTGTCGAGACGGACGCCTCCGCCCGTGCGCAACGGGACATCGTCCTCTGGAATCCCGCCCTCCTCGACCCGGAGCTCGGCGTCCGTGCGAGCGCGCTCTCCGAGGCCTCTCTCCTGATGGCGGGCCTCGTCTCCCGGGGGCTTCGCACGATCTGCTTTGCCAAGAGTCGCAAGGCAGCCGAGTTGATCCACCGCTTCACCGCCGATCGCGTCGATACAGCAACAGCCGCTCGACTCGCGCCCTACCGAGCCGGCTACACGCCTGCACAACGGCGGGAGATCGAACGACGGCTGATGGACGGAGAGTTGCTCGGGGTCTCCGCAACAGACGCTCTCGAGCTCGGGATCGACATCGGGCAGCTCGACTGTGCAATCTCGGTCGGCTTCCCCGGGACAGTCGCCTCGTTGCGCCAGCAGTGGGGCCGTGCGGGCCGGCGCCAGCACGGCCTTGCCGTGCTGGTCGCGAGCGAAGATGCCCTCGACCAGTTCTTCATGCGTGAGCCGGAGGCGCTGCTCGAACGGCGCGTCGAGGCGACCCGTCTCGATCATGCGAATCCGCGAATCCTCGATCTTCACGTGTGCGCCGCCGCCTTCGAGGGCCCGATCGCCGAACGTGACGCGCTGACTCTCGGCCCGGAGGCGCTCGAACGAGCCGCGTTGCTGCCCGAGCTCGAGAAGACACCCGCTGGCTTTGTCTGGACCGGTCGTGACACACCCGCCGGCCGCTTCTCTCTCCGCTCGGGTGATCGCGATTCGTTCACGATCGTCGATGCGACAACGGGCGCGGTGCTCGGGGTGATCGAGCGAGAGCGTGCGTACTCCTCGGTTCACGAAGGCGCCGTCTACCTCCATCTCGGTGCCCAGTATCTCGTGCGCACACTCGACGACGGCGCGCGCACCGCCCTCGTGGAGCCGGCCGGGGTGGACTGGTACACGCAGGTGAAGAAAGACACCCAGACGGCGATCGAGGAGCCGCTGCGCTGCCAACGGGTCGGGGGGGTCGATCTCCACTTCGGCACGGTTGCCGTGACCGAACAGGTGGTCGCCTACCAGCGAAAGTCGATCCGTGACGGCTCGACCCTCGCCGTTGTGCCGCTGATCCTGCCCGAGGTGACCTTCCCCACAGAGGCCGTCTGGTTCTCGCCCGGCCCTGGCCTGCTCGAGGGTCTGGAGGAGATGCCAGAGTTGCTCGGCACCCTCCACGCAACCGAGCACGCATTGATCTCCCTGCTGCCACTCTGGGCCATGTGCGACCGCTGGGATATCGGCGGCCTCTCGACCAACGTGCACTTCCAGACCGGCCTACCGACCGTCTTCGTCTATGACGGCCATGCAGGGGGTATCGGCATCACCGAACGGGGCTTCGAGTGCTTTGACGGCTGGGTCTCCGACACCGCGCGGCTGCTCCGCGGGTGCCCTTGCACGAGCGGGTGCCCCTCCTGCGTGCAAAGTCCCAAGTGCGGCAACCTGAACGAGATGCTGGACAAGGCGGGGGCCTTGCTCCTGCTCGGCCGGATGTCAGGATCCTGAGCCCGGTTCCGGGGCCAGGCTCTCGACCGTCTCGGCTCAGGCGGCGATCCGCGTACGTTCACTGAGAACTCCCTCATCTTCACCAGCTACACGATTTTCCCCTGTAAAATCTGTTTTTTACAGTCGGGGATAAGCCTGTGGAAACTGTGGAGAGATGGCGGGCTAGGTGAAGACGCCCATAGCGCGAAACTTCGCGCGCCGGGCTCTCCTGAGATCGTCCGGCGCGATACCTTCGAGATCGTTCAGGTGAGAGACGACCGATTCCCGGAGGAACATCGCGGCCGCGTCTGCGTCCGTCTGCGCCCCTCCGACCGGCTCGGGAACGATGCCCTCGATGACGCCGAGGTCGAGGCAGTGGGCAGCGTCGAGACGGAAGGCGGAAGCCGCCTTCTTCGCCTGCGAGGCGTCGCGCCAGAGAATCGCTGCACACCCTTCGGGTGAGATCACCGAGTAGATCGCGTTCTCCTGCATCAGCACGCGATCGGCAACGGCGATTGCGATTGCACCGCCAGAGCCGCCCTCGCCGATCACGACCGAGACGGTCGGCACTCCGAGCCTCACCATCATGGCCTGAGAGCGCGCGATCGCACCGCCCTGGCCGTGCTGTTCGGCGGCGATGCCTGGAAAGGCGCCGGGCGTGTCAACGAGCGTGACGAGTGGGAACCCGTGCCGGTCTGCAAGCTCCATCACGCGGATCGCCTTACGATATCCCTCCGGATAGGCCATGCCGAAGTTGCGTTTCGTGCGCTCCTTCAGGTCACGGCCCTTCTGGTGGCCGAGTAGCGCGATCGTACGCCCTTCGAGCTTGCCGATCCCGGCCACGATCGCGTGGTCGTCCATCCGGCCGCGGTCACCGTGCAGTTCGAAAAAATCGTCGAGGACTCGCTCCACGTAGTCGAGCGTGTACGGCCTGTCCTTGTGCCGCGCAAGCTCGACGCGCTGCCAGATCTCCTCGTCGGAGGTGTCGTCCTTCAGCCGTTCGAGCTGCCGCTGCAGGCGCTCGAACTCTGCCGAGAGCCGCGTACCGCGCAGAAGCTTGACCCCGCTCAACCGAGCAAGCCGATCGCGTAGGCCGAGCTCCGCGTCGCTCGTCATACCGGCCGCCGAAAGAGCCGGATCAGCTGGGCGAGAACCGGCCGCAGCTCCTGCCTCGGCACGATCCTGTCAATGTGGCCAAAGCGGAGATTCGACTCGGCGAGGCCGAAGTCGTCGGGTAACTTCTCACGCGTCGTCTGTGCCACGACCCTGGGCCCGGCAAACGACATCAGAGCACCAGGCTCCGCAACGAGCACGTCGCCAAGCGAGGCGAAGCTGGCGAGAAGTCCACCTGTCGTGGGATGGGCGAGCACGGAGATCATGACGCCTCCGGACGCATGCAGTTCTTCGAGCGCGCAGATCGTCTTCGGCAGCTGCATCAGCGCCAGGATCCCCTCCTGCATTCGCGCACCGCCCGAGGACGAGACGGAGACGAGCGGCAGCCTGTCGGCAGCAGCGTGGTCGCACGCGCGGGCGAACTTCTCGCCCACAACGCTCCCCATCGAGCCTCCCATGAAGGAAAAGTCCATCACGGCAAGGCGACACGGCAGCGCTTCGATCAAAGCAGAGCCGGTGATCATCGCGTCGCCAAGCCCTGTGGAAACCTCCGCCTCTGCGAGACGCTCGGTGTACGGCCTGAGGTCGAAGAACTCGAGCGGGTCACCCGAGCGCAAGGCGCTCTCGTCCTCGGCAAAGCTTCCCGGGTCGGCAAGTTGCTCGATGCGCTCGAGGCCACGAACCGGGAAGTGATACTCGCACTGTGGGCAGACACGAAGACTCGCCTGGAGTTCGTCGTCGCGGTAATGAGACCCACAGCCGGGGCAGGTGTTCGGATGCTTCTTCTCCGAGCCGTCGTCGAGCGTCGCCTGCTTGTGCTCGATCGAGACATCGATCTTGTCGGTGGCTGACATCCCCACCATCTTAGACCTGCCTCGCCACCACGGGGCTACAGGCCGGCTGCTCGGGCGAGACGAGTCACGACCGCAGCGTCGGCGGTCGCGGTCAGTCCCGTCAGTCCGAGGCCCGCGAGCGTACACCTCCCGGCGATATCTCGAAGGAGTATTTCGGCCTCGGGCAGCGTCCAGCCACCTGGCTCCGGCATGAACACCGCGACCTCTTCGGGCCGCAGGACGTCGCAGTCGAAGGCGACGTAGACCCGGCTGCAGCCGTCGAGTGCCCGGCCGATGTCCTCGTCGATCCCCGTGGCCGCAAGGTATGCGACCTCGGGCAGGTCGAGGTTGCGCGTCCCGACAAGCGCGACATCCTCGGGACGGACGTCGGCAGCGTCGAGCAGCAGGCGCAACGCCATCCCCCACGCGTTCCCCGAAGGGGAGCTCTCCGGGGTGTTGAGGTCACCGTGGGCATCGATCCAGACGACGGCGAGACGGCCCGGCCGGCCGGTGAGCCCGCGTACGGCACCGACGTGGGCGCAACAGCAGCCACCGAGGACAAGTGGCCGCGCGGGCAGATTGCGCAGTTGCGAGGCCACCTGCTCCTCCAGGGTCTCCTCCTCGATCACCGCAGCCTCGGGATACGGGATCTCGAGCCAGGCAGCGGCGGCCATCGTCTCGCCCCCTGCTCCCCACGCCCGTGGAACACGCACGAGACCGGCGGCGTATTCACGGCCGCAGCTGTGACACTGATAGTCCGTACCAACCGCGACCGCCGTCAGCGTGCGGCAGTCGGGGCAGCGGGCACGCAATGTGCTCATACCGGATCCCACCGTGCTCCACCGGCGGTCGGAAAGAGGTGCTCAGCCCACCGGTGATTCACCTCAGAGACGTGTCAGGGCTCATCGTGCCATCGGCGAAATACGAGGCTCGCGTTGTGGCCGCCGAAGCCAAAGGAGTTCGAGACGCCGATCTCGACCTGGTCGTGTCGCGCCTCGTTCGGGATGTAATCGAGGTCACAGGTGGGATCCGGTGTCGTCTGGTTGATCGTCGGAGGGAGGATCCCACGCTGCAGCGCCAGGATCGTGAAGATCGCCTCCATTGCTCCCGCAGCGCCGAGGCAGTGCCCCGTCGCGCCCTTCGTCGAGGAGATCGGCGTCCTGTAGGCCTTGTCCTCACCAAGTGCGAGCTTGATGACCCGGGTCTCGCCCGAGTCGCCAGCGGGGGTCGAGGTGCCGTGGGCATTGATATAGCCCACGTCCTCCGGCGTGATGCCGGCATCTGCAAATGCCATCGTGAGTGCCCGCGCGGGGTTCTGTCCCGTCGGGTCGGGGTCGGAAACATGGTTCGCGTCGGAGGAGACGCCGTAGCCCAGAATCTCCGCATAGATCCGGGCACCACGAGCCTTCGCGTGCTGGAGCTCCTCGATCACGAGCACGCCTGCTGCCTCACCCATGACAAAGCCGTCACGCTCGCCGTCGAACGGGCGTGATCCGCGCTCTGGATCGTCGTTCCTCGTCGAGATCGCCCGCATCGCAGCGAAGCCCGAGATGCT
Organism: Thermoleophilia bacterium; assembly: GCA_037139935.1. Taxonomy (GTDB): domain Bacteria; phylum Actinomycetota; class Thermoleophilia; order Gaiellales; family Gaiellaceae; genus Gaiella. Next base: position 5,953 of record JBAXFL010000027.1, on the reverse strand, counting down.
CACCCGCGTTACCGGAGCCTCCGTCCCGCCGCAGATCATCACGTCGGCCCGGCCGAGGCGGATCGCATCCATCCCGTCGCCGATCGCCATGTTCGAGGCGGCACACGCAGTGCACTGGGACAGGAGCGGCCCCCGGGTGCCGAGCTCGATCGACACCCACCCGGCTGCGAGGTTCGGGATGATCTGGACGATCGAGAACGGGCTGACGCGATCGGGCCCCTTGTCGTTCAACTGGTTGACGCACGTCTCGAACGACCGCAAGCCTCCGATTCCGGTGGCGATCGCAGCACCCACTCGCTCGGCAATCGGGGCAATCGCAAGTCCCGAGTCGGTCTCGGCCTGCCGGGCTGCTGCGATTGCAAGGTGCGTAAAACGATCCATCCGTCGCGAGGCCTTGTAGTCCATGTAGTCCGTCACGTCGAGGTCTCTGACCTCGCACGCGAAATGCACGGCGTAGCCAGTCGAATCGAACTGCGTGATCGGGCCTGCACCCGATCGACCCGCAATCAGGTTTGTCCAGGTGTCCTCGGCCGTGTTCCCGAGAGAGCTGACTGCGCCGATCCCGGTTACGACGATTCTCCGTCTGTCGTTACTTTGATCCACGGGAACGTAGGCTACATCCCGAGGCCACCGTCAACGAGCAGCACTTCGCCCGTGACGAATGAGGCCTGGCGGGAGCAGAGAAACCGAACGGCTCCGGCGACGTCCTCCGGAGCACCGAGTCGGCCGAGTGGCGTTTGCTGGAGGAGCGCGTCGGTCGCCTCCTGCGGCAGCACGTCCGTGAGCTGGGTGGTGATGTAGCCCGGCGCGACGACGTTTGCCCGGACGTTGCGGCTACCAAGCTCGCGTGCGAGCGACTTCGTGAATCCGATGATGCCCGCCTTCGACGCCGCGTAGTTCGTCTGGCCGCCGTTTCCATGAACTCCGACGACCGAGGAGACGTTGACGATCGCGCCTGACCGCTTCTTCATCATCGGCCTCGCAGCCGCACGACAGGTGTAGAAGACCGATGAGAGGTTCGTCTCTATCACGGTGTGCCAGTCGTCGTCGCTCATGCGGGCGATCAGCCCATCACGTGTGAGCCCCGCGTTGTTCACGAGGATGTCGAGATTGCCGGCCTCCTGCACGAGCGCGAGCGCCGACGCCGGATCGGAGACATCGGCCTGGACGGCCCGGCCGCCGATCTCATGGGCGACCGCGTCCGCCTCCTCCTCGCCCGTGCGATACCCGACGACGACCGCGGCGCCCGCGGCAGCAAGCTCCACTGCGATCGCACGGCCTATTCCCCGTGAGGCGCCGGTGACGAGAGCCGTCATGCCCTCGAGGGAGCAGAAGTCGCTCATGACGCGAGCAGCTCCTTTGCCTTCTCGAGGCTAGCGGCATCGTTGACGGAAATAGCCCGGACACTCCTATCGATACGCTTGATCAGCCCCGAGAGCACGTTTCCCGGACCGACCTCGACAAACGTCGTGACACCATCCTGCACGAGCTCTCTGGCGGCTTGCGTGAACTTCACGGGCGCTGTCAACTGCTCCACGAGGATCGAGGCGAACCGGGTTACGGGCTCGACATGAGCGGTCACGGTGGACATAAATGGTGCGATCGGATCCTGGAAGCGAATCGACTCGATCGCCGGCCGAAGACGGTCCGCAGCCCGTCCAACGAGGGGGCTGTGGAATGCCCCCGAGACCTTCAGCTTGATCGCCCGCCTGGCACCGATGGACGTGGCTTCGACACAGAGCTGGTCGATCGCGTCGTGCTCGCCCGACACGACGATCTGGCCGGGGCAGTTGTAGTTCGCGGGCCAGACACCCTCGATCCTGTTGCACAGCTCCTCGACCACCTCGTCCTCGAGACCGAGGATCGCCGCCATCGCTCCGGGATGCAGCCGGGCCGCCTCCGCCATCGCAAGCCCTCGCTCGCGCACGAATCCGATCGCCTCGGCCGTACCGATCGCCGAGACCGACGCGAGCGCCGCGAACTCCCCGACGGAGTGGCCCACGACGATGTCCGGCTCGAGCCCCTGATCACGGATCGCTGCCAGGATGGCAAGGGATGTTGCGATCAGGGCCGGCTGCTGCACCTCGGTGTCAACCAGCTCCTCGAGTGGCGTCTCGAAACAGAGCTTCTGCAGGTCGAGGCCCGAGGCCTCGCTGCCGACACGGTAGACCTCCATTGCCGCCGGCACAGCCTCCGCGAGCTCGCGGCCCATGCCCGCCTCGAGGGCACCTTGCCCCGGAAAGCAGAATGCGACTTTGCCCGTTGCCGCACTCTTCCCCGTGCTCACGTGACGGCCGCCGCAGACAGGCCCTGACCGTTCTCCGGCCGGGCTTTTCCGCTCCATTCGAGCAGCGCCGAACCCCAGGTGAGGCCGGCGCCCATCCCGGTCATCAAGACGAGCGCTCCGTCCGTAAGACGTCCCTCCGCACGCGCATCCACAAGCGCGAGGGGGATCGACCCCGACGAGGTATTCCCGAAACGGTCAACGTTCACGACGGTCCGCTCGGGTGGGATACCGAGCTTGCCAACCGCGTACTCGATGATCCGGGCGTTTGCCTGGTGCGGGACGTAGCAATCGACGTCGGCGATCGTCTTGCCGCACTGTTCGAGGACGGCTGTCGCCGACGACACCAACACCCGGGTCGCGAACTTGAAGACCTCACGGCCGTTCATCTCGAGAGAGGGCTTCGAGCCGTCGAAATACCGCGAGCCACTGCCCGGATAGGAGAGATGGATGCCGCCGCCGCCGTCGGCCCCGAGCTCGAAGCCGAGGAATCCCCCCGTCGAGACGGGCTCCATCACGACCGCGCCCGCGCCGTCGCCAAACAGCACCACCGTCGAGCGATCCTCCCAGTCGAGCGTCTTGGAGAGCACGTCGGCACCGATCACGAGTGCCTTCTTCGAGAGACCCGATGCCAGCATCCCGTACGCCTGGGCAATCGCGTACATGAACCCGGTGCAGCCCGCGGCCAGATCGTAGGCCGCCGCGTGCCGCAGCTCGAGCGTGTCGGCCATCAACGCCGCGGCTGTCGGAAACAGCATGTCCGGGGTGACGGTGGCGCAGATCACGAGGTCGATCTCGGAAGGCTGCGCGCCGGCCTCGGCGAGCGCCTCCCGCGCAGCGGGCAGCGCTATGTCGGTGAGAGCCTCGTCCCGGGTCGCGATCCGACGCTCGCGGATTCCGGTGCGCTCACGAATCCATTCGTCCGACGTATCGACGAAGCGTGCCAGATCGTCGTTCGTCATCACGGTCTCGGGCACGTTCGAGCCGAGGCCCGTAATCCCGATTCGCACTCCCGTAGCCGACCCGATCATCGCTCCACCGCGAACGTAAGCGTGCCACGGGCCGCGAGGGCACCGTCAACGGTTGCCGTCGCCTTGCCACGACCGATCGGGCCACGCATGGCGTCGATCTCACAGGTCAGCGTCAGCGTCTCCCCCGGCGAGACGATGCGCTTGAAGCGGCAGTCGTCGATGCCCGCGAAGAAGGCTATCTTGCCCCGATTCTCCTCCTCGACCAGCACCGCCACGGCGCCGGCCTGTGCCATCGCCTCCACGATCAGGACGCCGGGCATAACGGGCCTGTCGGGAAAGTGTCCCGGAAACCACCAGTCGTCGGCACGCACGAGGCGCGTGGCAACGACCTTGCGGCCTGGCTCGAGCTCGATCACCTCGTCGAGGAGCAGAAATGGATCCCGGTGAGGCAGGATGCGCTCGAGCTCCTCCTTGCCGAACGGCGCCGCGGGAATCATGCTGCGGCTTCTTCTCCACCGAGAGGAGCAGAGAGTCGGGCGAGTGAACGGCGGGACGACTGCACGGCGTAAGTCTACTGTCAGAACGAGATGATTCGTTGCGTTCGAGCCAAAGCTCAGGGGCGGCGGAGGACGGCCTGGTTTCCGGCTGTATCGCGCGCAAAGACAAGAAGCGTGCGGATCCGGCGGACGCCGGCGAGCATCAGGTAGCCGGGCCCCGCAGTTTCGAGGTGTCTGACCGAACCGTTCACACGCACGGTCACCTGTGCTGCCTCGGACACCCGGAGGCGCAGCGGCCGGCTGAAAAGTCGCATCCCCGGAGGGGTCGCGTCCCGCAAAAACGGCAGCGCGACCGTAATGGTGCCGATCGCGTCGGTGACCTCGACGACGGCAGTGTAGTCGCCATCCGGGGCAGTTCCAAGCCGCTTTGTACCGTCCCAGGTAATCGTCTGCTTTCCCGCCAGCAGGGGCCCGTTGAAGAGTGTCGCAACCCAGACACCCTCGTGCAGGATACGCAGCCTGACGGCGGCCGCAGTGGTGAGAAGAAACGTCATCCGGAGCACATCTCCCTTCCCGTCGCCGTTTGGCGTGAAGACCGAGGGCGCCACCGACGACGGCCCGAGCGTCCGGATTATCGTTATCTCTATCTGCTCCTCGACCACAAACCCACGAGCGTCGGTTCCACGCACGACTATTCCGTAGACGCCATCCGGCTGCCCGAGCCCATCGAACGCAAAGGTGTGTTTCCCTGCTGGAAGACGGGTCGGGGGAACGATCTCCGCCACCTCGGCACCGGTCGCGTCGAGAAGCGTCGCTGTCACCGTCGCCACCGCAGTTGTCTCGTACGTCACGGTGGCGGCGTCGGCAACGCCGTCGTCATTCGGGCTAATCGTCTCCGGGTCGGCGGCAAGATCTCTGAGAGCGAGCGTCGCATCCTTCGTCGGCTTGCCGAGAGCACCCGTGGCAGGTGTGGCACCCTCGACCCTCATGCTCCAGCCGATGCCGGTTCCCGTGACGAGGGACGCATCCCAGCTCCAGTCAACGTTCGGCCCACGGCCCACGCCAGCGGCGAGTTCCTGACCGAGTGCGTCTACCACGGATATCCGCCACGCGAGCGCCGCCGAGACGCGTGCCGTGAAGCGCACCTGGCCTCCGAGAGCTCCCTTCACTGCCGGATCAAAAATTTTAGGCAGCCCGATCCCCAACGCCGTGCCCGCCACGGCGTCGAGCTTGGCGTACAGGAGGTTCCCGGGGCACTCTGTCTGCCCCGTGTCGCGGTGGCCAGATACCGCGCGAAGCAAGACCGGAACACCGGGGAGATACTGCGGGCTGCCGCCCGAGATAACCGTGACCGACGCGCGGGGATCGACATGGGCAAGGTCGAGTCGCCAGGCGAGCAACCTCTCGAGTGCTCGGGATGCCTCAACCGGGAGGGCCGCCGTTCCGAACGTGCCGATCATGGCCACCCCGACGGAACCGGTGTTGAAGCCAAGAGCGTGGGCACCGATCACGTTCTTGTCGATACCACCATGGCGGCCCTCGTACACGATGCCATAGCGGTCTACGAGAAAGTTGTAGCCGATGTCGGCCCAACCGTTCGACTTGACGTGGTAGACCTGGATGCCACGCATGATGGCGGCCGCCTGTGAGGGCGAATAGTCATTCGGTCCGGCCGTATGGTGGACCATCGCAAAGCGTACGCTCGGGGCATAGCCCGAGCCTGCACTGGTGATCGACTCGTCCGCGCCCCAGGCGCTCCGCGGCACGATCGGTGGCGATCCTGCACTGGCGACCGATCGAAGCGGAATCATCTGTTCGGGGCTTCGGACAAGCGATGCGCGCAGGTCGGTGACGCGACCCGACACCCGATAGCGGATCGCGTTGGCCGGCCCCACCCAGGTCGGGTTCCCAAGACGCCAGCCGCCGCTCGACGCATTCTCTCGGGCTCCGATATCCGGACGGTCGTCCTCCTCAGGGGCGGCCGCGAGCCAGGGGCCCCAGATACCGTCGGTTGAGCGGACGCTGAATTGCACCGATCCCGGGCCGTGCCAGCGGAGGCCCACGAGATCGAAGCGCCCGGTTGTCACGGGCAAGGACTTGCCGGGTGCGACAGGCACCGACCGGAACGTGATCGAGGCAAGGCTCGCCGAGGCCACCGCGGGCAACGCGAGGGCCAGGGTCACCGTGATGGCGGCAAGAAG
>JBAXFL010000026.1:0-34572 GCA_037139935.1 Thermoleophilia bacterium | reverse complement strand
GGCGGCTCCTGAGGAGCGAGCGGAGTGCGTGAATGCGAGACCTGACACCACACTGTTGGTAGCTTGCCTGCATGCCTCTCGCCTCTCCCGTCGGCGATGCTGGCCGGCTCGCTCGGCTCTTGCTTGCGTGCCGACTGATCATCTTGACCTCGGCGCGGAGTAGCGGAGCCGTCAGCGGATGAGTCTGCTCGAAGCGATCGTGCTCGGGATCGTGCAGGGGCTGACGGAGTTTCTGCCGATCTCGAGTACCGCCCATCTGCGCATCGTCCCGGCCTTTGCTGGTTGGGAGGACCCGGGCGCCGCCTTCACCGCTGTGACGCAACTCGGCACGCTCGCAGCCGTGCTGCTCTACTTCCGCCGGGAGCTTCTCGGGATCGCCCGCGCCTGGATCGGCGGACTCCGCGATCCCGTTCTTCGCACGAGCCCTGAATCGCGGCTCGGCTGGTACATCCTGATCGGAACGCTCCCGATCCTCGTCTTCGGTTTCCTCTTCAGTCACCAGATCGAGACGGGGGCCCGCAGCCTCCGGCTCATCGGAACGACAATGATCGTACTCGGGCTTGTCCTACTCGCGGCCGAGAAGGTCGGCGCTCGATCACGGCCGCTCGACTCTCTCCGGCGGCGTGACGGCATCGTGATCGGGTTCGCTCAGGCAGCGGCACTCATCCCCGGGGTCTCCCGTTCCGGCGCCACGATCAGTGCCGGCCTCTTCCTCGGACTCGAGCGCGCCGCCGCAGCCCGCTACTCCTTCCTCCTCTCCATCCCGGCAGTCGTACTCAGCGGCCTGTACGAGTTACGCAACATCGGCGGAGACTCGAACGCCACCATAGGCGCGACCGCAATCGCGACGTTGCTCGCGTTCGTCGTGGGCTACGCCTCGATCGCGCTTTTTCTGCGCTACCTGGTCACGCACACCGTCTACGTGTTCGTCGCCTATCGAATCGCGGTTGGAGTCCTCGTGCTCGCGCTCGTCTCCGCTGGCACAATTCACTGAGACGCCTCGTCCGCCGGCATCGTCCCGCCCGCCGCATCGACCCTCTGGCTCCTGAGGAGCGAGCGGAGTGCGTGAATGCGAGACCTGACACCAGACTGCTGTTATCTTTTCCCCTGACTTTACACTGCTGTTATCTTTTCCCCTGACTTTCGCCCTACACTCACGATGGAGGACTCCAGTGCATTCGAGCCCGAGACACATTGCTGCTCTTCTTGCCGTCTTCGCCCTTGTCCTCGGTGCGATTCCGGCCGCCGTATCGGCGAGTAGTGATCGGGCAACCGGAACACGCGGTACGACCACTGTCACTCCAACCCCCGAAGTCGGAAGTGTTGTATCGGCAAATGGCCTGACCAGAAAAGTGCTGTCGGTTACGCTGCCTTTGAACGCACCTGGCCAGGTGCTCTATCTGACTCGCGTGACATATGCGCCAAAGGCCAAAGGCTCTGTGCACTACCACGAAGGAACTCAGATTTTTCGCGTGGAGTCTGGTGCACTCACCTATCGAGTCAATGCCGGGACGGCGATGCTCACCCGTGCTAGTGGAGCCGTAGAGAAGCTCAAATCTACGACGACCATTCTGCGTAGAGGCGACTCGGTTGTCGAAACATCAAGTCTTGTCCACTGGGCAAGCAACAACACAAACAAGAAAACAACCCTGATCACTGCAGCACTCCTCAGCGAGGGAGCCGGGCTCTCCACACCTGTCGGGGCCGCAGTGACAGGCACGCGGATAGTCCTCCCCGCAGAACTCGTCGTGACCAGTCGAGACATCGTCACGGTTGGACCGAATGCGCTCAACACCATTGGCACAGTCGCCCAGGAGGGCAGCGGCATCCTGGAAGGGGTCGGTGGGAGCCTGACCGGAGTGCGCGCAAAGTTGAATGCAACGTTCCTGTTGAATTATCTCTCGGGGAATGGCACATGGAATGGCATCATGACCATGACGTTTTCTGACGGGTCGACGATCTCGGGCGTGATGTCGGGGGCAACAATTGCAACCAAGGCCGGCGGAGCTGTATTTGGTGGGACAATCAGTGTGGTTGGCGGCACGGGTATCTACAAGGCCGTCACCGGCGGCACGGGAACCTATACAGGTTCACGCTCCAGCAGTCTCGGCAGCACCCCGCTTCAGACTCGCACCGATTTACACGTTTTCGGCTTGTAGATAAACGGCCTTTAGCGAGGAACCTCCATCGGGTGCATGGGATTTTGCATCCGTGCCCTGATGCCGCCGCCGGCGGGAGACCCCTTGCGAAGAGACCCTGGCAGTGTCAGTGCTGTGTGATCGCTCCGCGGAACTGGCCGTCCTCGAAGTCTCTCGCCGCATGAGAGGGCAACTGCGACCGCAGATCGACAACGACGCGGTCGATCTTGCCGGTGAAGGCAAACCGCGGCTCGTAGGGCCCGACGGGCGAGGCGGTATCGACTCCGACATCGAGGGTCTCTCCACTCATCGAGAAGACGAAGGGCACCGTCCGCTCGATACGCCCCTCGGCGACGGTTGCGCCATTGACGGTCAGCCGTGCGTCACCGCCCTTGCCGAGTCCGTTCCCGTCATAGTCGAACGCAACACCTATCAGCGTGGGCCCGGCAGGTACGGCATCGGGGCCCGTGAGCACCGTGCGCTCCCTGCCGAAGTAGTTGTACAAATACGTCGGGCGGCCGTCCACCCCGAGATACAGCGACCAGCCGGCCATCGCCCCGCCCTGACAGATCACAACGCCCAGGGCTCCGCCGTCGGGAACGACAACGTGGGCCGTGAGGTCGAAGGACACGTTCTTGAGGTTGACGCTCGCGAGCTCGGACATGCGGACGTTCTCGGGGTACAACGTGAACGTGCGGAGGCCCTCGAGATGGCTTGGCCGGTTATGCGGAAGCGCCCGCATGGTTGTCGCGTCGCTCAGCGGGTACACATCGTGCTTACGGGCCTCGATGTCGAAGAGCTTCTGTAACGCGGCAAGCTTGTCGGGGTGGTCGGCAGCGAGATCGACGGCCTGGCTGAAGTCGTCGGTGATCCGGTACAGCTCCCATTTCTCGTCACCTCCTGCAAACGGCAGCGCCTGACTGCGCATCCAGGGCACCCGGCCGTGAAAACAGCTGGCAATCCAGCCGTCGTGATAGAGAGCCCTATTGCCGAGGATCTCGAAGTATTGCGTGACGCGCGTGCTCGGGGCGTCTGCCTGGTCGAAGCTGTAGCTCATCGGCACCCCGTCGATGGGCTTCTGCTCGATGCCGTTGACGTGGGTCGGCTGGAGTATCCCAGCCGCCTCGTAGATGGTCGGGACGATGTCGATGATGTGGTGGAACTGGCTGCGTAACTCGCCGCGGGCGGCAATCCGCGAAGGCCAGGAGACGGCCAGGCCGTTACGGGTGCCACCGAAGTGAGAGGCGACCTGCTTCGTCCACTGGAACGGGGAGTCGAGCGCCCACGCCCAGGCTGCGTTGAAGTGGTTCTCGCACCGCGCCGAGCCGAAATCCCCGATGTGCTCGAGAAGCCATTCGGGATCCTCCGGGAACCCGTTCTGGAACGACGGTGCGCTCCAGACGCCGTGCAGCGTCCCCTCGGCGGAAGCGCCGTTGTCGCCCGTCACGTAGACGAACAGCGTGTCCTCCCAGATGTCGAGATCCTGGAATGCGTCGATGAGGCGCCCGACCTGCGCATCGGTGTGCGCGAGATACGCCGCGTACACCTCCATCAGCCGCGCGGCGACCGGCTTGTAGCGGTCATCGTAGTCGTCCCAGGCGGGAAGCTGGTCGGGTCTCGGGGTCAGCCGTGTGCCAGGTGGAATCACGCCGAGCTCGAGCTGGCGGGCGTGGATCTCCTCACGAAGCCTGTCCCAGCCCTCATCGAAGCGGCCGCGGAACTTCTCGATCCACTCGGGCCACACGTGGTGTGGCGCATGTGTCGCGCCGGGGGAGAAGTAGAGGAAGAAGGGCAGGTCAGGCGTGCCGACACGCTGCTGGCGCACCCAGGAAACGGCCTGATCGACCAGATCCTCCGTCAGATGGTAGTCCTCGACCCCGACGTACGGCTCGATCGGTGTCGTCTGGTCGTAGAGCGCCGGCTCGTACTGGGATGCCTCGGCACCGAGGAAGCCGTAGAAGCGGTCGAAGCCGAGGCCGGTCGGCCAGTGGTCGAACGGCCCCGACGGGCTCATCTCCCACATCGGAGTGACATGAGCCTTGCCGAACATTGCTGTGCTGTAGCCACTCAGTCGCAGGACCTCTGCGACGGTCGCCGTGCTGCGAGGAATCACACCGTCGTAGCCGGGGTAGCCATAGGCGATCTCTGCGATGCCACCCATGTGGACGCTGTGATGATTCCGCCCCGTCAGAAGCGCCGCGCGCGTCGGCGAGCACAGGGCTGTCGTGTGAAACTGGTTGTAGCGCACACCCTGCGCAGCGACCCGGTCGAGCGCGGGGGTCGGAACCGGGCCCCCGAACGTGCCGGGTGCGCCAAAGCCCACATCGTCGAGCATCACAACGACCACGTTCGGCGCACCTGCCGGTGGCCGTCGAATCTCCGGCTTCGACGGTGTCGAGTCCGTGGCGAGCGGTTCGATCGCGCCATCGAACCCGGGATCTCCTTCAGGCAGCTTGAGGCTCGTCATCCCATTCCCCGTTTCCCGGTGTGACACGTCTGACGTGATGTCCCGACCCTATCCAACACGGAATCCGTCCCGACCCGGTACTCACACCGGCACGTCGTAGCGCTGGCAAAAACGGATCGACTCGGGGTAGGGGAAGAAGTCCACGATCTCTCCGCGCGCCACCTGCTGCTGGCATTTCTGCCAGAACGCAGGCCGCAGGAGCTCGGCGTGATAGCGCAGGAACGCCTCGCGTACCTGGGGACTGCCGAGTAGAAATGTCTCGAACTCCTCGGGGAAGACATCAAGTGGGCCGACCGGGTACCAGGGCTCTGCCGACAGCTCCGCCTCGGGATTTGGCGCGGGCGGGACGGCACGGAACGTGCAGTCGGTCAGGTACTCGATCTCGTCGTAGTCGTAGAAGACGACGCGGCCGTGGCGGTTGACACCGAAGTTGCGCCAGAGCATGTCCCCGGCGAACACGTTTGCGATCGCAAGTTCCCGGATCGTGTCTCCGTACTCGCGGACGACGTGCTCGATCTCCTCCGCCGTCGCCGTCTCGAGGTAGAGATTGAGCGGCGTCATCCGCCGTTCGACGTAACAGTGGCCGACAATCACATCCTCACCGTCGATCTCGACCGTTGACGGAGCGAGGTCGAGGAGCTGCGCAAGCAGTTCGGGCGCGAAGCGGGAACGAGGCAAGGCCAGGTTCTTGAACTCGAGCGTGTCGGCCATCCGACCCACGCGGTCGATCTCCTTGACCATCAGAAACTTGCGCTTCACCGTTGCGCGGTCGGAATGCTTCGAGTGGCCGAACTCGTCCTTGATCACCTTGAACACGTAGGGGTACGAGGGAAGGGTGAAGACGTGCATCACGAGGCCGCGCGTCCCGGGTGCCTCGACGAACGCGTCCTGCGAATGATGCAGGTGATGCAGCAGGTCACGGAAGAAGAGCGTTTTCCCCTGTTTTGCGAGGCCAACCGCCGTGTACAGGTCGGAGCGGGGCTTCGCGGGCATCAACGTCTGCAGGAACTGCACGTACCCCGAGGGTACGTCCATGTCGGCCATGAAGTATGCCCGGGAGAGCGAGAAGAGCACGGAGATGCTCTCCGAGTCGCACAGGATGGTGTCGAGCACCAGTCGGCCATCCGCATCGTGAAGCACGCAGACGGCGAAGGGCGTTTCGACGTTGCCGTTGATGATCTTGCCGATCACGTATGCGCCCTTGTTGCGGTAGAACGCCGAGCCGAGCACCTGCACCTGGTAGTTGGGCTCGCGCGCCGGCCACTCGCCGCCAAAATGCTCGAGTAGCGTCTGCCAGACAAAACCGACATCTCGTTTGAGGTCGGCGAAGGGACGACGCCAGCCGAAGTCGGCGAAGATGGCGAGCAGGGCAACCCGGAGGCCCGTCTCGACCGGGTAGTAGCTCCGGTAGATCGGCGGATCCGACTCGATGTACTCGGTCGAGACCGCAGCGCGCACGAAAGCAAAGTTGTTGCGGACGTAGGTGCGCCCGATCACCCGAGTGACAACCGAGTTGAAAAACGTCTCGGCGAGCTCGGGTTGCTTGTGATCAACAAGCAGCCCGATATAGAGCAGTTTCGCCCGACGCCAGGTGGCATCGTCGATCGTTCCCGCTGCGAGCTCGCCGTTCAGCCGCTCGACGCATTCCTCGACGCGGTCGCCGTAGAAGCGGTTCCGCTCGCGCACCGCCTGCTGCACCTCCGTCCACGCGGAGACCTCGAAGCGGTGCTTCGCACCCGAGCTGACTTCCCGAAAGAGCCCGTAATGGCGGGCGAATCCCTCGATCATAATGCGGGTAATCCGTCGAGCAATCTCGTCCGCGCGTGTCTCCGTATCGCCGTCCACCGTACGTGGAGCCTAGTAAAGCGCGCGGGCGCACCGGGAGATGCCGTAGATTGACGGAAACCCCAGCCACACACATGCGAGCAAGGAAGCCCTACATGGTCGAGAAATCACTCATCGTCGTACCCGAGGGCGGTGTCAGAATCGTCGCCGGGCAGCCTGTGCCGGACAACCCCATCATCCCCTTCATCGAGGGAGACGGCATCGGTGCGGACATCACGCCTGTCATGCAAGCGGTCGTGGATGCGGCCGTGACACGGGCGTACGGCGGCGCGCGATCGATCCACTGGATGGAGGTCTACGCGGGTGAGAAGTCCACCCGTCTCTACGGCGCCGACGTGTGGCTGCCGGCCGAGACGCTCGTCGCGATGCGTGAGTACGCGGTCTCGATCAAGGGCCCGATGACAACACCCGTCGGTGGCGGGATTCGCTCACTCAACGTGGCCCTCCGCCAGGAACTCGACCTCTACGTGTGCCTTCGTCCCGTGCGCTACTTCCGTGGCGTGCCGAGCCCACTGAGGGATCCGACACAGACCGACATGGTGATCTTCCGCGAGAACACCGAGGATATCTACGCGGGGATCGAGTGGGAGGCGGAGTCGGAAGGTGCCCGGAAGATGATTGCCTTCCTGCAGGAGGAGATGGGCGTGCGGAAGATCCGTTTTCCAGAGACGTCCGGCATCGGCATCAAGCCGATCTCGAGGGAAGGGACCGAGCGGCTCGTGCGCCAGGCCCTGAGGTACGCGGTGGACAATGACCGGCGCTCCGTCACGCTGACGCACAAGGGCAACATCATGAAGTTCACCGAGGGCGCATTCCGCGACTGGGGCTACGCCCTCGCAGTGAGCGAGTTCGGGGCACAGCCACTCGACGGGGGGCCGTGGATGCACTTCACGAACCCGAACACGGGCCGAGAGATCGTCGTCAAGGACGTGATCGCCGACGCTTTCCTGCAGCAGATCCTCCTGCGCCCCGGCGAGTACGACGTGATCGCGACGACGAACCTGAACGGTGACTACATCTCCGACGCGCTTGCGGCACAGGTCGGCGGGATCGGTATAGCGCCCGGCGCGAACTTGTCCGACACGGTGGCGCTGTTCGAGGCAACGCATGGGACGGCACCGAAGTATGCGGGCGAGGACAAGGTCAACCCCGGTTCATTGATCCTCTCGGCCGAGATGATGCTGCGCCATCTCGGCTGGACAGAGGCTGCCGATCTGATCATCTCGTCGATCGAGGCGGCTATCGGGGACAAGCAGGTCACCTACGACTTCGCGCGCCTGATGGACGGTGCGAACGAGGTGTCGTGCTCTGCCTTCGGCCAGGCGATGATCGACCGGATGTGAGGCAGGTCATGCATCGGCGTGATGCCTCCGCGGGATAGCCTGTTGCCATGACAGACCTCACCGAGCTCTTCGAGAACAACCGCGCCTGGGCAGCCGCGATGGTCGAGGACAATCCGCACTTCTTCGAGAGCCTCATCGATGCGCAGACGCCAAAGTACCTCTGGATCGGCTGCTCCGACAGCCGCGTCCCTGCGAACGAGATCGTGGGGCTTCCGCCGGGCGAGGTCTTCGTCCATCGCAACATCGCGAACGTCGTCGTCCACACCGACCTCAACTGCCTCTCGGTGCTGCAGTACGCGGTGGACATCCTGCACGTCGAGCACGTGATCGTCGCCGGCCACTACGGCTGCGGCGGCGTCAAGGCCTCGCTCGAAGGGGCTCGCCACGGGCTCGTGGACAACTGGCTTCGCCACGTGATGGACGTGTATGAGAAGCACGCCGCCGAGGTTGACTCCCTCCCGGAAGCCCAGAGACTCGACCGGCTCTGCGAGCTGAACGTGATCGAGCAGGCGATGAACATCTGCCAGACAACGATCGTCGAAGACGTCTGGGCGCGCGATCAGGAGCTGACCGTGCACGGTGTCATCTACGGGCTCCACGACGGTCTTCTGCGTGACCTCTGCATCAGCGCGACGTTCCTCGACAGGCACGACCCGATGTGGCTTCAGCCCAGATTCACACCGGCGACCGCCGCCCCGAACAGCTAGCCAAATACACGGCAGGCTGCTCACTCAACCCGCTTCCCCATTCAATTTGAGGGACTCCGGACGCACACCTGGGTCAGTCCAATGATGCATGCAGGGTGGAAGCAGTGAGGTGAGAAACGGGGTGCCGGCGGCTTTCGTCCCTCGCTGCCGCCACATCGCTCGCGAGAGGGGTTGCCGGCCAGGCCGCACCACGCGACGGCAAGCTCACCGACAAAGGCTTCGACCACGCGATCGGACTCCGAGACGGCAGCCCTGGAGCGGTGGACACGTGTTGTCGGTGCGCCGTCCCTGGGCTCAGGGGGTGCCGGTGACCGGCGCCCCCACGATCCTGCCATCGCGCATCGCTAGTCGTCTCGGCGCACGCGCGGCGAGATCTGCGTCGTGGGTGGCAACGACGACGGTAGCGCCGTGACTCGTTGCAAGGCCTGCGAGAAGATCGATCACATCAGCACCTGTCTTGGTATCGAGGTTGCCGGTCGGCTCGTCGGCCAGAATCACGCGGGGGCCCACGACCAGAGCGCGAGCAATCGCAACGCGCTGCTGTTCGCCACCGGAGAGGTGGGAGGGCAGATGCGAAGCGCGATCGGCAAGGCCAACCTCCTCGAGTAAAGCGAGCGACCGCGACCGTAGCTCAGCCGAGCCGGCGCCAGTCGGCGCCAGGCCCGCCTCGACGTTCTGCAGAGCCGTCAGTGTCGGGATCAGGTTGAACTGCTGGAAGACGAAGCCGAAAGCGTTGAGCCGGAGCTCGGCCAGTTCACCGTCGCCGAGTGCTCCGAGGTCTCGCCCCTCGAAGAACACGCTGCCGCCGGTCGGTCGGTCGAGCGCTCCGAGCAGCTGCAGCAGCGTCGTCTTGCCGGAGCCGCTCGGCCCCTCCAGGGCGACGAACTCCCCCGACCCGATCTGGAGATCGACTCCACCGACGGCCTCGATCACGGCCTGCCCGCGCCGGAAGAACCGCCTGGCCTCCTTGACGTCGTAGAGGACAGTATCCACTAGTCGACCTGCCTCAAGGCATCTGCGGGCCGAAGGCGCGAGGCACGGAACGCGCCAGCTGCGCCAGCCAGCAGGCCACCAACGACCGCAAGCAGGAAGCCAGCCAACAACACATCGCCCGTGATCGGTGCCGTGAGTGCCACCTGATCGGTGACGCTGCGCGCGGTCACCTCGCCAAGACCGAAGAAGCCGTCGCCACCGCCGGTGCTCGAGCTCGCGGTCAGCGTCGGCCCGAATGCGCTGATCGCCGCCGCCACGGCGACTCCAAGGACAATGCCGAGCAGGCCGCCGAGGATGCCCTGCGTGAGCGACTCCCCGATAACCTGGCGCACGACCTGCCATTGCGTCCAACCGAGAGCCTTCAGCGTGCCAAGCTCCCGTACACGCTTGCCCACCGACGAGAGGGTCAGGAGCACTGCAAGCAGGAACGCAGCAACGGCAGCGAGAACAGCGAGCGCCGTCCCGAGCCGCTTGGAGAGACTGGCAGCGTCAACGAGTGAACCGCTGATCGAGTTGGCAACCTGTTGCGCACTCGCGACCTGCGCCCGCGGGTAGATCGCCTCGATTTCCTTCTGAACATCGCCGACCGAGGATCCGTCGTCCGCGCGGACGAGCAGTACGTTCACCGTTCTCTTCAGGCTCGCGAGCACCTGCAACTGCGCCAGCCCGATGTACACGTCGGCTGTCTGGCCACCGAGCGGGGGCCGCACGAGACCGACGACCGTGAACCAGGCGCCGTTGAGATCGAGCTTCGAGCCAACCTTCAGACCCTGGCGACTTGCGTACGAGGAGGAGAGGAGCGCCTCGTTGACGCCGCGGCTATGCGCCCTGATGAACCTGCCGCCAACGACGAGACCGGAGGTGACGATGCCGATGGCCGGCGTTCTCAGATCGACCCCTGCGATCGTATAGCTGGAGCTCTTGATGTTTGTCTGTGGCGGATTGATCACCTGCTGGAGCGTCTGTTCCGGCGTCGTGATCGTGGCACGGAAGCGCTGTAGGCGCTCCGGCAAACACTTCGCGAATGCGCTTCGGTCTCGCCCGCCACCACCCTGGCCACGTTCCCGTGGGCTGCCCCCACCACCGTCGAGCCCTCCCTGTCCGCCGCCGCCCTGGCCGTCACCCCCACCCTGGCCACCGAAGGTAATCCCGGCCTTGGCGAGGCACGCCTGCATGGCGCCGAACTCGGCCGCGCTCGGTCGGGCAATCTGGCGATCGACGTCGATCCGCTGGCCACCGGCTCGGATCTTTGCGACGATCTTCGGCACTGTTCCCGACTGGTGCACCGCAGCGAGCACAAGCCCACTCGAGACGGAGGCAACACCCGACAGCTTTGCAACCTCGATAGCCGTTGATTCGGGGAACGGCAACTGCGTGCCAGGCAGGAAGAAGTCATGGACAAACGGCTCGCCGGGCTTGCCAAGCTTTGAGAGATCAGTGATCACCGACTGATTCGCCTGGATCACCTCACGGCCGCCGCCGCCGAAACCACCGCCTCCGCCAAAGCCGCTGTTCCGGCTCTGCTCCGGCTCGAGCGTCACCGTCAGGTCGGTGCCGATACTCGAGAGCGGATCGAGAGCCTGCGCCTGTGCCTCGTCGAGTCCCCGGGAGAGCGCCGAGACAGCGATCACGAGTGAGACGCCGATGGCGAGGCCGAGGATGGTCAGGATCGTGCGACTCTTCCGTCGCACAAGCTCACTGCGCAGGTATGCAAGATAGAACACGCTGGCAGTACAGCAGCTTGACCTGAGAGCCGGCTGAGAGTTATCGACGGAGACACGGACGACCCGATAGAGCCTCAGCCCGGCTCCCGCCCAGAGCTCTCGTCGGAACGAGGCCTCGACCCGAAAGTTTACGGAGCTTTCGCCGTTGCCTGTGACGATGCGCGGTGGCCCGACCGGCCCCGGGGCTCCTGCCGTCTACACCCGCCGGATGGCCCATCACCTCTCACCCGGGAAACAACGGAGGGCCCGCCGTGGCGGGCCCTCGCGAGGACGGGTGTGCGAACACTAGCTTTCGCTCTATGGAGCGGCGCAAAGGGCAGTAGCAACGAGAATTTTAGTCCCGGAGCCGATGTACGCACCGGCTGACCAGCCGTTCGTAAGGGGGGTGGAGTACTGCAGATAGTCACCCGTGCCGGGCAGGGATATCTGGGCTCCGCCGCTGACGACTTTTTGGCCTGCGTTGCAGCTCACAGCACCCCCTCCTGCGTTCTGGAATGGCCCCATGGCCACGGTGCGCTGCGTGATAGTCGTTGCTCCGGCTGCTCCTGCCGGGCCTGCCGGGCCTGCCGCTCCTGACGCTCCTGCCGGGCCTGACGCTCCTGCCGCTCCTGCCGGCAACTGGCCCGCCCTGAAGTCCTGCTTGAGCAGCGACCCGTTGCGAACCTGCAACGTGCCAACGCTGTTCTTCGGAAGTACAGCCGAAACAGCAGCAACCGACGTACCGCCCAGGGCGATGAAGAGCGCCAGATAGGCGACCGGGTTGGAACGAAGGTGACGTAGAATTCGACGTACCACGGCGGAACCTCCAGAACAGGTCGTGGAAAGTTTAGAGAATCACCCGAACGGTAGCTGCCAGAAGACACGCTTGCTGCCCGGATTGTGAGAAACGGCGAAGACGGCGAAGACGGCGTTGACGGCGGAGAGAGTCCCGATGCCCACGGAGACACTCCCGCCCGGCAGAACACCTCGCGATCACCCGGGAAACAACGGAGGGCCCGCCGTGGCGGGCCCTCGCGAGGACGGGTGTGCGAACACTAGCTTTCGCTCTATGGAGCGGCGCAAAGGGCAGTAGCAACGAGAATTTTAGTCCCGGAGCCGATGTACGCACCGGCTGACCAGCCGTTCGTAAGGGGGGTGGAGTACTGCAGATAGTCACCCGTGCCGGGCAGGGATATCTGGGCTCCGCCGCTGACGACTTTTTGGCCTGCGTTGCAGCTCACAGCACCCCCTCCTGCGTTCTGGAATGGCCCCATGGCCACGGTGCGCTGCGTGATAGTCGTTGCTCCGGCTGCTCCTGCCGGGCCTGCCGGGCCTGCCGCTCCTGACGCTCCTGCCGGGCCTGACGCTCCTGCCGCTCCTGCCGGCAACTGGCCCGCCCTGAAGTCCTGCTTGAGCAGCGACCCGTTGCGAACCTGCAACGTGCCAACGCTGTTCTTCGGAAGTACAGCCGAAACAGCAGCAACCGACGTACCGCCCAGGGCGATGAAGAGCGCCAGATAGGCGACCGGGTTGGAACGAAGGTGACGTAGAATTCGACGTACCACGGCGGAACCTCCAGAACAGGTCGTGGAAAGTTTAGAGAATCACCCGAACGGTAGCTGCCAGAAGACACGCTTGCTGCCCGGATTGTGAGAAACGGCGAAGACGGCGAAGACGGCGTTGACGGCGGAGAGAGTCCCGATGCCCACGGAGACACTCCCGCCCGGCAGAACACCTCGCGAACACCCACGCCAACCGAGCAGACGAGGCGCCCTGCTACGCTGATCCTGCCCGGTCGCGCTAGGTGGGGAGGTAGCGGTTCCCTGAACCCGAAATCCGCTCCAGCGGGACCGAACGCCGTCAGAGGGACGGTTTCATCGGGATTGGTCTGTGCACGAGGTGTTGACAGGTCGGGTCCCGCGCACTGGGAGCGTTCGAACCGCGTCAGGTCCGGAAGGAAGCAGCGCTAAGGACTCCCTCTCAGGTGCCGCGGTTCCGCCCGACCCGAGCCGGCGACGCAGGTTCCTCCGGGGAGGCCCGTTTCGACGACGGAGCGCGTGACCGGGCACTGTCTCGGGCCGCAGCGAATAGGATCGCTGCATGGCCGCGCTGTATCGAACCTATCGTCCACTCGACTTCGACCACGTGATCGGCCAGGGGTCGGTCGTGCGCACGCTCCGCAATGCGATCGAGCACGACCAGGTACGACAGGCGTACCTCTTTGCGGGCCCGCGCGGAACCGGCAAGACATCGATGGCACGGATCTTTGCCAAAGCGTTGAACGCCGAAGGCGGGCCAGACGCCGACTTCGACCCGAATCACCCCGTCGCCCGGGCAATTGCGAACGGCAGCTCGCTCGATGTCGTCGAGATAGACGGTGCCTCCAATCGCGGTATCGACGACGCCCGCGAGATCCGCGAGCGCGCTGTCCTCCAGCCGGTCGAAGGCGGCTACAAGGTCTACATCGTGGACGAGGCCCACCAGCTCACGAGCCAGGCATGGCAGGCGATGCTGAAGCTGATCGAGGAACCGCCACCCCACCTCGTCTTCGTCTTCTGCACGACCGAGCTCGAGAGCCTGCTCCCCACCGTCCGCTCGCGCTGTCAGACGTTCGTCTTCCAGCGGCCCCGCCTGCAGGAGCTCGTCGCCGTCCTGCGCCGCGTCTGCGAGGGCGAGAGTATCGACGCCACCGATGCGGCTCTCGCACTCATCGCCCAGGGTGCGCACGGGTCGTTCCGTGACGCAGTCTCGACCCTCGATCAGCTCGCCGCGGCGACCGGCAGCACGGTCTCCGTGCAGGACGTGCTCCAGCTCGTAGGCGGTATCGCGGAGGACTCCCTCTTCCGGGTCTGCGACATGATCATCGACCGCGACACCGCCGGTGCCCTCCTCCAGGTCGAGGAGCTCGCCGAGCAGGGTCAGGACATCGGCCGCCTCGTGATTGACCTGATCGACCACCTGCGGCAGCTCCTGCTCGTCCAGCACATCGGCCACGTTCCCGAGTCGCTCCCCGTCACCGAGGAGACCCGAGTGCGGCTCCGCGAGCAGGCAAACCAGCTGCCCGAGCCCACGGTTCTCCGCATGATCGACCTCCTCGCGCTCGCCCTGGACGACATACGCCAGGGCGGCGACCCGCGCCTGCCGCTCGAGCTCGCCCTCGTCAAGGTGACGCGTCCGCAGGCAGACATGTCGCGCGAGTCGCTCGCGCATCGGTTAGAGCTGCTCGAATCGAGGCAGCCCGGTGCTGCTGCGCTCATCCCTACCGAGAGCCCCCGCACTGCGCAGCCGGTGGCAGCTCCGGTCGCCGACAGCCACGTGGCCGTTGCCGAGGTCGCTGTTGCTGCCGACGACGTTCCTCTCGCGTCTGCGCCGGCGCTGCCCCCTCTCGAGCTCGACCAGCTCCGCGACGCGTGGCAACGGAATGTGGTTGACGCCGTCAGAGACCGCTCGATCCCGATCTCGACGCTCCTTGTCGAAGCACGTCCCGTCGAGATCAGCGGAGACACGCTGACGATCGAGTTCTCGCCCGCCGCCGGCTTCCACCGGTCGCAGATAGAGGAGCCAAAGAACCTTGCACTACTCGCCGAAGCGCTCTACGAGGTCACGGGCCGCCGTCTCAGGGTCAAGACGACCACCGGCCCAGCACCCGATCCCGCCGAGGACGAAAGTCCGCAGGAGCTCTCCGAGGAAGACGTGATCTCGTTGCTCAAGGAAACCTTTGACGCAGAGGAAGTGGAGGAAGGCTGATGGCGAAGTTCGACATGAACGCGATGCTCAAGCAGGCACAGCAGATGCAGTCCCAGATGATGCAGGCACAGGAACAGGCCCGGCAGGAGATCGTCGAGGCGTCTGCCGGCGGCGGCATGGTCACCGTGAGGGCAAACGGCGGCGGTGAGCTCGTCGAGATCGTGATCGACCCCAGGGCGATCGACCCTGACGACCCGGAGATGCTCGCCGACATCGTGATGGCGGCAGCCAACGAGGCCCTCCGTTCGGCAGCCGAGCTCGTCGAGTCGAAGATCCGCGGCCAGATGCCCGACCTCGGAGCCCTCGGCCTGTAGTGGTGCGGGGCGTATCCCGCCGACGAAAGACCGGGCGAGACAGATCCCGGCCCCGACGCACCACCGCGACACGCCCGCCCGACGAAAGGCCGGTACGGACTAGTACCCTCCCACCATGCTGAGCCCTGCCGTTGACAATCTCGTCGCACAACTGACACGCCTCCCCGGGATCGGCACCCGCACCGCGCAGCGACTCACCTTTCACCTGCTCTCCGTCTCGCCGGAGGAGGCGCTCGCGCTCGGCGAGGCGATTGCGGAGATGAAGGAGCGCGTCGGCTTCTGTCGGGACTGTGGCAACCTCACCGAGGAGGAGGTCTGCACGATCTGCTCCGACCCGCGCCGTGACCGCACGATCGTCTGCGTCGTCGAGCAGCCCGTCGATGTCGTCTCGCTCGAACGGACGCACGAGTATCGCGGGCTCTACCACGTCCTCGGTGGCTCGCTGTCCCCGCTCGACGGGATCGAACCATCAGACCTCCGCGTCGGCCAGCTGCTGCACCGGGTCGAACAGGGTGGAATCGAGGAGGTCGTCCTGGCAACGAATCCGAACATGACGGGGGAGGCGACTGCCGCCTACCTCGCCGACCGGCTCCGCGACCGCGTCCGCGTGACGCGGCTTGCCAGCGGCCTTCCTGTCGGCGGTGATCTCGAATACGCCGATGAGGTGACGCTAGGACGCGCCCTCTCCGGCCGTCGGCCGGCCTGATCAGCTGTCATCCTGCCCGGAACCGAAGCCGGCTTCTCCCGGTGCCCGGCGCCTTTGCAGTGACGGTGATCATGATCGCACAAGGCCGCTGATCCTCGGGCCTCGCGGCAATGCCGAGGGCGAGCTGGATCGTCGCCGGCCCCGCGATCACCGTCGACACCTTCGGCGCCGTCGCACCCAGCCTTTGTGCGCCGAGCGTCGAGCCGCTGAGGCTCCAGAGGACACGGCCGGTGAGGCGGCTCCGCGCTGTGGCGCTGACAGTAGCCCGCCTGTCTACCATGACCGCGGAGACTGCACGCGCAACTCCATCGACACCGACGCTGCACGAGACCGACGATGGGAGCAGCTCCAGCCGCGGTCGAGCCCGACGCGGTCGGGGTGGCGTCAACAGACCCGGCCGGCCCGCCGGCACGTTCGCTCGCAACTCGATCGCGTTGTCGGAGCCTACCGCGTCCCCGCCGTCTGCTCCGGTCGTCGCCGACAGGACCAGCTGGCCGGACAGGATGACCTTGGTGATCAACAGAACGTTCCCGACAGGAGACGCGGCCGACAGGTAGTCGAGGCTGCAATGCAGCTGACCTGAACCAACCTTGGCGCAGCCGGATCCGCGATCGGTTGTCGCCGCTGCCACCTCCACACCCGAGGGCAGGACGATGTCGACATAGGCACCCACCGCAGCCTTCCCGTTCACATCGTCGACCCGCAATCGCCAGACAAGGCCATCGCCCACCGGTGCAGTCGGTTTGTCGAGGGCACCCGAGAGCCGAAGGTCGGCTGCGCCGCCGCCGCTGCCGCCTGACGGTGCAGGCCCGGAAACCCGATACTGGCGCGCCAGCCACGCCGCATAGCGATTGACTCCGCAGTTGGGAGGACTCCCGCACGGCGAACCGTCGTACGTCAGGTAGGCGTAGAAGGCATCGCTCTTGGCGCCAAGGTCGGCGGCGAAGACGTTTTGCGGGCGATCGCTCGTTGCGTAGTCCTGATACCCGGCCAGCACGTGAGGCGAGCCATAGGCGCGCTCTGCCTCCCGTGCGAAGAACGCCGTCGCGTGGTGGTCGCTGTGATCGCCGTCGCCGAACTCGCCCTCGTAGTCCTGCATGCGGATCGTGTCCGGTTGAAACGCCGTCAGCAACGACGTGAGCGCCAGGATCAGATCCGGCCGCGTGAACACCGATGATCCATCCACCGCATGAATAGACGCCACCGAGCCCTGCCACAGCTTCTGCAGGCTCTCGTAGCCGGTTGCCGCCACCCCGGCGCCATCGAGCCACCCGTCGGGGAGGTGCATGAAGACAACCGAGATCCCTGGATGCCCGTCGAGCGTCAGCAGCGCCGCCGGATGCCCGTCGATGCCTGCGCTCGACACGGTCCAGGAGTCTCTGGCTCCGGCCATCTGTGCATACGCCGCTCGCACGCCCTTCTCACGTGACTCCCAACGGGCTGGCCCACCGCCGCCATCGCCTGCCGTGACGAACACGGTTCGGACGCACTTTCCCGACTGGACATCGTGCACCAGGTCAGGACTCAGAAATAGCAAATCGTCGTCTTGGTGGGCGACCACGTTCAGCGTCGCACCGAGGGGGCACGCCGACGTCGCACTGCTTCCACGCTCGACGTGGTGCCCGAAAGAGAGCAGGCCGAGGGCCGCTAGTCCTATCAGGACGCCGAAACCACTCCGAAGCTGTGTCGGGCCGACCGTCACCAGGTACCGCAAATCTCCGATCTTCACCCCGCCACCATTCTATCCCGAGATAACCCGCTGATCAGAACCGATGGCGAGGTGCCTGCCAAGTCGCCCTCGCCAAGGTGCTCGAGTACCATGTCACGTTCGATGCGCCGCCGCGCGGTGAGGTGTCCCGGTATGCGGCCGACATCGAGCGTGCAGACCCATCCCGAGAAAGATCGACCACGCGATCTCGACGACACGGAGCCCTACTTCGAGGGCTGCGCTCGGAGCGGGTGGGGCGTCGGCATCTACACTTCGGCCATGGCTGCCCCGCGCATCGGTGTCGTCGGGGCCACGGGCGCGGTCGGCACGATTACGCTCGCACTCCTCGCGGAGCGCGGGTACGACGTACGCGCGTTCGCCTCTGCGCGCTCGGCCGGATCAAAACTGCCGTTTGGCAACGACGAGATCCTCGTCGAGGAGGCAACGCACGAGGCACTGTCGGCAGGCGACATCGAGCTCTTCCTCTTTTCGATCGGCACCGACGCGAGCCGCGAGCTCGTTCCGATCGCCTCCGCCGCGGGCGCGATCTGCATCGACAAGTCCTCCGCCTACCGCCTCGTAGACGGCTATCCACTCGTCGTGCCCGAGGTGAACGCAAACCGCGCCGTCGAAGCGCTCGGGAGCCACCGGATCGTCGCAAACCCGAACTGCTGCACGATCCCGCTCACCTGCGTGCTCAAGCCGCTTCACGATGTCGTGCCTCTGAAGCGCGTCCACGTCGCGACCTACCAGTCGGTCTCCGGCGCCGGGGCCAAGCGGATGGAGCAGCTGCGCGCGGAGCCGTCGTCGGAGCACAACCTGGTCATGGACTGGTCGTGGGAGGGCGACGAGTCCGACGAGGAGTCGAAGCTCCACGCCGAGACCCGCAAGATCCTCGAGCTGCCCGATCTCGCGATCAGCGCCACGTGCGTGCGCGTACCCGTGCTCGTGGGGCACTCGGAGGCGATCTGGGTCGAGTTCGAGGAGCCGCTCTCGCCGCAGGATGCGACGGCGATCCTGCGTGAAGCCCCGAGCGTTCGTGTGCTGGAACTCCCGGCGTTCCCGACACCAAACGACGCCGAAGGCGGCGACGAGGTGCTCGTAGGCCGGATCCGTGCGGACGAGGGATCGGTCAACGGCCTTGCGCTCTTTCTCTCCTGTGACAACCTCCGCAAGGGGGCAGCGCTGAACGCGATCCAGATCGCCGAGGTGCTCCTCGCCGGTGTCGCTACCGCAGAGAAACGGCGCATATAAGCGGTTGCGGGGTGGCTGGTAACCCTTCTCCCTCCAGGCGCATCCGAGGCTACAGCGCCCGGTGCAGAACGAGCTCGGTCACCTCGGGCCGGGCAAAGAAGCGGAATGGAACGAACGTCGTCCCGGTGCCCGGCGAGATGTGGATTACCCCTCCGGCGACCGGGTACAGGCCGGAGACGAAGCGCTCTCCGGGATGAGCGAGCGACAGCTTTCCACCCGGGTAGGGCACAACGATCTGGCCCGCGTGGAGATGGCCTGCAAGGACAAGGCCAAACGTCCCGGGCTGTAGCGTCCGTTCGATGCCGGGAAAGTGGCAGAGCAGGATGCGGAAATCTGCTTCGGGGTCGGCGAGTTGTGAGGGTCTTGCGGTCCGGGACGAGTAGCTCTTCGGGTCAACTCCGACGAGCTGAATCCGCTTGCCTGCCATCTCGATCACGGCGGCGGTGTCCCGGAGCAGGACGGCAACATCGCGGAGCCCCTCGAGATCCGCCGGCTGCGAGAACGGGTCGCGCGTTGCCGCAACGTCATGGTTGCCAAGACTCACGTAGGGGCGATGGAGCGTCGAGAGGAGCTCTACGAGGAGCGGCACTCCACCCGGGCTCGAGGCGAGATCACCCGTGATGCAGACGAGATCGGGTTGACGGCTCGCGACCCAGGCGACGGCCTTCTCGGTCGCAACCCGTCCGCGCGAGCGGCCTCCGAGATGGAAGTCGGAGAGGTGGGCGATGCGCAGGCCGTCCAGCTCCGGCGGCAAGTCGTCGATCTCGACGTCGAGCACACGACAGCGCAACCACCCGGCCTCGAAGGCGCCCCAGGCAAGGAGCACGAGGGCTGCAAGCGCGAGGGCGCCGATCCAGATCATGTAGCGATGCTACGCACACTTCCGCGCCCGGTTGCAACGCCTATCGGATGCATGAGGGGAAGAGCACCACGATTCTCCGGCGCGGCCGTCCTCACGCCTTCCCGACCTCAGGATCCGCGCAAAGCGCGGCAGCACTGACCGGGTCGAGGATACCGGGGGATACGTCCCTCCATCCGGGCGACCACTAGCTCACACCGACAGTTTTTTGAGCACCGGATCGACCGAGACGACGTGGCGGCGGAACTTCAGCTCCGAGTCGGTCAGTCCGGCAGCGACCCCGACGAGCTGGGAGAGGTGAAGAATGGGCATTGCAAAATCGCGCCCCGTCTGCTTCTTCAACTTCGACTGCCACGCGTCGAGCGAAAGATGGCAGAGCGGACACGGCGTTACCATCGCGTCGGCCCCGGCCTCCATCGCCTGCTCGATCGGCTGGATCAGCTCGGCGAGCGCAGTCTCTTCCCGTGCCTGGATGATCGGGAAGCCGCAGCACTTGATCTTGGCGGGGTAGTCGATCGCTTCGCCGCCGCACGCCTCGATGATGCGCTCGAGCGAGCTCGGCTTGTCGGGATCCTCGAACCCCATCAGCTTCGACGGGCGCAGGATCTGACAGCCGTAGAACGGGGCTACCTTGAGACCCTTGAGTCCCTTGTGTGCCACCTCCTGCAGCTTGTCGAACGACTCGCCGGCAATGAGCCAGAGGAAGTGCTTCACCTCGACGCCGCCGGAGTACGGCGGCACCCCGACCTGCTCGAGGTTGTCGTTGATCCGCTGCCGCAGATCCTCGTCGATCTGTAGCTGGTAGTTCGCCTGACGCAGGTTGAGCGTGCAGACATTGCACACCGTCATCAGCGTGTCGCAGCCGGTTGCCTCTGCGTAGGAGAGGATCCGCGCGTTCAGATGCAGGTAGTAGTCGGGCTCGGCCTCGTGGATGTCGCCGGCGCCACAGCAGGTCACCGAGTCGAGCTCGATCAGCTCGTAGCCGACCTTCGGCGCGAGTGCCCGGGTCGAGGTGTCGAGCTCCTTGGCCGACAGCGAGGCAAGGCATCCCTTGTAGTAGGCAAGCTTCTTCACGGTGTGACCCCTTCGGTCTCTTCGCGCTCACTGGGCAGGTAGGGCCGTGGCGCAGAGTCGGCCTCCGTATATGGATCGCGTCCCTCGGATGCGTCGTGGTGCGCCTCGATCCGGCCGAGCGCTTTCTCACCCTGCACGATGCCGGCGGCACCGTTGCGATCCTGGCTCTTGACGAGGTCGAAGAGTGCGCGCGACTCGTGCACCTCCGCTGCGACGTGCGGCGGAAACGGCGGCGGCACCTTGCCCTTGACGGCGAGGCCCATCGCAAACTTCATCTCCTTGATCGACGAAACGATGCCCTGCGTCTTGGGAACGAGCTCGGTCTCGCGCAGCCATCCGGTCGTCTTCGCGGAGGTGACAAACCACTTGGCGTGCTTCGCGCCCATGTCGCGGTCGATCCCGTTCTTCATCGCCTCTGCACCGAGTTTGGCAATCGCATCACGGGGATCAACACCCTTCGGGCAACGCTCGCTACAGAAGTAGCAGCGCGTACAGTCCCACAGCCCGTGAGGCTCCGAGTACTTCTCGAGCCGCTCGATCGTGGCTCCGTCACGCGGGTCGCCGACAAAGCGCATCCCCTTGGCAAGCGCCGCCGGGCCGAGGAAGTCGGGATCCACCTCCATCGAGTTGCACTCCGAGACGCAGCAGCCACAGTTGATGCAGAGCGATTCCTTGTGGATGACGCTCATCTGCGGCGCCGGGATCACGTTCTCGCGCTCCTGCGTCTGGTCGTAGCGCGGCTTCAGGTACGGGTCAACAGCGCGCATCTTCTCCCAGAAAGGATCCATGTCCACGACGAGATCCTTGACGATCGGGAGGTTGCCCATCGCTGCGATGACGGGCACACGACCTTCCTGCGCGATGTCGTACATCCGCACCTTGCAGGCGAGCACCGCGCCGCCGTCCATCCGCATCCCGCACGAGCCGCAGATCATCATCCGGCAGCTCTTGCGGAAGGCAAGCGATCCATCGTGCTTGTCCTTGACGATATCGAGGCAGTCGAGCAGGGTCGCCTCCTCGGGCGCGTCGATCTCGTACTCGCGGAGCGCACGGTCGCCCGTCTTCGAGTTGTATCTCCAGATCTTCAGTCCAACCTGCATCAGTACGTCCTCTCCATGGGCTCCCACTTCGTCATCCTGACGTCTCCATAGGTCAGCTCGGGGCCGTCGCCCTTCCAGTGCGAGATCGAGTGTCTGAGGAAGTTCGCGTCGTCCCGTTCGGGAAAGTCGTACGGCCTCGAGTGCGCACCCCGGCTCTCCTTGCGGGCGATTCCGGCCTGGAGCATGCAGGAGGCGATGTCGAGCAGGTACCCGAGTTCGATCGCCTGCGTGAGATCGGTGTTGAAGACGTCGCCCTTGTCCTCGATCACGACGCCTCGGTCGTACCGCTCACGCAGCCCGGCGATCACCTCGACCTGCTGCTCCATCTTCTCGGGGCGCCGGAAGACGCCGAAGTTGTCGAGCATCGTCTGTCCCAGCTCGTCCCGAATCGACCAGGGACGCTCCCCCTGCGTGTTCCCGAGCAGCGACTTGATCCACGTCTCGGCGTCAGCCCGTGCGGCCTCGCCTCCGTTGCCGACTGCCGGAGCGCCGAGCGCGTACTCCGCTGCGGCGTGTCCCGAACGACGGCCGAAGGTGATCGTCTCCATCAGCGAGTTGCCACCGAGCCGGTTGGCGCCGTGCACTGACACGCAGGCGACCTCTCCGGCGGCGTACAGCCCCTCGATCCCGGTGAGGCCCTGGTTGTCGGTCTCCACGCCACCCATGTGGTAGTGCGCACCGGGTCGAACGGGGATCGGCGCGTAGATCGGGTCAACGCCGGCGTAGGTCATCGCAAGCTCGCGCGAACCAGGCAGTTTCGTCAGGATCTTTTCCGGCCCGAGATGACGGAGGTCGAGGTACACCGACCCGTTGACACCGCGGCCTGCCTCGATCTCGGTCGTCTCCGACCGCGAGACGACATCGCGGGATGCGAGTTCGAGCGCGTTCGGGGCATAGCGCTGCATGAAGCGCTCGCCGTCCTTGTTGATCAGGTAGCCACCCTCGCCACGGCAGCCCTCGGTGATCAGGATTCCGCTCGGGTACATGGTGGTTGGATGAAACTGCATGAACTCGATGTCCTTCAACGGCAGTCCTTCACGCAGCGCCATCGACATGCCGTCGCCGGTGCAGGCGTAGGCGTTCGTGGTCGCCCGGTACAGCCGTCCGACACCACCCGTGGCGAGAATCACCGACTTGCCCCTGATCAGAGTGACGCCACCGTTCATCAGATCCCAGGAGATGACACCGGTGCAGCGTCCGTCCTCGACGAGCAGGCGAAAGGCAAAGAACTCCTCGTACACCTTCATCCCCTGAGCCATCCGCCGCTGCAGCTGCTCGTAGAGCACCTGGATCAGGACGTGTCCGGTGATATCCGCGGCGTACACGGTGCGCGGCGACCCCGCCGCTCCGAAGGGGCGCTGATCGAGTCGGCCTTCACCGTTGCGAGAGAACACGGCGCCCCAGTGCTCGAGCTGGTAGATGTCTCCCGGCGCCTCGGCCGTGAAGATCTCGATCGCATCCTGGTCGCCAAGGTAATCGGAGCCCTTGACGGTGTCGAAGGCGTGCATCTCGGGACTGTCCTCGGCCGTGTTGCCAAGCGCGGCGTTGATACCTCCCTCGGCAGCGCCCGAATGGCTCCGGGTCGGGTGTAACTTCGAGATCACACCGACGCTCGCACCACGATCATGGGCTTCGATAGCGGCACGCATACCGGCACACCCGGCACCGACAACGAGGACATCGTAGGTGGGTTCCATCGCTCTGAAATCTACCGAATGACGGCTCTCTCACGCCCCTGGAACCGTTCCTGCGGGTTCATCCGATCGTGGGGACACGCCGCGCTTCCTGCAGATGCCGACGTGCCTTGCCCACGGGCTTCTCGCCGACGCGAAGGAGGTTCGACGCCCTCGCGCAAAGCGGGTATCCCGTGCTCAGGCCTGTGGCCCGGCGGCGGTGACCGCAGGGCCCGCGTCGGCTGCAAACGTCTCGAAGTTTGCGATGAACAGTGCGGCTAACTCGAGCGCCTTCGTGTCGTAGGCCGCAGGGTCGCCCCAGGTCGAGCGGGGGTCGAGCAACGCGGAATCGACACCGGGCACCTCGGTCGGCACGTCGAAGCCGAAGACGCCGTCAACACGGTAGTCGGCCCCCGCGAGCTCACCCGAGAGCGCGGCGTGCAACAGCCGACGGGTCGCCTGGATCGGCATCCGGTGGCCCTCACCATAGGAGCCGCCCGTCCAGCCCGTGTTCACAAGCCAGACTGCGGAGCCGTGCTCGTCGAGCCTCTGGCCCAGCATCCTCGCGTACACGGCCGGGCGCTGCGGGAGGAACGGCGCACCAAAGCACGTCGAGAACGTCGGCTGTGGCTCCTTCACCCCGATCTCGGTGCCGGCGAGCTTGGCGGTGAAGCCCGAGAGGAAGTAGAAGAGCGCCTGGTCACGCGTCAGACGCGCGATCGGCGGCAGGATTCCGAAGGCGTCTGCAGTCAGCATTACGACCGCGCTCGGATGGCCGGCACGCTTCGCCGGCAGCGCATTTGCGATCCGCTCGAGCTTGTAGGCGGCACGGGTGTTCTCGGTCTTCGCGTCGCTCACGAGATCGACGACACCGCGCTCGTCGATGACGACGTTCTCGAGTACCGTGCCGTAGGAGTGTGCCGCGAGGAAGATCTCCGGCTCCGCCTCGGCGGAAAGGCAGATCACCTTGGCATAGCACCCGCCCTCGATGTTGAATACGCCGGCCGGGCCCCACCCGTGTTCGTCGTCGCCGATCAGCGAGCGGTTCGGGTCGGCCGACAACGTCGTCTTGCCGGTGCCGGAGAGCCCGAAGAAGACGGCGACCTTGCCGTCATCGCCGACGTTTGCCGAGCAGTGCATCGGGAGGACACCGTCGAGCGGAAGACGGTCGTTCATCACCGTGAAGATCGACTTCTTGATCTCACCGGCGTAGAAGGTGCCGCCGACGATCACCTCGGTTCTCGTCGGGTGGAAAGCGACGAACGTTCCCGTACGCGTGCCGTCCTCGGCGGGGATGGCCTCGACCTCGGGCGCGTGCAGCACGAGAGCCTGCGGCTCGAAGTCCAAGAGCTCGGAAGGATCGGGGTCGATGAACATCGTCTTCGAGAAGAGCGCGTGATAGGGGCTGCCCGTGAGCACCCTGACCGCAACGCGATGAGCCGGGTCGGCACCCGCGAACGCATCGACGACGTAGAGCGGGCTCTGCGCCTCCAGGTGCGCTACGACCCTTGCGCGCAGCCCGTCGAAATGCTCCTCCGACAGTCGCTGGTTGATGTCGCCCCACCAGATCCTGTCCTCGGAGCCCGGTTCGACGACGACGAACTTGTCCTTCGGCGACCGGCCCGTGAACACGCCGGTGTCAACGGCAAGTGGGCCACCCTCCGCTATCCGGCCGTCACCACGCCCAAGCGCGTGTTCGTAGAGCAGGGCCGTGGATGGATACCAGCACACGCTGCCCGCCGGCTCGATGCCGTGGTGGTCGAGGGTGTCGTACGTTCGAGTCGTCGTCATCGCCATCGCAGTTCCTCCAGGGTGCAGTTCGTCTGGCCAGCTTGATTCAGGGCGCAACGTAGCGCACCTTGGCATACCCTGCAAACGGTCTCGCGCCGGGAGACGCTCTCGCGCCGGAAACCCCGCGTGCCACGTCTCTCACAAACGTGCCCGCTTGCCAGCCCGCACCGGGCCGTCATGCGATGCCGACTGCGGTGCCCCGGGACTCCGGCTCGACGTTCTCGCCCCGCGCGACGAGCAGCGCGTAGCGCCCGCGGGCGGCGAGCAGCTCCTCGTGTGTGCCTGTCTCGACCACGGTGCCACGGTCGAGCACCACGATCTGCTCGGCGTCCCGCACCGTCGAGAGGCGGTGCGCAATCGTGATCGTCGTTCGTCCCTCGGCGAGGCGCTCGAGCGCCTCCTGCACGAGCCTCTCGGTCTGCGTATCGAGCGCCGAGGTTGCCTCGTCGAGCACGAGGATCGGTGGATTGCGCAGAACCGTCCGCGCGATCGCCATGCGCTGCCGCTCGCCGCCCGAGAACCGATAGCCGCGCTCGCCGACGACGGTCTCGTAGCCGTCGGGAAGCGATGCGATCAGATCGTGGATCTGTGCCGCGCGCGCTGCCTCCTCGACGTCCTCGTCGCTTGCCTCGGGATGCGCGAAGCGGAGATTCTCACGGACGGTCGCGTGGAACAGGTAGGTCTCCTGCGAGACGACGCCGACAGCTGCGGCGAGCGACTCGAAGGTGAGCTCACGGATGTCGATGCCGTCGATCGAGACGGTGCCCTGCGTCGCGTCGTAGAGCCGCGCCACGAGGTAGCCGCAGGTCGTCTTACCCGACCCCGTCTCGCCGACGAGCGCCGTCTTCGTGCCGGCCGGAACGGTGAACGATACGTCCTCGAGCGTCCAGGCATCCTCGCCGTAGCGGAAGCAGACGCTGCCGAAGGTGACATCACCCCGGGGACGATCGAGCGTCTGCGTGCCCTCGACGATGTCGATCGGCTGGTCGAGATACTCGAAGATGCGGTCGAAGAGCGCGAGGGAGCTCTGCACCTCGAGCTGCACGCCCAGCAGGCCGCCGATCGGAAAGAAGAGCCGCGTCTGCAACGTGGTGAACGCAACGAGCACCCCGATGCTGATCACGGAGCTGCCACGCGCCTGCGACCACCCTGCAAACCAGTAGACGAGAGCAGGCATCACCGCGAAGGTCATCTGGATCGCCGCCATCATCCAGCGGCCTGTCATCCGGCTGCGCACCTCGAGGTCGGCGAGCCTCAGTGACTCGGCCGAAAACCGCTCTGCGAGGTCGCCGGAACGCCCCATCGTCTTGCCGAGGAGGATGCCCGAGACGGAGAGCGACTCCTGCACGATCGACGAGACGTCGGCAAGCGACACCTGGCGCTCCGCCGTGACCCTCTTACGCTGGGCACCCACGCGCTTTGTCAGCCAGACGAAGAACGGCAGGAGGATCAACGCGAAGACGGCGAGACGCCAGTCGAGCAGCATCATCGCGACGACCGTGGCAATGACGGTGGTCACGTTCGAGAGCACCGACGTGGCCGTGGTCGTCACGACGGTGTCGATGCCACCGATGTCGTTGGCGATCCTGCTCTGCACGTCCCCCGTGCGGGTGCGGGTAAAGAATGCGAGCGAGAGCCGCTGCAGGTGCTGGTAGACAGATGTCCGCAGGTCGTGCATGACAGCCTGGCCGACACGGTTCGAGAGGAGCGTCTGGTAGACGCCGATCGCACCCGTGACAACGGGAATCAAGACCATCCCGGCGACGAGCAACGTGAGCAGGCGGACATCGTTGTCGGGGATCGCCGTATCGAGGACGCGGACGAGCAGGAATGACGGGATCACGCCGAGGGCCGCGGAGAAGATGATCAGTGCGAAGACGACCGCGAGCTGCGGGCGGTACGAGCGAAAAAGCGGGAAGATCCTGCGCAGGTTGGCGCTGCGCACCGCCGGGTCGGCAGGCCGCTTCGGCGGCTCGGCGGCGGTTTCTCCTCCAAAGCGGCGACCGGCCATGCTTCTAGAGTGCCTGCCGCACCGCGGCGCGTGACGGACGCAGCCTCCCGGCGCGTGACGGACGGGCGGAAGAGGTCATCTTGGTGAAACAGGCCATCCACTCACGTGCCGAGCTCCTCGACGGCCGCCTGGAGGCGATCGGTGAGCGCGCGGGCAAGCTCCGGCGTCGGGGTCGTCTGCTCGACGGCAAGAGGTTTCCCTATGAGCGCCACGATCCGGGGAAAGCCGAAGCTGTTCTTCCCGAGAGCCTTGCGTGTCTCGAGGAGGCGCACCGGCAGGATCGGTGCGCCCGTTGCAAGCGCGAGCCGCGCCGCACCACGCATCCACGGCCCCTCGCGCTTGACGCCGCCCTCGGGAAAGAGGCCCACGGCCTCGCCCGCCTCGATTGCAGCGACTGCCGCTTCGATCGCCGCAACGTCGCTCCCTCCGCGCTTCACCGAAATCGCCTCGACGCTCTCGAGCCAGAAGGAAAGGAACGGCACGTCCCAGAGCTCGGACTTCGCCAGGTAGCGGATCGGCCGCGAGATCGCAGAGGACATCACGAAGGGATCGAGCATGGATTCGTGATTGCCGGCTATGACGAGACCTCCGTCTGCCGGTACGTGCTCGATGCCGCGTACTTCGAGGCGGTAGACCGCGCGCACGATCGGCGCCAGCGAGCGCCGGTAGGCCTCGTAGCTCAATATCCCGGCCCGACACGCGGAAACGCGGGAAGCGCGTCGTTCGCCGAGTGAGTCAGCACGATCTGCATGTCGCGCAGCGAACGAATAGCGAAGCCTGCCTCGCAGTAGGCGAGGTAGAACGCCCAGATCCGCAGAAACCGCTCGTCGTAGCCGAGCGCACGGATCCGCTCGATGTTGTTCTCGACGTTCCCACGCCACTCGCGCAACGTGCGCGCATATCCGAAGCCGATCTCCTCGACGGCGTGGATCTGCAGGTGCGTCCGGGCGACGGCCTTCGCGATCGCCTCGAGCGACGGGATCAGCGAACCAGGGAAGATGGTCTGCTGCAGCCAGTCGGGGCGGCGGCGGAATCTCTCGAACCGCCAGTCAGGCACGCCGATCGTCTGGATGCAAGCGAGACCGCCGCGGGTGAGCAGCCGGTCGATCGCCGAGAAGTAGTTGACGTACTCGGCAAGACCGATAGCCTCGAACATCTCTATCGAGACGATCTTCGTGAAGCGTCCCCCGGTGAGGCGGTAGTCCTGCTCGCGGATCTCGATGCGGTCCGCGAGCCCGGCAGCCTCGACGCGCTCCCGGGCCAACGCCGCCTGGCTCGGGGACAGGGTCAGACCGGTTACCCGGCAGCCGACCTCGGCGGCGGCCTGGATCGCAAAGCCACCCCAGCCGCAGCCGATCTCGAGCACCTCGTCGTCGGGGCCGAGCCGGAGCTTCTCGCAGATGTGCCGTACCTTGGCTCTCTGCGCCTCCTCGAGCGTCATTCCGGGACGCTCCCAGTACGCGCACGAATACGCCATCGTGGAATCGAGCATCAGCTCGAAGAGGTCGTTCCCGAGGTCGTAGTGCGCGTGGATGTTGTCCTTCGCCGCGCGGGGCGTCTGCCGCGGCCGCCGGTCGGGGCGCAGCTCCTGCAGCTGGTAGAGACGCTTCAACGTCGGGTGCTCGGCGCTCGTCTCGAGGTTGCGGCCGAGCAACGAAAAGAGCCCCACGAGATCCTCGCACTCCCAGTCGCCGTCCACATACGCCTCTCCGAACCCCACGCGCGTACGGGTGCCGAGCTTGCGCCAGAAGGCGTCGGGTCTCCTGAGCTCCACGGTGATCGACTGCCCCTTCGCATCACCGAAGCGGCGTCCTCGCCCGTCGGGGTAGCGGAGGACAACCTCGCCTCCCTCGACCGCGGCAAGCGCCTGGAAAGCAAGCCGGCGGGCAACAGCAGCAGCGATTCTCACCCGCGCACCGAGCCCTGCCCCGGCACGTAGGGCGGCTTGCGGTAGAGGGGCGTCCGCTTCAGCCACAGTCGCAGCGCCTGCCAGTGGATCAGGGCGAGAACCCGGGCAGGCATCAGCGGGTACCGGAAGAGTGCCGACCTCAGGGATGCGGAAGTGAGGGGCACCCGTTGCGCCGTCAGCGTGGCGTGAAAGTCGAGACTGCCGGCCTCGCGCACGTCCATCCGAACGCTCAGGTGCTGCTCTGGCTCGGAGAGCCACCAGGTGTAGGCCTGATCCATGGGCATGAAGGGTGAGACGTGCAGGCGCTTGTCGGTCTTGAAAACGGCCCTGCCCCCCGCCTCGCTGCCATCCGAGGGATGGAGCAGATAGGAGTGCCTCTCGCCGAAGGTGTTGTTCACCTCGGCCACGATGCAGGCGACAGATCCGTCGGCTCGCCTGCACCACCAGAACGAGACGGGGTTGAAGACGTACCCGAGCACGCGCAGGTTTGTGAGCACCTGGATCGAGCAGCCCGCACCGAGATCAACTCCGCTCTCGGCCAGAAACTTGTGGATATCGATGTGGTCGGCATCGTAAAAGCCCGTCACCGCCCGGCGATTCCAGCCGAAGAGACGCAGGCGACGGTCGAGCGTCGGCAACTCGTCGAGGTCGAGCAGCGCCATGTAGACCGGATAGCTGAAGACGTTGTCATGCGGCGACCGGCGCGCATGCATGACCGTCCCCGTATAGAGCGCGCTCTTCACGCACTCGCTCCGAAGGCCTCGGCTGCACGAAGCCCCGAGTCGAGGCCGTCCTCGTGGAAGCCGTTTCCCTGCCACGCTCCTGCGAACGCTGTCCGGCGCACGACCCCGAACGAACGGGCGCATCCCGCCGCAGCGAGGCTCGCGAACGTCGTCTTTGGATGCTCGTAGTCGATCACGCGGATCACGGTAGTCTCGTCGATCTCGTCGGTTCGGTTGAGGGTGACGCAGTACTCGACGCCCGCGTCGAGCTTCTGCAGGCGGTTGAGCGAGTAGGTCAGCGAGGGTGCGTCGGCAAGCACACCGCACCCCGGAGACTGGTAGTTCCACGAGGAGCGGTCTGACTGTCGCCGGGGCAGAAAGCGTGCGTCCGTGTGCAGCACCGTCTCGTTGGCCGTCACCTCGAACGCCGACAGCATCCGCCGCTCGTCACCCGACGGATCCTCGAGGAGAGCGAGAGCACGCGGCGCACTCGTCGCCACGACGACCCCGTCGTAGGAGCGCAGCACCCCGTCAGCACAGCGAATCTCCACTCCCGTCGCCGTACGCGCAAGCGATGTCACCGGCGAACGCAGGTGCACCTGCGCCTCGAGCCGGTGGAGGAGCGCCTCCACATAGGTGCGGCTGCCACCCCTGACTGTCCGCCAGCGACTCCGTCGGAGGCCGAGCATCGAGTGGTTGCGGAAGAACTCGATCCCGGCCGAGGCCGGGAACTCGAGCGCGTCCCCCGGGGCGGTAGACCAGAGCGCCGCCGTCATCGGCACGAGGTAATGCCAGCGGAACGCATCCGTATACCCCTCGTCACGCACGAAGCGGTCAAACGACTTTCCTGCCACGTCGGCCTCTCCGGCCGTCCGCAGGAACCGGAGGATCTCGCGCAGGAGCTTTGGTCCGGCGCGCCAGGGCCGACGGCTCGACCACTCGAGCCCACACCCACATGACATCGAGAAGGACATCTCCGCCGGCTGGGTCTCGACACCAATCTCGCGGAACAGGCGGGTCAGGTTCGGATAGTTCCTCTCGTTGTGGACGATGAAGCCGGTGTCGAGGCCGAGATCGCCGTGTGGAACCGTGTTGACGTGGCCCCCGGGGGAGGCGCTTGCCTCGAAGAGCTCGACGTCGTCGAACCGCGAGAGCGCGTACGCCGCCCCCAGTCCGGCGACGCCGGTACCGATGATCGCTATCGTCATCTCACACCGTGATGTTCCCGAAGCAATTCCACTGTGTGACGCATCATGTCTGAGGCAGTCGTCCTCACCGCGCCCCAGGTCGAAATCGCGACGGTGCGCGAGCACACATCGCGTGCCAGTCAGGCCGTCACGATGATCGCAATCGTCGTTCCCCCGCTCGGGATCGTCGCTGCTGCCGTGGGCCTCTGGGGCATCGCGCTCTCGTGGATCGACGTCGCTGTCTTCCTGACGCTCTACGTGCTGACAGGCATCGGCACCACCGTCGGCTTCCACCGGCTCTTCACGCATCGCAGCTTCGAGACCACGAAGACGGTGCGGGCCACGTTCGCGATTCTCGGGTCGATGACGTTGCAGGGGCCCGTGACCCAGTGGGTGACCGACCACCGGAAGCATCACGCACTCTCCGACGTAGAGGGCGACCCGCACTCCCCCCACGCGGGCTTCGCGCCGAACGCCCGCGGTGCCCTTCTGGGCTTCCTCCACGCGCACATGGGCTGGCTGTTCCATCTCAAGGGGATGGAGCGTGGCGAGCACTACGGTAAGGATCTCTACGCCGACAGTCTGATCCGCCGTATCGACCGCATGTACTTCCTGTGGGTCGTCCTGACCTTCATGATTCCGTTTGCGATCGGGTATTTGGTCGGTGGCGCGAGCTGGAAGCTCGGTGTCGAGGTGCTCATCTGGGGTGGCCTGATCAGGATCTTCGCCTACCAGCACGCGACGTTCTCGGTGAACTCGATCTGCCACATGTTCGGGCGGCGCAGCTACCGCTCACGGGACGAGAGCCGCAACAACTGGGTTGTGGCAGCGTTCACCTTCGGCGAGGGCTGGCACAACAACCATCATGCGTTTCCGGCATCGGCCCGCCACGGGCTCGACCGCCTCCAGCTCGACATCGCCTGGATCACGATCCGCTCGCTCGAAAAGGTCGGCCTCGCGTGGAACGTACGGCTCCCGACCGAAAGCCAACGAGCACGTCGCAGGCTCGAGGCCTGACCCGAGCTAGAACTGCGCGGTCCGGCGGTCAGGGTACACAGAAGGCGGGCAGCGAGTCAGGTCTCCGCTCGGCCCCGGATCCAGACTCAGGCCCAGGCCCAGGTGCTGTTCCCGGGTACCGCGCAGAGAGGCGAAGATCGCCTCTTCGGCAAGGCGTTCGGGCAAGGCGTTCGGGCAAAAGTCGGGCAAAAGTTGGGCAAAAGTTTGCCGACCGAGGTGATCTGAGCAAAGAAAAAGCCCCGATTTGCGGGGCTTTTCTATAGCGGGGGCAGGATTTGAACCTGCGACCTCCGGGTTATGAGCCCGGCGAGCTACCTGACTGCTCCACCCCGCGACGCGGCAATCATCGTAGCACTGTCTCACTCGGTTGGTGACCCCTTGCTAGCTTTCGGGAAGTGATGATCTGGTTCGCCCTCGGTGTGCTCCTCGTCGCGGTCGTCGGTGGAGTGTCATATGCGACCCTCCGCGGCTTCCAGCTCACCCGTGATCTGAAGCGCGGCGGTGCGGCTCTGGCGTCCGAGATCGATCGCGTCAGTGCCGCCTCGCTCCGGATCGACCGCCAGATGATGAAGGCAGAGACGGCGACGAGGCGACTGCACGACGCCACCGGGAGGCTCACCACCTCGTGGATGCAGCTCGGGTTGCAGTGCGCCGCAGTCCGCCAGGCGCACGCCCAGATGCGCCGCGTCTTCTGGTTCGTACCCGGCATCTAGAGCTAGGCCCAGGTCTGAATCCGGTGCCGCGACGCCACCACGATCGCGACCGGCCGGTGTCAGGTCTTGCATTGCAACACCGTTCGGGTGCGCGGGCTGATTGCGGAACGGGGAAGTATCAGGGCTCGCACGAACCCCTAGCCGGGAAGCTATGGATTTCCTGGCGCTTCAAACACGGCCTCGCCCACAGCAAACGACGAGCCAGACCAGTGAGCTGACTGCACGCGGACGAACTATCCGATATAGAAGAAACAACAAAAAACCCGACGGCAGGTGGGGCCACTTCAAGCCGTCGCGGTGGGGCCGGTGCAAGCCGTCGCTCCGACACGCGGTCGTTCAACCGGCGTTGGAGCAGGGTGGGGCACCTGTTTGAGGAGCGGTACAAGGCCCGGGTGGTGGAGAAGCAGGCGTAGCTGCTCGGTTTGATCCGTTATGTCGCGCTCGACCCGATGCGGACAGAGCCGCCGCTGTGCGCGACGCCGGAGGCGTATGCGTGGTCGAGCTACCGCATCTTGCTGGGGTTTGCGCCACGGCCGGAGTGGCTCACGATCGACTGGGCATTGGGGCAGTTCGGTGACGACTGCGCCCGGGAATGGGCAAGATTTTCCAGGCCGAGGAAGACCCGATCGCCGTCGCATGCCGCAGGTACGGCTACACGCTCAACGAGATAGGCGGTCATCTCGGCTACCACTACTCGACCGTGAGTCGGCGGCTGATCAGAAGCGAGCGGAGTGCGTGCATGCGAGACCTGACACCACAGATCTCGATTACAATCTGCGGAGAGAGGATGGTCGGAAGATGGCACGGAGTGAACCGCTCCGGGTTTCATGCAGGCTGTTTGGTTTGAGTCTCGGCCTGCTGGCCTGAGCTTTCCTGCTGACGGTAGTGGATCTCTTCGTATTCGGCTGGTGGGATCTGGCCGTGGGCTTCGAAGAGGCGGCGGTGGTTGAACCAGTCGACCCATTCGAGGGTCGCGAACTCGACGTCCTCGAGGCCACGCCAGGGTCCCCGGTTGCGGATCAGCTCCGTCTTGTACAGCCCGATCATCGTCTCCGCGAGCGCGTTGTCGTACGAGTCGCCCTTCGACCCGACCGAGTTGACAGCACCGGTCTCGGCGAGCCGCTCGGTGTAGCGAATCGCGAGGTATTGACCGGGCTCAACCGGTCGTCGCAACACTTTGCTGTTGACTTGATAGTAAATACTCGTTCAGTGCTTCTGCCGGTGTTCTCCAGCCGAGCGTTTTGCGGGGTCTGCTGTTGAGGGCCGAGGCGACGGCTTCGATCTCTTCGGCACTCCAGCGGGCGAGGTCGGTTCCTTTGGGGAAGTACTGGCGGAGTAGCCCGTTGGTGTTCTCGTTCGACCCGCGCTGCCAGGGGCTGTGCGGGTCGGCGAAGTAGACGGGGATGCCCGTCTCGACCTTGAACTGCGCGTGAGCGGATAGCTCTTTGCCTCGGTCCCAGGTCAGCGACCGGCGCAGCTGATCGGGCAGGGCCGTCATCGTCGAGGCCAACGCGTTCTTCATCGTGACCGCGCCGTAGCGGGCCACGCGGACGCCCTCGCGGTTGAGCTGCGCCCACACCTTGTCGACGCC
>JBAXFL010000025.1:0-36104 GCA_037139935.1 Thermoleophilia bacterium | reverse complement strand
GGGCCTCTTCGCTTTGGGGCGTTTGTACCAGCGTATGGCGGCTGGCTTCAGCCAGGCGCTGGAGCGCTCTTGGCATCTGCTTTCCAATCTGATATACAACTCGTATATCAACTGTACCCCTCATCTCTCCGCCGTTCCTGCGCCCTGACGCCGACGAGGCGCTCTCGCTCAGCGAGCGCGCGACGGCCGATATCCGCGAGCTGATCGTCACGCTCGAGCTTGCCCCGGGGTCGCCGGTGAGCGAGCGCGAGTTGATGGAGCGGCTCGGCCTCGGGCGCACGCCGGTCCGCGAGGCGCTCCGCACGCTCGCTCAGGAGAAGCTGGTCGAGGTCTACCCCCGGCGCGGCATCATCGTCTCGCCCGTCGACGTCGGTGATCTCGCCTCGCTCTCCGAGGTGAGAATCACGCTCGAGAGCTTCGCGGCGCATCAGGCCGCCAAGCGCGCGAATGTCGGCGACCGCGAAGTCGCCCGCTCCCTCCTCTCCGAGTTGCCGCGAGTCGCCGCCGCGGACGACGAGCGGGCGCTGATCGAGCTCGACCAGCGCCTTCACCGCCACGTCTACCGCTGCGCGCACAACCCGTACCTCGAGTCAACCCTGAACGAGTACTACACCCTGACCCTGCGCATCTGGTTCCTCGCCCTCGATCGCGTCGCCCGACTCGACGACGCCGTCACCGAGCACGGCGAGATCCTGCAGGCGATCATCGACGGCGACGCCGGCCGTGCCGAGGGCGTCATGCGCCGCCACATCGAAGGTTTCGAACGTGCCATCCGGGCCGTTCTCTAGTATGCAAATATGACAACAAGAAGGAAGAAGGAGACCCATCTCATGAGCACCTTCCCTCCGAGCGCCAGGGCCGTGGTCATCGGCTGCGGCATCGTCGGCAACAGCCTTGTCCACCACCTCACCCGACTCGGCTGGACGGACGTCGTCCAGATCGACAAGGGGCCGCTGCCGAACCCCGGCGGCTCGACCGGGCACGCGTCGAACTTCATCTTCCCGGTCGACCACTCGAAGGAGATGACGCAGCTGACGCTCGAGTCGCAGCGCCAGTACATCGAGATGGGCGTCAACACCGAGTGCGGTGGCATCGAGGTTGCCCGCACCGAGGAGCGGATGGAGGAGCTCCGCCGCCGGATGGCGTCGGCGAAGTCGTGGGGCGTCGATTCGGCGCGGCTCGTCACGCCGGCCGAGATCAAGGAGATGGTTCCCTTCATCGACGAGTCGATCCTGCTCGGCGGCTTCTACTGCCCGACTGTCTCGGTCGTCGACTCGCTCCGCGCGGGCACGATCATGCGCGAGAAGGGGATCGATTCTGGCGGACTGCAGGTCTTCGCCAACACGGACGTCAGCGGCATGGATGCCGAGCACGGCCAGATCAAGCGCGTCCACACCTCGCGTGGCACGATCGAGGCCGAGGTGGTCGTGATCGCCTGCGGTGTCTGGACGCCGCTCCTCGCCGCCATGGCCGGAGCGCACATCCCACTCACGCCGGCCGTCCACCAGATGATCGACGCCGGCCCGGTGCCGCGCTTCGAGGCAACGTCGAGCGCGATCGAGTTCCCGATCGTCCGCGACATGGACGTGTTCATGTACGAGCGCCAGGACGGCGTTGGGCTCGAGATCGGCTCGTATGCCCATCGCTCGATCCTCCACGACCCGGAGGAGATCCCGTCTATCGAGGAGGCCGCGCTCTCGCCGACCGAATTCCCGTTCACGCAGGCCGACTTCGCCGACCAGATGGAGCACGCGCTCGAGCTGATGCCCGAGATCGTCGGTGACGAGTCCGTCGGCGTGAAGTACGCGATCAACGGTCTCATCTCGCTCACCCCCGACGGCATGCCGATCCTCGGCGAGACGCCCGAGGTGAAGGGCCTCTGGTCGGCTGCGGCCGTCTGGGTCAAGGAAGGCCCCGGCGTCGGCAAGTCCGTCGCCGAATGGATGGTGAACGGCGAGTCGCATATCGACCTCCACACCTCCGATGCAAGCCGCTTTCACGACCACCAGAAGACCCGCGCGCACACGAAGGCACGAGCCTTCGAGGCCTTCCCGAAGACCTACGGCATCGTGCATCCGGCCGAGCAGTGGTCGAGCGAGCGCGGCCTCCGTATCTCGCCGATGCACGCGCAGGAGAAGGCGCTCGGCGCGGCCTTCTACGAGGCCGTCGGCTGGGAGCGGCCGCAGTGGTACGAGGCAAATGCTCCGCTCGTCGAGCACTACGGCGTCGAGTCGCGCGAGGGTGAGTGGGACGCCCGCTGGTGGTCGCCGATCATCAACGCCGAGCACCTCGCGATGCGCGAGCACGCCGGCATCTTCGACCTCTCGGCCTTCGCGATCTTCGACGTGCAGGGCGCGGGTGCGCTCGACGCACTGCAGCACGCCGTGATGGCGCAGATGGACGTCCCCGTCGGGCGCGTCGTCTACACCCCGGTGCTCAGCCAGGGCGGCGGCTTCAAGTCGGACCTCACGATCATGCGGCTCGGCGACGACCTGTTCCGCGTCGTCACCGGTGGCGCGCACGGCATGGCCGACCGCAAGCTGTTCATCGACGCCCTGCCGGACGATGGCTCCGCATCGCTCGTCGACGTGACGACGGCGTGGACGACGATCGGCGTCTGGGGCCCGAGGTCACGCGACATCCTCTCGAGCGTCACGTCCGACGATGTCTCGCACGAGGGCTTTCCGTTCGGGCGCTGCCGGACGATCGAGATCGGCTCACAGCTCGTACTCGCGTCGCGGATCTCGTACGTCGGCGACCTCGGTTGGGAGCTCTACGTGCCGATCGAGCAGGGTGGTCGGCTCTGGGACGTGCTCTGGGAGGCCGGGCAGCCGCACTCGCTCACGGCCTGCGGCATCGGTGTTTACGGCACGACGGGGCGGCTCGAGAAGGCGTATCGCGCCTACGGCGCCGAGCTCGAGACGGAGGTCAACGTCGTCGAGGCAGGCATGCAGCGTCCGAAGGTCAAGGAGCAGGACTTCGTCGGCAAGGAGGCGCACCTGCGCCACCGCGACGAGGATCCTGCGGCCATTCTCTGCACCCTGACCGTGGACGACCACACCTCCTCGGCGGGCGTCAAGCGGTATCCGCTCGGTCGCGAGCCGATCACGTTGCTCGACGGAACGCCTCTGACCGATACGAAGGGCCGCCGCTCGTACGTGACGAGCGCCGGCGCCGGGCCTTCGCTCGGCAAGTACATCCTCATGGCGTACCTCCCGCCCGAGCACGCTGTCGAGGGATCCGGCGTCCTCGCCGTCGAGTACATGAACGAGCGGTACCCGGTGACCGTCGCCGTCGCGGGAGCGACCGCGCCGTTCGATCCGGAGAACGAGAGGATCCGCTCGTGAAGGCCCTGGTCTGCGTGAAGCGCGTGCCGATGACGGGCGGCCGTATCGTGCTGACCGACGATGAGCAGGCGATCGAGACGAAGCATCTCGGCTTCGCGATCAGCCCTCACGAGGAGTGCGGGGTCGAGGAGGCAGTGCGGCTCGTCGAGGCGCACGGAGGCGAATCCGTCGTTCTCACGCTCGGCCCGCCCGATGCAGAGGAGCAGTTGCGTGACGCGATGGCGATTGGCGCAGATCGCGGGATCCATCTGGTCACCGACGGTGAGGAGTGGGATCCCGAGGCGACAGCGAGCGCGATCGTGGCGGCCGTGGTAGCCGACGAGACGGCCTCGGGATCCTTCGACCTGATCCTCTTCGGGAACGAGTCGGCAGACTCCGGCGGCTTCCAGACCGGACTGCGCGTGGCATACGCACTTGGCCGGCCGTGTGCGACCGGACTCAAGGCCGTTGCCGTCGGCGGCGGCTCCGTCCACTGCGAGCAGGAGGAAGGGGGTGGGCGCGACGTCTACGAGTTGCCGTTGCCCGCCGTCGTCACCGTACTCGAGGGGCTCAACCTGCCCCGCTACCCGTCCGTGCCAGGGCGGATGCGCGCCGGGCGCAAACCGCTCGAGGCATCGACGCCCGAGCGGCCCGCCTCACGTCTCGAACGGTCACGGCTCGTGGTTC
Source organism: Thermoleophilia bacterium (assembly GCA_037139935.1). Taxonomy (GTDB): domain Bacteria; phylum Actinomycetota; class Thermoleophilia; order Gaiellales; family Gaiellaceae; genus Gaiella. The sequence goes on along the minus strand of JBAXFL010000025.1, from coordinate 32,091 downwards.
CAGGCGGCGAGTCGAAGCAGGCGGAGATTCTCGGCCATGGCACCGATGCAGCCTCCGACGTCGTCGATCTCCTGGAGCAGATCGGGGTTGCGTCGTGAACCTCTGTCTCGTCGAGCACGTTGACGGTGCTGCGACCGATGCCTCGCTGCAGGCACTCACGCTCGCCGCCGGCCTCGGTGGAGAGACGCATGCGCTTGTGATCGGGCCGGGCGGCGCCGAAGCTGCCACGACAATCCCGGCTGCGGTCGTCCATGTCGCCGAGCACGATGCACTTGACGCATTCGCTCCGGATGCGTGGGCTGCGATCCTCTGTGCCACGGCGGGCCGGGTCGGTGCGACGGCGATCGTCGCACCCGGCTCCGCGCGTGCGACCGACGCGATGGCGCGTGCCGCCGTGCGTCTCGGCGAACCTCTCGCCGCGAACTGCATCTCGGCGACCCCCGGAGACCCGTTTCTCCTCACCCGTATCCGCTGGGGTGGCAGCCTGCTCGAGGAGGCGCAGCTGCACACGGGCTGCGCGCTCCTGACCGTCGTGCCTCATGCCGTTCCTGCCATGGCACCCGGCAGTCCGGGCGCGGTCGAGCCGTTTACGCCCGAGCTTGCGGATGCCGATCTCGTCGTTCGCGTACGCGAACGGGTTGCGCCTCCTGCCGGTGGCGTCTCGCTCACCGATGCGAAGGTCGTCGTCACCGGTGGCCGGGGTGTTGGCTCGGCCGAGGGCTTCGCGGTCGTCGAGGAGCTTGCGGGACTCCTCGGTGGCGCGGTTGGCTGCTCGCGGGCCGTGACGATGTCCGGCTGGCGTCCGCACACCGACCAGGTGGGGCAGACCGGGAACAAGATTGCGCCAGAGATCTACATCGCGTGCGGCGTCTCCGGTGCGACGCAGCACATCGCGGGTGCGAAAGGTGCAAAGCGGATCCTCGCGGTCAACACCGACCCCGAGGCGCCGATCATGTCCGTCGCCGACTACGCCGTCGTCGGAGACCTGCACGAGGTCCTGCCCGCGATCTCGGCAGAGCTGCGGAGGCGACGCGGGTGACATCCGGGAGACCAGCACAAGCCGGACACTGGCCGACGGGATGGTGCCTGGCTTTCGCCGGGTTCCGGGGTGTCGACCTGTGACGTACGCCTCCGGGCTCGCGCTTCTCGTCGTGCTCGGCGTTGCCGGGATGCTCTTCGGCCGTCGGGCGCTGATGCTGACCCAGCTCGTCCGGATGGGAAAGCCCGTCGCCCGCTTCGACGACGTGCCGCAACGCTTGCGCAACGAGACGGTCGTCGTGCTCGGACAGAAGAAGCTGTTCCAGCGGCTCGGCCCCGGGCTGATCCACGCACTCATCTTCTGGGGCTTCCTCATGCTGTTCCCGACGATCGTGATGGCGCTCATCGGGGCGGTGGCAAAGGGTGAGACGATCCCGTGGCTCGGTTCGCAGGGCTGGTTCGCATTTCTCGTAGACCTCTTCGTCGTGCTCGTCCTCGTCGGTGTCGTCTCGGCGCTCTGGATCCGCAAGGTGCAACGACCCGAGCGGTTCAGGGGCAGCCATCTCGGCGAGGCCGACCTGATCCTCGGCCTGATCGCGCTGATCGTCCTCACGCTCCTCCTCTGGCACGCCGCGTTGATCGCGACCGGGCTGAACGAGTGGCCGGCCTCCTGGTCACCCCTCTCGAACGCGATCGCGCAGGTGTTCGGCCAGGGCACCTGGGCCGAGGTGTGCGAACGGATCTTCGTCTGGGCCCATGTTCTGCTCGTTGCCGGCTTTCTCGCGTATCTGCCGCATTCAAAACACCTGCACATCGCAACGGCAGCGATCAACGTCTGGTTCGGGCGCACGCGCGCGCGGGGCCGCCTCGAGCCCCTCGACTTCACCGTCGAGGACGAGAGCGAGATGCGCTTCGGCTCCGCCACCGTCGCCGACATGACCTGGAAGCAGATGGTGGACACGATGTCGTGTACCGAGTGCGGCCGCTGCCAGGACGTGTGCCCGGCGTACGTCACCGGGAAGGAGCTCTCGCCGAAGCTGTTGATCATGGGGCTGCGCGACCAGTTGTTCGCCGAGGGGCCGAACCTGCTCGCCGCCGCAAAGGGAGGAGAGGCGTTCGAGCCGACCGCACTCGTACCCAACGCGGTCTCGGACGACGTCGTCTGGGACTGTGTCACCTGCGGCGCGTGCGTGCAGGAGTGCCCCGTGGCGATCGAGCACGTTGACCACATCGTTGACCTCCGTCGCCACCTCGTCATGGTCGAGGGACGCTTCCCGTCCGACGGCGAGACGATGTTGCGCGACGTCGAGCGCTCGCAGAACCCCTGGGGCAAGCCGCAGGCGGAGCGTGCCGACTGGGCGGAGGGCCTCGACGTGCGGGTGCTGCAGCCGGGAGAGCCGGCGCCCGAGGTGCTCTACTGGGTCGGCTGCGCCGCCTCCTTCGACGAGCGCGCGCGGACGACCGCACAGTCCACGGCGAAGCTGTTGCAGGCTGCGGGCGTTGACTTTGCAATCCTCGGGCCGCGTGAATCCTGCACGGGAGACCCCGCACGGAGAATGGGCAACGAGTACACGTTCCAGTCCTTCGCCGAGCAGAACGTGACGACCATGAACGGCGCCGGGGTGAAGAAGATCGTCGCGAGTTGCCCGCACTGCTTCAACACCCTTGCCAACGAGTATCCCGACTTCGGCGGCAACTACGAGGTCGTCCACCACACCGAGCTGCTCGCCGAGCTCCTGCAGGAAGGCCGGCTCGACCCCGTTGCGGGTACCGAGGAGATCACCTACCACGACTCCTGTTACCTGGCGCGCCACAACGACGTGATCGCCTCCCCACGCGAGATCGTGGCGCGTGTGGGCAGGCCCCTGGAGATGGCGCGCAGCGGCAAGCGCACATTCTGCTGCGGTGCGGGTGGCGGGCACATGTGGATGGAGGAGCGTGGCAACCAGATAAACGAGGAGCGCGCCCGAGAGGCGGCGGCGACGGGTGCCTCGACCCTCGCTGTGGCTTGCCCGTTCTGCACGATCATGCTCGACGACGGTGTCAAGCAGAACGGCTCGGAGATGCGGGTAGCGGACGTGGCGACACTGCTTGCCGAGGCGCTCGAGAGCACGTAGGGGGGGTGCGAAACGGTGCCTCGGGCGGCGAGGAGCGTCACGTTCAAGCCACAGCGAGGGTCGCGGCATCCGCCGGGTAAAGTGTCCTTGTGGCCATCACGCCGCAGAACATGTGGGAGCCCGAGAATGTGCGCTGGACGCTCGCTCACAGCCGCGAGGTGATGCCGAGTGCCGTCGTTCGTCGAGGCGACCACGTCAGCCCTTTGCCCCGGGGCCCCGAGAAGCTGGACGACCTTCCGATTCACGACGGAGATACGACGCTCTCGCTCGTGGAGGCCCTCGAGCGCTCCCACGTCGATGGGTTCATGGTGGTGCAGCGGGGAGTCGTCGTGTACGAGCGGTACCTGACGCTGCAGCCGGACACCCCACACATGCTGCAGTCAGTGTCCAAGTCGCTGACCGCCGCCCTGACCGGCGTCGTCGTGAGCGAGGGTGCGCTCGACCCGGCGGACGATGTGACCGACCACCTCTCCGAGCTCGCGGGCACGTGCTGGGACGGGTGCACCGTCCAGCACCTCCTCGACATGCGTGCCGGCGTCGCATTCGACGAGACCGACTACGAGGACGCGGAATCCGAGTCCTACAGGGGGTTTCGCGCTCTCGGCTGGACGCCACCTCTGGCGACCGACCCGTCGCCTCACGTCTACATCGCCACCCTGTCCCCGCAGGCGGAGCATGGTGAAAGGTACGAGTACCGGTCGATCCTCACCGACGTTCTCGGCTGGTGTCTCGAGCGCGCTACCGGCGAACGGCTCGCTTCGCTTTTCGCATCGCGCATCTGGCAGCCGCTGGGTGCGGCCTACGATGCCGACCTCGTACTCGGCCTCGGTGGGTTCTCCCTGGTCGACGGCGGCTTCTGTGTCACCCTGCAGGATCTTGCGCGGTTCGGTCTCATGTTCTCCCAGGACGGCAAGATCGATGGTCGTCAGGTCGTGCCGGAGGAGTGGGTGCAACGCCTGCGTACCCCCGATGCCGACCTGATCGAGACCTTCGCATCTTCGCCCGATGCGCTCGAGATGCCACCGACGTCGTTCTATCACGATCAGTGGTGGATCTACGACGCGGCAGCCGGGGTCTACTCCGGGATCGGCATCCATGGGCAGCAGATTCTCGTGCATCACCCCTCGGGCTGTGTGGTCGCACGGGTGTCGAGCTGGCCGCATCCCTGGGACGACGACGCCTCACGTCTCGGTGATGCGGCTGCGTTCGCTGTGTGTGCCGCACTGAGCTGAGGCAACCTCGTGCTCCCGTACGACCCGCGGTCGTGATGGCCCGTGCGCGACCGACGCCTCGAACCCGGGAGTGTGGTCATTGTACTGTGAAAATGTGAAACTGTGAAAATGTGATAGACTGGCGCAGTGAAGAATATAACGGTCTCGGTCGCGGATGACGTCTATCGCGCTGCGCGCATCCGGGCGGCGGGGGACGGCACCTCGGTCAGCGCGCTCGTCGCGCGGTACCTTGCCTCGCTTGCCAGCCTCGACGCCGAGAAGATGCGACTCGAGGAGCAACAGCGCCGCCTCCAGCGCGAGATCACGCACTTCCGCGCCGGCGACCGGCTGGGGCGCGAGGAGATACACGACCGTGCGGTTCGCTGACACGAACGTCCTCCTCTACGCGATCTCGCGTGATGAGGGAGAACGCGACAAGGCACAGCGGGCGAATGACATCCTCGACGGGGGCGACCTCGGACTCTCGGTTCAGGTCCTGCAGGAGTTCTATGTCCAGGCGACCCGATCCGGCCGGGTCGATCCGTTGGCGCACGAGCAGGCCGTGCTGCTCGTCGAGTCGTTCCTCCGTTTCCCGACCGCCGATCTGACGCCTCCGATCATGCGGGCGGCGTTCGAGACGCGGAACCGGTTCGGGATCTCGTACTGGGATGCAGCAATCATCGAGGCCGCACGCGCTCTCGAGTGTGAGGTTGTTCTCTCGGAGGATCTGAACGACGGGCGGGACTATGCGGGCGTTCGCGTCGAGAACCCGTTCCAGGGTCTCTGACCGGCGCCGAGGAGCGTCACCCTACGAGCGGCGGAGCGCTGCCCGCGCAGCGTGGTAGCCGCACATGCCGTGGACGCCGCCACCCGGCGGAGTTGACGAAGAGCAGAGGTAGACGCCGTCGATCGGTGTCCTGTACGGGTTCGGACGGGCGACCGGACGGGCGAAGAGTTGCCGCAGATCGGCACTGCCACCGTTGATGTCCCCGCCGACGTAGTTCGGGTTACGAGCCTCCATCGCAGCCGGGTCGAGGACGCTCCTCGCGAGCACGAGGTCACAGAACCCGGGCGCGAACCGCTCGAGTTGGCCCTCGATCGCTGCCACCGTTCCTTCTGTCAGCGTTGACCCGTTCGGGACATGCGTATAGGCCCAGAGGGTGTGCTTTCCCTGGGGAGCCCGGGTGGGGTCGAAGAGGCTCTGCTGCGCCACGAGGACGTAGGGCAGCACGGGATGATTGCCCTTCGCGACCGCGGCCTCGGCGGCTGCGATCTCGTCGAGCGTGCCGCCGAGGTGGACGGTCGCTGCACGTGCACACTCGGGTGCTGCCCACGGAACCGGCCCGGAGAGCGCGTAGTCCACCTTCACGATGCCGGGCCCGTAGCGGTACTTCTCGAGTGCCCGCCGGTAGCGGGCCGGGACGTCGTCGTCTCCCGCGAGCGAGAGGAACTGCCGCGGCGTGACATCGAGGAGCGCGAGCCTCCCCGCCGCGCGTACCTCTGCAAGCGACGTGACCTGCCGTCCTGTCTCGATCACACCTCCGAGCGAGCAGAGGTACGACGCGAGCGCGTCGGCGATCGTCTGCGAGCCGCCCTTCGGCAGCGGCCAGCCGACCGAGTGCCCGAGCATCGCGAGGAGCAGGCCGAACGAGGCCGTGGCCGTCGCCTCGAGGGGGAGCATCGCGTGCGCCGCGTTGCCGGCAAAGAGCGCACGGGCGCGTTCGCCGTCGAAGCGGGAGCGGGCGAGGCTGGAAGCGGAGCGGAGCGCGTTCAGGCCGAAGCGCGCCATGTGAATCGGGTGCCGCGGCGGCCGCGGCCCGGCGAGTATTCCTGCCACGAGCTCGTTGGATGCCTCGGCGAGCGGCTCGAAGAGCCGACGCCAGGCGCGCCCGTCCTCACCGAGGGCCGCCGCGGTTTCCGCGAGCGAGCGCTCCAGCAGCACCGCAGTGCCGTCGCCGAGGGGATGCGCAAGGGGGGAGGGTGGCTGGATCCATTCCACGCCGTGGCCGGCGAGCGGCACCGAGCGCATGAACGGCGATGCGATTCCGAGCGGATGGATCGCCGAGCACGTGTCGTGCCGGAACCCGGGGAGCGTCAACTCCTCGGTGCGCAGCCCGCCGCCGATCGTGTCGCGCCCCTCGAGCACGAGCACCGATCGGCCCGCCCGCGCGAGAACGATCGCCGCAGAGAGGCCATTGGGCCCTGAACCGACGACGACCGCATCGTGCACGTGCTAGACGGTACCGGGCGGGCTACAGACCGCTGCCCCTCCATCCGGATCAGGGAAAAACGTGGTAGTGCCTCGAACGCTCTCGTCGCGTAGTGTTATCTCCATGATCGATTCAGCGCCGTTCGCCGACTGGCCGCCCGCTCTCCGTGAGGAACTCGGGGCGAGCGCCGCGAACGGGGCGGTGGGGACGAGGCTTCTCCTGGAGGACGAGCGCGCCCGGCACTGGGAGATACGGCTTGCACCCGGAGAGCGGATCGGGTTTCACCGTCACGTTCTCGACTACGTCTGGACCTGCGTGAGTGGTGGTCTCGCCCTGAGCCATACGGCCGACGGCGCGAGCCTCAATGTGACCTACGGTGTCGGCGAGACGCGCCGGCTCTCGTTCGACGAAGGCGCATCGATGACGCACGACCTCGCGAACGTGGGCGAGGCCGATCTGCTCTTCACGACGATCGAGTACCTCGACAGCGCGAATGCCCCTCTGCCCGTCGGCGCGGCTACCTACGCGGCATGAAGCCTGCTCCCTTCGCCTATCACGCTCCGGACACCCTCGACGAGGTGCTCGAGCTGCTCGCGCCGGGTGACGGCGTCCGCGTGCTTGCCGGCGGCCAGAGCCTCGTGCCGATGATGAAGGCCCGTGCGCTGAGGCCGACGGTGGTGATCGACGTGAACCGTGTTCCCGGTCTTGCCTTCGTCGAGGAGGAGGGTGGAGCACTCCGTATCGGCGCCCTCACCCGGCAGCAGGCGCTCCTCGACAGTGACGTTGCCGGGCGAGCGCAGCCGCTGCTCCACGCCGCAGGACGGTTTGCCGGGTATCTCGCGACACGCCATCGTGGCACGGTCGGCGGGTCGCTCGCCTTCGCGGCACCGTGGGCCGAGCTCGCCGCGGCCGTGGTTGCCCTCGACGCACAGCTGGAGGTTCGCTCGGCGCGTGGCGAGCGGACGGTGCCGGCGCGTTCGTTCTTCACGGGGCCGAACGAAACGGTGCTGGAGCCCGACGAGCTGCTCATGTCCGTTCACGTGCCGGCAGCCGCACCCCGGACAGGCGCAGGCTTCCACGAGGTCAGCGCACGGTATCGCGACTTTGCCCAGGTGGCTGCGGCCGCGACCGTGACCGTTGACGACGCAGGCGTGTGCACCGCCGCCGAGCTCGTGCTGCTGTGTGTCGCACCCGTCCCGCATCGTGTAGACGTCGCGCATCTCGTCGGCACGACCGGCGACGCCGCCTCACTCGATGCCGTCGCGGGCCTTCTCGGCGGCCTCGAGCCACTCGACGACATCGAGGTCAGCGGTACCTACCGCTCCCGCGTCGCTGTGACCCTGGCAAAGCGTGCCCTGGTCGATGCCTTCGAGCATGCGAGAGGGGCCGCATGAGCGACAAGCGCGTGGTGCGGGTCGAGGTCAACGGTGCGTGGTACGACGGCCTCGTCGAGCCGCGACGCACGCTCTCGGACTTCCTCCGTGAGGATCTCGATCTCACCGGCACCCACGTCGCCTGTGAGAACGGCTTCTGCGGCAACTGCAACGTGCTGCTCGACGGCGAGACGGTGCGATCGTGCCTGATGTTCGCGGTGCAGGCCGACGGCCGCTCTCTCACCACGGTGGAAGGGCTCGCAGAGCCTGACGGGACGCTCGGCCGACTCCAGCAGGCATTCCACGACAACCATGGCCTGCAGTGCGGCTTCTGCACACCGGCGATGCTCCTGACGGCGCACGAGTACCTCGAGGCGTATCCCGACGGGGGCACCGACGAGCAGATCCGTGAAGCGATCAGCGGTGTCATCTGCCGCTGCACCGGCTATCAGCACATCGTCGAGTCCATCCGCGCAGCGGCCGGAGGAGGAGCATGAGCATCGCAGAGCAGGATCCGAACGCAGCGAAGGTCGCCCGCGAGACGGCCGGAACGGAGACGCCGCGCCGCTGGCTCGGCAAGAGCCTGAACCGCGTCGAGGATCCCCGCTTCCTCCGGGGCCAGGGGCGCTATCTGGACGACATCAAGCTGCCCGGGATGCTGCACGCTGCGGTGCTCGGCAGTCCGCACGCCCACGCGAAGATCATCTCGATCGACACGTCGAAGGCCGAGGCGCTCCCCGGCGTCGTGCGGGTCGTCACGGGCAAGGACGTCGCGGAGCATGCTGCGCCGCTCCCCTCGTTTGGCGCCGGCCCGATCGTGCAGGACATGATTGCGATCGAGAAGGTGCGTCATTACGGTGAGACCGTCGCCGCGGTGATCGCCGAGAACCGCTACATCGCCGAGGATGCCTGCGACCTGATCGAGGTCGTCTACGAGCAACTTCCCGTTGTCCTCGACCCGGTCGCCGCGCGCGAGGAGGGCTCCGCTCTCGTCCACGAGGCACTCGAGACCAACACGGCCTACGAGCGTACGTTCTCCTTCGGCGAGGTGGACAGAGCATTCGAGGACGCAGACCGCTCGGTCACCGCCAACCTCTACTGGCCGCGTTCGACGGGCATGCCGATGGACACGAACGGTGCCATCGGCGACTACGACCCTGGCACGGGTGTCGTCACGATTCATGCCAACTCGATGAACTTCACGTATTTCCTTTGGCTGATCGCAGGCTCGCTGAAGATTCCGGCGGGCAAGCTCCGTCTCGTACCGGTCGTCGCCGGTGGCAGCTTCGGATCGAAGTTCTTCATGCACAAGGTGCCGACGTTTGCCGGCTTCCTCTCGATGCTCGTCGGCAAGCCGGTGAAGTACGTCGAGGACCGCCGGACGCACATCACGAACAACGATCACTGTGGCTCCGACCGCCGCTACGAGGCGTCGCTCGCCTTCGACGACGACGGCGAGTTCAAGGCATTGCGGATTTCGTGCATCGACGACTACGGCGCCTATCTCCAGTTCGGGACGGGGACGCACGGCAATGCCCTCTCCCAGATCGTCGGGCCGTACCGGATTCAACACGTCGAGTACTCGCTCGCGGCCGTGCTGACCAACAAGAACCAGCAGGGCGCCTATCGCGGCTTCGGGGCCGAGGTCTCGAACTGGATTCTCGAGCGGCTGGTAGATCTCGCTGCGCGCGACCTCGACCTCGACCGCGTCGAGATCCGTCGCCGCAACCTGATTCCCGCAGGCTCCTTTCCCTACCGGACACCGACCGGAAACATCTACGACAGCGGCAACTACCAGGGCGTGCTCGCGAAGGTGCTCGAGGACGTGGACTACGACCACTGGGTCGAATACCGCGCCAAGGCGCGCGCCGAGGGCCGCCATGTCGGGATCGGCGTCGTCGCGTCGCAGGAGCGCAGCGTCTTCAGCTCGACCGAGTTCTGGTTCTGGTTCGACGACCCGCAGTTTACGCCGACCTCGAGCCCCGAGAGTGCGAGCGTCCGCATCGGCCCGACGGGTGAGATCGTCGTCACGCTGCACTCGCAGTCGATGTGGGGCAACAGCCCGGAGACCGTCGTCTCGCAGGTGTTGGCCGAGGAGTTCGATGTCGATCCGGCCTCGGTCGTTGTCAACTACGCCGACTCGCAGAACGCGCTCCCCGGTACGGGCCCCGGCGGCTCGCGGTACACGGTGATGGTGGCCGGTGCGGTGGCCGGTGCCTCCTCCGAGCTCAAGGACAAGATCAGGCGGATCGCGAGCGACAAGCTGGAGGTCGCCGAGGCAGACCTCGAGTTCCGCGACGGCGGTGTCGGCGTCGTCGGGGTTCCCGACCGCCACCTCATGCTCGCCGACATCGCGATGACCGCATACATGTTCAGGCTCGACCTCCCGCCTGACATGCCGAGTGGGCTTGCGGCGCACTGCACCTACGACCACCCGCTGACGACGCTTCCCAACGCCGACCGTTCAGACCTCGGCATCTTCTATCCGTTCGTCGGGCATGCCTGGCACATCGCGGTGATCGAGGTAGACATCGAGACCGGCAAGCTCGAGTTCCTCCGCTACGCCGCCGTCCACGATGCGGGAACGATCGTCAACCCGAGGACGCTCGACGGCCAGGTCATCGGCGGGACGGTGCAGGGTCTCGGTACCGCGCTCTACGAGGAGATCCTCTACGACGATCTCGGGCGCGTCCGGAACGAGAGCTTCGAGCACTACCACCTCCCCTCGTCGATGGATGCGCCATCGATCACGGTTGGCCACCAGGAGACGCCGTCCCCGTACACCGCCTACGGGATCAAGGGTGCCGGCGAAGGTGGCCGGATGCTTGCTCCCGCGATCATGAGCGCTGCCATAGAGGACGCCCTTTCGCCCTATGGTGTTACCGTCACGTCGCTTCCGATCTCGGCCGAGCAGATCGTCGAGTGGGCGACGGGCACGCGCAGCGACTGACGCGACTCCACCCGGCTGCCTTGCTCCCACGATAGGGTCTCGATCGAATGGAGCTCTCCCTGTCCGATGCCGTAGTGGTCGATCGTCTCCGGGCGTGTCGCGTCGTGCCGGTCGCCACGATCGAGGATCCTGCGCGTGCGCCGGAAGTCGGTGCGGCGCTGCTTGCCGGAGGGATCGGCTGCATCGAGATCACCTTTCGCCACGCCGGAGCCGCGGAGGCGATCCGGCTCGCCCGCGAGACAGACGGGTTGGTCGTGGGCGCGGGGACGGTGCTCTCGACCGAGCAGGCCCGTGCTGCCCACGACGCGGGCGCGTCGTTCGCGGTCGCTCCTGGCACGAACGAGGAGGTCGTTCGGCTGTGCGAGGAGCTGGGACTGCCGTTCTTTCCTGGAGTTGCGACCGCCTCGGAGATCGAGCGTGCACGCATCCTCGGCCGGCAGGTGGTGAAGGTGTTCCCGGCGGCACAGGTCGGAGGGCCGTCATTCCTCCGGGCCGTCTCGGCGACCTATCCGGATGTCGGCTTCATTCCCACCGGAGGCGTTGACGCATCGAATGTCGCGGAGTACCTCGCCGTCCCCTCCGTCGTCGCGTGTGGCGGAAGCTGGCTCGTGCGGCCGGAGCTCGTGCGTGAGGGCCGCTTCGACGAGATCGAGCGGCTCGCGCGTGAGGTGAGCGGCCTGTGAGCACACTGCTGAACCTGCGCCCGGCAGACGAGTGCCGCTTCGACCTCGTCTCGCTCGGCGAGGTGATGCTGCGGCTCGATCCGGGCGAGGAGCGGATCGAGACGACGCGCTCGTTCCGCGTGTGGGAGGGAGGCGGCGAGTACAACGTCGCGCGTGGCCTCAAGCGCTGCTTCGGTCTCCGCACGGCACTTGTGACGGCGCTTGCCGACAATCCCGTCGGCCGGCTGATCGATGACCTCATCTACCAGGGCGGCGTCGAGCGGGCCCATCTCGGCTGGATTCCCTTCGACGGCGTGGGGCGGGAAGTCCGTAACGGCCTCAACTTCACGGAGCGCGGCTTCGGCGTGCGCGGAGCGGTCGGCGTCTCCGACCGTGGTCACACGGCGGCCTCGCAGCTCCGTCCCGGTGACGTGGACTGGGAGCAGATCTTCGGTGTAGACGGTGCCCGGTGGCTTCACTGCGGCGGCATCTTCGCGGCGCTCTCGGAGACGACGGCGGACGTGGCGCTCGAGGCGTTCGAGGCAGCCCGGCGGCACGGCACCGTCGTCTCCTACGACCTGAACTACCGCCCGTCGCTCTGGAAGTCGATCGGCGGCCCCGCACGAGCCGCCGAGGTGAACCGGCGGCTCGTGGAGCACGTTGATGTGCTGCTCGGGAACGAGGAGGACTTCTCGGCGGCGCTCGGGTTCGAGGGAGAGGGGGCCGACGAGAACATGCTGCACCTCGACGTGGAGGCCTACGCGCGGCTGCTCGACCGGGTGCTGGCGGCGTATCCCGGGCTCGTGATGGTCGCGACGACGCTTCGCGAGGTGCGGAGCGCGACCGTGAACGACTGGTCGGCGGTGTGCCGCACGCGCGCCGGCTTCCACGTCGGCCCGTCCTACGACGGGCTCGAGATCCTCGACCGGGTCGGCGGCGGCGACTCGTTCGCGTCCGGGCTCTTCTACGGGCTGCTGAACGGCTGGGACACGGAGAGGTCGCTCGCGTACGGCATTGCCCACGGGGCGCTTGCGATGACGACGCCGGGCGACACGTCGATGGCGACGCTGGCAGAGGTCGAGCGTCTCGTGGCCGGCGGCTCCGCTCGCGTCCAGCGTTGATCGTCGCGCGATGACTGTCGAGCGGCGAGAGATCGTCGTCGTCGGCGGTGGTATCGCCGGGCTCACGGCCGCCTACGCCCTGCGCGACCGAGATGTGGTGGTGCTCGAGGCAGACGGCCGGGCGGGCGGCAGAATCCAGTCCGAGCCGCGGGGCGAGAACTGGCTCAACTTCGGGGCGCACGTCTTCGGCGGCGAGAGCTCGAGCTCCGGGCAGCTACTCCGGGCTCTCAGCGTCCGCGCGGAAGCTGTCCCCGGCAGGCTGGCCGCCGTGTCGCTCAACGGCAAGCTCGTTGCACGCGGGCCGGTCGAGAGCTTCCCGTTCCGGCTCCCGCTGCCGTTGGGCTCGCGGCTCGCGCTCGTGCGGGCGGGCTTCCGCCTTCGGCTCGCCGTGCGTGCGTACGCGAAGGTCATGGCATCGCAGGAAGGGGAAGACTGCTCCGCCCGCCAGCAGCGAATGCTCGAGTTCATGGACGACCGCTCGTTCGCGGAGTTCGCCGGAACGTTGCCGGAGGATGTCGACCTACTCTTCCGCTCGACCCTGACCCGCTCCTCGGGGGAGCCGGAGGAGCTCGCTGCCGGCTACGGCATCGGCTACTTCCACCTCGTCTGGGACAGGAAGGGCGGGCTGTCGCGCACTGTCGTCGGTGGCTCGGGGGTCGTGATCGACGCGCTCACCGCAACGCTCGGCGAGAGGGTTCGACGTAGCGCGCGCGTGACGTCGGTGGAGCGCACGCCTGCCGGTGTGCGGGTGGAGATCGAGGGGGCGGAGCCCATCGAGGCGAAGGCGGCGATCGTCGCGACTCCCGCGTACGCGACCCGAGAGATCGTCACCGACCTTCCGGCCCAGACGGCCGCCGCACTCGCCGCAATCCCCTACGGGCCCTACATCGTCGGAGCATTTCTCACGGGTGAAACCACGTCGATGCCGTGGGACGATCTCTACGCCCTTGCGACGCCGAAGCGCTCCTTCAGCATGCTCTTCAACACGACGAATGTGCGTCGTGCGGGCGAGGTGTCGAGGGCGCCGGGCGGCAGCTTTATGGTCTACGCTGCGGCGGGTTTCGCCCGCCGCCTTGCGCATCTCGACGACGCCGCGATCAGGGATGTCTTTCTCGCCGACCTGTACGCAGTGCTGCCCGAGGCCCGTGGCATCGTGGAGGAGGTCGTGGTCAGGCGCTGGGAGAAGGGGTTGCCGTTCCCTCGCGTTGGCCGTGCCGCGCTGCAAGCGGAACTGACGCGCTCGCTCGCACCGGTCTGGCTTGCGGGCGACTACCTCGGCACGTGGTACACGGAGACCGCGGTGCAGACGGCAAGTGCGGCTGCAGGCGCTGTGCGTGCGCTTGTCACGCAGTGCGATCGTGGCTAGACTCAACGGGTGGAACACCTGTTCCACATAATGAGCATTGGATGGCCCTGTGACCGTGCAGACCGGAACCCAGTCGATGGAGCGTGGCGCACAGTTGCTCGTGCACGTCGTCGAGGAAGACGAGGCGCCGACAGTCGGTGAGCTCGCGCAGCTCGCTGGCCTGCCGAAGAGCACGACATCGCGCCTCGTCGGAGCCCTCGAGCGCCAGGGCCTCGTCCAGCGTGATCCTGCTCGTGGCACGATCAAGCCCGGTCCCGTGCTGCTGCGCTACGCCCGCAAGGAGACCTCCGGGCTGGATCTCGTCGAGCTCGCCGGCGGCGCGCTCGAGCGGCTCGCGCACGTCAGCGGCGAGACGGCGAACCTCGGCGTCGCGACACCGTCTGCCGTCGAGATGCTCGATCAGCGCGACAGCCGCCACATCCTCGGCTCCACCAACTGGGTGGGCCAGCGCGTGCCCCACCACGGCTCGGTGATCGGCAAGGTCTTTCTCGCAGACGGTGCTCTGCCGATGCCCGAGGGGCCGCTCGAGCGGCTCGCGCCGCGGACGATCACCAATCTGGCCGGGCTGCGCCGCGACCTCGAACGAACGCGTGTCCGTGGCTACGCGACCGCCGTTGACGAGCTCGAGCCCGGCCTCTGGGCCGTTGCCGCTCCCGTCCGCGATGCGGGCGGCACCGCCATCGCTGCATTGAGCGTCTCCGGGCCGACAGTCCGCCTGCACGACGGGCTGCTCGACGAGCTCGGCCGGCTCGTCCGGGACGAGGCTTTCACCCTGTCAACCCGCATTGGCTACGACCACCCGAAACGAGGTGCCGCATGAGCGACGAGGAGATCGACCTGAACGCGCTTGCCGACGACGATCTCGTGACCCAGATGCACGACGACCTCTACGACGGCCTTGCACCCGAGATCACGGAGGGGACGAACATCCTGCTCGGCCGTGGCTGGGCGCCCGACCGGGTGCTGAACGAGGCGCTCGTGGGCGGGATGAGGATTGTCGGGATCGACTTCCGTGACGGCATCCTCTTCGTCCCCGAGGTGCTGCTCGCAGCGAACTCGATGAAGGCCGGGATGACCATTCTTCGCCCACTGCTCGCCGAGACCGGCGTCGAGCGGATCGGCAAGGTCGTGATCGGCACGGTCAAGGGCGACATTCACGACATCGGCAAGAACCTCGTCGCGATGATGCTCGAAGGTGCCGGGTTCGAGGTGATCGACCTCGGGATCAACACCCCGGTGGAGCAGTATCTGGAGGCGCTCGAGGAGCATCAGCCCGAGATCCTCGGCCTCTCGGCGCTCCTGACGACGACGATGCCGTACATGAAGGTCGTGATCGACACGCTGAACGAGAAGGGGCTCCGCGACGACCACATCGTGCTCGTCGGCGGCGCGCCGCTGAACGAGGAGTTCGGCCTGGCCATCGGTGCCGACGCGTACTGCCGCGATGCCGCGGTCGCGGCCGAGACGGCGCAGGCACTCGTGCTCGCCCGTCGCGCCGCTGTGAAGGTGACCGGAGCGCAGTGAAGGCAGGAGCGCTATCCGGAGACACCGGCCTCGAGCAGATGGACCTCATGCAGGCGGAGGTGGCGTTCGACGCGACCGAGCAGCCCGATGTGCTCATCCTCGCCTGCGGTGCGATCGCCCGCGAGGTACTCGCCGTCATCTCCCTCAACGGCTGGACGCACGTGGACGTCAGGTGCCTGCCGGCGAAGCTCCATTCGACGCCCGAGAAGATCGCGGGTGCCGTCGATGCGAAGCTGACCGAGCTTGCCGGGCGCTACGACCGGGTGTTCGTTGCCTACGCGGACTGTGGAACCGCCGGTGCGCTCGACATCGTGTTGGATCGACACGATGTGGAGCGGCTGCCGGGCGCCCATTGCTATGGATTTCTCGCCGGCAACGACGCCTGGAACGCGATGCAGGAGGAGGAGCCGGGCACCTACTACCTGACCGACTTCCTTGCCCGCCATTTCGAGGCCCTGATCGTGCGGCCGTACAGGTTTGACACGCATCCCGAGCTGATCGAGATGATGTTCGGCAACTACAAGCGGTTGATCTACCTCGCGCAGACCGACAACGCGGCCCTGCGCGAGCGGGCCATGGCTGCTGCCGAGCTCCTCGGGCTCGAGTACGAGGAGCGCCGGACAGGGTACGGCGAGCTGCAACCGTCGCTCGTCCAGTTCGTCAACGTGGGCGCGCGTGGCTGAGCTGACCGTGATCTCGTGGCGTGACATCCCGGCACAGGTGACGGCCGGCAAGGGACGCGGCGCCTCGCGCCTTCAGCTCTCGGAGCGCTTCCAGGAGGCGATCGACGCGGCGGCGATGCGGGCTGGTCTGATCGGCAGCGACGGCTACCTGGAAGAGTGGCGGCGCGAGGTGCGACCCTGCGGAGACGACCTCGATGCCGAGGTCGCGGCCGTCGCCGCTCACCTCGAGTCCGACTACTCGGACGAGCGACTCGAGCAGCTTGCGCGTGCGAGTGGAGAGGAGGAGCGCGCATGACGGAAACGGTTCTCTCCTCGGCCACGAAAGAGGTCGTGATCGGGTACGACCGCCCCTTCGTCATCATCGGCGAGCGCATCAACCCGACCGGTCGCAAGAAGCTCGCCGAGGAGATGAAGGCCGGCAACTTCGAGACGGTGATCGCCGACGCGATCGCCCAGGTGGAGGCCGGGGCCCAGATGCTCGACGTCAACGCGGGCATTCCGCTGGCCGACGAGCCGGCGATCCTGCGCCAGACGATCGAGCTCGTGCAGTCGATCACCGATGTGCCACTGTGCATCGACTCCTCGATCGTCGAGGCGCTCGAAGCGGGGCTGTCGGTCTATCAGGGCAAGGCGCTCGTCAACTCGGTCACGGGTGAGGACGAGCAGATGGAGCGGGTGTTACCGCTCGTCGCGAAGTACGGGGCCGCGGTCGTTGCGATCTCGAACGACGAGACAGGCATCTCCGGCGACCCGGACGTGCGGTTCGCCGTCGCGCAGAAGATTGTCTCGCGCGCGGAGGACTACGGAATTCCGAGGGAAGATGTCGTCGTCGACCCGCTCGTGATGCCGATCGGCGCCATCGGTACTGCCGGTAGACAGGTGTTCCGGCTCGTGCGGCGCCTGAACGAGGAGCTCAGGGTCAACTCGACCTGCGGCGCCTCGAACGTCAGCTTCGGGCTTCCGAACAGGCCGGTGCTGAACGCCGCCTTTCTCCCCATGGCGATCGCGTCGGGCCTGACCTCCGCGATCACGAGCCCGCTGCACGACGAGGTGCGGCACGCGATCCGGGCGGCCAATGTGATGAACGGCAACGACGAGCACTGTGCCGCGTGGATCGCCCACAACGCCGATGCCGGAGAGGCGCCGCAGACCGGCCGCCGCGGCGGCCGTGAGGGCAGACGGAGGACGGCGAGCGCATGACGGCAGGGTCGATTACTGACCACCTCGTCGTCTTCACGCCCTCGGGTCGGCGTGGTCGCTTCGAGAGCGGCACGACGGTGCTCGAGGCGGCCCGGCGGCTGGGGGTGGACATCGACTCGGTCTGTGGCGGTCGCGGCATCTGCGGGCGCTGCCAGATCGAGGTGAGCGAGGGCGAGCATGCCAAGCACGCGATCGTCTCGGCAGCCTCCCACCTGACCCCGGTCGGGGAGGTCGAGAATGCGTACGCCGCCGATCGAGGGCTTGCCATCGGCCGCCGTCTCGGCTGCACCGCTCGCGTCGCCGGGGAACTCGTGATCGACGTCCCAGCGGAGAGCCAGCTGCATCGCCAGGTCGTGCGCAAGGAGGCCGACGCTCATCCGATCGAGGTGAACCCCGTTGTCCGTCTGCACTACGTCGAGGTGGAGGAGCCCGATCTCGCCTCGCCGACGAGCGATCTCGGTCGCCTGCGCGGCGCGCTCGCGCGCGAGTGGGACCTGACGGGGCTGACCTGCGACGCACACGTTCTTCCCGTCCTACAGAAGACCCTGCGCCGCGGCGACTGGCGTGTCACGGTCGCCGTGCACGACGGCTCCGTGATCACCGGTGTCTGGTCGGGCCTTCACGAGACGATGCTCGGGATCGCCTTCGATATCGGCTCGACGACGGTTGCGGGCCATCTCTGCGACCTCGCGAGCGGGGACGTACTCGCGTCCGCCGGAGAGATGAACCCGCAGATTCGCTTCGGCGAGGATCTCATGAGCCGCGTCTCCTACGTGATGATGAACCCCGGCTCGGAGAAGGAGCTGACGCGCGCCATCCGGGGGTGCCTCGCGAAGCTCACCGCCGAGCTCGCAAACGACGCGGGCGTCTCGCGCGACGACATACTCGAGATCACCCTCGTCGGCAACCCGATCATGCATCACCTGCTGCTCGGGCTCGACCCGACAGAGCTCGGCGGAGCGCCGTTCGCGCTCGCGATCGACGAGGCAGTGCGCTGCCCCGCTGTCGGCCTCGGTCTGCCCGTGCACCCGGGTGCGAGGGCCTACGTGCTCCCGTGCATTGCGGGTCACGTGGGCGCCGACACGGCCGGTGTGATTCTCTCCGAGGGTCCGTATCTCGGGGAGGAGATCAACCTGATCGTGGACGTCGGCACGAATGCCGAGATCGTGCTCGGCAACCGGGATCGCCTCCTCGCCGCCTCGAGCCCCACCGGCCCGGCGTTCGAGGGGGCGCAGATCAGCTGCGGCCAGCGTGCTGCTCCGGGTGCCATCGAGCGGGTGCGCATCGATCCGGTCACGCTCGAGCCGCGGTACCGCGTCATCGGCAGCGAGGTCTGGTCGGATGACCCGGCCTTTGCGGGCACCCGTGTCACCGGCGTCTGCGGCTCGGGGATCATCGAGGCGGTTGCCGAGCTTCACCTCGCCGGGATCCTGACCACGGACGGCACGATCGACGGTGCGCTTGCTGCGCGCTCTCCCCGGATCGTCGCCGACGGGCGGACATTCTCCTATGTGCTCTCCGACGGCGAGCCGGAGTTGACGATTACCCAGACGGACATCCGGCAGATCCAGCTCGCCAAGGCCGCGCTCCACGCGGGGTGCATGCTGCTGCTCGAGCGATACGGGATCGAGCGTGTGGATCGCATCCGGCTCGCCGGTGCCTTCGGGAGCCATATCGACCCCGTCTACGCGCTCGTGCTCGGCCTCATTCCCGACTGCGATCCCACGGGCGTCACCTCTGCCGGTAACGCTGCGGGCACGGGAGCGCGGATCGCGCTGCTCGACTCGACCGCCCGTGCCGAGATCGAGGCCGTCGTCCGGCGTGTCGAGAAGATCGAGACCGCCGTCGAACCGCGGTTCCAGGAGCTGTTCGTCGGGGCCATGGCGATACCCCACGACACCGATCCATACGAGAGGCTGCGCTCGGTCGTCACCCTGCCACCCCGACGCATGGCTGATCCGACCGAGGGTCGTGCGCGCCGTCGCTCTCGACCCGATTCCACCAAAAGGAGCCCCGCATGACCGAGGTAGCCGGAGGCCGCCGGAGTGGCGGCCGTGCAGCACGACAGGCCGCACGCGCCATCTCGAATGCCGTCAGCGTGCCGTACATCACCAGGAAGATGAGCCCCTTCGAGGTGCTGTCGGAGGAGCACCTGTCCCTGATCGAGGAGAACGCGGACACCGTGCTCGAGCAGGTCGGGATCGAGTTTCGCGACACGCCCGAGGCGCTCACCCTGTTTCGGGACGCCGGCGCCGACATCGACGGTGAGCGTGTTCGCTTTCCCCGTGGCCTGGCCCGCCACCTCGTGCAGGAGAGCGCGCCGGCGCAGTTCACGCAGGTGGCGCGGAACCCTGCGAACAACGTCGAGATCGGCGGGATGAACACCGTATTTGCTCCGGCCTACGGGTCGCCGTTCGTCCGCGACCTCGACAACGGCCGTCGCTACGGGACGATCGAGGACTTCCGCAACTTCGTCAAGCTCACCTACATGACGCCGTTCCTCCATCACTCGGGAGGTACCGTCTGCGAGCCGGTAGACATAGCCGTCAACAAGCGGCACTACGACATGGTCTACGCCCACATGCGGTATTCGGACAAGGCGTTCATGGGTTCGGTCACCCACCCGAGCCGGGCCGAGGACACGGTGGCGATGGCGCGGATCCTCTTCGGTTCTGACTTTCTCGAGGAGAACACCGCGATCGTCTCGCTCGCGAACGCGAACTCGCCGATGGTCTGGGATTCGACGATGCTCGGTGCCGCGAAGGCGTACGCCGAGGCGAACCAGGGCGTTCTGATCACCCCGTTCATCCTCGCCGGTGCAATGAGCCCAGCCACCGTCGCCGGTGCCGCGACCCAGACGCTCGCCGAGGCGCTCGCGGGGATGGCGTTCTGCCAGCTCGTCCGTCCCGGCGCTCCGGTGATCCTCGGCTCGTTCGCCTCGTCGATGTCGATGCAGTCGGGCGCACCGACGTTCGGCACACCCGAGCCGGCGCTGATCCTCTACGTGATGGCGGCGCTCGCCCGTCGGCTCGGCGTTCCCTTCCGCTCCGGCGGTGCCCTGACCGCGTCTAAGATTGGGGATGCGCAGGGGGCCTACGAGTCGGCGAACACCATGCAGCCAACGATGCTGGCAGGCGTCAACTTCGTCCTCCACACGGCCGGTTGGCTCGAGGGCGGGCTCTCGATGGGGTACGAGAAGTTCATCCTCGACGTTGACCAGGCTGCGGCGTGGCATGCCTTCGCAAAGGGCGTTGACATGACGCCGAACGGCCAGGCGATCGACGCGCTCCTGACAAACGAGCCGGGCGTCCACTTCCTCGGCCATCCGCACACCCTCGCGAACTTCGAGGACGCGTTCTGGCGGTCGTCGAACGCAGACAACGGCAGCTTCGAGCAGTGGGACCTCGAGGGTGCGAAGGACGCGAACCTGCGGGCGAACGCGGTCTGGAAGAAGATGCTCGCCGACTACGAGGCTCCGCCGATCGACGACGCGATCGACGCGGAGCTGCTCGAGTTCATCGAGCGCAAGAAGGACTCCTTCCCGGACTCGTTCGCGTGACGGCTGCGGCAGCGCCCCCACTTGATGGCACACCGAGCCTGCCGGAGCTGATCCGGCGCTCGCGCTACGAGGTGATTCCACTTGCAGGAGCAGAGGAGCAGGTGTTCGAGCACGTGCCCCGAGACGTCACCCTCACGGTGACCGTCTCGCCCGCCAAAGGGCTCGAGCCGTCCTTTCTGCTCGCCGAGGCTCTCGCGCAGGAGGGATACGGCGTCGTGCCGCACCTGGCGGCGCGACTCGTCGTAGACCGTACGCACCTGGCCGAGGTCGTCGCACGCTTTTCGGGCATGGGCATACGGGACGTCTTCGTCGTCGCAGGCGACGCCGACAAGGCCGGAGCGTACGAGGGTGCAGCGGCGCTCCTGCGCGACCTTCACGAGATCGGCCATCCGTTCGAGCGGATCGGGATTACCGGATATCCCGAGACCCATCCGCTGATCGACGATGCGGTGGTGCGTTCCGCGATGGCCGAGAAGGCGCCCTACGCGCATTACATCGCGACGCAGATCTGCTTCGACCCCGCCGTGACGGTGCGCTGGATCGACGAGGTGTGGGCGGGAGGCATCCGCCTTCCCGTCTACGTGGGCCTTCCCGGCGCCGTCGAGCGAGCCAAGCTCCTCCGCGTCTCGACACGCATCGGGATCGGTGAGTCGGTGCGGTATCTGCGCAAGCATCACGACTTCGTGACCCGCTTCTTCCGGCCAGGCGGATTCAGCGCGGACAAGCTGATCCGGGGTCTCTCTCCGGCTATCGCGGGCCCCGATCAGAAGATCTCCGGCTTCCACATCTTCACCTTCAACGACCTCGCCGATACCGAGGCATGGCGTCAGGGGATGCTCGGGGGTGGCTGAGCGCATGCCGGGTCGGAGTAGGCTCCCGCTGTGAGCGAGCGTCCCTACGACTTTGTGATCGTCGGCGGTGGCTCCGCCGGCTGTGCGCTCGCAAACCGGCTCAGCGCCGACCCTGCGAACCGTGTCCTCGTGCTCGAGGCAGGGCGCCCTGACTCGAGGTGGGACATCTTCATCCACATGCCGGCAGGGCTCGCGACACCGATCGGCAACAGGTTCTACGACTGGAAGTACGAGTCGGAGCCGGAGTCGCACATGAACGGGCGCAGGGTCTATCACGCTCGCGGCAAGGTGCTCGGCGGCTCCTCGAGCATCAACGGGATGATCTTCCAGCGCGGCAACCCGCTCGACTACGAGCGGTGGGGCGCCGATGCGGGAATGGGCACCTGGGACTACGCGCACTGCCTGCCGTACTTCAAGCGGATGGAGAACTGCCTCGCGGGCGCAGACGACTACCGCGGTGGCGACGGCCCGCTCGTGCTCGAGCGTGGCCCTGCGACGAGCCCGCTCTTCCAGGCGTTCTTCGAGGCGGTTCAGGAGGCCGGCTACCCACTCACCGACGATGTCAACGGGTACAGGCAGGAGGGCTTCGCCGCCTTCGATCGCAACATCCATCGCGGACGTCGGCTCAGCGCAGCGCGGGCGTATCTCCATCCGGTGATGCATCGCCCGAATCTCGAGGTACGGACGCGCACCTTCGTGAATCGGGTGCTCTTCGAGGGCACGAGGGCGGTCGGAGTCGAGGTCGCAGGCAGGAGAGGCCCGAAGCGAATCGAGGCGCGCGAGGTGATCCTCTGCGGTGGCGCGATCAACTCGCCGCAACTCCTCCAGCTCTCTGGCATCGGCAACGCAAGCGAGCTCGAGTCGCTCGGCATCGGTGTCGTTTGCGACCTTCCCGGTGTCGGCGAGAACCTCCAGGATCACCTCGAGGTCTACATCCAGTACGCCTCGAAACAGCCGGTCTCGGTGGCCCCTGCGATGAAGTGGCGCAACCGGCCCTGGGTCGGTCTCAGATGGCTGTTTCTCCGCTCGGGCCCCGGCGCGACGAACCATTTCGAGGCAGGTGGCTTCATCCGGGGAGGCGAGGAGGTCGCCTATCCCAACCTGATGTATCACTTCCTGCCCGTCGCGATCCGCTACGACGGCTCGTCGCCGGCAGCCGATCATGGTTACCAGGTACACGTCGGCCCCATGTACTCGGACGCGAGGGGCACGGTAAAGATCACCTCGAAGGATCCGCGCGTGCATCCCGCGCTGCGGTTCAACTACCTCTCGACCGAGCAGGACAGGCGCGAATGGCTCGAGGCCGTGCGCTCGGCGCGAACGATTCTCACCCGGCCGGCCTTCGAGCCGTTCAACGCAGGCGAGATCTCACCGGGACCGGCGGTCGCGACCGACGACGAGATCATCGACTGGGTCGCTCGTGATGCAGAGACCGCGCTGCACCCCTCGTGCACGTGCCGGCTCGGTGTGGGTGAGATGTCGGTGGTCGAACCGGAGACGATGCGGGTGCGAGGGGTTGACGGACTGCGCGTCGTTGACGCCTCCGTGTTCCCCTACGTCACGAACGGCAATATCTACGCTCCCACGATGATGGTCGCGGAGAAGGCCGCCGACCTGATTCTCGGGAAGACGCCGCTGCCCGCCCTGGATGTCGATTTCTACCGCCACGTCCCGTGACCGAGGAGCCGTCTTTCGATCTCTCGCGTGTCTACGGCGCACGGAATCTCGACGAGCTCCGAACGGAGTACGACCGGGTCGCCTCCGTCTACGACGGTGACGACTGGGACTGGCTCGGCCCCGAGATGGTCGTCGAGGCGTCGCGTCGCTGGGTTGCGCGCGACTCCGTGATCCTCGACGCGGGGGCAGGCACGGGTCAGCTAGGTGTCGGGCTTCGTGGCGCCGGCTACACGCGCATCGACGCCATGGACCTTTCGGCGGGGATGCTCGAGGTCGCGCGGGAGAAGGGCGTCTACGGCAATCTCAGGGAAGGCAGGCTCGGTGGGCCCCTGGACTACGTGGACGACGCCTACGATGCGGTGGTCGCTTCAGGGGTCTTCACGACCGGTCATGCCCCGCCCGAGGGCCTGCGCGAGCTGACGCGGATCACGCGAGCGGGAGGCCACGTGATCTTCACGCTTCGCTCCGATGCAACGCCGCCGGGGTTCGCCGGGTTGACGGCCGACCTTCACGAGGAGGGCGTCTGGACGCTTGCCGAGCGCGGGGCGGAAGTGGCGGCGATGCCGAAGACCGCACCCGAGGTGCTCCTGCGCGCCTGGGTCTACACCATCATCTAGGGGCGAGGGTGTCAGGTCTTGCGAGCGCGCAGAGACCCCCGTGGCACCACGAAGCCTGACATCCTGTGGCCTCAAACGAGCGGCCCGTGCCGGGCGATCCACTCGTTCGGTTGACCCGTGATACGCGCGGTTGCGGCGAAGTGCCGATCGTCGTGGAGCAGGGTAACGTCGTTGGCTTCAGCGACCGCCGCGACGAGCAGGTCAACGGCGGTCGATCCGCGGTGCCGGCTCCGTTCGGCGAGAAGTCCTTGCACACCCTCTGCTCGTCACTCGATGATTCAGCGGATAGGACGGGAGGCCGTCGAGCTCGTCCGCGAATGCGGCGTACATGTTTCGTCTCATCCCTCTTGCTCCAGGATCTGAACGTCGGCACCCCGGGTCAGCTCGGTCGGGTCAACTCGTGGAAACCATTGTTTGAGCAGGGCGGCGAAGTACTCGGCTCGGTCATTGGCGTTTGCGAACTGCCAGACGATCACTGCGTCGTTTGCTCCCCACTGATCGGGGCTGTCGATCGCGGTTCCGCCGTCGTAGGCAAGGAGAGAGCCCCGATCGTCGCTGTCCGCCTTCGCCAGGAACCATGCTTCGCCGAACGCCACGCTCTCGAGGCCTGGGACGAGTGCATGAACGTCGGTGGCGAACGAATAGGGCTCGACGCTTGCGCCTTCGGGAAGTGGGGGTATCTGCCGCATCTCATTTTGGCTTTCGTCCGGAAGAGCCGGGGCCGGTCTGGACGCGCCTACGCGCTCCCCGCCACGCTCAGCACGGCCTTGACGATGCCGTCGTAGCCCGTGCATCGACAGAGGTTGCCGGAGAGCCCGATCCGTACGTCGTCCTCGGTCGGACTCGGGTTGTCGGCGAGGAGCGCCGTCGCCGAGATGAGCATCCCCGGCGTGCAGAAGCCGCACTGGACGCCACCGAGCTCGAGGAACGCCACCTGGAGCGGCGCCAGGGTGTCGCCGTCGGCGAGGCCCTCCACGGTCGTGATCTCGCTGCCCTGCGCCTGGAGGGCGAGGTACGAGCACGCGTTCACGGGCTGGCCGTCGAGCAGCATCATGCAGGCTCCGCACTCGGAGTCGTCGCAGCCCTCCTTCGATCCGGTCAGGCCGATGACGTCGCGTACGGCGGCGAGCAGGTTCGTGCCAGGGTCGAGCTCGACCGGATAGGTGAAGCCGTTCACGCTCAGCGTTGCTGCAACCTTCATGCGTCCTCCCCTCGGGCGCGTGACAGCGCCGTTTCGATCGCGCGCCGGGCGATCACTGCCGCCATCGCGCGCCGGTATTCGGACGATCCCCGCACGTCGGAGATCGGGGTCGCCGCCGCGGCAACGGCCGCTCCTGCAGTCTCGACGGCGGCGCTGCCACCGTCGCTGCCAACGAGAGCGGCCTCCGCTTCGGGCACACGCTTGATCGTCGCCGAGAGAGCTGTCATTGCCACCCGTGCAGCCGTGACGACACCGTCTACGACGGTCACTGCGGCCGTCGCGCCGACGACTGCGATCTCCATCTGCCGCCGGTACTCGAGCCTGAGGTAGGCGCTTCCCATGCCTGCGGCCGGCGCTGGAACCTCGACGCCGACGAGGAGCTCGTCAGGCGCAGCGGTCGTCGTGCCAGGGCCCGCCCATAGGTCCTCGACTGCGACCGTCCGGATGCCCGAGGGCGAGCGGAGGGTCACCGAGGCGCCGAGGCAGACGAGCGGGCCACCCGTCTCCATCGCGGGCGACGCGTTCATCAGGTTGCCGCCCAGCGTCCCCTGCGCACGCGTCGCGTGGGAGCCGACGATTGCGCACGCGTCGCTGAGCGCCGTGAAACGCGCGCAGACATCGTCGCTCGCCGCGATCTCGGCATGGCTCGCGAGCGAACCGAGCCGCAGGCCTCCGTCGGCGAGGGGCTCGACGCCGCGAAGCTCCGCAACGCGGTGGATCGCGACGACGCTGTTCGGCATCGTGGACTTGCCGGTACGCGCCCCGACGACGAGGTCGGTGCCGCCCGCGACGGGGCGTGCACCCGCAGCGACGGCCTTGACGGCGTCCTCGATGGTGGCGGCAGTGGTGAACGCCTGCATGCTCATTGTCCCGCCTTCCAGACCCGCTCGGGGGTCATCGGCAACTGGTGTACCCGGGCCCCGATCACGTGGGCGATTGCGTTCGCAACTGCACCTGCGGTCGGCACGCACGGCGGCTCGCCCACACCCTTGGAGCCCTTCGGGCCTGCATTCAAGGTGTCCGTCTCGATCCACGCAATGTCGATCTGTGGTGCGTCAGATGCGGTCACGAGCTTGTAGTCGGTGAGGTGCGCATTCAGGTGGCGTCCCTCTGCGTCGAGCTGGGTTCTCTCCGAGAGAGCCTGACCGATGCCCATTACGACACCGCCGTAGACCTGCCCGTCTGCACCCATCCGGTTGAGGATCGTGCCGCAGTCGTGCGCAGCGGCTACCTGCAGCACTCGTACGACACCGGTGTCGCGATCGACCCTGATCCGCACTGCGTGCGCGATCAACTGCGGTGCGTGGAACGCCTCGAGGCCGCTTTGCCCGACGCATCCCTCGGCGAGAGCCTCGGGCGCAAACGGCAGCTCGCCGGCGCCCTTGCCGTGGAATGTCCCGTCCCCCGCGAGCTCCGCGATCGTCACGGACTTGTCCGGCGAGCCCTTGACGAGAATCGATCCGCTCACGAACTCGAGATCGTCGCGCGAAGCCTCGAGTTGCTCGGCCGCCGCGTCGAGCAGCTGGTCTCGAAGATCGCAAGCAGCGGCGATCACCGCCCGCCCGCTGTTGAACGTGGTCTGCGAGCCGCAGGAGCCCATGTCGTACGGTGCGGCATCGGTGTCCTGGTAGAGCATCGAGAAGTCCTCGGGCTGCATGCCGAGCTCCGCCGCCACGTAGGCCGGCATCGCCATCACCGAGCCGGTGCCGTTCTCCTGTGCGCCCGTGATGATGGTGCCGGTGCCGTCGGGGTTCAACTTCACGTATGCACCGCTGTTTGCCGCGAAGCAGGGCCACCAGCCGACTGCGACGCCGATCGCCTCGTCCTCGGGCAACTCCTGCCCGTAGCCGATCAGCTCGACCGCCTTCTCGAGCGTCTCCTTCATGGCTATCTGCTCGAGCACCTGGCCGGTCGCGGTGACGGAGCCAGTCTCGATCAGCGTCTTGCGGCGAAGGTCGATCGGATCCATCCCGAGCGCGGAGGCGAGCTCGTCCATGTGCTGCTCGAGCGCCCAGCACACCTGCGGCGCCGTCGGGGCGCGGATCGAGGACGAGGGCTGGTTGTTCGAGTAGACGAGTGACGACTGGATGTTGACGTTCTCGAGCTCGTAGGGCCCGAGAGCATGCATTGCCGCCATCTCCGAGAAGAAGCCGCCCTCGCCACAGTAGGCGCCCTTGTCGAGCACGAGTCGCGCCTTGCGGGCGACGAGCGTCCCGTCGGAGCGGGCACCGCTCTCGAACTCGATCACCATGCCCTCGCGGCGGTGACCGACGGCGAAGAACTCCTCGCGCCGCGAGAAGACGAGCTTGACCGGTCGGCGTGCTGCCCGCGCGAGCGCCGCCACATGGCCTTCGAAGTGGAAGTCGCACTTGGCGCCGAAGCCACCGCCGAGAAGCGGCACGATGATGCGGACATGGGACTCGGGCATCTGCAGCACGTGGGCAACACCACCGCGGGCTGCGTACGGCACCTGGGTTGACGTCCACACCGTGACCTTGTCGCCCTGCCACTGGGCAATCACCGCACGGGGCTCGATCGGGACGCCCTGGACGGGGTCGGTGACGTAGCGCCCCTTGACGACGACGTCCGCGCTCGCGAGGGCGGCGTCGGCGTCTCCCTTGACGATCGCCGTGTAGCCGAGCGTGTTGTGGTGGCGGCCGAGCGACTCGGCGCCGTCGTATCCCTCCCACGCGGGATGCACGAGGGTCGCATCGCCGGCGAGCGCTGCCTCGAAGTCGGTCACGACGGGGAGCGGTTCGTAGTCCACCTCGATGAGGGCTGCCGCCTGCTCGGCGATTGCAGCGGTCGTCGCCGCGACGGCTGCGATAACGTCGCCCTCGAAGCGTACGGTGTCCCTGGCAAACAGGCGGCGATCCTTCACCAATCCGCCGTACAGCACGTCCGGCACGTCCTCGTGGGTCACGACGGCCAGCACGCCCGGCAGGGCCCGTGCCTTCGTCACGTCGATACGGGTGATGCGGGCGTGCGTGTGGTCGGCGTACCGGAACTTCGCCACGAGCTCCCCCGTGAGCACGAGGTCGGCCGTGTAGCGACCGGTGCCCGTCACCTTTTCTTTGCCGTCCGGGCGGATGAATGTCCGCGGTTCCTCAACCGTTGCCACCGTCAGGTCTCCTTCATACGAGTGTGGGCCTCAAGTGTATTGCGCGCGATCCGAGCATAGTGCATCAGGGTGCTCTGATTCGACTCGAGGATCTCCGGTCCCGCAACGAGGCCTGACGAAGAAGGCCACTCAGGTCGTGAGGCCGCGTGGAATCGCCTTCTCGCGGTCGTGAAACGGAAGCTCGACGATCTGGAACGACGTGTCGTCGGCTGCGCTGAGCTCGGTTCCGGCGAGGGCGCCCGGCTCGTTCATCCTGACGTACCCGATCCCGCACCCGAGGAAAGGCGACCACGCGCCCGTCGTCACGCGTCCCGCGGCGGATCCGTCGCAATACAGCGTTGCCCCGGTTGACGGGATCGAGGCGCCGCTGATCCCGAAGAGAAGCGGTCTCCTGTCCGCTGCACCGAGCGCCTCCCGACCCACGAAGGCGACTTTCTCGAGATCCACGAACGCACCGAGGCCCGCTGCAAACGGCGTCATCGCCGAGTCCATGTCCGTGCCGTTGTCGAGGATTCCCGCCTCGATCCTCCGGATCCCGAGCGACTCGAGGCTCTGGACGGCCAGGCCGTGGGTCTCACCGGCCGCGAGCACGTGATCCCAGAGTGCCGCGCCATCCGTGCCGGGGAGCGTGTAGATCTCGAACCCGAGCTCACCCGACCAGCCCGTCCGCGAGAC
Organism: Thermoleophilia bacterium; assembly: GCA_037139935.1. Classification (GTDB taxonomy): domain Bacteria; phylum Actinomycetota; class Thermoleophilia; order Gaiellales; family Gaiellaceae; genus Gaiella. The sequence continues at coordinate 2,995 of JBAXFL010000025.1, read as the reverse complement.
GAGAACGTCCTGCCCGCCCATCCGTACCGCTGCGACTCCGAAGTACGGGAACGGCGATGGTGGCTCCTCGCACGCAACAGCGAGGACGTCGAGCGACGTCGGTCCCTGAACCTGCATCACCCAGGACTGCGGATCCGAGATGACGACTTCGAGGCCCCGGGCATGCGCCTCGAGCCAGCCGACGAACTCGCCGTCGGCGAGGACGAACCAGAAACGGTCGGGCGTCCAGCGAATGAGTACGCCGTCCATCAGGATCCCGCCGCGATCGTTGCAGGCGAGGGCGTAGCGGGCCTTGCCGGGCGCGAGCTTCGTCACGTCGCGCGTGAGCACGAGGTCGAGGAGCCGCTCCGCGTCCGGGCCCTCGATCTGGATCGGGCGCTCGGGCACGTCGTAGAGCACCGCCTGCCGGCGTAGATGCCAGTAGTCCGCGACCGGATCCTGCCCGAGCGAGAGCGGATAGAGGCGGCCCGAGTAGACACCGAAGACGGTCTCCGGGGTCGCATAGCGTCCGACGTACGGCGACGCGTGAAACCGCTTCGCGCTGATCTTCACGACCCGATGGGAGTCGGCGTAGTTCCGTGCCTGAGTCACCGATGCTCCTGCGAGGGCGCGCGGGGCGTCAGGCGGATGGAGGGCGCATCAGGTCACGCGCGATCACGATGCGCTGGATCTCGGCCGAGCCGTCCACGACCTGGAGCATCTTCGCGAGTGCCATGAACCGCGCAAGCGGGTAGTCGTGGAGCCAGCCGTAGGCGCCAAGCGTTTCGCTGCACTGGATTGCAGCGCGCAGGGCGGCGTCGGGCCCGAATCGTTTCGCATGTGCGACCGCGACCGAACCGCCGTCCTTGCCGAGCAACTCTGCCGCCTTCCGCGTCAGTCCCCGGGCCGCCTCGAGGTCGGTCGCCACGTCGGCGAGTGCCCAGGCGATGCCCTGGTGTTCGATCACCGGCTTCCCGAACACCGTGCGTTCGCTCGTGTAGCGAACGGCAACGTCGAGTGCCTCCGCGTGCAGGCCGTTCGAGATCGCGGCTATGTCGAAGCGGGCCACGTCGATCGCGCCGAGAGCAGCAGCCATGCCCTGGCCCGGCGGCACGAGCAGGTGGGCTGTGGCGTTCTCGAGCTCGAGGTTTGTGATGGGGAGGAAATCGGCTGCCGCCTTGCGATACGGATCGCCGAAGTGCACCCCCGGCTGATCGGCGTCGATCACGAACAGGGCGACGTCGCGGTGGCCGGGCTCCTCCTCGGTCTTCGCGACGACGAGCAGCGCGCTCGCCACTCCACCGAGCGTCACCCAGGCCTTCGTGCCGCTGACAGTCCAGGCGTCTCCGCTCCTTGTCCCTCTTGTCGTGATCGCGGTCGCATCGGAGCCGGCGTGCGGCTCCGTCAGATAGAAGCCGCCGAGCTCCTTGCCCGAGACGAGTGGCTCCACCCAGCGCTCGCGCAGCGCGTCGCCGCCGACGCCGGCGATTGCGGTGGTGACGGCGTTGTGCATCGAGATCGAGAACGCGAGCGCCGCATCGCCGCGGCCGAGCTCCTCGAAGACGTCAATCGCCTGGGGGAAGGAGAGGCCGAGGCCGCCGTCCGCCGGTGCGACGAAGAGGCCGGTGAGGCCCGAGTCCCTGACGGCATCGCGCGGATAGGTCGCGCTCGCCTCCCACGCTTCGATGGACGGCTGCACGATCTCGCGTGTGAATGTGCGTGCGCGCTCGGCCGCCGATCTGGACATGGCATGCATCATAGGGCTAGCCCCTCACGCCGAGCCCCGTGGTGGGCGCCCCTACGAGGATGACCGCGTTTCCGAAGGAGAGTCGGCCGTCGGCCATCTGCTGGTGCACCTCTCCGGTCTCGTCGAAGCCGCTCACCTGGCCGACACAGGGGTCGATCGCCCCGGCGCGCACGAGGTCGTTGTACGCGACGGCCTGCTCGTCGTTTGTCCCGTGCGATCCCTGCAGCCGCTTCTGGCGCGTCCAGTGGTAGCGCAGGTCGACCATCGCGGAGTACCCGGTCGTGCCGGCGCAGACGACGACCATCCCACCCGGGTCGCAGACGAAGATCGAGGTCGGGATCGTGTCCTCGCCCGGATGCTCGAAGACGATCGCAGGGTTTCTGCCTTTGCCGACGATCTCCCAGAGCTTGCCGCCGAAGGCGCGGGCGGCACCGGTCCACTCCTTCTGGCCGGGCCCGTCCGTCCAGTGCGGCGGAATGCCCCAGTGGTCGAACTCGGTGCGGTCGATGTAGCCGGCGGCGCCGAGACCGACGCAGTATTCACCCTTCTCCGCGCTCGAGACGACGGCGACAGGGATGCCGCCCGCGTGCTTCGCGAGCTGGATCGCCTGACTGCCGAGGCCGCCCGAGCCGCCCCAGACGAGGACGACGTCGTTCTTCTGGACGGTGTTCTCCGACCAGCCGAACAGCATCCGGTAGGCGGTCGTGCCGACGAGCGTGGATGCGGCAGCGGCCTCCCATGTCAGATGGTCGGCCTTCGGGTGAACCTGATGCTCCTGGGCGATCGCAAACTGCGCGAACGAGCCGTAGTTGCGATCGTGGTCGTAGCCCCAGATGCGGGCGGACGGGGCGATCATCGGATCCTTGCCGGCCAGGATCCACGGGTCGTCGTTCCTCCACCAACCCGGGTGGACGATCACCTCGTCGCCGACCGCAACACGCTCGACGCCCTCGCCGACGGCGTAGACGATGCCCGAGGCGTCACTGCCGCCGAGATGGAAGTCGTTTGCGTCGCCGCCGCGCTGTCGTTGCGCGATCACGTCCACCGGAGTCCCGCGGGCCGCCCAGACGTTGTTGAAGTTGATCCCGGAGGCCATCACGGCGATGAGCACCTCGCCCGCGGCGGGAGTGGGTGTGTCCACCTCCTCCACGCGGAATGCGTCGCGCGGCTCACCGAAGCGATCCTGCCGCACCACCTGGGCGTGCATCCGGGCCGGAATCGCACCAACCGGCGGAAGGGTGCCTACGGGGACTGCATCATTCGCGGATG
>JBAXFL010000024.1:0-37908 GCA_037139935.1 Thermoleophilia bacterium | reverse complement strand
AATCGGCGTCGAAACAGCTACCGGGCCAGTGTTCGCATCCCGGGAAGTGATCCTGTGTGCCGGTGCCTTCGAGACTCCGAAGCTCTTGCTCCTTTCGGGAATCGGGCCGCGAACGGAGCTCGCCCGACACGGCATCCAAGTCCGGCATGATCTCCCGGGCGTCGGCGAGAACCTTCTCGATCACCCTGAGTGCACGCTCGTCTGGGCAGCCTCCAGAGCCGTCCCACGCGGCGTTGCCCAGGACTGGGAAGTGGCCTGCTTTGCGCGCAGCGATCCAGCATACGCAACCCCGGATGTGATGATCCACTTCGGGACGATGCCGTTCGACGGCATAGACGGAGTGGCTGGCTCGGTCGCAGAACATGCGATCTGGATGACACCGAACATCACGAGTCCGGGAAGCGTCGGACGGCTATCCCTCCGGTCGGCGGTACCCACCGATCAGCCGGTCCTCGACTTCAGATATTTCACCGATGCCGCGGGTCACGATGAGCGCGTGTTTCTTGCCGGGGCACGGCTAGCACGCAGGCTTGCGGCCACGCCGCCGCTCTCGCACTGGATAGCCCACGAGATCGTCCCGGGTTCCGACATCGCCGACGATGCCGCGCTTCTTGCGTACCTCCGCCGCCACGCAACCACCGTGCATCACCCGGCCGGAACCTGTCGGATGGGCGCGCCGGGCGATACCCGGGCGGTCTGTGATCCGCAGCTGCGGGTTCGCGGTGTCGGGCGACTGCGGATTGCGGACGCATCGATCTTCCCCTCGATGATCGGCGTCAATCCCAACCTCACGTGCATGATGATCGGCGAACGCTGCGCGGAGCTCGTGCTCCGCTAGAAACACGCATCGGCGTGGCAGACTGCGTGTCTGATAGCCGGTGAGAGACCTCCGGTGCTGCGCAGTCAGCCGTTCGAAGCCCGACGCTACTGCCGGGTGTCCGACCCGCGCTGACACAATGCAGCACATGGCAGCACGCCGAGCCCTGTCGCGGAGCGCAACTCGGTCTGCCGGAACGCTGCTCCTGCGCGCCTGTCTCATCACGCTCCTTGCCGGCTTCTACATCGACGGGTACCTGCGAGACAGCACTGTTCCGGAGCTCCTTCTGTACAGCGTCATCGCTGTCCCCGCAGCCGTCGGTCTCCTGGCTACGACCTACGGCCTCGATCCGGTAGCGACACCACGCGCGGCCGACGTCCTCACGACGATGGTGGGCGCCACGCTCGTGGCCATGCTCATCCGCGGCCCGGGGCTGACACCCGCCCTCGCGGTGGCTTTTGTCGGAACCGCGGCAGGGCTCATGGGACTCTCCCACGTGCACGGCGCAACGCGCATTCCGGCACCCGCTTTGTGCGGCGCAATGGTCGGAATGACGTCCTCGCTCGTCTTCTCGCGCCTCTGGTGGGTGGTCGCGGCGGCGGCGGCGGCGGGGGTCTTCTTCTCCCTGCTGCGCTCTACCTGGGAGGGCGTTGGAGGCAAGGTCGGCCTTCTCGGGTTTGCCGGCGTCTTCGTCATCTCGAGGATCGCGGAGATAACGGGACATCTGGGTGCGGGACCTGCGCCGTTTGGCCCCGGCACGAGCAGCAAGGTCATCTTCGTCGTTGTACCGGTCGTGGCAGCAATGCTGACATACCAGGTTCGCCGGCAATGGGGAGTCTCCGCCACCCTTGCGTGCTCCGCCGTAGCTCTCTTGAGTGCTCTTACCATCGAGGCCGTCAGGCTCGACACTCGAATCGAGACCAGCGTGCTCTCGCTCGTCGCACTGGGCGGAGCGATCGTCGGGATGACCGCGGCGGCGTTCGGGGAAGGCCGTCCTTGGCTTCTTATCGCTGCGGCAATGCTCTTCGCCCTCCTGCAGGGCGGATTCGAGCCGACGCTCGCGGGCATGGGCGGCGACTTCGGCGCTACCGCGGTGATCGCAGTCCTCGCCGTGATCGGTGCGGAGGTGATACTCGTCCACCTTCGCCCGGCGAGACACGTCTGACGCCGAGGGGCCGGCTCACGCCGGCCCCTCGGAACCACAACTCCGCAAGAGCAGAGTGTTTACATCATCCCGCCCATGCCGCCCATGTCGGGCATGCCGCCGCCGCCCATGCCGCCCTTCTCGGGAGCATCGACAACGATCACCTCGGTCGTGAGGATGTTCTTCGCGATCGAGGCTGCGTTCTGCAGCGCCGAGCGCGTCACCATGGTCGGATCGATGATGCCGTTCTTGACGAGATCCTCGATCTCACCCGTATCGACGTTCAGGCCCTGGCCCTTCTTGGCCGCACGAACCTGGCTGACGACGACCGAGCCCTCGAGGCCCGCGTTGTAGGCGAGCTGCCGAAGCGGCTCCTCCAGCGCACGGATGATGATGTTCGCACCGGTCTTCTCGTCGCCCTCGAGCTCGGCAAGAGCCTTCTTCGACGAGTCGCCCGCGTTCAGCAGCGCAACGCCACCACCCGGGACGATGCCCTCTTCGAGTGCCGCGCGAGTTGCCTGCAGCGCATCCTCGACCCGATGCTTCTTCTCCTTCATCTCCGTCTCGGTGGCTGCGCCGACCTTGACCACTGCGACGCCGCCGGCGAGCTTCGCCAGCCGCTCCTGCAGCTTCTCACGGTCGAAGTCCGAGTCGGTGTTCTCGATCTCGCCCTTGATCTGCTTGATCCGGCCCTTGATCGCCTCACCGTCACCGGCACCGTCGATGATCGTGGTCGAGTCCTTGTCCACGACGACCTTGCGGGCATGACCGAGCTGCGTCAGCTTCGTGTTCTCGAGCTTGAGGCCGAGCTCCTCCGTGATGACCTCACCACCCGTAAGGACAGCGATGTCCTCGAGCATCCGCTTGCGGCGGTCGCCGAAGCCCGGTGCCTTGACCGCGACAGCGGTGAAGACGCCACGGAGCTTGTTGACGACGATCGTCGCGAGTGCCTCTCCCTCGAGGTCTTCGGCGACGATGACGAGCGGCTTACCGGCCTGAATGACCTGCTCGAGCACCGGCAGCATGTCCTTGACCGAGCTGATCTTCTGGTTCGCGATCAGGATGTACGGGTCGTCGAGCACGGCCTCCATGCGGTCGGCGTCCGTGATCATGTAGGGGGACAGGTAGCCCTTGTCGAACTGCATGCCCTCCGTGAACTCGAGCTCGAGGCCGAAGGTCTGGCCCTCCTCGACGTTCACGACGCCGTCCTTGCCGACCTTCTCGATCGCGTCGGCGATGACGTCACCGATCTCCCGCTCACGCGAAGAGATGGTGGCGACCCGGGCGATGTCTTCCTTGCCCGAGATCTCCGTTGACTGCTTCTTCAGGTCCTCGACGATGACGCCGACGGCCTTCTCGATGCCGCGCTTGAGGCCCATCGGATTCGCACCGGCCGCAACGTTCTTGAGGCCTTCACGGACGATAGCCTGTGCGAGGACGGTCGCCGTCGTCGTACCGTCACCGGCAACGTCGTTGGTGGCCGTTGCGACCTCGCGGACGAGCTGAGCACCCTGGTTCTCGAACGGGTCCTCGACGTCGATCTCACGAGCAATCGTGACACCGTCGTTCGTGATCGTCGGCGCGCCGAACTTCTTGTCCAGCACGACATAGCGACCCTTGGGGCCGAGCGTCACCTTGACCGCATCGGCAAGGACGTTCACGCCGCGCTCGAGCGCGCGCCGTGCATCCTCGTTGAACTTGAGCTCCTTGTGAGCCATCTGTTTTTCAATCCTTCCGTCGAGCTTTTTTTAGATGACCTTGGCGAGAACGTCCGACTCGCGAAGGATCAGGACCTCGTCGGCGCCGTCCTTGATCTCGGTGCCGCCGTACTTGGAGAAGATGATCTCGTCACCCTTCGCCACTTCCATCTTGATGCGCTTGCCGTCCTCGTCACGAGGGCCGGGGCCGACGGCCAGGACTTTGCCGCGCTGCGGCTTCTCCTGGGCGGTGTCGGGCAGCACGATGCCACTTGCCGTGGTGGACTCCTCTTCGAGGACCTCCACGATCAGGCGATCACCTAGGGGCTGCAGATTCATGCACGTGCCTCCCTACGATTGCTTGTTCGATTGCTTATGGACGAGCACTGGCACTCATCGGGTGAGAGTGCCAACGCCAGCAACCTAGCAGAGTTCAGACTCGGTGTGGTGCCCTGTTCACCGGATCTCTATAGTTCAACGGAGATGCCGATGTTCGCGCTCAACTTCTACTCGCCGGTCGTAGCCGATCAGCTGCGAACCGGCCGCAAGACCGCCACGATCCGCCTCGGCGACAAGTCGCCGAAGTACAGGAAGGGAATGATCGTGACCGTTCTCGTCGGCACCCGTTACGGCCCGAGGGAAAAGATCTTCGACGCCGTGATCGACAGGGTCGAGGTGAAGCCCCTCGGTGAGCTCTCCCCCCGCGAGATCGAGCACGACAACCCCGAGATCCGCCGGGTAGACGAGCTTGCCCGCTGGATGGGTCAGCTCTACAACCGTGAGGTCTCCGAGGCCGACACCGTGACCGTGATCCGGTTCTCCCAGATCATCGGGAGCATGTTCTAGAGAAGCGGACGATGGCCGGCTGCAACCCTTCGCCCGGGTGCTACTTTCCGGCCTTGCGGATCGGGCCGCCGAAGAGCTCGTTGGGCCGTACCACCGCGCCGCACTCCTCGCACTCGACGAGGAATGCCGAGGGGAACCGGGCACCGCACGCGGGACAGAGGTGCCTGACCTCGCTACCACAACCGGGGCACTCACCCGGAATCTCGGATTCGAGCTCGACGAAGTACCGCAGGGTGAAGCCACACCCAACGCAGAACGCCACCCAGTCGCCAAGCGTCTTGCGGCGCTCCTCCTGGATCCAGTTTCGCCGGGGCCGCTTACGCTTCTCCACCGCCGGAGCGTAGATGACACCGACCGGCAGCCCCCAGGCGAGGCGGTAGAGTGACGCCGACCATGACCCGAGGGGATCCGAACGGAGTGAGGGAGGCGGAGCCCGTCGGCTCGCTTCAGGAAGTGCACGATGTCGGCCTCGATCGCGAGGATCTCTTCGGCATCTACCGGAACATGCTGACGACGCGCGCGATCGAGGAGCGCGGGCATCGGCTCTACAAGCAGGGGAAGATTCCGGGATTGTTCTCCACCGGACGCGGCAACGAGGGCTCGGCCGTCGGAGTTGCAACCGCCATGGGGCCGGATGACGTCGGCTGCCCTCTGCAACGTCACCTGGGTGTCCACGTCACCCGCGGCGTCGAGCCGTGGAGGATCTTTGCGCAGTACATGGGTCGCGCGGACGGGCCAACGCGCGGACGCGACGGGAACATCCATATCGGCGACGTCCACCTCGGACTCCATGCGATGGTGGGTCATCTGCCCGCCATGCTCCCCGTCGCTGTCGGCATGGGCCTTGCCTTTCGGATCCGCGAGGAACAGCGCGTGGCGATCGCGTGGTGCGGCGAGGGCGCCGCCGCGCGTGGCGACGCCCATGAGGCAATGAACCTCGCAGGTGTCCGCCAGCTGCCCGTCGTGTTCGTGATCGACAACAACCAGTGGGCCTATTCAACTCCCGCCCACCTCGGCCACGCCGTCGGCAAGCTGGCCGACCGGGCCTCTGCCTACGGGTTCGAAGGAGTCATCGTCGATGGCACCGACGTCCTCGCCGTCTACCGCGAGGCGCGGCTCGCGATCGAAAAAGCCCGGGAGGGCGGTGGCCCGACACTGATCGAGTCCGTCACCCTTCGCCTGGAGGGTCATGCAGTGCACGACGATGCGTCCTATGTGCCGCGCGAGATGTTCGAGGAGTGGGCGCCACGTGATCCGCTCGACCGGTATCGAAGGTGGCTGCGCGCCAATGCTCACATGGCAAACGAGGAGGAGGACGCGATGACCCTAGGCGTCAAGGAGCTCCTCGACGACGCCGTGCAACGAGCCGAGGAGTCCCCCTTGCCCGACCCGGCCACGCTACTCGACGGTGTCTTCGCGACATCCGACGAGCTCGATACCGCCCATCAGATGTAATGGCCGAGAAGACGTACATCCAGGCGATCAGCGACGGGCTCCGGCAGGAGATGCGCCGCGACCAGCGGGTCTTCGTGCTCGGGGAAGACGTCGGTGCCTACGGCGGCGCATTCAAGGTCACCGATGGGCTCCAGGCCGAGTTCGGGCCCTGGCGGGTGATCGACATGCCACTCTCGGAGACAGCGATCGTCGCGGGAGCGACGGGCGCGGCACTGATGGGGATGCGCCCGGTTGCCGAGATGCAGTTCGCCGACTTCGTCTCATGTGCCTGGGATCACCTCGTCACCGTGGCGGCCAAGCAGCATTACCGCACGGGCACGCCGATTCCAATCGTCCTGCGCCTTCCCTCGGGGGGCGGGTTCTCGGGAGGGCCGTTTCACTCCCAGAACCCCGAGAGCCTGTTTGCACACATCCCGGGGCTCAAGGTGGTGTGCCCGGCGACACCGGAGGACGCCAAGGGCCTCCTCGTGAGCGCGATCGAGGACGCAAACCCTGTTCTCTTCTTCGAGCACAAGTATCTCTACCGCCGCATCAAGGGTGATGTACCCGACGAGCGATATTCGACACCGTTCGGCAAGGCGCGTATCCACCGGCAAGGCAATGACATCGTCGTCGTAACGTGGGGCGCAATGGTCTATACCGCTTCCGAAGCAGCCGAGGTCGTCAGCAGGGACGGTATCTCCGTCGAGGTGATGGATCTCCGCACCCTGATACCCTGGGATCGTGAGGCGGTTCTCGAGAGTGCACGACGCACGTCAAAAGTACTCGTCCTCCACGAGGACACACGCACCGGCGGGTTCGGGGCCGAGATTGCGGCCACCATCGCCGAGGAGGCATTCGAGCATCTCGACGGCCCCGTGAAGCGGATCGCCGCACCGGACTCTCCCGTTCCGTTCTCCCCGCCTCTCGAACAGGCATATATTCCACAGGTAGACGATGTCGTCGCCGGCCTCAGAGAGCTCGCGGCCTACTGAGGGGCGAAGCTCCGCCTCGCACCTACGAAGAAAGGATCACTCGTGGCTACCGCAACGCAGATCGAGGTCGTGATGCCCCAGATGGGCGTCTCCGTGTCGGAAGGCACGGTCACGAAGTGGCTCAAACAGCCTGGCGACCCGATTGCGAGGGACGAGGCGCTGCTCGAGATCTCGACCGACAAGGTCGATACCGAGATTCCAAGCCCCGAGGCGGGTATCGTCGGCGACCTTCTCGTAGCCGAGGGAGAGACGGTCGAGGTCGGGACACTCCTTGCGACGATCCTTCCCCTGGGGGCCGCCGTCGCGGGTCCTGCTCCGGTTCCTACCGCGGCGCCCGAGACCGCTGCAGCCACGCCCGTTGTAACTGAGTCCGTTGTCAGCGAGCCCGTTGTTGCCGAACCCGTTGTCGCCGAACCCGTTGTCGCCGAACCGGAGTCACAGGTTCCGTCGGCCGACATCGCATCGGATACCTCCCCGGAGAGCGGACGGACGTTCATCTCGCCGGTGGTGGCCCGCATCGCAGCAAAAAGCGGGATCGACCCGAGCACGCTCGCGGGCACGGGCACGGGCGGGCGGGTGACGAAGAAGGACATCCTCGCCTTCATCGAGTCGGGTGCCGCGGTTCCTGCCACACCGGCCACACCGGCTCCCGTCGTCTCCGCGCCGACGCCCGTCGTAGCTCCGACCGCGTCCGCGAAGCCAGCAGCGCCCTCCCCCCCGTCCGCGCCACTCCAGGTGGGAGAGACCGAGGAGCCGATGAGTGCCATGCGGCGCGGCGTGATGGAGCACATGCGCCGGTCACTCGATACCTCGGCGCACGTCTCGAGCGCGATCGAGGTAGACATGTCACGCATCGTGGCTGCCCGAGAGCAGTTGAAGAAGGAGTACCAGGCGTCCTACGGTGTCAATCCGACGTACCTCGCGTTCATCGCAAAGGCAACGGTCGAGACGTTGCAGGACTACAAATGGGTCAACGCCGAGATTCGCGGGGAGAAGATCGTTACGCGACCGTGGGTCAACCTCGGAATAGCGGTCTCGCTCGAGGACGGTAAGGGCCTCATCGTTCCCGTGATCAGGAATGCCCAGGATCTGAACCTGCTCGGGATCGCCCGTGCCATCGCCGACCTCGCCGCGCGCGCGCGCACGAAGAAGCTGCTGCCCGACGATGTGCAGGGTGGGACGTTCACGATCACGAACCCTGGCGGCTTCGGCACGTTCCACGGAACGCCGATCATCAGCCAGCCGCAGGTCGGAATCCTCGGCACCTACGCGCTCGTGAAGCGCCCCTGGGTCGTGCAGGACGAGCTCGGGCAGGACGTGATCGCGATCCGGCCCCTGATGAACATCACCCTCACCTACGACCACCGACTCGTGGACGGCGCCTACAGCGGCGGCTTCCTCCGCGATCTGCGGGAGCGACTCGAGGGCTGGGAGCAGGCCGACTGATGCACCCGGCATGAGGTCGAGTGGCGCCTACCTGCTCGACGCCGGCCTCGTTCCGTACAGCGAGGCTCTCGAGCTGCAGCGGTCGCTAGCGGCTGCCGTCTCACAGCGGGCGATCCCGGAGACGGTGATCCTGGTCGAGCACCCGGCCGTTGTCACGGCGGGGCGCCGCACGGACGAGAGCGAAGTGCACCTGCCAGAGGGCGTCGCCGTGGAGGTGATCGAGACGAACCGGGGCGGCAAATCGACATTCCACGGGCCCGGGCAGCTCGTCTGCTATCCCATCCTCGACCTGAATCGCCACGGGAAAGATCTGAAGCGCTACGTCCGCGATCTCGAGCAGGCGATCATCGCGACCGTCGCGCCGTTCGAGCTCGAGGCGATGCCGATCGAGGGTCTCACGGGGGTCTGGCTCGATGCGCCGCCGCGCAAGCTGGCGTCGATCGGCGTCCATGTCTCACGCTGGGTGACGACCCACGGCTTTGCGCTCAACGTTGATCTCGACCCAACCCCGTTCACGTCATGGATCACCGCGTGTGGGCTCGACGATGCGCAGTTCACCACAATGTCTCGCGAGCTCGGACGCACCGTGTCGGTCGCCGAGGTCAAGCCGGCCGTGATCGCAGCTATGGGCGAGGTGTTCGGCCTGACGTTCGACGTGCTGCCTGCGGATGACGGCGCCGGGCTCTGGCCGCAGCCCGTGCATGAAAAACTCGCCTCTCGCTGAGCCCGAGATCGCGGCCGTCACATTCTCGTCTCAAACAGGCGCCACGGTCATATGACCTCATGCGTGCCGTTGTGGCGCGCATGAGCCGCACGACGATCGTTCGCACCACGATCGCGACGCTCCACCACTGCCACTTCTCCGTCCTGCAACCGCTCCACATCGACGCATTCACACTCGTCCCCTGACCTGCCCTCTCGCCGTCCCCGTACACTGCGACCGTGGAGACTTCGCTCCCCGTCGCCGACCGGCCGCGCCGCCCCGCGTGGATGAAGGTGCGCGCGCCGAGCGCCGACGGCCGCTACTTCGACGTCAAGAAGCTGATCCACGGTGCCAGCCTGAACACCGTCTGCGAAGAGGCGCGTTGCCCGAACATTGCCGAGTGCTGGGGCAAGGGCACCGCAACGTTCCAGATCCTCGGTGACACCTGTACCCGTGCGTGCCGCTACTGCTATGTCAACTCCGGGAAGCCCGAGCACGCACCCGACCCCCTCGAGCCGCTACGGCTCGCGCAGGCTGCCGCGCAGATGGGCCTCAAGCACGTCGTCGTCACCTCGGTGGATCGCGACGACGTCGAGGACAGGGGTGCCGGCCACTTCGCAGCCGTGACCCGGGCGCTGAAGTCGAAGCTGCCGGACTGCACGGTGGAGCTCCTCACCCCCGACTTCCTCGGCGACGAGGAGCGGGCGCTTGCAACCGTGCTCGGTGCGCGGCCCGAGGTGTTCAGCCATAACATCGAGACCGTCCGTCGCCTCCATCGCAGGATGCGGGGAGCGAAGGCGAGCTACGACGGCGCCCTCCACCTGCTGCGGCGCGCAAAGGTCGTTGCCGACTACCCCGTGCTGACGAAGACAGGGCTGATCGCAGGTCTCGGGGAGACGAACGAGGAGATCGTCGAGACGATGGGTGAATTGCGCGCCCATGGCGTCGATGTCGTCACGATCGGCCAGTACCTACAGCCGTCCGACAAGCATGTGGCGATCGACCGCTGGGTGCACCCCGACGAGTTCCGCTGGCTGCGAGAGCAGGGCGAGGCCCTCGGTTTCGGCTCGGTGTTCGCAGGACCGCTCGTGCGCTCGAGCTACCGCGCCGACGAGCAGAAGCACGCCGCAGACACGGGCGCCGGCGTCGTCGCGTACTGACGCGCCGCCCGTTCTAGGAAGACGTTCCCTGAGCCTGGATCGGAGCCCGTATTCCGGTGTCGAGGTTCAGCGCGAGCACCACTCTCCGACCCTCGGCGACACGGAATGTCACGGGCGAGAGCCTGCTGAACCTCGAAGCCTTGACCATGCGGATCGCATACACCCCGGGCTTCAGCTTCAAGCTGAATCGTCCCGCCTTGCCCGTCACGAGGCTCGTGACCAACGACCCGCCGCGATAGAACGCAAGGCCCACGCCGGAGGCGGGCGCCTGATTGGGCTCGCCAACATGGGCCACGGGACGCAGGGGGCCCTTCAGCAGCTGCCCCCGGACGTTTGCCCCATCCACCGCGGCTGTTGCTGATGTCGCGTGCCCGGCCCGAACTCCCACAGCGAGGGCGGCGACGAGCAGGAGAAGCGTTCCGATACCACGCATGCGCCATAGAGGGTATCGCAGGTCTGTGAGCAATCTGTGCGCTGTACAAACGCTGAAGCTCGGGATCCGACGTGTCGATCCGTGCGTACAGCACCGCTCCCGGCTCGACTGCGCCCGCCTGGTTCGAGACGAGCAGGCGTCCGCGACGGGCTCAGCCGTGCGGACTGGCCATCTTGTGATGGTCGAGCGCCTCGTCGAGCACGCTCTCCTCCACGCCTGCCTCGAGCGCGACCTCACGCAGCGAGCGACCGCTCGCGGCAGCCTTCTTCACGATCTCCGACGCCCTGTCATAGCCGATATGGGGGTTGAGCGCCGTGGCCACCGATAGGCTCCGCTCGGCATATGCCGCGCACTGTTCGCGATTTGCCTCGATCCCGTCAACGCACTTCTCGGCCAGCAGGCGCGAGGCGCTCGCGAGCAGCGTGATCGACTGGAGCAGATTGCGCGCCATCAGTGGGATGTAGACGTTGAGCTCGAAGTGGCCGTTCATGCCGCCGATCGTGATCGCCATGTCATTCCCGATCACCTGGGCCGCCACCTGCGTCACCACCTCGGGGATCACCGGATTGACCTTGCCCGGCATGATCGAGGAGCCCTTCTGCAGCTCCGGCAGAAAGATCTCGGAGAGCCCGGCGCGGGGGCCCGAGCCGAGAAAACGTAGGTCATTCGCGATCTTCGTGTAGCTCACGGCGACCACCTTCAGGGCACCAGAGGCCTCGACGAGGCCATCACGTGCCGCCTGCGACTCGAACGGATCGGCAGGCCCGGTAATAGGAAGGTTCGTGTCGGCATGAAGCAGCGCCCGCACCTTCCCGGCGAACTCCGGATGGGTGTTCATGCCGGTGCCGACGGCCGTGCCGCCGAGTGGAATCTGACCCAGTCGTGGGAGCGCGTCCTGCACCCTCGCGATTCCCTGGCGCACCTGCGCCGCATAGCCCGAGAACTCCTGGCCGAGGGTGACGGGCACCGCGTCCATCCAGTGCGTGCGGCCCGATTTGATCACGTCGGCGAACTCGCCGGCCTTCGCCTCGAGCGAACGCGCCAGTACCTCCATCGAGGGAAGGAGGTCATTCACCGCTCGATCGAGCGCCGCAAGATGCACGGCAGACGGGAAGACGTCGTTGGACGACTGGCCCATGTTGACGTGGTCGTTCGGGTGCACGCCTTCGCCCGCGAGCGACGTGATCACCTCGTTGGCGTTCATGTTCGAGCTCGTGCCCGAGCCGGTCTGAAAGACGTCGATCGGGAACTGGTCGTCGAACTCGCCCGCCGCAACCCGGTCGGCTGCAGCAGCAATGCGGCCAGCCAGCTCGGAGTCGAGCAGCCCGAGATCGGCGTTCGCCCGCGCCGCCGCAGCCTTGATCCGGCCGAGCCAGTGCGCAACGCTCGCGGGGATCGGCTCACCCGAGACGGGAAAGTTCGCAACCGCCTTGTCGGTCTCGCCGCCCCAGAGGTTGTCGGTCGCCACGCGTCGTAGGGTAGTCAACCTGCCCCGTCTCCGTCGTTAGTAGAGACCACGATCGGGCAGCAGCGCCGTCGGGCCGGGATGTGGCCCGCCCCTACGCGATCCCGACGGCTGCGGCCAGCTCACGGGCGATAGCGTGCTCGCCGTTCCCCGTACGGATGGTCAGCGGACCGCCGAAAGGCGCCGAGAGTGTCAGCTCCAGCATCTCGCCGGGAACGATCGCGATCCCGGCGAGATACCGGAGCAACTCGGAGTCGCCGTCGGGAACGCGCACGACGACCGCGGTGTCTCCCGGCTCGAGATCGACGAGAGACCGAAACGGGCCGTCCGTAATCCGGAGCTTCGTGTCCGGGATCGGGTCTCCATGCGGGTCGTGGGTCGGGTAGCCGAGCGCTGCGTCGATCCGTGCCTCGAGCTCCTCCGAGATCACGTGCTCGAGCTTGTCCGCCTCGGCGTGCACCTCGTCGAGCGACATCCCAAGAGAGTCTGCGAGGTAGCGCTCGAGCAGCCTGTGATGTCTAACGACCTCGAGCGCGCAGAGCCTGCCCTTCTCCGTGAGCATCACCCCCCGGTAGGGTGCTCGCTCGACGAGACCAAGATCTGCAAGTCTCTTCATCATCGCCGTTGCCGACGGAGCGCTGACGCCCATGCGCTCTGCGAGAGCAGATGTCGTTGCCCTCAGCCCTTCGACCTCGAGCGCATACACGGACTTGAGGTAGTCCTCGGCCGCGCTCGTGAGATCCTTGCCTGTTTCGATCATCGAGCTCGAAAATAGCGTACACCCGGCACCCGGGTTAAACATCTCCGTGCGAGAGCGTCGCATTCGCCGGCAGACCCGATTGAACCAAGCCACCCGGTAAAAGGAAGGGCCCTTTTCTACCTCGAGCGCCCCCTGTACGCGAGAGCCCTACGAGAGATACGTGCTGGCAGTGGCCCTCGTACTTGCTTCAGCGCAGGCCCTACCAAGCTCTCGGGCATCCCCCTCGACTCCGCGAGCGTCTTTGCCGATGCGCCGGATACAGCGGAGCGGCCCGAGCACGCATCTACCACCCAGATACCGACATCGAGCGAACGCGAGGGTCTCGGTGCCAAGTCGTTCGCTGCGCTACACCCTCGAGACAGCGAGCAGCTCGTCCCAGCGGCCGAGCTTGACGCGGGGTCGGCCCTGCTCCTCGCCGCGGGCGCGCTCGACGGCGTCGATCGCCTCCCAACCGGCGTAGCTGACCGGCGTCACGCCCTTCGCCGACAGGACGTCGGTGATCTCGCCGCCTACCCGCTGCGGGAGCAATCCCGCCTCGGCGTCCGCGAACACGAGCTCAACCGTCTCGGTCGCATCCTTCTTGTTCGTTCCGATCACACCACTCGGGCCGCGCTTGATCCAGCCCGTGCAATACAGCCCGGGGATCGGCGTACCGTCGTCGTCGAGCACACGTCCCTGGTCGTTCCGGATCGTCGCCCGCCGCTCGTCGAACGGAACGCCCGGAATCGCCGTGCCGCGGTAGCCCACGCTGCGGAGGACGATCCCGCAGGGAATGACCGCGCGCTCCTCGGTCGGGACGGCTCGGATCTGCCCACTCTCGTCCGCGACGAGTTCGTTGCGGACAACCTCGACGGCCTCGACGCGCTCGTCGCCCACGATCGCGACCGGAGAGACGCAGAAACGCAGCACGACGCGTCTCTGCTTGCCCGTCGTCGGAGCAGTTATGACCTCCCGCAGTACCTCGACGTTGCGTCGGGCAAGCGCCGTGTCCTCTTCGAGCGCCGCCGCGCTGACCGGATCGAGCTCGAGGTCGGCGGAGTCGACGACGAGATCCGCACCCGCGAGCTCACGCAACTCCTGGAGCTCGGGCGTCGTGAACGCCGCCTGCACCGGGCCACGCCGCCCGAGGATGACGATCTCCTCGATCCCCGAGCCGAGAATCGCCGCAATCGCCTCGTCGGTCGTGTCGGTGGGCGAGATCTCCCCCGAGGTGAGCGCGAGCATCCGGGCGACGTCGACGGCGACGTTGCCGTTGCCGATCACGACCGCGCGCTTCGACGAGAGGTCGAAGGGGATGTCCTGGAAGTCGGGATGGCCGTTGTACCAGGCGACAAACTCTGTCGCCGCCCACGAGCCGGGCAGATCCTCACCGGGAATGCCCATCCGGCGGTCGGCCTGCGCACCGTAGGCATAGATCACGGCGTCGTAGTGCTCGGCGAGCTCCTCGTGCGCGAGGTCGCGCCCCACCTCGACGTTGCCGAAGAAGCGAAAGTCCGGGCGCTGCGCGATCTTCTCGAACGCACGCGAGACCGACTTGATCTTCGGGTGGTCGGGCGCCACACCGAGACGGACGAGCCCCCACGGTGTCGGCAGGCGGTCGAAGAGGTCTACCTCACACGGCGGATCGTGCGCCAGCAACTGGCCGGCTGCATAAAAACCGGCCGGCCCGGAACCGACGACAGCGACACGGAGAGCCACGAGACGATCCTAGACGGTTGGCGCCGCAGCGACCCGGGACAAAGAGTAGAGCCGGCGGACGCTAGTGCGAGCAGCCGGAGCCGCAGCCACCGACGTTGGCATCCGGAGCGGCTTCGCCCTCCGCGCCTTCTTCCACCTGGAAGGAATGCCCGCAGCCGCACGACGAGGCAGCATTCGGGTTGTCGATCTTGAATCCCGACTCCTGGAGGCCGGTGAGGAAGTCGATCGTCGCTCCCTGGAGATAGGGAATGCTGAAGGGGTCTACGACGACGTTGACGCCCTCGAGCGAGATCTCGAGGTCACCCTCTGCCGGTGCGGAATCGAAACCGAGGCCGTACTGGAAACCGGAGCAACCGCCACCCTGGATCGCGACCCGCAGAACCATCGTGTCACCGTCCTGCTCCTCGTCCATGAGCTCGCGAATCTTTGCCGCCGCAGTCGGCGTGATGGACAGGATGGTCTCGATGGGGCGTTCCTGAATCTCCATGCGCTCCATTCTAGCCGAAGAGATCACCATACGCGAGGCCGTCCTCATTTGTGACACCTGTTTCCTTACTAACAAGCTAGTGACGGGTCACCTCGTGCAGGGCCTCTACGTGGTGCTAGCTTTGACGTAGAGACTCCCCGCCGGGGAGGACACCCATGATTTCAGACTGGCTCCCGTTTCTGATCTACGCGTTCTTCGCGGCGGTGATACCCGCCACGATGATCATGGGCTCGTTCCTTTTTGCGACCCGCCCCACGTCCCGAACAAAGCAGCGGCTGATCCCGTTCGAATCGGGCGTCTCCGATGGGCCGCCGACTCAGGATCGCCGCTTCACGGTGAGCTTCTATCTCACCGCCATGCTGTTCATCCTCTTCGACATCGAGATCGTCTTTCTGTACCCGCTGGCAATGCAGCTCGATGCCCTTGGCTGGTTCGGCCTGATCGAGTTCCTCACCTTCATTGCAATCCTGCTCATCGCGTACGTCTACGTCTGGAAGAAAGGTGCGCTGGAATGGCACTAGCCCGCAGGCTTCCTCTGATCGGCGACCGGCCACTCGCGAAGGCGGGCCTCAACTCGGAACGCCTCCTGATGCCGAACCGGGGACCCGGCGTATTCGAGGAGGAGATCGACGGGATCGAGGACGCACTCGGAATCACCACGGTGGAGAAGGCGGTTGCCTGGGCGCAGGCCAACTCGATGTGGCCCGACACGTTCGGGCTCGCGTGCTGCGCGATCGAGATGATGTCGATCGTCTCGTCCCGTTACGACATCTCCCGCTTCGGCATGGAGCGCTTCAGCTCGTCGCCCAGACAGGCGGATCTCCTCATCGTCTCCGGCCGGGTAACGCACAAGATGGCGGCGCCGCTCCGCCAGGTCTACGACCAGATGCTCGAGCCGAAATGGGTCATCGCGATGGGCGCATGTGCGAGCTCCGGTGGAATGTTCAACAACTACACCGTGCTCCAGGGAGTAGACAAGATCGTCCCTGTGGACGTCCACGTGCCGGGTTGCCCGCCGCGCCCCGAGGCGCTGATGGAGGGCATTGTCCGTCTCCACGAGAAGATCAAAGCCGGCGTTCCCCCGGCCTACCAGATCCGGGGCGTCGCTCAGTGACGACGGCAAACCTGTGACCGCCTACGACGGCCTACCCGGTCTCGTCGAGACAACAGGCAGTCACGGTGAGACGACGCTCGTGATCGACTCCGCCCGCATCGTCGAGGCGTGCACCCACCTCCGCGACGACCTGGGCTTCAACTTCCTCTCCGACGTGACGCCCACGGACTACCTCGGCTGGGGTGGGCGCGGCGTGTCGGGCTACATCGGCACGACGGCGGGCCGCGACCTCCACAGGCCGGGCACACAGGGGCTCGCTCGGGTGCCGGATGCGAAGCCGAAGCGCTTCGCCGTCAACTACCACGCGTTGCGCCTCTCGGACGACCCCGTCCGCGTACGGTTGCAGGTCTGGCTCGACGACGGGGAAGAGGTGGACAGCGTCGTTTCCGTCTGGCCGACCGCCGACTGGTTCGAGCGTGAGGCCTGGGACATGTTCGGCATCGTCTTCCGCGGCCACCCGAACCTTGTTCGGATCCTGATGGAGGACGACTGGGAAGGCCACCCGTTGCGCAAGGACTACCCGATCGGTGGAGAGCCCGTTCGCTTCTCGGGGGCCGAGTAGCGAGATGTCGGTGATCGAACGCACCACGAAGATCTACGAGGGCTCGCGTATCCCGAGCCCGATCCCGACAACGCTCCAGGTGGACACGAGCAAGCACGCGCTCGAGGACATCCTGACGATCAACTTTGGGCCGAACCACCCGTCAACGCACGGCGTGCTACGCCTCGTCGTAGACCTCGACGGCGAGATGGTCGCCGGCCTCTCGGCGGTGATCGGCTATCTGCACACGGGCTTCGAGAAGACGATGGAGCAGAAGACGTGGTGGAAGTGCATCACCTATCCCGAGCGCATCGACTACGTCTCGTTCCAGGTCAACGAGCTTGCATTCGTCCTCGCAATCGAGAAGCTGCTCGGCATCGAGGTTCCTCGCAAAGCCACCTGGATGCGGATGTGCCTCTCCGAGTTGACCCGGATTCACTCCCACCTCGTGTGGCTCGGAACCTCGGCCCTCGAGCTGGGCGCTATCTCGATGTTCTGGTACACGTTCGACGACCGCGACGCGACCCTCGACCTCTTCGAGATGGTCTGCGGAACGCGGATGCACACCCGCTACTTCCAGGCCGGCGGCCTCGCCGAGGACATCCCCGAGGGCTTCTACGCACAGGCGCGCGCATGGTGCAAGAAGATGCCGAAGGCGATCGACGAGTACGAGGCGATCCTCGACCGCAACGCGATCTGGCTCAAGCGCACGAAGGGCATCGGCCTGCTCTCGGCCGACGACGCGATCGCGCTCGGTCAATCCGGCCCCGTGCTCCGCGCCTCGGGCGTCAACTGGGATCTCCGCAAGAACATGCCCTACCTCGCCTACGACGAGGTCTCCTTCGACGTGCCCGTCTTCCACGAGGGCGACGTGTACTCACGCTATCGCGTGCACATGGAAGAGATGCGCGAGTCGGTGCGGATCGTGGCGCAGTGCCTCGATCGCCTCGAGGAGATGCGCGGCGAGCCGTGGATCGCCGACGACCGCAAGGTCGTGCTGCCACCGCGCGAGGAGCTCCACACCTCGATGGAGTCGCTCATCCATCACTTCAAGATTGTCACCGAGGGCTACGTCGTTCCCGAGGGGGAGGTCTACTCGTGCGTCGAGTCACCCCGTGGAGAGTTCGGTGTCTATGTCGTCTCGGACGGCGGGCCGAAACCGTGGCGCGTCAAGTTCAGGGCGCCGAGCTTCGTCGCCCTACAGGCGACCGCAACCTGCATGACGGACGCGGCGATCGCCGACATGATCGCCGTCGTCGGATCGCTCGACGGTGTCATGGGCGAGGTCGACCGATGAGCTCACTCGGACTCTACGACGAGATCCAGGTGATCCGGGAACGCTACCCCGAAAGCCTGTCAGCCGTCATGCCGGCGCTGCAACTCGCGCAGGAACGCAATGGCGGTTGGCTGCCCGAGGAGGCGTTCCGGGAGGTCGCCGACGCGCTCGACCTGACACCGGCCTACTGCCTCTCGATTGCGTCGTTCTACGACATGTTCCGGCTCGAGCCCGTTGGCGAGCACCTGATCGAGGTCTGCACGAACATCTCCTGCGGATTGAACGGCGCGCAGCAGGTGGTCGAGGCTTTCGAGAGCGAACTCGGGGTGAGAGCGGGCGAGACGACCGATACGTTCAGCCTGCGCACGGTGGAGTGCCTTGGCGGATGTGGCTGGGCGACGATCGTGGCGGTCAACAACCGGCATCGGCTCAACGTGCAGGCCGAGGATGTACCGGAAATCGTGGCGGAACTGCGCGGAACCGGGCGAGGTGAGGAATGACACCTTCGACGCCCGAGATCGTCTTCGCCGGAACAAACGGCGGCGCGCTCACCGAGATCGCCGACTACCAGGCGGTCGGCGGGTTCGAGGCGCTCGTGAAGTCGCGGGCCCTCACGCCCGACGAGGTGATCGCCGAGCTCAATGCGTCGAACCTCCGTGGCCGCGGCGGCGGCTTCTTCCCCACCGGACGCAAGTGGAGCTTCGTTCCGAAGCCTGACGAGATCGACAGTCCCCACTACCTCGTGATCAACGCCGACGAGTCCGAGCCCGGCACCTTCAAGGACCGGGAGATCATGCTCCGTGTCCCCTTCCGGTTCCTCGAGGGCTGCCTCATCGCGGCACACGCAATCGAGTCCCGGCACGTCTTCGTCTACATCCGGGGCGAGTACGAAGCCGAGTTCGACGTACTCGTGTCCGCGCTCGAGCAGATGCGTGCGAAAGACCTGCTCGGCGATGTCACGATCGTCCTCCACCGGGGCGCAGGCGCCTACATCTGCGGCGAGGAGACAGCGCTCCTCGAATCGCTCGAGGGCCGGCGCGGCCTGCCGCGCACGAAGCCCCCGTTCCCGGCGACCGCCGGCCTCTACGCCTCACCAACGGCGGTCAACAACGTCGAGTCGATCACCTCTACCACAACCGTGATGGAGATCGGCGGCGCCGAGTACGCAAAGCTCGGTGTCGAGAACTCGACCGGCACGCGCGTCTTCTCGCTCTCGGGCAACGTCGTCAGCGGTGGCAACTACGAGCTGCCCCACGGCTTCCCGCTCCGCGACCTGATCTACGATCTCGGCGGCGGCATCGCCGACGGCCGATCGCTGAAGGCGGTCATCCCCGGCGGCTCCTCGACCGTGATCCTGACAGCCGGCGAGGCCGATCGCGTGACCCTCGATTTCGACTCGCTCGTCGGCGCAGGCAGCGCGATCGGCTCGGCGGCGGTGATAGCGCTCGACGACCGGTGCTGCATGGTGCAGCTCGCGGTTCGCGTCTCGCAGTTCTACGAGCACGAGTCGTGCGGCAAGTGCACGCCGTGCCGCGTCGGTACCAAGTGGCTGACGAGCATCCTGCAGAAGATCGAGGACGGCCGGGGCACGCAGGCCGACATGGACCTGCTCGTCTCGGTCGCCGATCGCATCAACGGCAAGTGCCTGTGCCCGCTCGGCGATTCCGACGCGATTGCGGTGATGAGCTACTTCGACAAGTTCCGCGACGAGTTCCAGGCTCACGTGGACGAGGGTGGTTGCCCGTTCCACGGTACCTCCTCGCTCGACCATCTCCTTGCTCCCGTCGCGATGCACGTACACAACGAGGCGGTGGCGCACGCATGAACGACCTCGTCAAGGTGATGATCGACGACCGCGAGGTCGAGGTGCCCAAGGGGACAGGCCTCGTCGAGACCGCGGCATCGGCGGGTATCGAGATCCCGGTGTTCTGTTACGAGCCACGGCTCGGTGCGCCCATCGGAGCCTGCCGGATGTGCCTCGTCGAGGTCGAGGGACTGCCCAATCTCCAGGCCGGCTGCACGCTCACGGCGCAGGACGGCATGGTCGTGAAGACGGCAGCCTCCTCCGAGAAGGCCGCGGAGGGGCAGAACGCAACCCTCGAGTTCATCCTCGTCAACCATCCGCTCGACTGCCCCGTGTGCGACAAGGGCGGGGAGTGCCCGTTACAGGACCTGACGTTCCGGTACGGGCCGGGCAACACGCGTATGTCGTTCCCGAAGATCACCCTCGAGAAGCCGATCCCCGTCTCGCCCCTGATCGCCCTCGACCGGGAGCGTTGCATCCTCTGTTATCGCTGCACCCGATTCTCGTCCGACGTGGCCGAGGATAACCAGCTCGTTGCCCGTAACCGCGGTTCCCACACGGAGATCTCCACGTTCGAGAGCGATCCGTATCGGGCGCCGTTCTCCGGCAACGTGATAGAGCTCTGCCCGGTCGGAGCTCTCACCTCGACGCAGTACCGCTTCGAGGCCCGGCCCTGGGAGATCCAGAACGTGCCAACCATCTGCGGGCTCTGCCCCGTCGGCTGCAACGTCAACGCGACGGTACGTGAGGGCAAGGTCAAGCGCATCCTCTCCCGCAACCACCCCGAGGTAGACGGCGGCTGGCTCTGTGACAAGGGGCGCTTCACCTACCCCCATCTCACCGCAGAGGATCGCATCACCGAGCCACTCGTCCGCGGCGGGCTCGGTCTCGAGCCCGTCGGCTGGGATGCTGCCCTCGACCGCGCCGAAGAGTTGCTCCGCGGAGCCGACACCCGGATCGTCACTGCACTCTCGGGCTCGGAAAGCGTCGAGCAGGCCTACGCCCTGGCCCGCCTCCTGCGCGTAGGGCTCGGCGCTCACACCGCCGTTCTTCCCGAACCGACCTCCGCTGCGCTCGACGCATTCCGGCTGCCGTTGTCCTCGATAGCCGCGGCCGAGATCATCGTCATCGTCGGAGACGACGACGTTGCCGACCGCGCGCCCGTCGTCGATCTCTGGCTCAGGGCTGCCCGGCGAAACGGATCAGAGATCGTCCACTACGGCCCTACCGGCACCGAGTACACCGACCCGGGAGGTGCTGCTGCCGCGCTCCAGGCGATCACGGCGAGCGGCAACGCCCTCGGAGGCCGGCTGCGCAGCGCGGAGCGCGTCATCCTCATCTGGTCGGGTGACGGGGGTGGAGGCGGTGCACGGCTCGCAGAGACCGCGCATGCACTCGGCCTCGAAGGAAAGCCTGGTAGCGGCGCCTTTCACCTCCCCGCCACCCCGAACGGGCGCGGCGTCGCGATAGCCTGGGCAGCCGCTGCCGACGAGGACGAGTCGAGCCCGGAGCCGATCGGCCTTCTGATCGTCTCCGGCGACGAGGCTGCCGCAAATCCCGCAGTGCGCGCACTCGCCGAGCGGGCCGAGAACGTGATTGCAATCACGATGTTCCACGGGCTCGCCGTTGGCTGGGCCGACCTCGTGCTGCCTGCGACAGGTTCACTGGAGAGCGACGGGACGCTCCTGAACCTCGAAGGGCGCCTGCAGCGGCTCCGTCGCACCGTGATCGCACCCGTTCCCGACGAGCTTGCGTGGCTCTCCAATCTCGCCGGCCGGTTCGATGTCGAGCTCTCCCCGCACGCAGCCGTCGTCTTCGACGAGCTCTCGGAAAGCGCCTTTGGCGGCGTTGACGGCTCCGGGCTGAGCGGAGCGGCGCCGCTCGCCGCTCGGACGCCCTACGAGGCACCGGCTCCCGCACCCGCTGCCGAGGATCGGGCGGCAGCACCCCCGCACTCCGCAGACGAGCACTTCCTGAGCGAGCTCCGGCTCCTGCGCTACCGGCCGCTCTTCTCGGGACCGTTTGTCGAGCGGATCGGCGAGCTCGCGTTCCAGAGGCCGACGGCAGAGATCGAGCTGTCCACCGAGGATGCGACACGCCGGGCGATCATGACCGGTGACACCGTTGGCGTGCGTTCCAATGGCACATCGGTCGAGCTCCGGGCGCGCATCAACCGTGGTCTCATGGCGGGCGTCGCGCGCGTCGCGGACGAGCACGCCTCCGACCTGCACCTGCACGTCGAGGTCGTGAAGCTGTGAGCCTCGTCCCAAACCTGCTCCTCTCGTCGGGTGCCAACGGCGAACCGTGGTGGATCGCAATCGTCAAGGCATTTATCGTGATCAACCTCGTCCTCGTTACGTTCGCCTATCTGACGCTCGCCGAGCGAAAGATCATGGGGCGGATGCAACTGCGGTACGGCCCCAACAGAGCTGGCACCTTCGGCCTCCTCCAGCCAATCGCCGACCTCGTGAAGCTGATCCGAAAAGAGAGCTTCTTCCCTGCGGCGGGAATCGACGTGCTCTACATCTTCGCGCCGTTCCTGGCGGCCTTCACGGCGCTCTGCACCTTCTCCGTGATTCCCTGGGGCCCCGGCTGGGTGATCGCTGGCTACCAGATCAACGGCTACGTTGCCGACCTCCCGATCGCCCTACTCCTGATCTTTGCCATCGGCTCGATCGGGATCTATGGCTTCATTCTCGGCGGCTGGGCGTCAAACTCAAAATACGCGCTCCTCGGATCGATGCGCACCTGCGCGCAGCTCGTCTCGTACGAGGTAGCACTTGCCCTCAGCGTTCTCGGAGTCGTGCTGATGGCCCGCTCGCTCTCGCTCGTGGACATTGTGGCAGCCCAGGCCAACGAGACCTGGTACGTCCTACCGCAGTTTGTCGGCTTCGTCGTGTTCCTGATGGCCGGTACCGCCGAGACAGCACGCGCGCCCTTCGACCTGCCCGAAGCCGAGCAGGAGCTCGTGGCCGGCTATCACACCGAGTACGGCGGGATGCGATTCGGGCTCTTCTCGATGTCGGAGTACATCAACCTGATCACGCTGTCGGCCCTCTGCGTCACGCTCTTTCTCGGCGGCTGGCACGGACCACTGTTCCCGGGGCCGATCTGGTTCCTGCTCAAGCTGTTCGTCCTCCTCTTCCTCTTCATCTGGGTGAGGACAACCGTTCCCCGTCTCCGCTACGACCAGCTGATGCGCTTCGGCTGGAAGGTGCTGCTCCCGGTGGCAACCCTCAACGCCGTGGTCACGGCAGTCCTGGTGGTGGCGCTCTGATGGCTCCCCAACCGTTTGGCACCCTGAAGGGATTCGGTGTCACCTTCCGGCAGATCTTCCGGAAACCGATCACGGAGCAGTACCCGGAGTTCAAACGGGCCGTCTACCCACGGTTCCGGGGCCGCCACATGTTGCACCGGCACGAGAACGGCCTCGAGAAGTGCGTCGGCTGCTCCCTGTGTGCCGCCGCGTGCCCCTCCGACTGCATCCGGGTCGTCGCCGCCGAGAACACGGCCGAGAACCGGGTCTCGGCCGGGGAGCGCTACGCCCGCATCTACGAGATCAACATGAGCCGCTGCATCTTCTGCGGCTACTGCGAGCTGGCCTGCCCGTTCGACGCCATCACGCTCGGCAATCAGTTCGAGATCTCCGAGTACTCCCGTGACGATCTGATCTACACGAAGGACATGCTCCTCACCGAGCCGATCAAACGCGTCCCCGTACAGGACGCAGGCCTCTTCGACACTCCGATCCCGGCGTACAAGACCTCGTCCTGATGGGAAACGTCCTCGTCTGGGTGATCTGGGTCGTAGCCGCGCTGTCCTGCATCGGGAGCGCCATCGCCGTGATCAGCTTCACGAACCCCTTCTACTCGGCGCTCGCGCTGATCGGCAATCTCGCATCGCTCGCAGTGCTGTTCCTGCTCGCTTCGGCGGAGTTCGTGGCAGCGGCCCAGATCCTCGTCTACGCGGGCGCCGTGATGGTGATGTTCCTGTTCGTGATCGCGTACCTCGGCGGGAGAGCAGACGCACCCTGGGTCGGCGGCCCCCGCTGGCTTCAGATCGGCGCCTTCGTCGTCGGTGCAGCCATGCTGATCGAGGTGATTGTGGCGCTCGCCACCAGGGCGAGCGGCGGCCTGTCAAACGGAACCGACATCGCGCGCTCGTTCGGCAGTCCGGCCGAGATCGGCCGCCTCTTTCTCACCGACCATCTCCTTGCCTTCGAAATCACCTCGATCGTGCTGCTCATCGCCGCGGTCGGCGGAGTCGTGCTCGGCATGAAGACCCAGGCGGAGGGCGAGGCATCGTGACGGGACCGGGTACGACCTGGTACATCGCCGTCGCTGCGGTTCTCTTCGGGATCGGTACGACAGGCGTGATCCTGCGTCGTAGTCCACTGATCGTTCTCCTGTCGCTCGAGATCATGCTGAATGCCTCGAACCTGGCGCTGATCGGCTTCTCGCGGCAGTTTGCATCGGTTGACGGGCAGATCTTCGCGATCTGCGTGATGGCGGTCGCCGCTGCCGAGGTGGTCGTCGGCCTCGGGCTGATCGTCGCCTTCACGCGCCGGAAGATGCCGCTCGACGTGGATACGTTGACGGAGTTGCGCGGATGATCGCGGGCGCCTGGCTCTGTCTGCTCGCGCCCCTCGCGGGCGCCCTGCTGATCACGCTCGCCGGCACGCACATCTCGCGCTCGGTGGCGGCGTGGGTCTCCACGGGGTCGGTGTTCCTCGGCTTTGCCGGAGCCGTTGTGGCCTTCATCCAGGTGGCGGGCGAGAGCGCCGATGAACGGTCGCACCTCTCGACGGCCTACACCTGGCTCGGGGTAGGGCGATTCCAGGTTGCCATGCAAATCCTTGTCGATCCGGTCGCACTGACGATGATGCTGATCATCACGGGCGTGGGCGGCCTGATCGTCTGGTACTCGGTCGGCTACATGAAGGGCGAGGACGAGGAACGGCGCTACTTCGCCTACATGGCGTTCTTCGTCTTCTCGATGCTCATGCTCGTGATGGGCGGCAACCTGCTGCTGCTGCTCGTCGGCTGGGGCCTCGTCGGGCTCGCCTCCTATCTCCTGATCGGCTTCTATCACGACCGGCCCGAGGCAATCGCCGCGGCCAAGAAGGCGTTCCTGATGAATGCGATCGGCGACGCGGCGATGGCGCTCGCATTCTTCCTGCTGATCGCGAAGACCGGCACGCTCGACTTCACGGCGAGCTTCAATGCCGCCTCGAGCGGCGCGCTCTCTTCGAGCACCGTAAACCTCGTCGCCCTCGGCCTGCTCGTCGGTGCAATCGCAAAGTCTGCCCAGCTGCCGCTCCACACATGGCTCCCGGACGCGATGGAGGGGCCGACCCCCGTCTCCGCCCTCATCCATGCGGCGACCATGGTCACCGCCGGGGTCTACCTGATAGTCCGCACGCACGCGATCTTCCAGGCGGCTCCGAATGTGCAGCACCTCTCGGCGGTGATCGGAGGGGTGACGATCATCGTCGCCGGCGTCATCGCCCTCGTGCAATGGGACATCAAGCGCGTGATCGCCTACTCGACGATGTCGCAGATCGGATATATGTTTCTCGCGGTCGGCCTCGGGGCGTATGGCTACGCCATGTTCCACCTGTTGACGCACGCGTTCTTCAAGGCCCTGCTGTTCCTCGCCGCCGGCGTGATCATCCATCACCTCGCCGGAGAGCAGGACATGCGAAAAATGGGTGGCCTCAGAAAGGTGATGCCCTACACCCACGCAGTGTTCCTCATCGGTGTACTCGCGCTCACAGGCATCCCGCCGCTTGCCGGGTTCTGGTCGAAGGACGGAGTCATCTCGTCGGCGCTCGCGAGCGGAGGGGCTCTCGGGTACGCGCTGTTTTCCGTCGGGCTCGTCGGTGCCCTCCTGACGGCCGCGTACACCTTCAGGCTCTACTACCTCGTCTTTCACGGAGAGCCGTCGGAGCTGGTTCTCGAGCATGCGGATGGCCATGGGCACGACGGGCACGCGAGCGGCGAGGGCCCCCTTTCGATGCTCATCCCCGTCGGGGTGCTCGCAGTCCTGTCGGCGGTCGCCGGTTTGCTCGTCGTCCCCGGTCTGTGGGAGCCGTTCCTGCACTGGATCGACGGAGTCGCCGAGCCGCTCGTCGTGGCGACCGTGCTGCAGGACTATGTGACGAGCGCCGATGCGGTCGTGCTCACCGCCGTCGGGCTGTGGATCGCGAGAGGTGCCTTCCTGGCCGGTCGCGAGATCGTCGGCGATGGCCGGGCACGACAGGCGCTCGAGCACAGGCTCTATTTCGACGAACTCTACGACGCGGCGTTCTCCCGCCCCGCCCGGATCGTGGCCCACCTCCTGCGTGAGAAGGTCGAGGAGCCCGTGATCCAGGGCTCGCTCGGCAAGATCGGAGCCGGGGTTCGTGACGCTGCGGCTCGGACCGCCCGGCTCCAGACCGGCCTCCTGCGCTCGTACGCTCTTGTCATCGCGGCCTCCGTGGCCGTGCTCATCGTCGTCTTCATGGTGGTGCGCTGATGCTCACAACCCTGCTCATCGTGCTGCCGCTTCTCGGCGCACTCGTCATCTGGGCGGCCCCATTGCCACGCGAAGGCACGGCTGCACTCGCAGTGCTCATCGCCGTCGCAGAGGTGGCACTCTGGATTTTCACGGTCGTAGGGTTTGATTTTACGACACCGGTTCTTCAGGACTCCGCGCAACGCGAGTGGTTCGGTGACCTCGGTGTCACCTACCACGTCGGGTTCTACGGATTCTCACTCTGGCTGGCCGGACTGACGGTCGTCGTCGGCGCTGCTGCGATCGTCTTCGGAGCGTGGGTCGGCCGCGACCGGGCCCGCGCGTACTTCGGGCTCGTGCTGTTCCTGATCGGGGCGGTCGTCGGCGTCTTCGCCTCCCAGGATCTCCTCCTGTTCTACGTCTTCTTCGAGGCAATGCTGATTCCGATCTACATCCTCGTGGGCGTCTGGGGTGGCCCGAACCGCGCCTCCGCGACGATCACGTTCGTGATCTACACGATGGCCGGGTCGCTGCTGATGCTCGCCTCGATCGTCGTCTTCGGACTGAAGCAGGGAACATTCAGCCTGATCGACGCTGGAACGAGCAGCAATGACTGGGTCTTCCTCGGCTTCCTCGTCGCGTTTGCCGTCAAGGCTCCGCTGCTGCCGTTCCACGGCTGGCTGCGCACGGCCTATACGGAGGCACCACCCGAGATTGCCGCGCTCCTCTCCGGCGTGGTCTCGAAGGCAGCCGTCTACGGGCTCATCTGGATCGTGCTGCGGCACTTCCCTCTCCCGGTAGACCGCTGGCGCACGGTCGTGCTCGTCCTTGCCGCGGTCGGCCTCGTCTACGGGTCGCTCCTCGCGTTCCGCCAGCCCGACGTCCGCGGGGTGATCGCGTACTCGTCCATGGGACAGATGAGCCTCATCGTACTCGGCATCTTCGCCGCTAACGACCTCGGCCTCAACGGTGCAATCCTGCATTCGGTCAGTCATGGTCTCGTCTCGGCCGCGATGTTTCTCCTCGCCGCAATGTTGATCGAACGCACCGGTACCGACCGCTTTGCCGACCTCGGCGGCATGGCCCGCGGACGACCCGCGCTCGCAACGACCGTGATGGTCGTCGGGATGCTGACGCTGGCCGTGCCGGGCTCGGCGAACTTCGCCGGCGAGTTTGCGATCCTCGCGGGCGTGTTCGCGCAGGGCTGGGGGTATGCAGCCGTCGGGGCGGCAGCAATCGTCCTCGCGGCGATGTACACGCTAAGGCTCATCTCCGGCATCCTCCACCGAAAGCGAGGCGACGCGGTACGTGCCGAGTCGCTCGACCTCCGCTTCGTCGAGCTCGCTCTCGTCGTCCCGCTGGTGGCAATCCTGCTCGCGCTCTCTGTGTGGCCCTCGGCAATCACCGAACGGTCGTTCCCCATCGGCCCGCCGACCTCGGCCGCCCCGGAGGCAGCCGAATGAGCACCGTGTCCATCGCAACCCCGACCGTTGACTGGCTCGCGCTCTCGCCTGCCATTGCCCTCCTCGGCGCGGCGGCGCTCTGCCTGCTCGGAGCGGTGCTCGTACCGGTTTCAGCGCGCCGCGCGTTCTCGGCGCTGGTGGCCGGGACGGGCTTTATCGTCGCGGGCGCTCTTGCCGCTCTCGTCTTCTACTATTCCCCCGAGCAACAACTCCTGATCGCGGAGTCACTGACGCGCGACCGCCTCGCGGCGCTGACGCAGATCCTCGTTGCCGGATTCGGCGTACTTGCGGTGCTCATCTCCTGGGGCGACCCGCGGCGCGACCACGTCGGCGAGTACTACGCGCTGCTCGCTGCCGCAGGCAGTGGAATGATCTTCTTTGTCTCGGCCGGGAACCTGCTGACGCTCTTCCTCGGTCTCGAATGGTTCTCGATCGCGCTCTACATCCTCGTCGCGCTCGATACGCATCGCAAGGCCTCACTCGAGGCGGCGCTCAAATACCTGATCATCGGCAGCTTCGGGTCGGCGGTGCTGCTCTTCGGCTCCGCGCTCACCTACGGCGCCACGGGCGAGCTCGGCTTCAACGCTATCCGGGATGCGACGGGTGCCGATGACTCCCTGTTCGTCGCCGGAATGGCAATGATCATCGCCGGGCTTGCATTCAAGGCCTCGGCCGCGCCGTTCCACCTGTGGACACCGGATGTCTACGAGGGGGCCCCGACGCCGGTCACCGCCTTCATGTCGGCGGCCACCAAGGCGGTCGCCCTCGTCGTCACGCTCCGCGTGCTTGTCACCGCATTTCCCGAGCAGGCCGAGATCTGGTCGATCGCAATCGCCGTGATCGCCGTCATCTCCCTCGTCGTCGGCAATCTGGCTGCGCTCGCACAGACGAGCATCAAACGACTCCTCGCATATTCCTCCGTCTCGCAGGCCGGCTTCATGCTCATCGCGATCGCAGCAGACAACGATCTCGGCGGGAAGGCGTTGCTCTACTACCTGATCCCGTACGGTGCCGCATCTGCCGGTGCCTTCGCCGTTGTCGCGGCCCGCGAGCGTGAGCTCGGCCGGGAGGTGACGCTTGCCACGCTGGAGGGCTGGGGGTGGGAGCGACCCTTCTACGGTGCTGCCATGTGGGTGTTCATGCTCGCGTTCGCCGGCTTCCCGCTCACGGGCGGGATGATCGGAAAGTTCTATGTCTTCAGCGCCGCCTACGAGGCCGGGTGGTGGTGGTTGATCGTGATCGGCGTCATCGCCACGGCCGTCAGCGTCTACTACTACCTCGCAGTCGTGCGGGCGATGTACATGCGGCCAGCCTCGGCGCGCGCCGATCTCGTGGTCGCCGGAGGCTCGCCGCCCACAGACATCGCTCTCGACATCGCGATCGGCGCTGCCATTGCGGTCACGATCGGCTCGTTCTTCTTCGTGCAGCCGCTGATCGACCTGGCCGGCAAGGCCGTCCTCTCGCTGAACTTCTGATCTCGGTCGCAGGGGACGACACCTGCAGCGACCTCGAGCCCGCCCTGCTCACGGCCAGTCGTTATCCTGGGCAGGTGATCGCTCTCACCTGGCTCGGACACGCGACATTCCGCTTCGATACACCGTCGGGAAAACGCATCTACGTCGATCCCTGGCTGACCGGCAACCCCTCGTGTCCCGCATCGGAGCTCGAACCCGAACGCATTGACGCAATCCTGGTCACGCACGGCCACGACGATCACGTCGGCGACGCTGTCGCTCTGGCGCACGCCTTCCAATGCCCCGTGATCTGTCAGGTCGAGCTGCGGAGACTCATCGGCGAGGAGATCGGGGACGACATGACGCAGGCGCTGAACAAGGGCGGCGGCGGCAAGCTTCTCGGCTCGCACGTGACGCTGACCCACGCAAACCATTCGTCGTCCTACAACGGCTCCTACTCGGGCGAGTCGTGTGGGTTCGTCGTCGAGACGCCCGGGGCGCCCACGCTCTATTTTGCGGGCGACACCAACGTCTTCGCAGACATGGCGCTGATCGGCAGGATCTACGACCCTGCCGTCGCCATTCTGCCGATAGGCGACCATTTCACGATGGGGCCTCGCGAGGCGGCAGTGGCGGCTGAACTGGTGGGGGCAAAGCGCGTGCTCCCGTGCCACTACGGAACGTTCCCGTTGCTGACCGGAACACCGGAAGCGCTACGAGCGCTCATGCCCGCAGGCATCGAGCTCGTGACACCCGAACCGGGCGAAACCGTACTGTTGTGACCGGCGAGAAGCGCTGGTTCCGAGCAACGGGAAGGAAAGCTCCTGCCGTTGTGCCTGTGGGGAGATCGACCTCACCTACGAGGTGCCCCTGCGATAGCGCCGGTCGCCGTAAGGACTCTGGCCGACAGCGAAGCAGGACTCAGGAGTCCCCTGGCAGCCTCAGGCCTGCAGCGCGCTCCCGCAGGCCGGGCACCGGATCGAACCCTGGCTGCGCGACGAGCAGGACGGCACCGTGCTCCGGGCCGGCGAAGGCGCCCACGAGAAGCTCAAGTCCGACAGCCAGAGCAAACGCCTTGTGGGCACTCGCGCCACCGAAGGGCACGAGCTCCTCCGGCGAGGCGAGGCCCGCGAGCACCGCGCCGTGCGTGACCGCCCCCATCGACACGTCAACAACCACCGGCGGTCCGTCGGTCGCCGGAATCGCGATTGCCAGTGGATTCGTACCGGTCAGCGGTGGGCCACCTTCCGGATGGGCCAAGCGCGCCGGAGATGTCGCGGTGAGCACGGCTACGAGCCCCGCCCTTTCGGCAAGCATCCGCACCCAGTACCCGAGTGCGCCCGTCGGAAAACAGTTCGAGGCCGCGATAACACCGGTCGCTGCCGGAGGGTGTGCGATCACGTCCTCGCAGATCGCCTGGAGTGTCAGGTAGCCGAGCGCGCCGCACGCGTCCCACCGCTCGAAGCCCGGGATGGAGTGTGTTTTTGTGGGACGCCCATGACGATCGAACGACTGCTGCTCGAGCCAGGGAATCCGCGAGTAGCCGTGGCCCTGCTTGCCGCGCTGCTCCGCATCTGCGAAGTGAGCGAGCAATGCGCTCGTGGCCTCGTCGCCGAGTCCGAGCGCCGCGATTCGCTGCGCTGCCTCCGCCTTGCTTACGGGAACATCACCCATCAGGGTGACACTATCCATCAGCGCACCACGATCTTCACAGAATCCTTACTAACGCTACGCCCTAGCCAAACATAACCCATCGAATATACGATCGAGTACAAGGTAACGATCACTAGTCCAGGGAGGCTCCATCCAGATGCACCGCACTCTGACCATCGCGCTCGGTACCGCCGTCGCACTCGTAACCGCCGCTGTTGCGGTTGCCACCATTCCCGCAGTCGTGGGAGTCAGCGAGGCCACGGCGACGTTCTCGACCACTGCGATCGCGAACCCGAAGGTTCGTACGTGTACCGCAGATACGAAGACGTGGGAGACGACAGACGGGCGCTACACGGGCACCGTCACCTCGACCAACGCCGTACTCGGCGGTGCGCTCGTGATCCACGCACACACGACCTACAACAAGACTGACGGGCTCGGCTTCGCTGACGGTGAGTTCCGGATCAACGATGGCGACAGTCGCGTGCGCGGCACGTTCTCGGGCACGATCAAAAACGGCCAACTCGTCGGCTATCTGACGGGTCGTTCTCACGGGAACCATGCAACCGTCTTCGGCAACCTGAGCGCGGCATTTGCCGGCGGTACGAGCAACTTCGTTGACGGCAAGCTCGGCGCAGGCGGTAGCACGGCAGTGCTCGCCGTCGTCGCGGGCCAGCCATGCAAGCCGGCGAAGAAGTCAGAGCCGAAGCCAGAGCATGCCAAGAGCGTCGAAGTCGAAGGTACGATCACGGCTCTCACCGCGGGCCCTCCGGCCACGATTACCGTAACCGGGAAGCGTGGCCCCGCGGTGACGTGCACCGTCGGCGCGTATGCGATCCCCGCGGGTTTCCCGCTTACCACGAAGGTCGAGATGGAGTGCAAGGACATCGGTACTCCAGCCGTCCTGACGCTCGTCAAGCTGAAGAGGGAAAACTAGGCGCGCCGGCTTTTCGCCGGATTGCTCGCAGAGAGGGCGCCCACGGGCGCCCTCTCTGCGTTGAACGCCGTGTCACCCGGACGCGCACACGTACCGTCGCTGTCTGTAGAGCCCCTGTCCGAAGGTCGCTCTAGAGAACCGTGAGTGCCTTGCGGATGGTGCCACGCCGCGTCCGCTGGATGCGCTCGGCCAGAGCGACGATCGCCGCCGTCGCCTCGGCGTCGGGCGCTGCTTCGAGAATCGGCGTCCCGGCATCAGCCGCCTCGCGGAGCGCTGGATCGAGAGGAATCCTCCCGAGCAGCGGTACGCCGATCTCCTCCGCGAGACGCTGCCCGCCGCCCGAGCCGAAGATCTCCTGGCCGGTGCCGACGAGGTACGACATATTCTCGGCAACGCCGATGATCCGCATACCCACCTTCTCGGCCATCCCCGCCGCCCGTACCGCCACCTGCTGCGCTGCCGGCTGGGGCGTCGTCACGATCAGTACCTCCGCACGCGGAAGCAACTGACCGAGCGAGATCGCAACGTCTCCGGTGCCCGGCGGCATATCGACGACAAGCGAGTCGAGCTCGCCCCAGTAGACATCCGAGAGGAACTGCTCGAGAGCGCGGTGCAGCATCGGGCCCCGCCACATCACCGGTGCGTTGTCGTCGAGGAAAAAACCGATCGACATCAGCTTCAGGTCGCCGCGCACGGGAGGCACGATCATGGTGTCCACGACGACCGGCCGCTGCTGCACGCCGAGCATGTGCGGGATCGAGTGCCCGTACACGTCTGCATCGAGCACACCAACGCGCTGTCCCGTGGCGGCGAGCGCAGCTGCCAGGTTGGCGGCCAGCGTGGACTTACCTACACCTCCCTTGCCCGACGCAATGGCAAGAACCCGGGTGTTCGGCTCGAGCGAGATCGTCTTCTCGGGCCTGCCACCCCTCAACCTCGACGACAGGGCGGCCTTCTCGTCGGCGCTCATCACGTCGAAGTGCAGTACGACCGAGGTCACGCCCGCGACCCCACCGACAAAGCGCTGCACCTGATCCTCGAAGGAGGATCGCATCGGACAGCCCGCCACAGTCAGCGCGATCGTCACCTCGACGCCGCCGTCTTCGTGGATCACGACGTCCCGCACCATGTCGAGCTCGGTGACGGGCTTGTGCAGCTCGGGGTCGATGACCTGCTCGAGCGCCGTCAGGATCGTGTCACGCTCGGGAAGCATCGTTGCGCAAGCCTACCGACGCCGCACCGCTCTGTAACGGGCCACGAGCGCCTTCGATCACCAAGATAATGGTCTAGACCACTATAGCCGGAGAGCAGCCGCGATCTCGGCGCACCGTGCCGGGTTCGCAGCCGCGACGACACGCGATCGTCCCTCGAGGTCGAGAGGTGCAGACAAGAAGGGCGGGGCCTCGAACAACTCGATCGCATAGCCCCTCTCCCGCACAAGCAGTTGCGCTGCGGCAATGTCGATCGATCGGGCGGGCTTCAACGAGCAGACGGCATCAACCCTGCCGGCTGCGAGATGACAGAGCGAGAGAGCAAGAGAACCCATCACCCGGAGTCGCTCGGCCACCCCGAGCAGGGCCGTGGCGCTCGCTGCGATGTAGGCGGTCGTCGTCGCCTCGAAGGAGAGGATCTCGATCGGATCCTTTGGCGACGGAGCCTGCAGCGGGTCACCGTTGAGACGCGCGCCGCTGCCGCGCTCGGCCACCCACTCCTCGCGCGCGCCGAAGTCGTAGACATACCCGAACTCCACGTCGGCCATCGTCGGTCCGTCGGCAACGGCTATGGAGAGAGAAAAGTACGGGATCCCACGCTTGGCGTTCACCGATCCGTCGATCGGATCGACGACGACGCGTATGGGGCCTCCCACGCCGAAGGTGCGTACACCGATCTCCTCCGAGACGAGCAGGAAATCTGCCTCGAGCACCTCGAGCCGGGCTACCACCGCATCCTCGGCCGCCGCGTCGATGGCGGTCGTCTCGTCGCCCCCCTTGCCCTGCCGGAGCACCGGCTCACGCTCCACCCGCGTCGGAAGATCGGCCAACACCTGTTCTATGTCGGAGACACAGCTGCGACACAGACCGAGCCAGTCGATGGTCATACCGGGTGGAAGAGCAGGCCGCTCGTCAGCTTGGGGTAGAAGTACGTGGTCTTCTGCGGCATCACCTCGCCGCGACGCGCACGCTCAAAGACGTCCTCGATCCGCGTCGCCCGCAGCAGGAAGGCTCCATCGAACTCACCGGAGTCCACCCGCGCGACCGCCTCGCCGAGATCCGCGGTGTAGCCAAGACCCTCGTGACCCACCCGGCGGTCTACGAGCTCGACATCGAGCTCTCCGACCTCACCGACGACCGGGAAGGTGGCACCCTTCCGATAGCCGACCGCGTGAGCCCTGTCATAGGACAAGCCAGACAGGTGTGCCACGGCCGCAGCGGGAGATACCGCGTCGCCGACGCTGGCTGGTGGCAACGCCCCGTCGTGCTCCCGGAAGAGCCTGTGGGTTGGGAAGATCTCGAGCCCGGGGTCGCCCGTCGCGACGAGCACGACCATCATCCTCCCGCTCTCGGGCGTTCCCTGCTCGGCGGCGTACGCGACCGCTGTCTCATAACGATGGTGCCCGTCGGCTATGAGGAGCTGACGCTCGGCGAACGCCTCGGCGACACCTTCGCCGGGCATGCGCCAGAGCCGCGTGCCCTCCGTAACAAGATCCGGTTCCCGATCGGGCACGGTGAAGGCCGGCTGCCCGTCGTAAAGGAGAAAGATGGGCTCGAGCTGCGCGCGCGCAGCACGCAGCAGCCGTAGCCGACTTTCCTTGGGCCCCGTGTGTGTGCGTTCGTGCGGCAGCACGGCACGTGTCTCGTAGGGCTCGACGTGCAGCGAGGCGACGAGGCCCTCACGGCGTCGCGCGATACCGTCGGGGCCGACGTACTCCTGAGTGAGCGCCCACACGGCCGGCTCGTCGTCGCAAACGAGCACGCCGTCCTCGAGCCATGTCCGGAACAGCTGCCCTGCCTCGGCCTCCGAGTCGTTGAGCGTAAGGTGAACGACGTTGTGCGGGTCACTCGCGCGGTAGGCGTCGCGCAGTTCGGGTGTGAGCACGTCGTAGGGAGGCGCCGTGACCGTCGGAGTCGGATGCATATAGCGGATCGCACGGAAAGGGGCGACACCGGCCATGGCCCGAGCGTACCTCCGGACGGGCCTACACTGCCTGTGTGACCAACATCGCCGAGCTTGCAGAAGATCGCACCGTCGAGGGTATTTACGCCGTCGGGCGCAAGGAGCGCCGCAGGACGAAGGCCGGCGCGCCCTACCTGGCACTCGAGCTCGTCGATGCGAGCGGCCGGATCGAGGCGAGGATCTGGGATGACGTCGAGCTCCTCGACGGCCGTTTTGCAGAGGGCGACGCGGTGCGCGTGCTCGGGCGCGTGGAGCGGTTCGGCAGCACCCTGCAGGTTCAGGTACGCGCTGTCGAGATCGCGCCCGACGCCGATCCGGCAGAGCTGACGCCCACCATGCGGCGCGATGCCGACGAGCTCGACGGCTTTCTCGATTTTCTCGCGGGTGAGATCGCCCACCCCGGACTCGCCGCGGTCGTCTCGGGGATCTTCGCCGACGGCGGAGTCCGGTCGTCGTTTCGGGCACTCCCCGCCGCAGGTGCCGACGGGCATCACGGCTATGCGGGCGGCCTACTCGAGCACACCGTCGGCGTTGCCACGCTGTGCCGCGAGACCGCACAGCTTCATCCACGCCTCCGCAGCGACCTCCTACTCGCCGCGGCACTCCTGCACGACGTCGGTCGCACCGTCGAGCTCGGCCGGGGGCCCTCCTTTCGCCAGACCGGGGAAGGGCGACTGCTCGGCCACGTCCATCTGGGACTGCGCCTGATCGAAGCTCGAGCCTCGAGCCTCGAGCCCGCCGTGTCGGCCGAGCTGCTGCACGCAATCGCGACGCACCACGACCGCCAGGCGGCCCGCACCGCCGAGGCGTCGGTGCTGTACCACGCAAACCAGCTCGACGCAGTGGCTGCCACCCGCCCCGTCGGCGAGGAGTAACACCGCTGTGACAGCCGGCGTACCGGCGCTCTGCGCAGCAGCGCCGTGGGGGACGGGCGGCTTCCTGGGCGGATGTACAACGAGGCAGAGCTCCGTGCTGACCGTCCTTGCCTGATCGCCCTCGGAGGCACAGCCCTCATCGCGGTTGGCTGAACCGTCCGAGAACCCGCTTCTGGATCGAGGCTGAAAACGCGAACGCGCGGCTGGCACAGGGCTTGCTTCTGCTTCACGCCCTCAGACGTTGAAGCGGATGTTGAGCACGTCGCCGTCCTGCACGACGTAGGTCTTACCCTCGAGTCGCTGGGTGCCCCGCTTCGACGCCTCGGCGTGGGAGCCGGCATCGAGGAGGTCGTTCCAGCGGATCACCTCGCAGCGGATAAACCCACGCGCTATGTCGGAGTGGATCGTGCCGCCTGCTTCGAGCGCCGTCTGGCCGTCGCGGAGCGTCCATGCGCGCGTCTCCTTCTCACCGGCAGTGAAAAACGCGATCAAGCCAAGCGCATTCTTCAGCCGCCCGACGACCTCGTCGAGCGCGGAGGCACCTTCGCGAAAGGCAGCGGCCTCCTCGTCGGACATCTCCACTAGCTCCGCTTCCAGTTTGCAGTCGATCCCTCCGGGCCCGTTGACAATCGCGATCAACGGCTTCGTCGTGAGGGGATCGAGCTCGTCGGGCAGCTCGCCCGTCCACTCCGTGAGCGGCTTTCCAGCCTCGAGATGGGCCAGCACCTCACGCAGCACCTCCGCTTCCTTGCGCACCGTCGCGTCCCCTGACTTCGCGACCTTCTCTATCCGGTGCAACCGCTTGGCAACGTGATCGGTATCGGCGACGAGGAGCTCGAGCTTCAGCGTCTCGATGTCACTCTCCGGGTCTCCGGTGCCGGAGAATCCGTCCGCCACGGCGAGCAGCGCATCGACCTGGCGCAGTCCGCCGAGCAGGGCCGGGCCCGTCCCCGGAACGTCCTGCACCCGCACGGCGGCCGGCGTCACCTTCTTGGCGCCGACGAGGCCCGCAAGACGCTCGAGCCGCTCGTCCGCGATCGCCGCCATGCCGACGTTCGACTTGTCCGTCTGGGATGCGTACGCCGTGATCTCCGCGCCCGCCTTCGTGAGCGCGTTGAAGAGAGTGGTCTTGCCCGCATTGGGAAGTCCTACGATGCCGACCTCGAGCGCCACGGCGACACAGGGTACCCGGCGTCGGGCAAGACGCCGACGAGAGGAGCGCGCACCTGCACACGAGCACCGGCAAGCCACTCCACACGGCCGCTCACTCGTGACACTCCGACACAGCCAGATCGGGTGACGCGGAGCCGCGACTTCCCGTGCGCGAAGAGTCTCTACAGACCGAACCCTACGCGGGATTCGCGTGCAAACCGCTTCAGATAGGCGACCCGCGCAAGCACGATCGCGGCACGACCGTCATCGGTATCGAGCTGATGGGTGCCCTGGGAGCCCGAGGCGAGTGCGTGCTCGAGCGCGTCTGCGCTGGCAGGTGAGACGCTGGCGGCAATGACCGGGCCACCGGCAAAGGCGACCTCAATCCGGACTGAGTCAGGTGAATCAGGCAAGGGCTACGACCTCCGTGAGAACGCCGTGGACGGCGGCGGGATGGATAAAGGCAACCTGCAGGCCGAAGAGGCCGAGGCGTGGAACGATGTCTATCAGCTCCGTTCCCGCCGAGGCGAGCTCTGCGAGTGCGACACCGATGTCGTCCACCTCGTAGGCAACGTGGTGCATCCCGGGTCCGCGCTTCGCGAGGAACCGCCCCACCGGGGTGTCTTCTCCCGTCGGCGCGAGGAGTTCGACGCGGCTCACGCCAAAGAGCACGGATGCCGCCTCGGAGCCCTGGTCGGCGACGATCTCGCGATGTTCGAGCGTCCCTCCGAGAAGAGCGGTGTAGGTCGCGATCGCATCGTCGAGATCCGCGACGGCAAGACCGATGTGGTGGATGCCGAGCGACTGCATGCGCCCGATGCTACTTCCCACCGGCAAGCCACCGCAGCACCGCGTGCGCCCTCAACCCGAGGTTCGAGAGCGAGG
>JBAXFL010000023.1:0-37949 GCA_037139935.1 Thermoleophilia bacterium | reverse complement strand
GGTCCCGGGCTGTTCTTCCTGATCCCGTTCGTGGACAAGATGGAGAAGGTCGAGTTGCGGACAGTGACCCTGAACGTTCCCCCGCAGGAGGTGATCACGAAGGACAACGTGCCGGTGCGCGTCAACGCCGTCGCCTACTTCCGGATCGTCGAGCCAAAGGCTGCGATCGTGCAGGTGGAGAATTACATGAACGCCACCTCACAGATCGCGCAGACGACGCTGCGCTCTGTCCTCGGTCAGCACGTGCTCGACGAGCTTCTTTCGGAGCGCGACAAGATCAACGGAATCCTCCAGACGATCATCGACGACGCCACCTCGCCATGGGGCATCAAGGTCTCGATTGTCGAGGTCAAGGACGTCGAGATCCCGAGCGACATGCAGCGCGCAATGGCACGTCAGGCCGAGGCCGAGCGAGAGCGACGGGCCAAGGTGATCTCGGCCGAGGGCGAGTATCAGGCGTCAGAACGGCTAAAGGATGCCGCGGCGGTCATGGCGCAAGAGCCGATCACCGTTCAGCTTCGGTATCTCCAGACGCTCCTCGAGATCGGGTCGAACAACAACTCGACGATCGTCTTTCCGATCCCGATCGACCTGCTGACAGCTCTCTCGAAGTTGGCCGGGAGCAAGGAATAAACCGCTAGTCGAGGTCGCCCGGGTCGGCGTCTCTGTCCTCGTCGAGGTCGTCCGAGTCGCCCTCGTCTGTCTCGTCCGGCACGAAGTCCCCGGCCTCATCCTCCAGCATGCCATCCTCGAGGGCGGCGGCCTGCCCCGCTTCCGAGGTCGTCTTGACAGGCTCGTCCTCGTCGTCTGACCCGAGGAAGGGCGCAAGCGTCGAGACATGCTCACCGTCACGCAGTCGCGTCACGATAACGCCCTGGGTCGCTCGGCTGGATCGCTTGATTCCGTCAACCGCCATACGAATCACAGTGCCGGCGTCGGAGATCAGCATCACCTGATAGCCGTCCCGCACAATCCTCGCGCCCGCGAGATGCCCCTTGCCTGCCGCGAGCTTCACCGTCCT
Organism: Thermoleophilia bacterium; assembly: GCA_037139935.1. Classification (GTDB taxonomy): domain Bacteria; phylum Actinomycetota; class Thermoleophilia; order Gaiellales; family Gaiellaceae; genus Gaiella. Next base: position 36,928 of record JBAXFL010000023.1, on the reverse strand, counting down.
GACACCCATCGTTCCACGCCCCTTGACGGGATACTCGGAGACCCGCGTGCGCTTGCCCCACCCGTTCTCGGTCACAACCAGGAGATCGGCATCGTCTGCTGCGATATCCACCTCGATCACCTCGTCGTCGCCGCGGAGCTTCATGCCCGCGACACCCGAGGTCGGTCGCCCCGTCGACCGCACGTGTCTCTCGTGGAAACGCACAGCCTGCCCAAGGCGCGAAACCATCAGGATGTCGTTGTCACCGTCGGAAAGGCGCACGCCGATCAGCTCGTCGTTCTCACGCATCCGCAACGCAATGATCCCGTCCGCCTTGAGTGGTGTGTTGTAGTCGAGGAAGGCGGTCTTCTTGATCACGCCCTTCTTCGTCGCAAAGACGAGGTACTTCGACTCCTTGTAGTCGCGGGTCGCAATCACCGCACGCACGAGCTCGTCCTGGCGAAAGGGGAGCAGATTGACGATTGCGCGCCCCTTGGACTGGCGGGAGCCGAGCGGCAACTCGTGCACCTTGAGCCGGTAGACCTTGCCGACGCTCGTGAAGAAGAGGATGTAATCGTGGGTCGAGGCAACGAAAAGGTGCTCGATGTAGTCCTCGTCCTTCATGTCCATGCCCATGACGCCGATTCCTCCCCGGCGCTGCTCACGGTAGGTCGTGACGGGGAGCCGCTTGATGTAGCCGGAGCGCGTGATCGCAATGACCATGTCCTCTTCGGCGATCATGTCCTCGAGCTCGAGAGAGTCCTCACCCATCACGATCTCGGTGCGGCGCTCGTCGGTACGACCGTAGGTGTGCTTGACCTCGAGCAGCTCCTCACGAATGAGTGCGTCGATGCGCGCAGAGTCGCCGAGGATCGCCCTCAGCTCCGAGATACGCTCCTGGAGGTCTGCGTACTCGGACTCGATCTCCTTGCGGGCAAGGCCGGTGAGGCGTGCGAGACGCAGGTCGAGGATCGCCTGGGCCTGAATCTCCGAAAGTCCGAAGCCGCGCATGAGCCCGCTGCGGGCGGCGTCGGTGTCGTCCGAGCCACGGATCAGGGCAATCACGGCGTCGAGGTTGTCGAGGGCGATCAGGTAGCCCTTGAGGACGTGGGCGCGCTTCTCGTTCTGGCGCAGCTCGAACTTCGAGCGGCGGATCACGACCTCGCGCTGGAAGTCGAGGTAGTGCCGCACGATCTCGAGCAGCGACATCACCTTCGGCACCCCGTTCGCGAGAGCGACGGCGTTGTAGCCGAAGGTGGACTGGAGGGCCGTATGTTTGAAGAGCTTGTTGAGTGCCACCTGCGGGATCGCATCGCGCTTGAGCTCGATCTGAATCCGCATTCCCGAACGGTCGGAATGGTCGGCGAGATCCGAAACCTCGACGATCACCTTCTCGTGGACGAGATCGGCGATCTTCTTGATCACGCCGCTGTCGCCGCCCTTCTTGACGCCATAGGGCAGTTCCGTGACGATAATCGCGCTCTTCCCGCCGCGGAGCTCCTCGATGTGGGCACGCGCACGCATAATGATCCGGCCACGTCCCGTGCGATAGGCATCGCGAATCCCGGAGCGGCCCACGATGAACGCCCCCGTCGGGAAGTCCGGGCCCTGCAGATGCTTCATCAGATCCTCGACGTTCGCTTCCGGCTTGTCGATGAGCTGCACCACGGCGTCGATCGCCTCGCCAAGGTTATGGGGCGGCATGTTGGTCGCCATCCCGACGGCTATCCCGGACGAGCCGTTGACGAGCAGGTTCGGGAAGCGAGCCGGCATCGCCAGCGGCTCCTTGCGGGACTCGTCGTAGTTGGGGCCGAAGTCCACCGTGTCCATGTCGATATCCCGCAACATCTCGGTTGCGAGGCGCGTCAGCCGACATTCCGTGTATCGCATCGCAGCCGGAGGGTCATCATCGAGTGAGCCAAAGTTGCCCTGTCCGTCAACGAGGGGGTAGCGCAGAGAAAACGGCTGCGCCATCCGTACGAGGGTGTCGTAGATCGCCTGATCTCCGTGAGGGTGATAGCGGCCCATCACGTCTCCGACGATCGAGGCAGACTTCTTGTAGGGCCGGTTTGGCTGCACACCGGCGTCGTGCATGCCCCAGAGCACCCTTCGGTGGACGGGCTTGAGGCCGTCGCGGACGTCGGGGAGTGCGCGGCTGACAATCACCGACATCGCGTAGTCAAGGAAGCTCGTGCGCATCTCGAGCTCGAGCTCCCGCGACTCGACCCGGCCGACGCCGAGGGGCTCAATCACATCAGACATCGAGGAACTTCACATCCTTTGCGTTCTGCTCGATGAACAGGCGGCGCGGCTCGACCTGATCGCCCATCAGCGTCGAGAACACCTGGTCTGCCGCTGCAGCATCGTCTACCTCGACCTTGAGAAGCATCCGGCGGGCGGGATCCATCGTGGTCTCCCACAGTTGCTCGGGATTCATCTCACCTAGCCCCTTGAACCGGCTGATCTGCATACCTTCCTTGGCGAGGTTGAGCGCCTCGGTACGGAGGTCGGCGTAACTCCCTGCCACCGCCGATTTCTTGCCGTAGGTGAGCTCGAAACCGGGCAGGCCTACGCTCTCGGCGAGCTTGGCGTAGGCGCGCTTGAGACTGGCATACGACGCGGAGCTAAACAGCCCGATGGGAAGCTCGAGGTGGGTCGCTGCACTGGTCTCGGTCTCGACCACCTTGACGCTGAGCCTGTCCTCGAGCCGCTCGGTGACCGACAGCTGATAGCCGTTGGCGGGAATCGCGGCGATCGCCGTCTCGACATCGGCGGCCGAGACCGCATCGGTCTCGACCAGGCGATGGTCGATCACGAAGCTCGCCGCTGTGGGATATTCGCTCTCGAGCTTCGCCTGCCACGCCTCGAGGTCGGAGAGCGCACGGGCAAAACGCTGGTAGCGAGCCTCGGTGAGCGAGACATCCTCCCCCGTGCGCGCGGTGACGGTGATGTCCTTCACGCGCTCACGGACGAGCAGCTCCTCGAGTTGGCTGTCCTTCTCGAAGTAGTGCTCCTGGTTGCCGAGCTTCACATGGTAGAGCGGCGGTACCGCGATGTAGATGTGGCCCCGGTCCACAAGTTCGCGCATCGTGCGATAGATGAACGTCAGAATCAGCGTGCGAATGTGGGCGCCGTCCACATCGGCATCCGTCATCACGATGATGCGGCCGTAGCGAATCTTCTCGATCGTGAACTCGTCGCCAAAGCCGGTGCCGATCGCAGTGATCATCGCCTGGATCTCCGTGTTCGAGAGCACCTTGTTGATCCGGTTCTTCTCGCTGTTGATGATCTTTCCGCGGAGCGGCAGAATCGCCTGGTAGGTGCGGTCGCGCGCCTGCTTCGCAGAGCCGCCGGCGCTGTCGCCCTCGACGATGTAGAGCTCACAGAGGTCCGGATCCTTCAGCGAGCAGTCGGCGAGCTTCCCCGGCAGCGAGGAGTTCTCGAGCGCGCTCTTACGCCGCGTCAGCTCGCGCGCCTTCTTGGCAGCCTGCCGCGCGCGTGACGCCGAGAGCGCCTTGGTGATGATCTGCCGGGCCTCGGTCGGATTCTCCTCGAGAAATTCGGCCAGTTTCTGGTTGACCGCCTGCTCTACGAGGCCCTTGACCCAGGGGTTGCCGAGCTTCGTCTTCGTCTGGCCTTCGAACTGGGGGTCGCGCAGTTTGACGGAGATCACCGTGGCGAGGCCCTCACGAACATCCTCGCCCTCGAGGTTGTCTTCCTTGTCCTTCAGCAGGCTCTTCTCACGCGCGTACTTGTTCAGAGTCCCGGTGAGCGCCGCCTTGAACCCCGAGAGGTGTGTGCCGCCCTCCGTCGTGTTGATGTTGTTCGCAAACGAGAACACCGACTCGACGTACGACGTATTCCACTGCATCGCGACCTCCACCGCACCTTGCTCCGTCTCTCCCTCGAAGTAGACGACGTGCTTGTGCACCGTGTCTTTCGACTCGTTGACGTAGGAGACAAAGTCGCGGATCCCGCCCTCGTAGTGAAACTCCTGGGTCGTCCCTGCCGGCCGTTCATCGCGCAGGACAATCCTGAGTGAACGCGTCAGAAAAGCTGTTTCACGCAACCTCTGGGCAAGGGTCGAAGCGGAGAAATCGGTCTCCTCGAAGATCTCACGATCCGGAAGGAACGAAATCGACGTGCCCGTTCCCTCGGCCGGTCCCAGTTGTTCCATGTCTCCCTGTGGCACCCCGCGGGCGAACTCCTGGCGATAGAGAAAGCCGTCACGGCGTACGTCTGCCACGAGCCACTCCGACAGCGCATTGACAACCGACACACCGACACCGTGAAGTCCACCCGAGACCTTGTACCCCTCGCCTCCGAACTTGCCACCGGCGTGCAACTTCGTGAGCACGACGGTGAGCGCAGGAAGCCCTTGCTCCTCGATCATGTCAACCGGGATTCCACGTCCTGCATCGACGACAGTGATCGAATCGTCGGGGTGGATGGTGACGTCTACGAGGTTGTTTCGACCGGCGAGCGCCTCGTCAACAGCGTTGTCCACGACCTCGTAGACGAGATGATGGAGCCCTCTCGGACCTGTCGTACCGATGTACATACCGGGACGGAGCCGTACCGGCTCGAGACCTTCGAGAACCGTGATGTCCTTTGCGGTGTAGTCTGTTTCGGTCACGCGGGTACTGCCACCTTTCTACCACTAAAATCCCTGCAAATAGATGTTTTTATCCTGGACATCAGTCTATCAGAAATGACGGTCGGAGGCGGCTCTTGCCAGGCTCGCAGCGGCAGCGCGTGCGATAGTCGTACGCAGCTCCTCGTCGGTCATCTCGCGCGTCAGCTCATCGGCAAGAAGGCGGGTCGCATCGTCGGCGACGGGACGGGCTACCGGCGTCGTATTCGCAACCGGTGCCGCCGGTGAGGGAACCACCCCGGGAGCAAATCGGATTCCCGTGGGAGCCCCTTGGCCCACCGCCGCAGTGAGCTTCGCAAGGATCTCGTCGGCGAGGAGGCCTAGCTCGAACGCCCAGGTCGAGGAGCTCGCGGCCACGAGAAGTGTTCCGTCACGCGCAATACGCCGGGGCCAGGCGGCGCGTGAGATGGCGTCACCGACGGCGGCGGGCCAGACGCGAACAACGTCGGCGAGAGCGCCGGCATCGGGCACACCCGCACCGCGCAACACGCCCCGCACCGAGTCCTCGAGTCGCTCCATCAGGAAATCTCGACGTGTCCGGGAGTGACGTGAAGCAACTGCACCGGTGCGAGGGGGAGGGCCTCGGATCCCGTCGCCGTGACGATCGTCTGGCCGGTTGCACCAATCCGCTCGCTGAGAATGCGGCGGCGACTCTCGTCGAGCTCGGAGAGGGCGTCGTCGAGAAGTAGGAGTGGCGGCACCCGCCGGCGCACCGCAATCAGCTCGGCCTCGGCAAGAAGCAGCGAGAGCACGGCGAGGCGCTGTTCGCCCTGCGAGCCAAATGTTCGAAGATCTCGGTCGCCGGAGCGCACTGCGATTTCGTCCAGGTGGGGCCCGATCCCGGTAATGCCTCTTTCGATGTCACGGTCGAGGCGCTTCTCGAGGGCAGCAATCGTCGGCGGCTCGGCGGCGTAGCCGAGCGATGCACCTTCGAGACCAAGCTCACCGGCCCGCTCACCGAAACCCGGCTGCAGCAACTCGATCACGTCTCGCCGGGATGCAGTCAGCATGGCCCCGAGGTCTGCTACCTGGGCCGTCCAGGGTGCCAGCACATCACGGTGTGAGGCCCCGAGCGAGACCCGCCGTAGCGCGGCGTTTCGCTGTCCTACGGCCGTCGCATAGTCGATTGGGATATGGGCGCGAGCGGGGTACAGACGCGCAAGCGTGCGGTCGATGTACGCCCTCCGCGCCGCCGGGCCGCCCTTGACGATCACGAGCCTGTCCGGTGTGAAGACCAGTGTCACGAGCTCGGAGCGCAGTTGCTCTGCCGAACGAAGTGCCGCGCCGTCGAGACGCGCACGCCTCGGCTCATCGTCAGAGAGACCCACCACAACCGAGACGGGTGTCGGCCCGCGCGTCCCGCTCAGCTCGATCCGCGCAGCTTTCGCACCCTGGCGGATCAACTGCGTATCGGAGCGCGTCCGGGGTGAGAACCCCTGTGTCCCGACGTGGAGCGACTCGAGAAGGTTCGTCTTGCCCGACCCATTCGCTCCCGTCACGAGAACGAGACCCGGCGCCAGGGCCAACTCGAGCCGGGCGTACGACCGGAAGTCGCGAAGCGTGACCGAAGCGACGATCAGCCTGCGAGCCTGATCGGCATGATCAGGTACCAGAACGAGTCGTCGGCCGACGTGATCAGGCCGGGCCGAAGGGGGTTGATGAGCTTCAGCCGCACCGTTTCGCCTCGCACCGAGTCGACGCCTTCGATCAAGAACTCGGCGTTGAAGCCGATCTCGAGGGGCTCACCTGTGTAGGCAACCGGTAGCGATTCGCGCGTCTCGCCGACATCCTGGCTCTGCGCCGAGATCGTCAGCTCACCGTCGGCAAATCGGAGTCGGAGCGGGGCGTTGCGAACTGCCATGACCGCTGCGCGGCGAACAACGTCGCGCAACTCGGCACGCGGTAGGTCTACCTCGACCTCGAACGACTCCGGCAAAAGCCGGCTCACATCCGGGAACTGGCCGTCGATGCGGCGTGTGGTGAGCCATGTCTCTCCCGTTCCGAAGACGACCGTGTTCTCATTTACGGCAAGCTCGACCGTCTCGGTTGCGGCAGCGATTCGCGAGAGCTCGGTGAGAGCGCGGGCCGGGATGATCGCCTCGAGGTTGGGGCCCTCCGTTTCGAGCTCCGTCTCCTTGAACGACAGCCGGTAGGAGTCTGTCGCCGCCATGAGCAGGCGCTTGCCTTCGAAACGAACTTGAATCCCCGTCAAAACCGGGCGCGACTCGTCCTTCGAAGCCGATTTTGCGACACGGTCTACCGTCTCGAGCAGGGATGCGGCTGCAATTGTGTGTCGCGGTAGATCGATCGCCGGCAGGCGCGGAAAGTCCTCTGCAGCAAAGACATTGAGTTTCGAGGAATAACTTCCACTGGAGATGTGAACGACTCCGTCGTCGGGTTGGTACTCGATCGTCACCTCGGAGGCCGGAAGGAGTCGCGCCAGATCGACGAGCAGTTTTCCGGGAACAACGATCGCACTGTCACCCTCGATCTCTGCCGTCAACGTCGTGCGGAGTGAGAGCTCCATGTCGGTGGCCGCAATTTCGAGGACGTCGCCGCTCGGGCGCAGAAGCACGCCCGAGAGAACCTGTACCGAGCCGCGAGAGGAAACAACCCTCGAAACGGTCGTAAGCGCTGCGACGAGCCGATCCCTGTCGCAGGTAACTCTGAGGCCCGAGCCAACTGTTACGTCTATATCACTAATCATTTAAAGAACCTCTTGTAGTAGTACATAGGGAGTGTGAATGACGGGGAGGACGACCTGGATCGGCTCTCCGCCGCCGTTTATGCCTGTTGGTCGATCCGTGGACAAAGAGGACAGGTCCCACAAGGCGCTGGCTCGGCGGGCCAGTACTCCACAGATCAACGGGTCTGCTTGATGCGCGTCGTGAGGTCCTGAACAAGGTTGTACACAGATCTATCCTCGGAAATAAGGCGCGTAATCTTGGTCGTTGCGTGGATTACAGTCGTGTGGTCGCGCCCACCGAACTCCTTGCCGATTTTCGGAAGCGACGCATCCGTGAGCTCACGTGAGAGGTACATTGCAACCTGTCTCGGATAGGCAACAGCCTGCGAGCGGCGTTGACTGCAAAGCTCTAGAACCGAGAGGCCGAATCGGTCGGAAACGGTCTCCTGGATCCGGGTGATCGTGACTGCGGGGATGGCGCCACCGTCGGGGAAGAGGTCGCGCAGAACCTGCTCGGCGAGCTCGGCGGTCAACTCTCTTCCTGTTAGTGATGAGAACGCGACCACACGCGTGAGGGCGCCCTCAAGCTCACGGATGTTCGTGGAAACGCGCCCGGCGATGAAGGTGATGACCTCGGGATCGCCTATCTCGATCAAGTCAGTGGTCACCTTTTTGCGGAGGATCGCAATTCGTGTTTCGAGGTCGGGCGGCTGGATGTCGGTGATCAGCCCCCATTCGAATCGCGAGCGGAGCCGTTCCTCGAGCGTTGCGATCTCTTTTGGAGGCCGGTCGGAGGAGATGACGATCTGTCGGCCGGCCTCGTAGAGAGAGTTGAACGTGTGGAAGAACTCCTCCTGGATCCGCTCCTTCCCTTCGAAGAACTGGATGTCGTCCACGAGGAGGACGTCGTAGGTGCGGTAGCGCTGCTTGAACCCCTCGATGCGCTTGTCACGCAACGAGTTGATGAAGTCGTTCATAAATGTCTCGCTCGTCACATACCGCGTGGTAGCGCCCTTCGTGTGCCGACTCACGTATTGCCCGATCGCCTGCATCAGGTGTGTCTTGCCGAGCCCCGTGCCGCCGTAGATGAAGAGAGGGTTGTAGGCCTGGGCCGGCGCTTCGGCCACCGCGAGCGCGGCGGCATGAGCAAACCGATTCGAGGAGCCGATCACAAAGAGGTCGAAGGTGTACTTCGGACTCGGAGGAGCAGGAGTCGGGGTGGTTGGATCAACGGGGGACTCGGTACCGACGTCTCCCACCAACTCACTTGCGTCGTCACCGGGGTCGCGTACCGTCAACGTGATACGGATGTCACGACTGAGGCTGTCGCACGCCGCCGCCTTCACGAAACCGAGGAAGTGGCCCTCGATCCACTCACGCGTGAAATCGTTTGGAACGACGAGTGAGAATGCGCCGTCGTCGAGGTCGCCCGCAGACGCATCGCCGAACCACGTGGTGTACGTCGTCTCGTTGAGGACCTCCTGGAGTCGACTCGAGACGTCGTCCCACAGCTGTTCGGCGGTTGGCTCGGTGACGTATTCCACTCTTCGGGGCCTCCTCTCGTCGTCGGTCGCGCGAACGGCGAGCATAGCACTGTCACGGGAGGGGCCTCACTTGTCTGAAAGAGACAGTGGTTCCCAAATAAACCGGTGTTTTGCAGGCACTTATCGTGATCCACACAGATATCCACACCTGTGGACAAGGTGTCGAAGAGAGCCTTGTGTAGTACCAGTTCATGGGTGTCGTGCAGCACTTTCTTCTGTCCGGAGACGCCTGATGCTTGTGGATAAGCCAGCGGGTGGGGACCTCATCTATACTGTCGTACCCTTGTCCGCACGTTGCGGCCAAGAATCGCCGACCGAGAGAGCTCCACTGTGAAACGCACGTACCAGCCAAACGTCCGCCGCCGCAAGCGCAAGCATGGTTTTCGCGCTCGTATGTCAACGCGCGCCGGACAGATAATCCTGAAGCGCCGCCGCGCCAAGGGGCGCAAGCGCCTCTCAGCCTGAGCGCGCGTCCTGCCTGTGGAGCGCCGGTACCGCCTGTCACGGTCGAAGGACTTCGATGCGGTCTACCGGCAGGGGCAGTCGGTCTCGACGCGCTATCTGACGCTGCACTGGTTTTCGCGTGAGGGTGACCCTTCCAGCGAGCCGCGCCTCGGCCTCGCGGTGCCGAAGGCCGTCGGCAATGCGGCCGTCCGCAATCGCCTCAAGCGCCAGCTGCGCGAGACGTGGCAGGAGCTCGCGACGGATGTTCCCGGTGGCCGGGACTATGTTCTCGCAGCACGCTCCGGCGTCGCCGAACCGGCCGACACACGCGGTCACGCCTGGCTCGTGGAGCAGGTGACCGAGGTGCTCGGCAAGGTGACAGCGTGAGAAACGTCGGCATCGCTCTCGTGCACGTCTGGCGTCACACATTTGGGCTGTTGACGCCGGCAGGCACGTGCAAGTTCCACCCGTCGTGCTCGCAGTACTCGATCGACGCATTTCGTGCCCATGGACTGCTCAGGGGAGGAGTGCTGACCGGCTGGCGGCTCCTGCGCTGCAATCCCTGGACGCACGGCGGCATCGATTGGGCGGAGAACGCGCGATTCGGACGCAGGGAGAGCAAGACGGAGCACCCGGCATGATCGTCCAGGTTTTTGGCCTTCCCAATCCGCTGCAGCCACTCGAGCACTTTCTCCAGTCGGCACTCATCTGGCTTCACGAGACGGTGGGCTTCTCATGGGCCTGGTCGATCGTTGCTCTCACGATCATGGTTCGCATGGTGCTCGTTCCGGTCACGGTCAAGCAGATTCACTCGATGCAGGCTCTCCAGGCACATGCACCGGAGATGAAGGCGCTGCAGCAGAAGTGGAAGCACGACAAGCAGCGCCAGAACGAGGAGTTGATGAAGTTCTACAAGGAGAACAAGATCAACCCGGCAGCCTCGTGCCTGCCGATCGTCCTCCAGATTCCCGTCTTCATTTCGCTCTTCTACGTCCTTCGGGGCTTTACCAAGGACGTGCTTCCCCTCTACGGCGGCTCGGTGGACTGGCTGAGCCTCGTGGACATCACCGTTCCGGTGCGGGACGGCTGGGGGCCTCTGCTCCTTGTCATCTACGTCGCGAGCCAGCTTTCCTCGTCGTATTTCATGTCTTCGACGATGCAGGGCGCACAGCGAATCTTGCTGATGGTGCTGCCCGTGTTGTTTGTTCCGTTCATCCTCAAGTTTCCTGCCGGACTGATGCTCTACTGGCTGACCACCAACCTGTGGACGACCGGGCAGGGGCTTATTACCCGGAGGTTAATGCCCAAGCCCGAAGCACCCGACAAGCGAAGTTCGCGGACTCCGGCGAAGGATGCGCCGCCAGAGAACGAAGCTGCCCAGAAGGGAAAGGCCTCTCCCTCTGCTCCGGCGCCCCGGCGCCCCCCCGTTGCCGGCCCCCCGCGGCGCCGCAAGCGCCCGCAGAGCGGTGGGAGCACGAAAAAGTGAGCAACGACCAGATTTCGGTCGAGGCGACGGGCGAGACGGTCGGCGAGGCAAAGTGGAGTGCCGTTCGTGAGCTCCAGCGCCTCCTTCCTGGTCTCGACCGTGAAGCGATCACATTTCAGGTCGTCAGCGAAGGCGAACGTGGGCTCCTCGGTGTCGGCTATCTGCCGGCTTCGATCGTGGCCTCAGCGGCCGTTCCGGGTGCAGGTCTGAGCACTGCGGGCAAGCCCGAGACTGACGACGGTGACATGAGCCAGGTGGGAATCGTTCGCGGGCTCCTCGAACGGATGATCGCCGCAAGCGACGTCGAGGCGACCGTCACCCTTGCCGAGGTAGACGAGGAGCTCGTGGCGACACTCGTAGGTGCCGATCTCGGTGTGCTCATCGGCAAGAACGGGCAGACGATCGACGCGCTCCAGTACCTCGCGAATTCGATCTGTCATCGCACGCAGGGCGACGACCGGCTACGCGTTGTCGTTGACGCGGCCGGTTACCGGGCCCGTCGTGCAGAGACGCTCGAAGTGGCTGCTCGGACTGCCGCCGAGCAGGCCGCCGTCACGGGTCAGCGCGTGGAGCTCGAGCCGATGACCGCTGCCGAGCGCCGTATCGTGCACGAGCTGCTAAAGGACGACCCCGACGTCGAGACCTCGAGCGAGGGCGCCGAGCCGGCCAGGTTCGTTGTTGTCCTGCCGAGTCGACCCGCGGACTGATCTGCTCCGGGTGACACCACCCGTCCTTGACCGGTGGCTCGCCGCCGTTCTCGCCACTCCGGGCCTCACGGCCATCACTGACCCCGTGATCGCTCGTTCGGTTCTGCTCGACGATGCGCTGAAAGCGACCGAGGTCGTTGCCGGCACCACCGGCAGGATCATCGATGTCGGCTCTGGCGGCGGAACACCCGGGATTCCACTCGCGGCGGTGCTTTTCGAGCGGCCGGTGACGCTTCTCGATGCTGAGCGCCGCAAGTGCGCGTTCCTCGAGACGTGGGTGAAGGATCTGCCAAACCTGTCGGTTGTCTGGGGCAGAGCGGAGGAACAGGAGTTAGAACATTTCGGCGTCGCCGTCGCGAAGGCGCTTGCGCACCCGGTAACCGCTGCCGAATGGTGCCTGCCGCTCGTGGCCGAGGGCGGACTCGTTGTCCTCTGGGTTGGTGAGACGGCTGACCGGAGCCGTGTCGCCGCCGTCGCGGAGCAGATCGCCGGTGCGCTCGAGCCGTCACCGCCGGGGCTGATGGTGATTCGCAAGATCGGCCCTACACCTGACCGCTTTCCACGTCGAACCGGTGTGGCGCAAAAACGTCCACTCGGATAGGTCGAGAGCAATAGCCGCCGCCCTGGCTAGCCTGAAGGGGTGGCTGCCCGGGTGTATGCGATCGCAAACCAGAAAGGCGGCGTCGGCAAGACGACGACCGCCGTCAACCTTGCTGCCTGCCTCGCAGAGGCGGGCGAGCGTTGTCTGCTCGTCGATCTCGACCCGCAGGCAAACGCCACCTCGGGGCTCGGAAAGCGCGCAAACGGCGTTTCGACCCACGATCTGCTCGATGGAGTCCCCCTCGGTGACCTCGCGAAGCCAACGGCGTTCCCGAACCTCGATCTCGTGCCGGCGAAGCCCGAGCTTGCCGCCGCAGCCGTCCAGCTCTCGGCTCTCGAGGGTGGCGAGAGGTATCTCGCCGATGCCCTCAACGCGACTGCGACCGACCCCTATGCGTTCGTCTTCCTCGACTGTCCCCCGGCGTTTGGCCCACTGACCGTGAACGCCCTCGCTGCTGCCGACCGCGTGATCGTCCCCGTCCAGGCCGAGTACTACGCCCTCGAGGGTTTGTCACAGCTTCTCGGCTCGATCAACCTCGTGAAGGCACGCCTCAACCCACGCCTTGCCGTGGCCGGAATCCTCCTCACGATGGTAGACGGCCGCACCCGTCTCTCGGCGGAGGTGGAGCAGGAGCTTCGCCGGCACTTTGGCGACCTCGTTTTTACGGCCTCTGTCCCCCGGTCGGTGCGCCTCGCAGAGGCCCCGAGCCACGGGCTACCCGCAATCGCCTACGACCGCCGCTCACCGGGCTCGGAGGCTTACTGGAAGGTGGCGATGGAACTTGTCGAGCGTCAATGACACACCGCGCCGCGGCCTTGGTCGCGGCCTCGAGGTACTGATCGGCGGAGCCGGTGAGGCCGAGCTGCTGCATCTGCCCGTCGAAGCGGTGCACCCGAACCCGCGTCAGCCCCGCCGCCGCTTCGAGCCCGAGGCGACGAGTGGCCTTGCGGCGTCGATTCGTCATCAGGGTGTTCTTCAACCCGTGGTTGTGCGCCCTCGTGTCGAGGGCGGCTACGAGCTGATTGCCGGCGAGCGGCGCTGGCGTGCAGCGCGTGAAGCCGGAGTGCCGACGATTCCGGCGGTGGTTCGTGACGTAGACGACCGCGAGACGCTTCTGCTCGGCCTCGTCGAGAACGTCGCCCGTGAGAATCTGTCGGCGGTCGAGGAGGCCCGTGCGTATGCAGTCCTGATCGACGAGTTCGAGCTCTCCCTCGGCGAGGTGGCCGAAAGGGTCGGCCGCTCGAAGCCGTCCGTGTCGAACCGCGTCCGGCTGCTCGAGCTTCCGGAGGACGTGCTGTGGATGCTCGCGCGCGGTGACCTCACCGAGGGTCACGCACGGGCAGTGCTGGCGTTGCCCGACGATGACGCTCGCCGTCGGCTCGCGAAGAGGATTACCGAAGACGGGCTGACGGTCAGGGCTGCCGAGAAGGCTGCACAAGAAGGCGGTGCACGCCGGCATCGCACGAGCCAACCCGCTGACCCGGCCCTTGCAGACCGTGCCCGGAGTGCGGCGCAGAGACTGACGGGTCTGCCCGCGAAGATCTCCAGCGGCAAGCTCGAGATCCACTTCGGTAACGAGACCGAGCTGGCCGAGCTCGTGGAGGCACTGGAGGCATTGTCCTAGCGGCGGGACTGCAATCTGCCTGGCCTTGCGTCCGGGTTCGGTACACTCGGCGACCGCGGGCGATTAGCTCAGTTGGTTAGAGCGCCGCTCTGATAAGGCGGAGGTCCCTGGTTCGAATCCAGGATCGCCCACTTCCGAAACCCCTGCCTCGGTGGGGGTTTTTTTTGCTCCCGCAGTATCACCACCCTCTGTTCCCACGCCGTTCGGCCCGCCACCGTCCCGCCGCAGACAGGTCGCGCTGGCCGAGACACCCTCGCGGCCGATACACTGGGGCAAGGGACCATGCGTGAAATGACCGTCTACGGAGTGAGCTTCGATATGGTCGGCAAGCAGCCGATCGTGCTGTTGAAGACACGGGACGGAGATATATATCTGCCCGTCTGGATTGGCCACTCCGAGGCAGCCGCGATTCTGATGTGCCTCCAGGGAGCGGAGCCGGTGCGACCGATGACCCATGATCTTGCGACGACGATCGTGGCGTCGCTCGATGCAGAGATCCGTGAGATAACCGTGACGGAGCTTCGAGAGAACACCTTCCACGCAAGGATCACCCTCGTCCAGAACGGGGCGGAGGTCGAGATCGATGCTCGTACCTCGGACGCCATTGCGCTCGCCCTTCGCTGTGACGCCAAGATCTTCGCCGCGGACGAGGTGATCGAGGAGTCGGGCGTCCGGTTCGATGCGGACGAAGTATCGCGTAGTCTGATCGGGCAGGAGTCTCTCGCCGACCTCGACCCCGACGAGTTCAGGCGCTTTCTCGACACCGTTTCTCCCGAAGAGTTTGCTGTGGAGCCAGAAGGGCAATCGCCCGAGACCGAAGACTAAAAACGAGGCGCGGCCGTTAGCTCGCTTCGAGCTCGGCTCTTGTCAGGGTAAGGAGGTCGGTGACGAGTCGGTCGAGGCCGGCAGGCGAGAGCCTCCCCGTGTTTGCTCCAGCAAGCGCCTCTCGCAGCCGTTGTTCCCGGTCGGGATCGAAGCTGTCGAGCCCGAGCTCGATCTTCAGTGCCCAGAGCTCCGTGACGAGATCGAGCCGATGGTTGACGGCAGCCACGATGGCGTGGTCGTTCTCTACAATCTCCGCCCGGATCTCGTCGAAACGTTCTTTCACAGTGCTACCGCCACAACGAGGGCGGATGCGTTGAAGCAGCCGTGCACGATCATCCCGGGATAGACACTGCCGGTCTTCCAGCGGAGCCAGCCGAGGGTGGCACCGAAGATCGAAAGGACGAGGAGCCCGAGGATCAGGCCGTGCGCGAGCCCAAAGGTGATACCGGTCACGGCGATCGATAATACCGGGCCGAAGAATCCGAGGAGGAGGCCGATTCCGAGGCCCCTGAAAAGGAGCTCCTCGACGATGGGAGCGGCAATCACGACGACGACGGCATTGGCGAAAAACGCTGCCGCGTGGCCGCTGTCCCAGCGCGTGGGCACGAGCCCCTGTTCGCGCCCTGCATCAAAAGCCACGGACGTAGCCGCCGCTGCCGCGAGAATGACGCCCAGCGCAACCACCGCGAACCCGGCAGCCTTTTTCGGCTCCTTCGGGTACTCGAGAGCGAGCAGCGGACGGTTGAGCCCTCCGGCGATCGCAACGGTGAGGATGAGCATGATCCCGTACTGGATCACACCGCCAAAGAAGGTAGACCACTGGTAGAGCAGGTTCTCGGGCGGCTTACCACTGGTAAATCGCGATCCGTACGACGCAAGGGCGAGCAACCCGACGAGCGTGGCCCAGGCGATGAGCCTTACCGGCTGCGGGTCGCCTGATGGAGGCCGAGATCCCCTGCCCCCGTTTCTCCCTGCGTTACCCACGTTGTCTCTTTGTATCAGGCCACCCAGTACCACAGGGCCCATCTGATCACAAATAGGGCGAGTGCCGCGCCCAGACAGACCGCGACGACGAGCGTTTCTCTCCTGTTCCGGGCGAGAGTGGCAAGGGCCATGAACGCCGGGAAGGCGACCACGACGAGCCTCTCGATCGAGAGAAGCGGCGCCTTGTCCGAGTAGAACGTGAGCGGGAGAGCGACGCTGGCAACGACGTAGAGGCCGTAGGGTGCGCCGATTCGCCGCCACGCGACGGCACCGAGAATGACGACACCAATCACGATCCCGAGGTCGAGAAACGCGCGATGCTGCACGGCGGCGAGGATTCCACCGAGTGGCCCGAGGGGCGACAGGTGCCGTTCCCAGACGACCTTCTGCGCATCGATGAATGCGAGCGGCCGTCCGATCCAGACCGCAAGGAGCAGCGGGTAGAGGGCGAAGAGGGCCGGTGCCAGTGCCAAGCCGGCAAGTGCCCGTCTGCGGTCAGGCGAGCGCCAGGCGAACAGCATGAGGGCCGGTGCCAGTGCCACGCCCGATGAGCGGGTGAGTAGGGCGAGCCCGGCCAGAGCTCCGACCTGCCAGAATCGCCCGCGTTCGGCGGCGAGGAATGCCGCGACCGCCAGGAGGAGAAACAACGACTCGCTGTAGACCGCGCCGAAGAACAGTGACGTCGGTGCGAGGGCGAGGAATAGCACCGTTCGTCGTGCGGCATCGGCACCGAGCTTGACGAGGGCGAGTCGATAGACGAGGACGAACGCAGCGGAGCCCGCCACGAGCGAGATGACGACGCCTGCAAGGAGGGGGTGGCCGAGGAGCATCCAGCCGGCTACGGCAACGAGCAATGGATAGAGCGGGAAGAACGCGGGGGTGCTCGAGGGCCAGGAGTAGCCGTCTGCAGCAATCCTCAGAAACCAGTCACTGTCCCATCGAGCCCATACGTCGATCACGGTGCCGAGCTCGTGCAGGCGAGAGGAGTCCCACTCGGCTCCCGGGTCAGGAGCCCGGCTGAAGAAGACGACCGTCATGACCGCTACGAACCAGACCGCCAGCCGGCTCCAGAGGAATATCCGGAGCCCGGGCGAAACGCTGCGCGTGGCTTCCGGCACGGTACGACTCTAACCGGAAGGGCGAGAGCGACATTTCCGGGCAGCCGAACCGGTGGGGATGCTGGCTACCATCGCACCATGAGCGCGCCGCGCCGGCGACCCGAGCGAAGACCGCATTCGAGCACGTCCCTACGCCGTCGCCCTCGACGGCGCTCGAGGCGACGGCCGTTGCTCGCTTTCCTGATGGGTGCCGTGGGGCTGTTGACGCTCTCGGTGCTCTCGGGCGGTGCCGGGGTCTATTCTTTCGGTTCCTCATGTGACCTCGGCGGGCTCAGCAAGGTACGGACCGAGCAGAACACGCTTGTCTACGCCGCCGACGGCTCACTGCTCGGGTCGATACCCGCGCAGCACAACCGGCAGGTGGTGCCGATCGCGAGTGTCAGCACGTGGATGCCTACGGCGACTATTGCCATCGAGGACAGGCGATTCTACTCTGATGGAGGAATCGATCCAGACACGAACTACGACGTTTCGGCCCCGTTTACCCACCGTCTTACCGCTGCCGGTACCTGCGACGACGGGTCGTCGTGGTGTGTGAAGACCTATGACTCGACCTACGACGGGTGGACGTCTATCTCGCGCGCGACGCTCCGCTCTGACCATACGGTCTACGCCGAGCTCACGCTTGATGTCGGCCCGAAACGGGTCGGTGAGATGGCGCGGAAGCTCGGCGTTCTTTCGGAGCTCGAGGTGGACGGCCATGACGTACCGGCAATGGGCCGCGGTTCGGTCGCCGTCTCTCCGCTCGACATGGCCTCTGCGTACGCCACGCTCGCCGCCGGGGACATGTACTCCGAGCCGACGGCGATTCGCAGGGCCGTGTTCCCGGACGGTAAGGACGACACCGGAGCCGGTTGGAATGCACCGAAGAGAACCCGTGTGATTTCTGACGGTGTCGCCTGGAAGGTGCCGCAGATCCTGGAGGACAACGTCCGCTACGGGACGGGGACGAGAGCCTCTATCGGCCGGGCCGCTGCAGGCAAGACCGAGACGACGGACAGGCATGCAGACGCATGGTCTGTGGGGTACACGCCGGACCTCGCGACAGCCGTCTGGATGGGGTGCGTTGCGGGCGAGATCCCGATGGAGAATGTGCACGGGATTGCCGTCTCGGGAGGGAGTTTTCCGGCCGAGATCTGGCGTCTGCTGATGGAGCGAACAATCGGGTTGCGTCCGGCCCGGGAGTTTGCCGAGCCGAAGGCCCTTCACCGCTACGAGCCGTTTGTGCGCGGGCCTCTCTCGCTCAGTTACGACCCTCTCTACATGGCTCCCGCGACGAGCACGGAGACGGACACGACTGCGGTGGACACGACTGCGGCACCCTTACCGGTGAGGCTTTCGGTCACCGCACCTCCGGCTCCGAAACCGTGAGACACGTGGCCGCGGTACCGGCAGGGGCGGCCACCCTCGTCCTCGTCGCGGGCGCGTGCATCCTTGCCTGGCAGCCGGATTCCGCGCTTGTTCCCCGCGGGGGCGGTACCGCCTCCGGTGCTGCTCCGTGGTTTCTGGCTCTCCTACTCGGAGCCTTTGCAACCTATCTCGTTGCGCTCGTGGCCATCCGCAAGGCCTCACCGTCCTTGCGCGTCGTGGCAGTCCTCGCGGTGGCGATTCAGCTCATTCCACTCGGCGCCCCCCTTCTGCTCTCCACCGATGCCTGGACGTACTGGTCGTACGGGTGGATCGGCTCCAGCGGTGGAGGAAACCCGTACTCCGAGCCACCGGAGTCGTTTCCGATGAACCCCGCCCTTCCCTTCATGGGGAGCGCCTGGCTCAATACGACGAGCGTCTACGGCCCGGCGTTCACGATCGTGTCCGAGCCGCTTGCACGCGCCACGGGTAACTCGGAAAATGCCGCAGCGTGGGCCTATAAGGCACTCGCCGCCGTCGCTATGCTTGCCTCGGCGTTCCTTGCAGGCCGGCTCGCTCGGCGGCGCGCGTTTGCCATAGCGTTTGTCGGGTGGAACCCGGTTCTTGCGATTCACGCAGCTGGAGGCGGGCATAACGATGCCTGGGTCGGTGCCCTGATCCTTGCGGCACTTGCGCTTTCGGCTTCGCGGCGCCTGCAGGCGGCCGGGGTGATGTGGGTTCTGGCGATAACCGTCAAGTGGGTGCCGATCCTGTTCCTGGCCCTTCGAGCCGCCGAGGCCCGAGCATCGGACAGGCCCCTGGGCCACCGTGGCTTTGCAATCGCCTCCGTGGCGGTGGCGACGGTGGCGACGGCGTTGTATGGCTTCGCCTGGCCGTTTGCGATCCTGCCGCTTGTCGTCAACGCGGCGGTCGAGACGAGCTACGCCCTGCCTCACAGGCTCGAGCAACTCGGTATTCCGCATGCCGTGGCGCTCGGAGTAGCTCTTGCGGCGTTTGTCGGAGGCTTTGTCTGGTTGCTCGGTGAGGCGGGCCGGGGGCGTGCCCGGCTCGGCCTTGCGGCCTGCCTTGTTCTCTGCACGACGCCGTATCTTGCGGTCTGGTATCTCGCCTGGGCCGTGCCGCTCGCAGCAGCCGACGACGAGACTCCCGCGCTCGCGGCCTGCCTCGTTCTGTGTCTCTACCTTCTCCCCCAGACCATTCCGGTCTAGACCATTAGAGGAGGCGCCGCCACACGATGACCCCGTCCTCCACGCGGACAACGATCCAGTTTCCACTCCTCCGGAAACGCGCATACGCCGCCGGAAACCCCTTCCCGCGATTGTTGTCGAGGTAGCTGGGCCGCATCAGGTCGATTGCTACCCAGTTGGCCTCCCGGATCACCGGAAAGCTGAAGATGCGGTGCCGCTCGGAGAGATGGGCCCCGAGTGTGTTGGTGGCGCTCACTGCGACACCCGGAGGCACCGCACGCAGAACCCGAGCCGCCGCGCGGTCGTGGGCCGTCACGATGTGGTCCTGAGCGGCGAGGGTCGAGCCGAAGGGGACGTGCGACCACATCGGTAAGGGCCCCAGGACGACGCCCGCTGCCAGCACGAGAAGTACAAGTCCCTTGCCGAGGGTGGGAACGGCGGCAGGCCAGCGTCGTTGCACCCGCGCCGCGCCGAGCACGGCTGCGGCCACGAGCCCGGGAATCGCCGCGGCCGTGTAGTGGAAGTGGATCGACGTCTGTGTCCGGGTACCGGCGAGGAGATTGAGCGCAATCTCCGGGAGAGCGCTTGCCGCGAGCAGCGGTGCGAGGAGGGAAAGCCCTCCGAGAGGCGCGAGCAGATCGACGAGATACGAGAGGTCGCGATGCTCTGTTGCCGCCTCGAGGAGACGCAGTGGGTGTTCGAAGGCACTCTGGAGGATGCCCGTCGGGGAGCCACCGACCGCGGCGTAGCGCCCCTCGAAGGGAGATCTTCCGCCCGGTGCGTAGTGTGGGACGATCACGGCGGTGGCCAGAACCGCGATCGCCGTTCCGGAGGCGACAATCAGCGCTCCGGCAGTTCTGCGCCCATGCGCGACGGCGTACCAGAGACCCAGCATCGCGACGACGAGCCCGACCTGTTCCTTGGTCAGGCACGCCGCAGCGGCACAGAGTGCAAAGGGCAGCAGCCGATCTCCGTCGAGAAACCAGATCGCACCGAGCAGGAGAGGAGTTGCGAGGGCGACCGGGTGGAAGTCGTCCACGACGAGCCACTGTGTGGGCGGGTACAGAAGGTAGACGATGGCAAAGGTGAGCCCGGACCACTCGCTCCCGAGGTGCCTCTTTGCGAGAAGATAGACGGGGACTGCACCGAGTGCCACGGAGACGGCCTGGACGACGAGGAGCAGGTCGGGGCTGGGCCAGGCCCACCAGAGCGGCACGAAAACGGCGACGAGCGGATCGAAGTGGGCTCCGAGCCTCGAGATCTGCTCCCCGTGCACGTCGGTCATCTCGAGGAAATGGCCGTGCGCAGACGACCAGACGACCTGGGTCAGATTGCCGACATCGAACCGCCCGGTCTCGAAGGCTCGTTGTTGGAGGACTGCGAGGGCCGACATGCCTACAGCGAAGGCGCTGACGGCGAGCCAGAGCAGCCCTCGAGGAGCGCTCACGTTGCTGCGATCGCCCGCTCGACGAGTCTGCGCCACCGGAGTCCGAGCGTCACCTCGTCGGCGCAGGTCTCGTAGGTGGCCCGCCCCGCGCTGCCGATGGCCGCTCGTAGGGCCGGGTCGTTTGCGAGGCGCCGGAGCGCGGCCGCGAGCGCAGTGGCGTCGCCCTGTGGCACGAGCAGTGCATCCTTGCCGTCGGTGAGGAGTTCGCGAGCGGCGGGCGTGTCGGCGGTTACGAGAGGGGTTGCACAGGCGAGGGCCTGGAAGGCCTTGTTGGGAATCACGCGCGCGGCCTTGGCGCCGGTTCCAAAGATGCCGAGGGCGCATCCGGAGGACTGAATCTCTACTGGCAGGTCGTCGTACTCGACCCATGGAACCCAGGTCACGTTGGTGGGCCGCCCGTCGAGGAGCGGCTCGAGCTGACCGCTGCCGACGACTCTGAAGTGAATCTCGGGGGCAAGCCTCGCTGCAGCGAGGATGGTCTCGAGCCCGTGGAGCGGGATCAGCTTGCCGACGAAGAGAACGTGAAAGGGTCGCTCTGGCTGCCGGTCAGGTCGAAAGAGCCGATCCTCGGCACCGACGAAGCACACCTCGACTCTGCCGTCGTCGAGGCCGAACTCATGGCGGAAGAACCGTGCCTGGGCGTCCGTATCGGCGACCACGAGATCGGCCTTCCGGAATGCGCGTCGATCGACGAGATGCACGACGCCTGCGCCTGGCGATCCACGCCGGAAGCGTCCACGATCGGTCACGATCGTGTCGTACAGCGAGATGAGAGGGTTGAAGATCACCGGTCGCCCGCGGGCGACCCGCTTTGCAGCGGGTAGGTCGAAGTGACCGGGGTAGCCGACGATCAGCGCATCGGCGTCACGCCCGCTGGCCCGGTCGTGACGGAGGCTTTGCTCGGCACCGGCGACGCGTATCATCTGTCGGATCCCGACCGACCAGTTGTGGCGGCGCTCCCAGACTGCGCGGTGCTGTTCGACGACCTCGACGCCCGCCCCACGAAGCGCCGAGATGACCTGGGCATTCCGCGGGTAGGCCCGGTCATAGGTGCCGAAGTAGAGGACGCGCACGCTACCGCAGCACTCTGTCGGCGAGGCGGCCGGTTCGGTCGTCTGCGCCCATCCGTTCCTCGTGATGGCTCGTGATCAGCTCGGACAGGAGGCCGAGCGACAGCAGCTGGATGCCGACGACCACGAGGAGGATCCCGAGCGCGAGGAGCGGCCTCTGGCCGATCGCGTGGCCCGTGAGCTTGACGATGGTCAGGTAGAGCAGGAGTACGAAACCGAGCGCACCGGCACCCAGGCCGAGGCCACCGAACAGATGGAGCGGCCGATGGCTGTAGCGGCCCATGAACGTCACCGTTAGAAGGTCGAGGAATCCACGGACGTACCTCTCGACGCCGTAGCGCGATCGGCCGTGCTCTCTCGGGCGATGGTTGACCGGAATCTCGGTGATGCGGTAGCCGCGATAATGGGCGAGGACCGGGATGTAGCGATGGAGCTCGCCGTAGAGCTGCATCCCGTCCAGTACCTCGGCACGGTACGCCTTGAGGCCGCAGTTCATATCGTGCAGCCGCACCCCGGAGACCCTCCCGGCCACGGCGTTGAAGAGCTTCGAGGGCGCCCGTCGTGTGAGTGGATCGCGACGGTTCGTCTTCCAGCCCGAGACGAGGTCGTAGCCCGCATCGAGGCCGGCGAGCAGGCGGGGAATCTCGGCCGGGTCGTCTTGGAGGTCGCCGTCAATTGTGACCACTGTCTCGCCAGAGGCCTCTCGGAACCCCGCATCGAGCGCTGCGGCCTTTCCGAAGTTCCGGCGGAAGTGAACAGCACGGACGTTGTTGTTGGCGGCGTGAAGCCGGGTCAGCGCCTCGAACGTCTCGTCCGTAGAGCCGTCGTCCACGAACACCACTTCCCACGTGATGCCCTCGCTCGCGAACACCGCTGACAGCTCGTGATAGAGCGGTTCGACGCTCTGTTCTTCGTTGTGAACGGGGATGACGACGGAGATCACGTGGCGAGGGTACCCCGTGCGTCTACTGTAGCGTGGGATTCGTGCATACCCTCCTTCCCGTCGATGATGCCCTGGCCCTGATTCTGGAGCGTGCCGAGGCGCTTCCGACCGAACGGGTGAAACTTGCGGATGCCGTTGGCCGGGTGAACGCCGCCGCGGCAGTCTCGGCAGTAGACGTGCCGCCATTCCGGAGCTCGTCGATGGACGGATACGCTGTCCGCGCCGCCGATCTGCCTGGTGTGCTCACGATCGTTGGCCGCGCCGCCGCAGGTCGTCCTGCGTCGAGGGCGGTTGGGGCAGGAGAGGCGATCGAGATCTCCACGGGCGGTGTCGTGCCCGAGGGCGCAGACACGGTGGTTCCGGTCGAGCGAGTCGAGGTGAAGCTCGATACGGTGACGATCCTGGAATCCGCACCGGTGCGAGACAATATCCGGGAGCCCGGAGGGGACGCATTGATCGGCTCGAAGCTGCTTGCGGCCGGCGAGTTGTTGACGCCGGCCCGTCTCGGTGCCCTGGCGGCCTGCGGCATCGAAAGCGTTGTCGTGCATCGGCGGCCACGCGTCACCGTCGTCGTCACCGGAACGGAGTTGCGGTCGCCCGGTGAGAAGCTTGCACCAGGCCAGATCTACGAGTCGAACGGTGTCATGCTCGCGGCGCTGATGGGGGCTGCCGGTGCGACCGTGGTACGACTTGCTGCTACCGAGGATACCGAGGAGGCCCACGCTGCCTCGCTCGAGGAGGCGCTCGACTCGGACGTTGTCGTCACCTCCGGGGGTGTCTCGGTCGGGCCTCATGACCTCGTTCGGCAGGTGCAGGCCCGCCTCGGGGTCGAGGAGGTGTTCTGGGGCGTCGCCATGCGGCCGGGAAAGCCGCTCGCATTCGGTTGTCGGGGGAAGACGCTCGTATTTGGCTTGCCCGGGAACCCCGTCTCGGCACTCGTCGGGTGCATTCTCTTTGTGCGGCCGGCACTTCTCGCGCTCACCGGCCACCCCGACCCGGCTCCACCCTTTCGGCCCGGCACTCTCGGAGCTGCAGTCCCGCAGCGGCCAGAGCGGGACGACTTTGTCCGGGCGCGTGTCACGTGGGGTGAAGAGGGCGCCCGGGTAGAGCCGATCATCGGTCAGGAGTCGCACATGATCGCGAGGACGACCGCGGCGGACGGCCTCATCTGGATTCCCCGGGGGCCAGACGTTCTCGAGGCTGGCTCAACCGTCCGTTTCCTCTCGCTCTGACCCGCGCATACCGCCGTTCTCACGAGGTCTTCGGGCTTCGAGCGGCGTGTAGCGGCCGGCCGCAAGAGCACCCAGTTGCGAGGCCACGGCAGCCCAGGCAATCAGTACGAGCACGGTCGGCCACGAGATGAACCCGAGCGTGGCCAGGGACATGAGGTAGAGCGGTGTGTTGAGGCCCAACTCGAGCTGGGTGCCGACGGCAACGACAGCGAGTGCGACCCCCGTCAGCCCGAGGCCGTACAGGCAGTCGCGGATCCAGCTGGAGCGGAGGCCGACCTGGGGTAGCCACAGCCACGCATACAGCGAGGGCAAGACGAAGAGGAGGGCATACGGGTTGATCAGAGCTGTCGCGATAGCGATCGCGCCGAGCGCCAGCAGCGAAACGGCGTACCCGGCGAGTACCTCGGCCGCCGCCGGTGCGGTACGGGGAACGAGAATCCGGTGGGCACGCCACCAGCCAAAGGCGGCAACGAGACCCACGATCGCGATCCCGACGACCGGCCACTGCGTTTCGGCGGGGCTGTTCGGTGGTGGGGGCAGAGGGGATCCTCGAGGGAAGATTCCCGCGAGGGCTCCGACCCCGACGACGAGTCCGACCCAGAGCCACACAGCGAGCCGTACGCGCAGCGCCCGCCAGCCACCGGCGAGCGGCAGCCGCTGGCGCCGGCTTCGGGCAAAGAGGTCGAGGACACCGGCGAGAAATGGAACCAGTGCGATGACGAGGACGAACTCGAGCGCCCAGCCACGGATAATCCGGCTCCCCAGATAGAGGTAGCCGGCCGTGCCACCGGCGAGCTCTATGCCTCCGTCGAGCGACGCGAGAATCGACTCGGCGGCGCGGCCGACTTTTGCGAACCGGGCTCGGTCGAAGTACTCCGCCGTGCCGGCCAGAGCTCCGGTGCCTCCGTCATCGGCGGTGGTCAGCCGCAGAGCCGAGATCCCGCGGCCGAGAAACGGTGCCTGCTCGCCGTACCCGAAGGGCATGCCGAGGTCTACGAGTTGAACGAGCCAGCCGGCACGTGCAGCCGGCACGCCGAGCTGTTCGGTGAGGCGTACATCTGCCGTGCGCGCGAGCGCCGGCGCAGGCGAGTGCGGTGTGAGGCCGGCAATCTCGAGGCGCGGCAGTGCTCTACCGGCGAGCGCGTCGAGCGAGACGACGGCGCGGATGTTGTCCCGTAGAGGCGAGGCCGATGCAAACCGTGCTGCGCCGAATCCTCCGTAGGCGCCGCCGTCGGAGGAGAGGAAGATCAGGGTGTGCTCGGGCTTCGGACGGCCGGCGATCGTACCGAGTCGGCCGTAGCCTCGCTCCAGCTCGATGAGAGCAGCCGTTCCCGACGCATTGTCGTTCGCGCCGGGCCCGCTGCCGGTGTTGTCACGATGGGCGAGAAAGAGAATTGCTTCCGAGCTTGCACCGGGAATCACGGACACCAGGTTTCGCAGCCGAACATCGCCGAGGCCCGGAATTTCCTCGTCCCAGACGTCCTCGGTTACGGGAAGACCGTAGAGAGCAAGCCGCTCGCGTACCCAGCCGGCCGCACCGTCGGCGCCCACTGTTCCCGGCTCCCGGTCCGGGAAATCGCGGGCGAGCTCTGTTGCGAGCTCTGTTGCCGAGGTGCCGTCGAACGACGGGGGAAGGGTGGGGGTCGGCAAGGGCTCCGGCGTCGCGATCGTGAACGCGAGGACGAGCAAGGGCAGCACGAGCACAAGGGTGGCCGCGCGGACGAGCCGGCCGTTGATCGGTTGCTCGGATGTCCTCGGCCGGGAGTGCCGCAGCGATCTTCTCGGACGTACGCCGTCCGGTGGCCACGGCCCTTTGCTTCCGGCTGAGTCTGGGGCCGTCACGACGGTGGCTATAGTACGACCTCGTGGGCGTGTAACTGCGCCTGGAGTGACCAAGACGATGCCCGAGACCTCAACCATCCTGCTCGTTGACGACGAGGAAGCTATCCAGAAGCTCCTCACGTACCCGCTCGAGAAGGACGGGTATCGCGTCATTCCTGCCCGGGATGGCGAGGAGGCTCTGCGGCGCTTTGCCGAGGAGGAGATCGACCTCGTAGTGCTCGACATCATGCTCCCGAAACTCGACGGTCTCGAGGTCTGCAAGCGGTTGCGCGGCGACAGCACTGTGCCGATCATCATGCTGACCGCTCGCGATGACGAGCTCGACAAGGTGCTCGGGCTCGAGCTCGGCGCCGACGACTACATCACGAAGCCGTTCCTGATCCGCGAGTTTCGCAGCCGCGTGAAGGCGGTGCTGCGGCGGGCCGCGACACCACACCTCGGCGGGAAGCGCGAGGAGACGATCGAGCGGGGCGACGTGCGGATTGATCTGCCACGTCGTACGGCCGATGTCCGCGGCGAGCGCGTGCAGCTGACATTTGTCGAGTTCGAGCTGCTGGCGCTTCTGGCCTCGAATCCGGGTGTCGTCTACTCCCGCCGGCAGTTGCTCGAGCGGCTAAGGGGCGGCTCCGATTATCGGGAGCCCCGCACGATCGACGTCCACGTCCGGCATCTCCGCGAGAAGATCGAGGTGGAGCCCTCCGAACCGAAGCTGATCCTGACGGTTCGCGGCGCCGGATACCGATTCCGCGACGGATGAGCTTTCCGGGCGGCATCCGCCTCAAGTTGACGCTGGCGTTGCTCGGCATCGTTGGCGGCGCGCTTCTCGCCGCCTACGCAATCGTCGTCCCCTCGCTCGAGACCAGGCTCGTCAACGCAAAGCTCGATCAGCTACAGAGCGACGTCAGGGCTCTCGCGGTCAACTACGCGGGGCTCGATGTGAGGGCCCGGCGGCGCCTCGACGAGTTCGTGGACGGGTCGGCGTTTGTCACGAACGCCCGAGTCGTCGTCTTCGCGGTCACCGACCCGCCCCGAAACGAGGTGCTCCGCTCCCTGGCAGATTCGTCAGCTGTCGGGAGTGCCGAGATCACCAAAGACCCGGTCGCACTCGCTGCCGCCAAGGTCGTCGGCACCGTTCGAGGCCGCTCCGGGCGCGAGGGGCGCGAGTATGCAGAGGTTGCAACGACCCTGCTCTCGAACGGGAACGTGCTCTTCCTCTCCAGTTCGCTCGAGGATCAGCTGGCAACGGTTGCGCTCGTCAAGCGGCGCCTGCTGTACGCCACCGCCATGGCCCTGCTGATCGTCGCCGTACTCGGATTTGCCGTCGCTGCAGTCCACGCGCGACGGCTCGGGCGTATCCAGAGGGCCGCAGACCGCATCGCCGAGGGCACCTTCGATGTGCCCGTCGTAGATCACGGCAACGACGAGGTAGGACAGCTTGCAGGCTCGTTCGACCGGATGCGTATCCAGTTGGCGCAGCTCGACCTCGCACGGAAGGAGTTTGTCGCCAACGCATCGCATGAGCTGCGCACACCGCTCTTCTCCCTCGCGGGCTTCCTCGAGCTTCTGGCCGACGAGGATCTCGACGACGAGACGCGAAGGGAGTTCCTCGCCACAACGAGGGAGCAGGTCGAACGGTTGACGAAGCTGGCAACCGACCTGCTCGATCTCTCCCGGATGGATGTGGGCCGGATTCGGATCGAGCAAGAAGAGGTGAGCCTGGCCGAGGCCGTCGGGGTCGTTGCCAAGGAGTTCGGGGCACTCGCCGAGACCTCGGGCCACACGCTGGCCGTCGAGGCCGATGAGGAGGTCTGGGCGTTCGCCGACGAGGAGCGCGTGCAACAGATAGCCCGCGCGCTGACCGACAATGCACTCGTTCACACACCGGCCGGCACGACCGTGCGGCTGCGGACGGAGCGTCGAGGAGCCAGGGCTTTGCTTGTCGTGGAAGACAATGGCCCGGGCATCGCGCCCGAGCACCTTGGCCGGGTTTTCCAACGGTTCTACCGGGGAGATGCCCGGCAGGCATCGGGGAGCGGCCTCGGTCTGGCAATCGCCCGCGAGCTTGCAGAACGGATGGATGGCACGGTGACCGTCGCAAGCTGTCCCGGTGAGACGGCCTTTACGCTCGAGTTGCCTGCCGAAGGCAGCCCTACCTAAATCCCCCTCCGACGAATTCGGCTGATCCAGGGCCGTTTCCACGTGGAAACATGGTGGCCAGGGTCCGGGGCAGGGTCGGGTGGCTACAGTGGTATGCGTGCACCTCCGGGTCTTCGCCCTAGCCGTTGTCGCCGCCATGCTCGGGGCTGCCGCCGCTCTTACGCTCGGCACTCTCACGGGGATCATCGGCACCGAGAAGACAACGGTCGTCGTCGAGCGGACGCTCACCGACGGGGCCGCGAGCCTTGCTGCGGTGCCCGTGGTGGGCAACGGCTTCAACCCCGCGGCTATCTATGCCCGCCGATCGCCGGGTGTCGTGACGATCTATGCCGATCTCGGCGTCGAAGGGCAGTCCCAGGGCTCGGGATTCGTCGTCGGCGCGAAGGGAGCGATCCTCACGAACGCCCACGTCGTCACGGACGTTGCGAAGGGCTCTGGCGGCGCGGTCAACGGCGCCAAGATCTTGTACGTGGAGTTCAAGGATGGTGATCGGGTGCCTGCGAAGATCGTCGGCTGGGATCTGTTCAGTGACGTAGCGGTGATTCGTGTCGATCCTGTTCAGCACGACCTCGAGCCGGTACCACTCGGCAACTCCGCGACGGTCGTCGTCGGTACGCCCGTTGCCGCGATCGGAAGCCCGTTCAACGAGCAGACCTCGCTCTCGGTCGGGGTCGTTTCTGCAACCAACCGGACGATCGACTCCCTGACCTCGGGCTACAGCATCTCCGATGCGATCCAGACCGACGCGCCGATCAACCACGGCAACTCGGGTGGTCCGCTCTTCGACGCGAAGGGACGTGTGATCGGTATCAACGCCCAGATTCGCTCGACGAGCGGAGCAGGGGAAGGGGTCGGGTTCGCTATCCCGATCGACACGGCCCGTCGGGCGCTCGAGCAGCTTCTGCGTACGGGCCGTGTCTCGTATGCGTACATCGGTGTCACTACCCAGAACGTTACGCCCCGACTGGCGAAGAAGTTCGGGTTCAAGACCTCACGCGGCGCGCTCGTTGCAAAAGTGCAACCTGGCACCCCGGCGGAGCGCGCCGGCCTGCGAGGCGGCACGCGCGTGGAGAGCTCGGACGGCGTTCAGGTGTCACTCGGTGGCGACGTGATCGTCAGGATCGGCAGCACGCCGGTGGAGAGCGCGCAGGATGTCTCCCGTGTCGTAGCAGTCCACCATGCGGGAGAGAAGGTTGCCTTCACCGTCCTGCGGGGCGGCAAAGAGCGCCGGGTGATCGACGTCATCCTGGCGGAGCGCCCTGCCTGAGCCCTGTCCGCAACAGCGAATGCCCGGCTCGGGTGGCCCGCCGAGTACAATGCGGCCGTGAGTGATCTCTCCCACGTCGCTGCCGACGGGACGGTGCGCATGGTAGACGTCGGCGCCAAGCCACTTTCCCGCCGTCGTGCCGTTGCGCGCGGCTGTGTGATGATGGCGCCGCAGACCGCAAGCCGTCTCGGCGACCTTCCCAAGGGGGATGCGCTAGCGACAGCAAGACTCGCTGGCATCATGGCCGCGAAGCGGACGAGCGACCTGATTCCGCTTTGCCATCCCTTGCCGCTGACCGTCGTCAACGTGGATCTGGTGCTGGTGGAGACGGGTGTCGAAATCACGGCCGTTGCCGAGACGACCGCGCAGACCGGCGTCGAGATGGAGGCGCTGACGGCGGTCGTCGTCGCGGCATTGACCGTCTACGACATGGCCAAGGCGATCGACAAGTCAATGACGATCTCCGACGTGACGCTCGTCGAGAAGTCGAAGGAGCCGGTGTGAGGGCCGCCGTCCTCACTGTCTCGGACGGCGTCCATCACGGAACGCGCGATGATCGGAGTGGTGAGACGCTTGCCACATTGCTGACGGCGGAGGGGTTCGAGGTCGAACGGCTTGTCGTGCCGGACGAGAGCGATGCGATAGCAGGCGCGATCATCGACCTTGCAGAGAGGAATGCGCTCGTTTTGACGACCGGGGGAACGGGATTTACGCCGCGGGATGTGACCCCCGAGGCCACCCGCCCTTTACTCGATCGTGAGGCGCCGGGTATCGCCGAGGCGATACGCGCGGACGCCCTGAGACGGACGCCGCACGCCCTCCTGTCGCGGGGCCTCGCAGGCCTGCGAGGTACGGCGCTCGTCGTGAACCTCCCGGGATCTCCCGGCGGATGCCGCGACGGGTTTGCGGTGCTCCAGCCCGCACTCCTGCACGGTCTCGAGCTTGCGACCGGCGACCAGAGCTCCCGACACAGCCAGACGTGAGCACGGCGACGCTCTCCCTGCCCCGGCGGTTTGCCTCGCTCGTGAAGTTCGAGCACACCGTCTTTGCGCTCCCTTTCGCCTACGTCGGAGCATTTCTCGCAGTTGACGGCTTTCCCGGTGTCGGCCCGATGGTGTGGCTGACGCTCGCGATGGTCGGCGCGCGGACGCTCGCGATGGGGCTGAACCGGTTGATCGACGCAGAGCTCGACGCGCACAACCCGCGCACCGCGGGCCGGGAGATCCCGGCCGGATTGCTCTCACAAGCCCAGGTGTGGGTCCTTTGCGCCGCTGCCCTCGCGTTGTATCTGGTAGCGGCCTTTCAGCTCGAGCCGATCGTCCGGTGGCTCTGGCCGATCCCGGTCGTGATGTTCGTCGTCTATCCCTATCTCAAGCGTGTGACCTGGCTCTGCCATCTCTGGCTTGGTGCCTGCACGGGCCTCGCGCCTCTCGGTGCGTGGCTCGCCGTCACGGGAACCGCACCGTGGGAGGCATGGGCGCTTTTTGCGGCACAGGGCCTCTGGGTTGCAGGGTTCGATCTGTTCTATTCACTCTTCGACCTCGGCCACGACCTCGCGGCCGGCCTCCGGTCGTGGGCAACGCGGTTCGGAGAGAGAGGGGTCTTTCTGGGCGCGCGCACCTTTCACGTGATGGCGGTGCTTCTCCTCGCCGCCGTCGGAGTGGGTCTCGGCAGCGATGTCTTCTACTGGCTGGGCGTCGCGGCGGTTGCGGGCCTCCTCCTCTACGAGCATTCGCTCGTGCGGCCGGGACATCTCGCGCGGCTCGATACGGCGTTTTTTACGATTAACGGTGTGATCGCAGTCGTCTTTCTCGTATTTGTCGTACTGGATACGGTCGTCCGATGACCATCGCTGGCACGGACGAGCTGGGCCCCGCCGTCCTCGTTGACGGGCTCGAGAAGCGGTACGGGCGCAAGCGCGTGCTTCGGGGGGTCTCTTTTGCCGTACCGCGTGGCGGCTTTCTCGTCGTAACCGGGGCAAACGGGGCCGGTAAGACGACGTTGCTGCGGCTTGTTGCGGGCCTTGCGGCTCCGACCAGCGGGTTGCTTCGGGTCGCCGGTGAGCGTGGGGATCTCGGCTTCGTCGGGCACGAGCCGCTTGTCTACGGGGAGCTGACGGCCCTCGAGAACCTCGATCTCTTCGGACGTCTCTACCGCGTTCCCGATCGGCGTGAGCGGAGCGGGATGCTGCTCGAGCGGTTCGGTCTCTGGGAGGCCCGCTCTCAGCGGGTTTCGGCCTATTCGCGTGGCATGGTGCAGCGCCTCGCGTTGTGTCGCGCGCTGCTCCACGATCCAGCCGTCCTCGTGCTCGACGAGCCGTTCACGGCTCTTGACGAGGATGGCGCAGGTGTTCTCGACATCGAGCTCGCGGCCCTTGCCGGTGAGCGAACGATCATGCTCTCGACACACGATCCGTCGCGCGTCGCGGCTCTTGCGACCGACAGGCTGATCCTCGCATGAGCGCCGCCTCCCTGTATGCAGCCGATGTCGTCGCACTCGCACGCAAGGATCTGCGGCTCGAGCTCCGGGCCCGGGACACCCTGCCGGCAATGCTGCTGTTTGTGGTTTCGACGCTCGTCGTGTTCCATTTTGCTCTACCCGCCGGCACGGGCGCGGATGCGGCGTACGGCCTGCTCTGGATTGCGATCGTCTTTACCGCGTTACTCGGTCTTGCCCGGGCCTGGGCACCCGAGCGCGAGGGAGGGGCACTCGACGGCCTCGTTCTCGCTCCCTGCGACCGCAGCGCGATCTGGCTCGGAAAGACCCTTGCCGTTCTGCTCTTTCTCTTGACGGCGGAACTCGTTGCCGTTCCGGCGTTTGCGTTGTTCTTCGCGCCCATCGATCTCGTGGCGGTTGCGGGCGTCGTGCTCGCGAGCATAGGAATCTGTGCCGTCGGCTCGTTGCTTGCTGCAATGGCCGCCGCGAGTCGTGGTCGTGAGGTTATCCTTCCACTCCTCTTCCTCCCTCTCGCGATCCCGCTCGTCGTAGGTGGTATCGGCGCGGGGATCTCTCCCGAGGGAGTCGCGTATCTTTCGTTCCTCGGCCTCTACGACCTCGTGTTTGCGATACTTGCGTGGGCCACCTTCGAATATGTCGTCACGGAATAGCCTCTCACCCCTCGCAGCTACGACCGCCGTTCTCCTCGGGCTCGCGGTCGTGGTCGCCCTGCTCGTTGCGCCCGAGGATGCCAATCAGGGCATCTCACAGCGGATCTTCTACTTCCACGTGCCCATCGCCCTCACGGCCTACCTGTGTTTCGGGCTCGGAGCATGGAAGGCGTTACGGGTGCTGTGGCTCGGTGGCGAGCGGCGCGATGTCGAGAGCTATACGTGGATCCACCAGGGCACCATCTTCGGCACCCTGACGCTGATCACAGGCTCGATCTGGGCAAAGGCTTCGTGGGGCGTGTGGTGGAGCTGGGGCTCGAACCAGCTCGTCCTGTTCCTCGTCCTGTTCCTCTTCTACTGTGCGTACTTCATGCTCCGATTCTCGATCGACGAGGGTGCGCGCCGCGAGCGTATCTGCGCTGTCTATGCCCTCTTCGGTGTGGCGCTGATCCCTGTCAGCTTCTTTGCCATCCGGCTTGCCAGCGACTTCATCCACCCGACCGTGTTCAGCCGCGAGGGCCCGCAGATGACGGGGACGATGTTCGGTTCGTTCCTCGTTTGCTGGGCGGCGATCACGCTGCTCGCGTACGTGATGTATCGCACCGAGGTCGTCGGCAAGCGTATCGACGCAAGCCTGCGCGAACTGCGTGAGGCGCTCTCGTGAGTCAGGGCCAGTATGTGGCGCTCGCCTACGGGGTGGTGCTCGTATTCGTGCTCCTGTGGGTCGCGATCATCGCTGCCAAGCTGTCGAGGCTCGAGACCGAGGCGGCCGACCTCGCGGCCCTTGCGCGCGCGCCAGCCGCCGATGGCTGAGCTTCTCGTCTGGCCTGCGCTGATCGGGTACGGCGAAGCGGCCTTTGCCTACTCGGGCTTCCTGCGGTCGCAAGGGAGCTCGGCCAGGTTCGGCATCTGGGGTGTGAGGATCGGTTGGCTCGCACAGACGGGGCTGCTGGTCGCGCAGGCCCGCGACACGGAAGGGTTTCCCTGGGGAACATGGGCCGGTGCGCTGAACCTCTTCGTCTGGCTTGTCGTCGGGGCGTACCTGATCTGGGGTTGCACGCCGCGCTACCGCCTCCTCGGCCTCGTGGTCATGCCCTTTGCTGCCGTTCTGCTCGTTGCGGCCTGGGCCGGCGGCGGCACCGGCGGCTCGACGAGCGACACCGCCGGCGGTCTGCTCGCGCTCCATGTCGGGCTGATGCTCGCGGGCTTTGCGGGCCTGACGCTCGCAGGCGGCCTGGCGGGTCTCTACCTCTGGCAGGGCCGCCGGCTGAAGCGCAGGGATACCGGCGTTCTCCGCCTACGCTTGCCCCCTCTCGAGACGCTCGATCGCCTGTCTGCCCGCACGGCCCTGATGTCACTCGTCATTCTTACGCTCGGCATCGCCGTCGGTCTTGCGAGCTTCGATCGTGGCGACTTCGACATCCCGATGGCCACGACCATCGCCGTCTGGACGCTGTACGCCGTGGGGCTGCTGCTGCGCCGTGCGGGGCGGATACAGGCCCGCCGGTTCGCCGTGCTGCTCGTCTACGGCTTTGCGCTCGTCGTGGTCGTGCTCCCTCTGACCCACTTCGCGTCATGAGGCTGGCGCTCGTCGGCGTTTCCCATCGTCAGGCCCCTGTCGAACTGCGGGAGCGGGTTGCCGTGGATGCGATCGGCGCGTCAGCGCTGGCAGTCAATCTGGCAGAAGGGTGCGAGGCCGTGGTGCTCTCGACGTGCAACAGGACGGAGTTGTACCTCGCGACCGACGACGTCACGAACCCGCTCGAGGAGCGTGCCACCGCCTCCCTTCTCGCGCTTGCGCCCGGCGACGCTGCCGCACTCGAACCTCTGCTGTACCGACTGGGAGACGACAGCGCCGCCCTGCACCTCTTTCGCGTTGCAGCGGGGCTCGACTCCCTCGTTCCCGGCGAGGGTGAGATCCTGGGGCAGGTGCGAGATGCTTTTGCCGGGGGCACGACGGGGCCTCTCCTCGACCGCCTCTTCAGGCAGGCGCTTCACACCGGCCGCCGCGCCCGGGTCGAGACGGCGATCGGAGAGAACCCGTCATCGGTTCCAGCCGCCGCGGCTGCGCTCGCCCAGCAGGTCTTCGGGGACCTCGACGGCCGGATGGTACTGCTCGTCGGCGCCGGGAAAATGAGTGAGCTGACAGCCCGCAACCTCCGCTCTCGCGGTGGTCTGATCGGAGCCGTTGCCAACCGGACGCTCGAGCATGGCACCGAGCTCGCCGGACAGATCGGCGCCCGTGCAGTCGGGCTGGCCGAGATTCCCGCCCTCCTCGCGACAGCCGATGTCGTGATCACCTCCACGAGCGCGCCCGGGTTTGTCGTGGACATGACGGCTGCAGAGGCAGCGCTGCGCGGCCGTCGCGGCCGTCCGATCCTGTTTGTCGATCTGGCAGTGCCTCGCGATGTCGAGCCTGCGCTATCGACGATCGACGGGTGCTTCGTCTACGACATCGACGATCTCGAGGCCGTCGTCGAAACCTCGCTCGCCGGGCGACGCTCCGAGGCCGTGCACGCCGAACGCCTTGTCGCCGCCGAGGCCGAACGGTTCCGTGAGTGGCAGGCGTCTCTTGCGGTCGTTCCGGCGATCGCCTCGCTCCGGGCGCACGCCGAGGCGATTCGCGAGGGCGAGCTGGCGAAGGCAGCCTCCCGGCTAGGGCGACTTCCGGAGAGCGATCGGAAGCTGGTCGAGTCGGTCACGTCACAGATCGTCGCCAAGTTGCTTCACCTCCCGACGGTGCGCATGAAGGAGGCCGCCGCCGGCGCAGAGGGCTTGATCTATGCTGATGTCGTCCGCCATCTGTTCGGACTGGAGGAGGAAGACCAATCATGACGCGACCACTGATCCTCACAAGACCTCTTCCCGTGCAGGCGCCGAGCGCCTTCGTGCGTATTCGCCCGCGTGGCCGCTTGCTCTGTGGCGAGCCGCGCACGACGATCCGTCCCTGTGCTGCTTCGCGTCGGTTCCCGCGGAAGTAGGCTTGCGCTGACCCAGGCCGAGCGCGCCGCAGAGGCGCTGCGCCGGCCCGGGGTCGAGATAGCGCTCATCCCGATCACGACGGCCGGCGATCGCGACCGGACAAGCCCTTTCGGCGAGATTGGCTCCCGCGGAGTGTTCGTCAAGGAACTCGAGGAAGCCTTGCTCGAGGGTCGGATCGACGTTGCGGTGCACTCCGCGAAGGACATGACCGCAGTCGACCCCGAGGGCCTGACGGTCGGTGCATACCCACGCCGAGAGGATCCGAGGGACGCGCTCTGTGGCGCAGATGCGATCCGACCCGGTATGCGCATAGGTACCGCATCTGCGCGGCGCCGGGCCCAACTCCTTGCCCTCGAGCCAACCCTGTCGATCGAGCCTCTCCGGGGCAACGTCGATACCCGCTTGCGCAAGCGGATCGAACGCGGTCTTGATGCGATCGTACTCGCCTCTTGTGGTCTAGACCGTTTAGGGCTTGGCGTGGAGATCGGCCTCAGGCTCGACCCGGAGCTCATGCTGCCCGAGGCGGGTCAGGGCGCACTCGCCCTGCAGGTGCGCACAGGTGAGGAGCAGCTCGTGGCGCGGATCGACGACGGCGAGACCCGGGCACGCGTCGAGGCGGAGCGGCACTGCGTGGCGCTGATCGGTGGCGGATGCCTTGCACCCGTTGCGGCGTTCCACGACGGCAGGATTCTGACCGGGCTGATCGCAGAGGAAAACGGCGAGTGGCTCGAGCGGCGCTCGGGGCAAGACGCGGCAGCGATTGCGGCGGAACTTCTCGCCGTCGTACGATGAGAGTGATCGTGACCCGTCCCGAGGGGCAGGAGCATGATCTGGTTGCACGCCTTGTAGCCGACGGGCACGAAGTTGTCTGTTGCCCGCTGATTCGCATCGAGGCGCTGGCCGATGATCCGATCGAGGTTGCAGGATACGACTGGGTCGTGGTCACGAGCCCGAATGGCGCCCGGGAGCTTTTGCGCCGCGCGCGAGGACCGCTGCCTCGTCTTGCGGCGATCGGGCAGGCGACGGCCGACGCACTCGGCCACGCCGACCTCGTAGCGCGGGTCTCGACGCAGGAGGGTCTCGTCGCCGAGATGCCGCGTCCTGCTGGACGTGTGCTCGTTGCTGCCGCAGAAGGCGCGAGGGGATACCTTGCCAACGCACTGTCTGCCGACTTCATCCCGCTCTACCGCACGCACCCGATCTACCCGGAGCCACCGCCCACAGGCGATCTCTGCCTGCTCGCATCTGCGTCTGCCGCGCGCGCATTTGGCGTGCTTGCGACCGGCATCCCGGCCGTCTCGATCGGGCCCGAAACGACCCGGGTAGCGCTCGAAGCCGGTGTCGAGGTTTGCGCCGAGGCGGCCACCCACGACGTCGAAGGACTGGTTGCAGCGGTGTCGTTGCTCGCGGCCTCTGAATGACCTCCGCCATTCTTGCTCCGGTCCGGTAGCTCCTGACCCCCGGTGTATCCTCAAGTGACTACTCTTGAACCGATCCCTGATGAAATCTGAATCCCTCACCGTTGTAGACAACCGCACCGGAATCGAATACTCGATCCCGATTGTTGACGGCGCGATTCGTGCTACCGACCTCGGGCAGATCACGGGCCTCGACGGCACGGGGTTGCTGTCGTTCGATCCGGCCTATCTCAACACGGCGTCGTGCCGGAGCGCA
>JBAXFL010000022.1:0-39568 GCA_037139935.1 Thermoleophilia bacterium | reverse complement strand
CTGGCAACAGCAGACATCGGAAACACAAACCGTCTAGGAAACCCGGGGCGATTCACCTAAAAACATCGTACGACAGCCGCCGTACCTTGACCAACTGGGCTCTTCATCCTCAGAAAGTCAGGAACGGCCAGCGCCCGAACTGGCTCAGGGCTGTTTGCGTAACTCATCAGCCTGCTCCACGAGATTCTGGAAGTAATCGCTGTCGGTGATCTCGCTCACTTCCCGGTCAACCCTCTTGCGGTCTATGACCACGGTGAGCTTCCTGACCTGCTCCCGCAGGAGCCGTTCGCGTTGGACGATTTCGCTGCCCATGCGCCGGAAGGAGCGGGCAAGGGTACCCAGTTCGTCGTTGCGGCGGGCGGCGGCATCGAGCACCTTCGGGTCGAAGCAGTCTTTCTCGAGGTCGCCGGCCGCCCGGGTGATCTCTTGCACCGGGCGCACGATGCGACGGCTCGCCAGCACGCCGACGAGCAGGCCCAACACCAGGACGAGGGCGTCGATCAGCAGCGCGAACAGGGTGATCCGGTTGGCTGCTCGGTCAAGCTCGTTCTGGGGGACGGCGGTGACGAGGATCCAGGGCGAGGACTTGACGGTCGAGACGTTGAAGCGCCATTGCCTGGTGCCGGTGGCGTCCAACCGGGCATCGGTGGTGAGGCGGGTGACCGGCCCGACTGTCTTCGGTGCCCGGGCGGTGATGAGTGCGGCCAGCTGCCGGCCGGCCGTGGTGTCGGTGAGAGCGCCCATGTCGCGGTTGCGGGGCGCCACTACCACTGCTCCCTTGCGGTCGAGGACGAAGAGGAACCCACGTCTGTTGAATTTGACTGCCGCCAGCGAGTCGCTCAACGATCGCTTTACGGTGGCCAGGCGGGAGTCGGCTTTGGCCTCGATGTCGTCGATGTACACACCGGTGCCGAT
Organism: Thermoleophilia bacterium; assembly: GCA_037139935.1. Taxonomy (GTDB): domain Bacteria; phylum Actinomycetota; class Thermoleophilia; order Gaiellales; family Gaiellaceae; genus Gaiella. The sequence goes on along the minus strand of JBAXFL010000022.1, from coordinate 38,653 downwards.
CACCCACTGCCAGGGCTTGTAGTAGTAGATGAAGCTGGTCTTGGCCGACGAGGCATTGTTGTTGGCCCGGTTGGCCATGTAGTCCACGTAGCCCTGGCCCGGCCCCTGGGCCACGCGGCGGAACTCGCGGAAGAGGTACTTGCCCGCGGGGTCACGATAGTCGAGCATGTTCCCCCGAAATCGGGGGTTGGGCTCGACGATCGAGGTCATGTTGGGCGTGAAGACGAAGAAGTAGTTGCCGTTGCCGTAGCGGACGTCGAAGAGCATCTGCGAGGCGATGGATTTGGCATCGGCCACGGTCAACTCGCCGCGACCGGCCGCGACCCGCAGCCTGTCGATTGCTACCACCTCTGCCAGAGTCAGCTCCTTGAGCTGCAGCTTGCGGGTGTCGAGGGTAACTGTGCGGTAGCGGGCCACCTCGCTCTGCGCCTCGTCGACGAGGAGTCGGGTTGCCTCGTGAACGTTGAGCATCGACTCGCGGGCTGACCGGGCCTCGGCCTTTCGTACCGAGACGGCCGAGTACGTGGCCGCTGCCGCCGCACTGATAATCAGAAGCGAGGCCAGCAGCAGGGCCAGTCGGGCTCCGAGCGAGGAGATACGAGCTCGCCGTTCAGGCGGAGGCGTCGGCTCGTCTCCGGAGGCCTGGACGTCGGCCCGATCCCCTGGTGACGGTGGCTCTGGTTCAGCGGAGGTGCCGTCGGGGCGAGGACTACCCGGGGTCGGTGGCCAGAGAGACGACACGGGGTGTAAGTCTACGGATGAGTTCCTCCGCCACCCGTTCGCGGGCCCGGGTGGCGGCGTCGAGCGTCGGGGCAAAGAGGTAGAAGCCGTGGAAGACCCCCGCGCACTCGACGTGCTCGACCTCGTTGCCGGCCGCGCGGAGACGCTCGGCGTAGACGCCGCCGTCATCGTGCATGGGGTCGTTCTCGGCCGTGAAGATCAGGGCCGGGGCCGCCCCGTGGAGATCCGACCTGCTGAGCGGCGACGAGGTGGGCTCCTCCGGGGGTGCGTTGTAGTGGCCGTAGTACCAGGCCATGTCGGCGGCCGACACCAGCGGGCCGTCGGCGTGGTGGTGGTAGGACGGCTGCGCCATCGAGGTGTCGAGTGCCGGGTACAGCAGGATCTGTACGAGGAACCGCGCCCAGCCCTGGCGCTCGGCCAGGAAGGACAGCGAGGTGGACAGTGCGCCACCGACCGAGTCGCCCATCACGGCCATCCGATGGCGGTCGATCCTCAGGGAATCGGCCTGGTCTACCAACCACCGGAGGCCGGCGACAACGTCCTCGAAGGCGACCGGGAACGGGTGCTCGGGAGCCAGCCGGTATTCGACGCTCGCCACAGCGCACCCCACAAGTTCAGCTGTGGCCTGACAGACTTCGTTGTACTGTTCGACCGAGCCGGTCACGTATCCGCCTCCATGGATGAAATAGACCACCGGCAGGTCTCGCTCGCCACTGGCTTCAGGCCGGTAGATTCGCAGCCATACATCGGGCCCTACCTGGTAATGGCGTGTCCCGTCGGGTAGCGCCTCATCCTCGCCGACCGCGTCATCACCGTCGCCCAACAGGGCGAGCACACCGGTGGTGTCCTTACTCGCCCGACGCCGGCCGGAGACCAGGGATACCCAGCGGCCCTCCCCGTTGGCGTCTTCCCTCCGGCGCGCGAACCCGGATGACCGCAGGGCGCCGAGGAGGTCCTCGGCGACCTTCACCTCGAGGCCGGCACCTGTGGCTACCTCGGTGGTGGTTGACCGGTCGTTGCGGTTGAGATGCGCCATGATGGCCAGGCTCTGGCTGTCGAGCAGCCAGATCCCTCCGATCTTGAGGCCCTCGCGACGCGCACCGGCCACGGTCAGCTGGGAGGGGCCGACCACCCCGGCTCGCCGGAGCCGCAGGACGAGTTCGGCAGCCTGCGGATCGAGCGACATGGGCGCAGTATGTCACTCCAGCCGCGCAGACGCACACCCCGGCGAGCCACGGGAGTATGCTGCGATTCAGCATCAGCATCAGCACCCGCTCAAGGGCGTCTGCGGTCGTATCAAGGAGAGATTCGTGGCAAAACTCATCGCTGTGCATTCGTTTCGTGGGGGCACCGGCAAGAGCAACACCACTGCCAATCTTTCGGCATTGTTGGCCGCCGAGGGTGCGCGGGTAGCCATCGTTGACACCGATATCCAGAGTCCGGGGGTGCACGTCCTGTTCGGCCTGGAAAATACCGAAGGCCCGACGCTCAACGACTACCTCTGGGAGCGCGCCAGCATCCGGGACGTGGCCCTGGACGTGAGCGATTGCGTGCTGGCCCATAAAGACATCTCCGGCGATGGCCGGCTGTACCTCGTGCGATCCAGCGTCTCGGCCGCCGACATTGCCCGCGTCCTGCATGAAGGCTACGACATCGGGCGGCTCAAGGACGGTTTTCAGGATCTGTCGTCGGAGCTCGAGCTCGACTATCTGTTCATCGACACGCATCCCGGACTCAACGAGGAGACGCTGCTGTCGATCATGATCAGCCATGTCATGGTGGTCATCCTGCGCCCCGACCGCCAGGATTTCGAGGGTACGGCAGTGACCGTCGGGGTGGCCCGGCGCCTCAAGGTTCCCGACCTGCTCCTCGTGCTGAACAAGGTGCCCTCGGGAGTAGACCTCGACAATCTGCGCCTGCAGATGGAAGAGAACTATGAAGCCGAGACGGTGGCTATCCTTCCGCTGTCGGAGGATGTGGTTCGCAACGCATCAGGGGATCTGTTCGCTCTCGCCTATCCAGACCATCCGTGGTCGGCCCAGGTTCGGCTCATCGCCGACCGCCTTCGCATCTAGGCCCCGCGGAGCGGGGTACCGATGCTCGAGTGGGCCGACCTACCCGACGACGAGATCGTCTGTCTGCGTTTCCTCCTGGCCACCGGGCCGACCACCGTTGGCCTGGTCGCCACGGCCGTTGGCCTGGATTGCGACCGCGCCAACGAGGCCCTCTCCCGCCTGATCGAGCGTGGCCTCGTGACCGGGCACGGTCAGGTGGCCGGTTACGATTTCACGTACACGGCCCGCCTGTCGAGCCCGCTGCCGCGTCCCGCGCGGTCGATCGCCGGCGACCTGTTGTCATCGGGTCTGTTCGACGACCTGTAAGCGGGGTCACGTCTTTTTCGTTCCATCCGGTACGAGCGTCGATCGGCCGGTGGGCATGTCCCCTCGGTGGTGCGCTCAGCCCACCGGTCGGCCCGGCGAGATCCCCGCACCTGACCGCCGCATCCTTCGCAACTCAGCGTTCGTGATGCCGGTCAACGGCCGAGTTCTTGAAGGTGTGCGAGGCGAGCTGTCATCGCGGCAGCCGATTCCGATACCCAGCGCCGATGCTCGTCGCCACTCGGGTCACTGGGGCGGCCAGCAGCTTCACGGCGGTGCTGAAGCTCCGTGTCATAGGGGGCCAAACAGCCGCAATCGAAATACGCAGGCTTCTTGTTGTACTTGCCTTTACCCGCCGCGCTGATGGTGCACGTGGGCCGGCCCTCGTCAAGCATCATGGGTGAGAGCGGGTCGGACTCTACGATGATCTCGGACACTGTCTGTGCGAACCAGTACGCCGGCTGCCGATTCTTCGCTTGTGAACCGATGCGAAGCAGTTCCTTGTCAACGATGTCTGGAAATGCGAGACGCGCATCCGTGGGCGACATAACGCGACAAGGCCCACGAAGTGTCACCCGTCGCAGATAACAGTGGTCATCGTTCACGACGATTGCTCCGTGAGGGTTCGTCCACAGCTTCGCTGCATGTCCATGGATGAAGTTTCCGGGGTGATAGGGGATCAGCAGCACGTCCTGATCTTCCCTGGTCGCAACATACGCGTCATACCCTATGTCGCCGTTGCGAGGAGAGACGCCGGGCAGACCGCCGGCAGAGACGGTCGCCTGGAGTAGTTCGAACTGCGCATCGAGCAGTTTTGCGAGCGGATGCGATGGATTCCAGCCGGCAGGTTCCGGGGCCACGTCACCGTCGCGCGGGAGTCGCTTTATGAACAGGTTCTGGGAGCACTGCGTGAAGATCTCCTCCGTGCCACCCACGAGGAACAGGAGGTCGCAATCCTCGGCATCGGCGGCTTTGATCATCGGTGCTAGCACCTCGGGCGCGAGCCCGTGCTCGCCGGCAAGGGCCGTCGGGTCGCGACCGACCACTCCGAAGAGCGTGAGGTGCAGGCCCATGGCATCGAGATCGGTGGGATGGAGGGCCAGAGCCGCCAGGCGGCCAGTATCGAGCGCAGCCTCGATTACCTCCAGGACGCTCGCTGTGCTCGACCTCTCGATCACGCGAGTTCCGGGGTGCCGGGAGTCGATGACTCGGCCTGAAATACAATCGCGAATCGCGTCGGGCATCTCACCGCGTTGGGTCAGCCAGCGCCACAGGGCACCCTCCCCTGTTGCTGGAAGTGATCGCGGAATCGGGATGGTGACGGCCACGGACTGATGATCGAGCACGAGCAGGGGGGGCACTCCGGACCGGCCTGTAACCATGGCTGAACGGATCTCTCTACCCCCGCCCGATGCCAGTGGCAGCGTGCCTGCGGCGATGAAGGCATCCGTAGCGGTCGTAGCGAAGGCACCCATCGTGGTGTTGAGATACTGGCGGTACTGCTTGGCGTAGAAATCACTTGCCCCGTCGGAGATCACATCGGTGCGAGGACGGCTCCTCCGTCGGGGGGCATCGGTGGTTGACGCATGCGCCAGGGTCGATTCCTCCCACAGCCCGACCAGATGCTGGATCGCATGCTCAGCTGCCGGCCCGGGGTCGCCGGGCCGGCGGAGCAGTTCCTCGGCGGCCTGCTCACGCGCCTCGGGCGGCAGGGCTTCGACCCTTAGCACCAGTCCGGTGCGCGCTGCCTCGATCTCACTTTTTTCTGCCGGATTTGACTGAACATCGCGCATTGCCTCAGCCCCCTGTACGAACCATTACAAGAAAGTGGCAGTGGACTCGCCAAAGCCGCGCCGTTGCCTGGTAGACCAAAGAGTCGCATGACGGTAGCAAGGACGGGCTGGAGATGGGTACATCATCGCGAGTCCTGACATCCACGCCACGACCGCGCACCGTACGATCTTGTCGCCGTGAAGCCCGGGCCCGATTCTTTCGGAGCGACCTGGCATCTCGTGTGCCCACGCGTGCACGGCGCCCCCTCTGGCGGCGCAGGATGGATCAGGAGCCGGCTCCGTCAGACGGGCGAGTCAGCGGCGCGTACCCTGCACAGCGGCGAATCGGCTGGCGTGGGTACTTCTCGGGGAATAGATCGTTCTGGCACAGGAGATAGACCTGGACGAAGCGTCCGGCAACGACACGGACGGACGAGCACGTATGGCAGAGGGACGGCGAGGCACCGGACGGCTCGTAGAGAGGTTCGGGGGGCTCCATGTGGCATAACCGTATCCGCCGTGCTGGTCGGGGATGTTCAGCAGGACGATCCGCACCCACGCCCGCAGTGTCTCGGGGTTCAACTCGAGGACGCGAGCGCCCGGCGAGATCCCACTCTCGGGCTCACCGCCGGCTTCACCACCCGCTCCCGCAACGCCGGACGGAGAGTCCGAGAGAGCCAGAGAAGCGGGAGTCAGGTGGACACGATTGTCAGGCGCTGCCGTTTTCGAGGGGCACCCTGCATCCGCGCAGAGCCCCCACGCATTTTTGGTCCGCCGCCGGTTACCGACACAGTCACTCCGTCGCTTGAGCTAATCTCGACCGGTGCGCAGGGGTGCGATTATTCGGATGATCGGGATCGGGATCGTAGTGGGGATCCTCGTCACTCTCGTAGCGGTCCTGATTCCGTGGTTGCCGACGTCGGCCTCCAGGGAGATGGACAGGATCGAGCTCGTCTATTGGTTTGCGACGGTGATGTGCATCGTCATCTTTGCGCTCGTGATGGCGGTGCTCATCTACTCGGTGCTGACGTTCCGTGCGCGGCCAGATGACGAGTCCGACGGCCCACCGATCCACGGGAACTCGACCCTCGAGATTGCGTGGACGGTCGTACCGGCGATCCTCGTCCTTGCTATCGGCGTTGTCAGTGCGGTCGTTTTGTCTCAGAACAGCAGTGCGGGCCCGAACCCGCTGAACGTCAAGGTCTTTGCCCAGCAGTTTGCGTGGCGCTTCGTCTACCCGGACGACGGCGGGGTCAAGTCGGGAGTCCTCGTTCTTCCTCTCGGCCGCAGTGCCAGATTCCAGCTTCAGTCGGTTGACGTGATCCACTCCTTCTGGATCCCGGACATGGGGCAGAAACAGGATGCAGTGCCCGGTATCGACACGTCGATCGTCGTCACACCGACACGCATCGGCGTGTTCTCGCTCGTGTGCGCAGAGCTCTGCGGCATCGGCCATTCGACAATGCGTGCACAGGTGCGAGTTGTTTCGCAAGAGGATTTTGCCGCGTGGCTCAAGGAACGCAAGGGCGGTGGAGGCGAAGCGGAGCCCGGAGCAGCCATCTTTGCGTCGGCTGGATGCTCGGGCTGTCACGCGTTCACGCCGGCCGGCTCGAACGGCGCGATCGGCCCTCGCCTCGACGATATCGCCGTGGCGGCCGGGAAGGTGGGCAAGGACCCGGCCGAGTACGTGCGCGAGGCTATCGTTGATCCGGCAAAGGTCATTGCGCCCGGCTTCCAGAACGGCGTGATGCCATCGACCTTCGGCAAGACGCTCTCCGCTGCGGAGATCGATGCCCTTGCTGCCTACCTGACAGGATCGAAGTGAGCGGAGTACGAGGTTTGACCGGATGAGTGTCATGGAGCACGCCTCGCATGGCGCGGGCCATGGCAGCGGCACGCCGTCCCATCAGCGCGGGATCCTGATGCGTCCCGGGTTTGTGCGCGCCGCGTGGTGCTTTGCACTGTTCTTCCTGATCGGGCTCTACCTCGTCGCCGGTATTCGCTGGATTGCCGGTTGGGATCCGGTCTACGACTGGAACATCATTGTGATCGTCGGTGGGTTGACGCTTGCTCCGATCGGATTCCTCCTCGGCCTCGGCTCCTTCGACTACTGGCTCTACTGGATCTCGGGTCGCCCGACGATGCTGGATGATCATGCAAACCACGGGGCGAAGACGTGGAAGGACTACTTCAAGGTCAATACCGACCACAAGGTGATCGGTGTCCAGTACCTCGTGACGACCTTCGTGTTCTTCACCATCGGCGGCCTGATGGCGATGATCTTCCGTGCCGAGCTTGCACAGCCGGGGATGCAGTACATGGACACGCAGACCTACAACGGCCTCGTGTCGATGCATGCCGCGCTGATGATCTTTGTCTTCATCATCCCGGCATTTGCAGGGCTCGCCAACTTTGCGGTGCCGCTCATGCTTGGCGCGCCCGACATGGCCTTTCCGCGGTTGAACGCGCTGTCGTTCTGGTTCCTACCGATCGCCGGGACGATGTTCCTCGCCAGCTTCCTCGCTCCCGGCGGTGCCTTTGCGACCGGCTGGACGAGTTACGCGCCGCTCGCCTCCGAACAGCCCATCGGGCAGGTCTTCTTCAACATGGGCGTCCAGTGGGCCGGTGCCTCGTCGATCCTGACAGCGCTCAACTTCCTCGTCACGATCATCACGATGCGCGCGCCCGGCATGACGTTCTGGCGGATGCCGCTTCTTGTGTGGGCGAACTTCACCACGTCGCTGCTCGTTGTCACCGCGACGCCGTTCATCGCCGGATCCCAGTTCTTCGTCATGTTCGACAGGGTGATGCACACGAGCTTCTTTGTTCCGGCCGAGGGCGGTTACGTCCTCGGCTACCAACATATCTTCTGGTTCTACAGCCACCCGGCCGTCTACATCATGATCCTGCCCGGCTTCGGGATCGTCTCCGAGATCATCTCGGTGATGAGTCGCAAGCCGATCTTCGGCTATCGCTTGATGGCAATCTCGCTGCTCGGGATCCTCGTGCTCGGGTTCTCGGTCTGGGCCCACCATATGTTCGTCGCCGGCATGGCCGACTGGCTCCGCGTCCCGATCATGATCTCGACGTTGCTGATCGCCGTGCCCACCGGGGTCAAGGTGTTCAGCTGGTTGGCGACGCTATGGGAGGGCCGGATCCAGCTCAATACACCGATGCTGTTCGCCCTTGGGTTCATCTCGATGTTCGTGATCGGCGGCCTCTCGGGGATCTACCTGTCCTCCGTACCGATCACGATTCACGCCTCGGATTCGTACTTCATCGTGGCACACATCCACTACGTCCTCTTCGGCGGCTCGGTGCTGACGATCTTCGCGGGTATCTACTACTGGTTCCCGAAGATGACCGGCCGGATGTACAGCGAGAGGCTCGGCAAGCTGCACTTCTGGCTCACCTTCGTCAGCTTCAACCTGACGTTCTTCCCCATGCACTGGGTCGGTCTCGTCGGTATGCCTCGTCGGGTGGCCGACTACTCCGATCGCTTCGCAGACCTCAATCTTTTTGTCACGATTTCGGCATTCGCACTCGGCGCATCGGTCATCATCTTCTTCTACAACATGATCGTGAGCTGGTCGCGTGGCCCGATCGCCGACCCGAATCCGTGGCGCGCGCTGACGCTCGAGTGGCAGGTGTCGTCGCCACCGCCGATCTTCAACTTCGACGAGATTCCTCAGGTCGTCGGCGGCCCGTACGAGTACGGCGTTCCCGGCGCACGCCACGCCATCCTCACCGGCGGAGGAGCAAAGCAGGAGTCCCACGCATGAGGCGCGGAGGGAGAGAGAGATGAGCGCGCACGCCGAGGCTGTGGCACATGGAGGAGAGCATCATGGGCCACCGCCCGCGAACCAGAGCTCGCGGATCGCACCGACTGTTCTCGGGATGTTCCTGTTCATCGGAACAGAGGCAATGCTCTTCGGGTCTTTCTTCGCCATGTACTTCTTCGTACGCGTCGTCAACCCGGATGCATCGGCCATCTGGCCTCCACCACCCTTCGCGTTCCCGAAGTTCGTTGCCGGCATCAACACGGTAATCCTCGTCACCTCGAGTTTCACGATGCACTGGGCATTGCAGTCGGTCAAGCGCAACAACCGCCGGGGGCTTCAGGCCGGGCTCGTGCTGACGATCCTGATGGGACTGGCATTTCTGCTCACGCAGTTCATCGAGTACGCACATGTCGGGTTCAACACAGCGGACGGCGCCTTCGCCTCGGTGTTCTTCGGGCTGACGGGTCTCCACGGAGCCCACGTGCTGATAGGCCTGTTACTTCTCACGTTCGCGGCAGTCCGTGCCTTTCGGGGTCATTATTCGCCGGAGCACCATCATGGTGTCGAACTTCCGGGGATCTACTGGCACTTCGTGGACGTCATGTGGATCGTCGTCTACGTGACCATCTATCTCCTCTGAGCTGTCACCTTCGGGGCTCCGCGCAGCGTATGGCGTGCGGGGTGTTTCGCGCAGTATGACCTGACATCGATCGGGGAGAGGCCGGTGCGGAACCCGTTCAAGAGCGAGGATGCGGCATTCCGCTTTGTCCTCGGTACGATCGCGTACTTCGCACTTATCGTGGTCGCATCGCAGGTCGCCACGTGGTTCGGGCTCGTCGTGTTTCTGGTTCTCACGAGCGTCGCTTGCGTGTGGCTACGAGGTGGTGGGTTACCGCCACCGCCGCGCGAGCACGTGGAGCATCGTGCGGTGGAGGACACCTGGAGGATCCTCTTGCTCGCGAACCAGGCGTTGCCCGGAGAGCATCTTCGCGCCGAGATCGTCCGCATGGCGGACGGCGTCGCAGAGGACGTCCTCGTGATCTACCCCGCCTCGAACTCACGGGGCGAGACCCGGGCCTCGGACGAGGACGGGGCACGTGCCGCTGCCGAAGTCCGGCTGGCCGCAATGCTCGACGCGCTGCGGGGAGACGGGATCTCGGTACGCGGAGCAGTCGGAGACGGTGACCCTCTGCAGGCGCTCGAGGATGGGCTTCGGAGCTTTTCCGCCGATGCAATTGTCATCGCGACCGATGCCGAGGGCTCGTCGAACTGGCTGGAGCGCGGCGTCGTCGAAGCTGCCCGCGCCCGCTACGACGTGCCGGTGACACATATCGTCGGCAACGCGCTAACCGTCAAGGAAGCCGGCCCCCCTCCGCTCGCCCGGGACGTCTGAGCCCGGCGCGCGCTCCTGACACTTTGAAGGAAGCGACGTGGCACCTTTTCGGCCGCTTGTCGTTGGCAGGTCGTCCCCGCGGTGCGGCGAGACCTTGCCGTGGGAGTTCTATGTGCCTGCGGCGCCGGAGACGTACGCGACGACATCAGCGATCTGGGTCGCATCGAGCGTGCCGACAAACGAGGGCATGGCACCCATGCCTTTCGTGACGCGCGCCGTCACGAGGGCCGCATCGGGCTTACTCTCGTCGAGGTTCGGGCCGACCGCTCCCGTCGTCCCGGCGTCGGCAAGGGTGTGGCAGCCACCGCACGAGGCGGTCGTCGTGAACACGATTTTGCCGGCGGCTGCGTCGCCCGCGGCGATCGGCGTATCCGGCTCCGCGCGGGGCGGGGTCGGAGAGGGCGCCTTGCCCGTCCCGGCGACGCTTGCGATGTAGCTCGCGACGTCGGCGGCATCCTGGCCGGTGACGATATTTTGAGGCATCCCGGGCGCACCGGTCGAGGTCTTCTCGATGCCGTAGGCGATCTGATCTCTCACGACCTGGACGAACGTGCTCTCGCCAAGCCCGTTGCGCCGTGACTCGGCAAAGGCATCATCGAGATTCGGGCCGATCGCACCCGTGGTTCCCGCATCCGCCAGCGTGTGGCAACTACCGCACTTGGCGGTGAACAGCTCCTTGCCGTGGGCCTTGTCGCCCGTCCCCTCCGTGTATCCGACCGACGCGCAGCCGGTTAGGAGAAGCGCAGCAGCGCCCAGCGAGACGAGCGTGGCCCCCAGCGTGCGCCAATGAGATAGAGCAAGCAGCGGCCTCATGTGACAAGTCTACCCCGAGGGGGTAGTTGTCAACTGCTTCAACTGCTGCCGCACGATCGGTGCGTTTGGGTCGTCGGGCGCGAGCTTCAGAAAGGCCCTGTAGGCCAGGACCATTGTCGCCGTTTCGCCGGCCTGCTGTGCGGCCTGCGCAAGCTCGAGCTGGACGTTCGGATCGCCCGGTCTGATCGTGGCGATCCTCCTGTAGGAGTCCACGCTCGCCGTCGCCGCAGCCTGCACTGCGGAGGCTAGTTCCTGAATCCGCGGTGTGTTCTGCGCCTTGATCACGGAGCTGATCGTATCCTCGAGCAGCGCCTGGCCTGTCGGCGCGATGAATGCACCGGGGAACCCCTGGCCGATGCCTGCGTACGCGGTCTTGATCTGGAGCGTCTGACCCTCCTGCTGCTTGGCGTTTGCCTGGGCGAGGTAGAGGCTTGCCAGCTCGCGAAGCGCGTCGGTATCCTTGGGCGCGAGCGCCGCCACCGTTTTCTGCGCATTGATCGCCTCGTCTGTCTTGCCGGCGCTCTGCAGTGCCGTTGACAGCTCGCGCCAGGCTGCGACGTCCGTCGGGTCACTCGACGTCTTCTTCTGTGCGTCCGAGATCGACGGGCCTCCGCTCCCGCCGCCACCGCGGAGGATATCTCCGACCCCCGTGCCACCCGCGCCGACGCCAAACAGGACGAAGCCGCCGCCGAGCGCCACCGCGAGGAAGACGAACATCCATTTTGCATGGCGTCGCAGCCGCGGGAAGAACATCGTGTCCTCGATCGACGGCGCCGTCGATTTCTTGGCCCGTCGGGTATTCGTTACGGCAGCATCTTGCTTCGTGCGCTTCGCGCTGCTCTTGTCGAATCGGGCCATCGAGATGTTCCTTTCAGGTAGCGCTGTTCGCCGGCAACCAGCGTAGCTGTGACTCGGTCGGGAGATCCGCCCAGAACGGCAGCGATAACAGGATCTTCAACAGGATCGAACGGCGAACCTGCGAGCGAGATCACGGTCAGGTCTGCCTGTTTACCGGGTACGAGTGACCCGATCTGATCGGCGAGGCCCAGAACCCGTGCGCCACCGAGCGTGGCGAGCTCGAGAGCGTCCGAGGCAGACAGCGCGTCAGGCCGCTGCGCTCGTGCGCGCGCGGTCATGATTGCAGTCCTGATCTCCTCGAACATATCGAGTGATGGGGTCGATGCGGGGCTGTCGGTCGCGATCGAGACCGCAACCCCTGCCGCGCGGAGTTCCTCGACCGGCGCGACCCCACAGCCGAGGTAGCCATTCGAGCGGGGGCAGTGCGCGACTCCCACGCCATGGGCTGCAAGTAGCGCGATCTCCTCGGCGTCGGCGTGCACACAGTGGGCCGCCATGAGACGAGGGCCGAGGAGACCTTCGGCGGCGAGCATCCGGATACCTGTCTGCCCCGGGGGCGGGACGAGGAGCTCTACAAGGGGGCTCCAGTCCCCGGCGCCGTCAACGAGCCAGTCGTGCTCGGCGGCGCTCTCGGCCAGATGCGTGGCCTGGGGAATCCCGAGCGCAGCGCATGCGCGGTAGAGATCAGCCGTGCACGTATACGGCGCATGGGGGGAGATCCCGAGCTGGACACGGCCCGAAAGCTCCCCTTCGATCCGGGCACTGATCTCGTGGAACCGGTCGAGTGCTGTGACGTCGCGGCCGAAGACCTCGACGTAGACGATCGCGCGGAGCCCCGTCGCTGTGGCGGCCCGGGCAGTCTCGCCCGAGAAGCTGCAGTCACCGATCGTGGTGATGCCCGACCGCAGGCACTCGTGTGCGCCCACCATGGCGATCGCAAGCATGTCCTCGTTGTCGAGCTTGCCCTTGCGCCGAACGTGCATTCCGATCCATGGCACGAACGGCAACCCGTCGCCGAATCCCGCGTAGACGGCGTACTCGATGTGGGAGTGGGCGTTGACGAGACCGGGCACGATCACGCACCCCTCGTGGTGGTCGCCCCGCCCGAGCTCGTCGCTCGGCCCGACCGCGGTGATGGTGCCGTCTGCAGCGATCACGACGGCACCATTCTCGATTGGTGGGCCCTCGACGGGAACGACCCAGTCCGCCGAGATCACGTTCAAGGCGTTTCGCCCTCCGGCGCATCTGGCTCGTCGGGCATGTTCGTCGCCATGTCGTCCTCGGTCACGCCGTCGTCAGCGATTTCGGTCACGTCATCGCCAGGCGCGTCCGTTTCGTCCTGGTCATCTGCCTCGTCTTCGTCTGGCAGGTTGCGGTTCCAGCGTTTTTCCATCATGCGCGAGAGCCAGATCGAGGCCTCGAAGAGGATCAGCAACGGAATCGTCTCGAAGAGGAGAGACACGGGATCCACGGTCGGCAGGAGCACGGCAAACGCGACCATCAACGCGTAGCCGACCTTGCGGTTGCGCCGGAGCCTGTCGTACGAGAGAACGCGGATGCGCACGAGCGCGAGAATGAAGATCGGCATCTCGAATGCGAGGCCCGACGCGAGCAGCACGAGCGACGTAAACGAGAGGTAGTAGCTTGCCCGGAGCTGGACGTCGTAGACCGTGTCGTCGAAGCTCGTCAGGAATTTGATCGCCGCGGGCAGAACGACGAAGTAGGCAAAGGTGACGCCCGCAGCAAACAGCAACGTTGCGATGACGATGAAGACGCGCAGCACGCGCTGCGTTGCCCGGTCTACGGCGGGTGCAAGGAAGCCCCATACCTGCCAGATCAGGATAGGGAGCACGATCGCGACCGCCGCGAGCATGCTCACCTTGACCGCTGTTGTGAACGGCTCGAGGACACCGAGCGTGACGAGCGTCTTGTCCGGAGGGAGCGGGCGCTTGAGCCACTCGATCAGAGTCGTGTGGAACGCGAACGTGAGGAGAAACGCCGGAATGATCGCTGCGATGGCGATCAGGAGGCGGTGGCGAAGCTCCGTCAGGTGCTCGACAACAGTCGCCTCTTCGTCCGTGCCGAGACGGCGCGGGGCGAGCCTACGAAACATCCTCGTGCGGTGTTAGGAGGCGGTGTCCCGCTCGCGCGACTCAGACGCGGCAGGTGCGGTAGGAACGGCGGGCTCCGCGGGCGGGAGGAAGGTGTCGTCGTCATCATCCTTCGAGTCGCCCGTGACGGAGTCCTTGAACTCGCGCATGCCCTTGCCGAGTTGGCGGCCCATCTCCGGCAGCCGCTTGGGGCCGAACACGAGGAGAAGAACGAGGAGAAGAACGAGGAGCTCCCAGATACCAATCCCGAACGGCATGGCAGGAGAGTAGCACTGATTGAGGCCATTGTCTCTCGACTTGTCGTGGTCCGGCTACAGTGTGGGGAGTTGCTAGTTGCGGCGTACCCGCAAGTCGATGCGACTTCTCCACCCGAGGCAAGGACGGAAATCAGTGGCACTGCTCGAGATACGGAACTTGCACGTCGCACTTGAGGACGGCACCCCCATTGTCAAGGGTGTCGATCTGACCGTGAACCTGAACGAGAAGCACGCGATCATGGGACCGAACGGGTCGGGGAAGTCCACGCTCGCGTACGCCCTGATGGGGCACCCTTCCTACGAGATCACGGAGGGTGAGATCCTTCTCGACGGGACAGACGTCGCTGCTCTCGGAGCAGACGAGCGCGCGCAGAAGGGCCTCTTCCTTGCCTTCCAGTATCCCCACGCGATCCCGGGCGTTACCGTCACGAGCTTCCTGCGCAGCGCGATCAACGCCAGGCGCAAGGCGGCAAACGGCGGCAAGGACGACCCGATCCCCGTGAAGCAGTTCCGCACCGACGTGCTCGCCGCGATGGAGCACCTGAAGGTGCCGCGCGAGCTTGCACAGCGCTATCTCAATGACGGGTTTTCCGGCGGAGAGAAGAAACGGGTCGAGATCTTGCAGATGGCGATGTTGAAGCCACGCATCGCCGTGCTCGACGAGACCGACTCGGGCCTCGACATCGACGCGCTCAGGGTTGTTGCAAACGGCGTCAACGAACTCGTTGGCCCGGAGATGGGCGCCATCGTGATCACCCACTATCAGCGCATTCTCAACTACATTACGCCGGATTACGTGCACGTGTTCGTGGATGGACGAATCGTGGCCTCGGGTGGTGCGGAGCTCGCACAGAAGCTCGAAGCGGAGGGCTATGAGGCCTTCATTCCTGCTGGGGTCGGAGGCGAGACCGCATGAGTACCACCGAGAACGACGTCGTCAAGGGAATCCGTGCTGAGTACAAGTATGGCTTCTCGAACCCCGACGAGGCGAAGGACTACTTCTTCAAGTCCGGCCGGGGCATCTCGCACGAGGTGGTCGAGGCGATCGCCGAGCACAAGAACGAGCCGCAGTGGATGCGGGACTTCCGCCACAAGGCGCTCGACTACTTCTATGCGCGTCCAATGCCAAACTGGGGCGGCAACGTCGGCGAGATCGACTTCGACAACATTTTCTACTACATCAAGCCGACCGAGAATCAGGTGGACAAGTGGGAGGATCTCCCCGCCGACATCCTTGATACCTGGGACAAGCTCGGCATACCGGAGGCCGAGAAGAAGTACCTTGCCGGCGTCGGTGCCCAGTACGAGTCCGAGGTCGTCTACCACAAGCTGCAGGAGGACCTCGAGCGCAAGGGCGTGATCTTCCTCGACATGGACACCGCGCTCCGCGAGCACGAGGACATCGTCAAGCAGCACATGGCGACGATCATTCCGGCGAACGACAACAAGTTTGCTGCCCTCAACTCCGCGGTCTGGTCGGGCGGCTCGTTCATCTACGTTCCGCCCGGTGTGCGCATCGAGCTGCCGTTGCAGGCCTACTTCCGGATCAACGCCGAGAACATGGGCCAGTTCGAGCGCACCCTGATCATCGTTGACGAGGACGCCTATGTGCACTACGTCGAGGGCTGTACCGCGCCGATCTACTCGTCCGACTCGCTGCACTCGGCGGTCGTCGAGATCATCGTCAAGCCCCGTGGGCGCTGTCGCTACACGACGATCCAGAACTGGTCGAACAACGTCTACAACCTCGTCACCAAGCGTGCCGTTGCCCACGAGGACGCGACGATGGAGTGGGTTGACGGCAACCTCGGCTCCAAGCTGACGATGAAGTACCCCGCCATCTGGCTGATGGGCGAGAGGGCCCACGGCGAGGTCCTGTCGATCGCGTTTGCCGGCAAGGGCCAGCACCAGGATGCAGGCGGCAAGGTCGTCCACGTCGGTAAGAACACCTCCTCCGTGATTACCTCCAAGTCGATCTCGAAGGACGGCGGGCGGGCCGGCTATCGCGGCCTCCTCGAGGTGGCGCGCGGTGCGACCGGCTCCAAGTCCAAGGTCGTCTGCGATGCCCTGATCCTCGATGACGAATCTCGCTCCGATACGTACCCGTACATCAAGGTGGACGAGAGCGACGTCGATCTCGGCCACGAGGCGACCGTCTCCAAGATCGGTGAGGAGCAACTCTTCTACCTGATGAGTCGCGGACTCTCCGAGGCTGAGGCGAGCGCGATGATCGTGTCCGGGTTTGTCGAGCCGATCACCAAGGAACTGCCACTCGAATATGCCGTCGAGATGAATCGGCTGATTCAGTTGCAGATGGAAGGATCCGTTGGCTGATCCGGGTTGCGGAGCGTTTTTCCCGGATGCCGAAGGGCTCGCAGTGACGGTGTGTGGACAGCATGCGCCGTGCGAGCACGTGGAGGTAGCGCGTGTCTAGGCCGGAACTGATCGAGCGCTACCAGGCGATCCCGCTGCCGACGAAATCCGAGGAGCACTGGCGCTTTACCGATCTCACGGGTTTCGACCCGGATTCCTACACTGCCGCGGGAGACGCACCTGCGCCACTTGCCGCGACGATGCTCGAGATCGATGCCTCAGGCAGGGCCACTGTCGGCGAGGCCGGCATCACGATCGAACACGCGCCAGAGGGTATTCGCTTCGAGTTACTGACCGATGAGCACCCGCTGCTCGGCACGCTCGTCGGGCATAGCGAGAAGTTTGCGGCACATAACGCGGCGATGTGGGAGCACGGGCTGCTCGTCCACGTCCCGAAGGGCACTGTCGTCGAGAAGCCTATGTATATCAGGGTCGCGAATACGATCGAGCGTGGCTCACTCTTCTGGCGGCTGCTGATCGTCGCCGAGGCCCAGAGCGAGTTCACCGTGATCGAGGAGTATGTGTCTGCCTCGCCGGAGCTCTCGGGCTACTCGAACGCTGTGGTCGAGATCATCGTCGAGGATGGTGCCCGGGTCGAGTACGTCTCTGTTCAGAACCTGTCGCAGAGCACCTGGCACTTCGCCTCCCACCATGCCACGGTTGGACGCGACGCAGAGCTCGACTGGGTCGCGGGCGGCTTTGGCTCCGGAGGTGGAAAGGTCTGGATCCGGAATGACCTCGTCGGGCAGGGGGCAACATCCAGGGTCACGGGCGCGTACTTTGTCGATAACGAACAGAAGATCGACTACGACACCTTCCAGGAGCACATCGCCCCGAACACCACATCCGACTTCGCCTTCAAGGGCGTGCTGCGTGATACCGCAAGCGCCGTCTGGCGCGGAATGATCAGGGTCGAAAAGGATGCACAGAAGACGAATGCCTATCAGGAGAATCGCAATCTGCTGCTCTCGAAAACCGCGCACGCGGACTCCATCCCTGGCCTCGAGATCCTTGCCAACGATGTGCGCTGTACCCACGGTGCAACGCTGAGCCAGGTAGACCGGGAGCAGCTCTTCTATGCGATGGCGCGGGGGCTCTCCCGCCAGGAGGCTGAGCGCCTGATCGTGCGCGGTTTCTTCCAGGATGTGCTCGACCGCATCGATCTCGAGCCTGTGCGTACGGCGCTCGGCGCTGCGCTCGAGGCCCGGATTCCGCAAGCCTGATTCCTAGCCGGCGCCAGGGCCTCTGGCCAGAAGGCCGACTCGCTCGAGATGCCGCTCCACTGTCTCGCGCAACACCGCATGCGACCACACAGGGGTAAACGTGTGGTCGGGTCCCTGAATGATGTCAAGCGTCATGCCGTGTGATTCGAGCAATGTCCGGTACTCCGCTCCGAGATGGCGCTTGAGGTAGAGAAGTCCGAGGTCGCCTTCGCTGAACACGATCTGCGCGGGCAGCTTGCGTTCCGCAAGAAGGGCCACCGCCTCCGTGATGTCATCCCGGTAGTGCTTGTGCTGTGCGGTTACGTTGAGTTTCGTCCTCATCCCGCGCATGACGGTGCCCACCTGCTCCCTGGCGCCCCTGCGCACGATGCGGTGCCATGACCGGGGTGATCGGAGAATCCCGCCAGCGTGGCTGAGGGTGTTGGCCGGGTGGACGTGCTCGTCCCAGAACAGCGTTGCTGGATTGGCCATCACGATCGTTGCCAGGCCCTCTCCTGCAAGCGCAGCGTGAAACGACCAGTACGCACCCGAGCAGAGACCAAGCGTGCCGACCCGGGCGGCCCCACGGTCATCGAGCCACGAGAGTGCAGAGCGGATGTCGCCGAGGATGTCACCCGTATAGAAGCGTCCTACGTCGGCACCGTGGGTTTCATCCAGCGCCCGTGGGTCGTCGCTGTCTCCGACGCCAGAGACGTCGATCCGCAGCGAGTTCAGGCCCCGTGCGGCCCAGATTCGCGCAAACTCCGTCCAGAGACGATGAGGCCCGGATCGGCGGACGGCTCCCGCATTGAGGAACAGCAGCCAGTCGTTTGTGGCGGATCGACCCGGAATCACGGACTCACAGACGACCCCGACGAGGTGTCCGTTCGGGCCATCGAGGATCACGGTCTCCTCGCGCACATCGCTTCGGGGGCAGAGCAGCCGCCGACTTGATGGTGGACGAGCGGAAGGCATGAATCCGGCCCCGTCATCCGCGAGCCACGAAAGCACGAGATCGCTGCACGACCTGGGAAAGACAGAGACATCGGGTGCGTCACAGATAGACGCCACCTCGGGCACGAGGCGGGTATCGACATCTGGCACGGAGTCGGAGAAGAACGCGAAAAGCTGCGTTGCCCCCCGGTCGGGTTGAGCAGACAGGATCAGGACGCGCCTTGCTGCAACGGTGATCGAGGCCAAATTCGCCGGGATGTCGATGGCGCCCACACCGGCGACATCTTCGGCACGCAAGACAAAGCCCGATGCTTCGAGGTCCCCGGGGCGCAAACCTATGTCGGCCCCATGCGCTTCCGCGCTGTGCCGTCCGGCGAGTCTGTCGAAGGCGCGCAGTTCGTGGAGCACGGACTTGCCCGTTGCGAACGGAGAAAGCAGAATCAGGGCAGAGACACCCGGATTGCCCGAGGCAGCCGCCGCGAAGGTGGCCCCGGCACCAATGCCGATGAGAGTGACATCGCTGACGCCTGCCATGGACGTCAGGGTTTGGATTGCCTGATCGACGACGCCAACCCAGTCAGTGGCGACACCCGGCGCGGGGTTGCCACTGTCACCGCATCCGGGCCAGTCGAAGCGAAGCACGGGATACCCGGTCTCCGCGAGGCGCTCGGCAAGCGAGCGAAGAGGCCGATAGGCGCAGGTGTTCTGGTGGCCGAGCGGCGCACAGATGACCACGCCTCGTTCCTTCTGCGCTGTCTCATCGGGCAGCGTCAACAGTCCATGGAGCGGGGGCACGCACTCGAGGTTGGCGGGGATCTGCACGGGCTCTCAGCGTAGGTCAAGCGCGGTGCTATCGCTTGCATTGAGCGGGCATAGCCGGACATCGGTCGCCACAGCGCTTGCCGTCCGAGGTGAGAGGACGAGATGCTGTACGCGGCCCGGGGGCACCGTGAACACATCATCAGAGAGGTCGAAGCCGGGCGCGTTGACAGCGACACCGTACGCGAGGCGGCCAGTGGAAACCTCTACCTCGAGAGAGCCGTCGGCCCGCGTCTGTGCGGCTGCGTGGAGCCGAATGTCGCTCGACCGGTCGACGTCGGGTGGTGGCCCCGTAGGAAAGTGAACCGCCCTGCGTAGAACGCCACTGTTCTGCGTCAACTCCGCCACGACGAGATCGTGCTCGGGGGGCCCAAACCGGTAGGCATAGCCGATGTCAACGAAACGACCGATAATCGCCTCGGCCGCATACTCCGACGTCGAGCGAGGGGGAAGCGACACCGGGACGACCCCTTCGGCGGTGCAATGACCGTCGCGCCGCAGTGCCGCGACCGAGAGCGATCCCTCGATCGGATCTGCGGTGTCGTTCGCGAGGTGGACAGCAAGTCCGTTGGTTCCTTCATCCGTGAACCAGACCGCGACCGGAGCGAGTGCGCGACGCACGTACCAGTAGGCGGCCTTTGGCCGATGGTTGCTGTCCAGTACCCCCCATCCTGCGCCGGGGAGAACGTCGTTGAGCGTCCACAGCAGTGCACCGGCGCACGTCGATCGTTCCCGTCGCCACTCGCCCAGAACGTTGGCCATCACTTCACCCGTGACGAGACGTGAGACGGCGATGTAGCGCTCCGGGTCGATCTCCCGCAGGGTGTCGGGATCAAGGCCGAACACCACGCGGAGGTAGTGATCACGGACGTCGTCGAAATCCCAATCTGCGCCGTTGTCGCGAGGAACGCCCTCTTTCCAGGACGGATGGTGAGGGTGACGGCCAGCGCGATTGGCCGCGAGACCGTCCAGCATCTCGTCATCGGGAACATGTGCGAATGCAAGGCATTCGGCGGCAAACCGGACCCCGGCACGCCGCGCGTCCTCGAGCGGTCGGCGATAGCCGCCGACGCCGAAATAATGGGCGATCCCCTCGTCCACCCTGAAGGGAAGATCGCCCCCGGTCGGGGAAGACGACACGTAGGGCACGCTGATTCCAGCGGCTGTGATGGCCGCCGGGAGGGCTGCATCGAAGAACGCGCTGCGAGCGATCTCTGGCTCGAACCCGAGCATCGTGGCCTGCTGCTCGACCTCCGATCCGCCGCAGAGGACGGCGAGTGACGGGTGTCGGCCGACCTCCCAAAGAAAGCTGTCGACCTCCTTTGCCACGGTGTCTTTGAATCCCGGGTCAGTCATCGGGTAGTCCATGTTCGCGAACGGGAAGTCTTGCCAGACGAGAAGCCCGAGCGCATCGCAGAGCTCGAAGAGCGCCTTCGAGCCGTAGGCACCTATCCCGGGGAGACGGATCATGTTCATTCCTGCGGCACAGGCGCTTTCCAGCAGCGACCGCAGAGCGACGGGGTCGTGATCGGCGGTGTAGGCGTCTGGCATCAGGGCGCCTCCGCGACAGAACACCGATACGCCATTTACTGTCAGACCGAACGTGGCGAGCGGTGCCGCTTCAACCCGACGAAAACCGATGGGGCCGAGGTCTGCCTCGATCTCGCCATCGCCTCTTTCGAGGACGAGCCGGACTTCGTATAGCGTCGGCTCGCCGTGGGTATGTGGCCACCAGGCCGCTACGTCCGGAATCCGCAGGACTCCCTCGACCCGGTCAACCTCTGCTGCTGTGATCACCTCGAGATCCTGTGCGTGGGTTCCGCCAGGCCCTCTGGCCTCGATCCTGGCTCCTTTGAGGGGGTTCAGATCGATCGCCCGGACGATCGCACCAAGAGTCAACGTGCCGGCTTCGTCGCCGGGGTCGAGCTCGGGGCGCAGCGTGAGCGCGTCGATCACGACGCGTTGTCGTCGCTCGATCGTGACGGAGCGCCAGGGACCGACGACCGCGGGCCCGGGAGCAAAGCCTGGTGCCCGCCCTGCCACGGTCGTGCGGAACCAGCGGAGACCGGACTGCGTGACGATGCGCGTCCGCCAACGCGGCCGTGGTCGCTTCTGCTGCAGGAGTGGCGCCAGGGCGCGAAAGCACAACGCCAGCTTGTTGTCTGCGAGAAGAAGGTCACTCACCGGGATCAAGAGGGGCAGGAACATGTTCTCGCTTGTTGCGATGATGTTCCCGTTCAGCCAGACGTCGGCGATCGTCGCGAGTCCGTCCAGTCGGAGCACCGTCTCGGAGACCGGGCTCGTGGCCGGCGGCATCCGAAATCGGCAGCGAAACCACCAGTCGCGCTCGTCGAGAGATGGCCCGCTTGGGTCGAGACCGGCCCGAAGCAGGGCGAGCGCTACGGTGCCCGGGACCGTCGCAGGGATGGCCGCCATCGCTTCGGAACTCTCTCCTGGTTGGTGCCCCGGGGGTACCCCGACGAGCTCCCAACCCGCATCGAGGCAGACGACGTCCCACCCGTCAATGTCCGTGGCGTCGGCGCTGTTTGTGGTGAGGTTGCCCTGCAAAGAGGCTCTCCGTGCTACGCAGCCAGCGCGTCCAGGGCGGTGTCCCACGAAACGGCCATCGTGGCGAGCAACGCTTCCGGGTCATATGGTCGGCCCGATGCGGCACAACGGGCAAGTCGGAAAAGGAGCGTCTTGGCGTCGGCGTGGAGTGCGTCGAATGCGTCCGCCGCGTCGGCGTAGCGCCGTGGCTCGAGCCAGCGGACGAACGTCGCCGCCGTTTCCCATGCTGCCCCACACTGACGCACTGTCGCAAACGCATAGAGGTGATACGTCTCCCCACCGTTTTTCTGCAGCAAAGGGAGGTCGGCGACGAGACGGTGGCCAAACCGCTCAACGGGATTGGTCGCCGGTCGCCGGGCGATGTGCTCGGTGAGGAGCTCCGCAGCAACGTCACGCAGCTGATCTTCCGGGCAGGGGATGGAACGGTCGGTGCGGACAAACTCGATATACGGAGGAAGGTTGTTCCCGGGCAGAGGCCCTACCCGCAGAGCACCGTCAAAATCGTCTCCTGCGAGCTCGTGGTAGCCGAGGCCGTGGAAGTACCGCAGGCGCTTCCCCTCGATGTCGATCGCCTCGATGGCGATCGACGTCTTCTCGTGCGCAACGCCGTAGCTGCGTCCAGCCGTGTCGGGTAGGTGAAACCCGTCGACCTCGACGATCACGGACCGGTGAAGCCGGAGTTGCTCTGCAACGTGATCTGTGAGCGAGCGGTAGATCACGAACTCCTGCACCTCGAGCCCGTACAACCGTTCGAGGTCGGCGGGCGGAGGCTTGAAGAACGTCCATTGGTCGCCTTCGAAGTCTACGACCGTGCAGAAAGCGAGCATCGCCATCGGGTCGAGTCCCTGGGCGTGCAGGAGCTCGATCCAGATGTCCGTGTAGCAGTTGGTCTCCGGAAAGGCCCGTTCCGGGCTGTGAAGGGCATGGGCGATGTACGCACCCGGGTCGATCCCGAGGAGTGAGATCACGGGGCTTCTTCCAGCATCGGCCACAGCTGCTCGCGTACCCGCTCGGGCCAGTTGTCGGAATCGATCCCGTGCCGGTGAAAGAGCGCCAATGCGACCCGTTCGAGGCCGAACCCGATACACGCAGTGTGGGCTGGGCCGCCGGACTTTGTCGCGATTCCGAAGTCCGTGCCGAAGTGGTCGAGGTGAGCGTTGACCGAGAGAACCGCTCCGGGCCGAGCCGACGAGATCGGGCACACGATCTCCATCTTCAGCTGCTGCTCGTGCTGGCCGCTTGCGAGGATGCGGCCGGCGCGACCGAAGAAGGGGTCGTTCGCAGGAACGACGTCGACGGCAAGCCCGAGGCCACCGAGGATTCGGGCACCGCGCTCCTGCCATTCGGCGTGCCAGGCCGCGACGACGTCCGGATCTCCAATACGGACATTCTCGTGCATCCGGAATGCTTGCATCCGAGCCGGATCCGAGGACGGCTCGCGTCTGAAGCAATAGCCACCAACATCTACCAGCCGGCCTCCGTCCGGAAGCGGGCCTCGGCTTGCGACCCAGGGATACACGGGATAACAGGAGGCCGGGATCAGCACGACGTCCGTCATCCCCTGGAACTCGCTCCAGTCTTCGTGTGCAGCCGCGCGTCCCGAGAGCTCGAAGGCCGATCTCTCGTCGCCGGTGAAACCAAAAACCGAACCGGCGAGATGAGGGAAGCTTCCGAGGTACCCCGAGCGCTCGAAGTCGTGGCGGGACATGACGGGTGGAAACCGCACCTCTTCGGCGTCATCGCGGCGAGCCTCTGCGAATGCGAGACCGTCGATTCCGGCCACGACAGCCTCGAAAGTGGCGGATCGCCCGTACACACCCGGAACGTCGCACGGGATCAGCAGTCCTGCACCGAGAAGACCGGTGAGAAACTCCGCTTCGCCATCGGGGTGAGTGGTATGCATTCCGGGTCAGCCCTTGTGGACGAGGAGAAGAGACGCATCGGTCGAATGAATCCGGTCGTTGCCGATCATGAGACCGGCGGAGAGCGCGTCGCGTACATGACGTCCGACGCTGAACGGCGTCCCGTTCTGGTAGCCGGCCATCCCGCAGATCGCAAGCGCGAGCGTGCAAATCTGGGGTGCGAGCTCGGAGGCGCTGATCTTGAGGGAGTTGACCTGGATCGCGTAGCCGACCGTGAAGAGCGCATCTTGCGCGTCGCCGTGTTCGAGAATGCCGTTGTACTCATCGGTCACCACCTTGACCTCGCTGCGCAGACGGTAGACGAGTGTGGCAAGCTCCGACAGTCGTACCGCCTGGGGTGGCATGACCCCGGGGTCTCGCCTCGCCTGGTCGCGGACGCGCGCGCGCGCGCAGTCGTAGGCGCTCGTAGCGATCCCGAGCCAGACGTGCGCCCACAGGATGTGGGAGAACGAGACCATCGTCTGCGTTGCGATCTCGCTGAAGGCGACCGGTAGTACCTGAGACCGATCAATCCTGGCTCGAACGACGAAGCCCGGGCTACAGGTTCCGCGCATGCCGAGAGTGTCCCACTCACTGATCTGCTCGAGTTCGCGCTGTTCCTCGCGAACGAGGACGAGGATCTGATCGGAGGGATCGGCATCCGGAGCCCGGCGCACCGTGACGAGCAGGTCGTCGGCCTCCGCACCGTACGAGATCGTCGGAGCTCGCTTCTCGAACTCGAGCAATCCGTCCGAGTCGGAGGCTGCGGCGATGCTCGTGCGTAGGTCTCCCCCGACCCCGACCTCGGACGTCGCGGAGGCGATCAGAAGTTGGCGTTCGCTCAGCTCTTCGAGATACCGCTCGAACGGTGCCGATCCGCGATGATGGCGCACGATCGAACCGACCTGGATCTGATGCATTGCGAAGACCATGCCGGTCGCCGCGCAGGCCCGCCCGAGCTCGAAGCATCCCTCGGCGAGTGTCGGGAACGAGACGCCGCCGCCGCCGAGGTACGGTGGCACATACGCCGAGAGCGCCTTCGCGGAGCGCAGCGCTGCGATCGCCTCTTTCGGGAAGCGGGCGGCACGGTCGACGCTTGCGGCCTCGAGGGTCGCGATCTGGACAACGTCTCGAATTCCCTCGAGGAACGCGAGATCCTGACTTGCGGGCGCTCTCATGCAGCCGCGTCCCGGACGAGCTCCTGGACTGCCTCACAGATCGACGAGATGCTCTCGAACAGGCTGCGCTTCAACATGCGGTCGGGGAACTCGACGTCGAACTCGTTTTCGAGACCCAGCATCAAGCTGACGCTGGCGTGTGAGGTCATACCCGCCCGATACAGATCACCGCTTCGGTCGATCGTCGTCGCATCAACGCCGAGCTTCGCGTAGCGAGCGACGACCGCTCTGACCTGGTTTTCTACTTCGCTTGCTGTCATTTCTCTCCGGTGGCCTCATTGTCTCTTGGGTGTCCCTGTGCGATTGCGATGGCAAGCACGACAGAGTCTGTCCGTGCGACGCTAATCGAGATCGTCGCCGTAGCTCGGCCACCGGCCGAGGTGGACGCAGACCGTAAGAACGATGCATTCAGGCGGTTGCTCACCTCCTCCGTCAGCTCGACATCGAGCCAGTTAACACTATCGGCATCCATGCCACATGTCTTGATCGCGGCCTCCTTCGCGGCGAACGCGGCAGCGACCAGCTCTGGCCGGAGCACCCCTCGGCGCGTGCACGCCGACTGCTCGCGGACGGTCAGGATATGCTGCACGTAGCGAGCGCCGAACACCCGCAGCGCCTCGCGTACGTCGGCCACGTCGAGGAGGTCGATACCAGTTGTAGTGGTCATCTTCGAGATGTTGCCGGGCCGACGACGGTGAGTCCGGCCACGCGGATTCTACCTTATTGCGATGCGGGAGCACGGGGTGTGCGTTCGGTCACAAAAAGGCGTGGTCGCAGGCCCGAGCGCCGGGACGAGCTCTTTCCGCCGACGCAGCCCCTCTCCGCGCGCGTAGTCTTCCCCGCGATGGATGAAATCGGTCTCTTTCCGCTCGGCCTCGTGTTGCTCCCGTCCGAACAGGTACCCCTGCACATTTTCGAGCTGCGCTACCAGGAGCTGATCGGGGAGAGTCTCGAGCAGGGAGTCCCGTTCGGAATCGTCTACGCCGACGACGACGGACTGCGGCAGGTCGGGACGCTGGCAACCGTCAGCGAGGTGGTCGAGCGGTTTGACGACGGGCGCCTGAATATCCTCGTCGAAGGGGGAGAGCGGTTTCGACTTCTGGAGCTGACACCCGGCCGTTCGTTTGTCACGGGCCGCGTAGAACCCATGGACGACCAGGACGACCCGGCGGAGGAGCTCGAGGTCGAACGCGCTCTCTCGCTCTTTGCCCGGCTTGTCGAGTTGACCGGCGGCGATCTCGAGCCGCCGGACCGAGAAACACCTGGTCTCTCGTTTGCGATCGCCGGCCGCTTTGACCTCTCGCCCGACCTCAAGCAGGAGCTCCTGACCGAGACCTCCGAGCGGATCAGGCTTGCGCGTCTCTGTGAGCTTCTCGTGATTGCGGCCGAGACCGTCGAGCGGCAGAAGGAGATCGCCACTCGTGCACACTCGAACGGAAAAGTGCATCCGCCGGGCTGAGCGTTCTTCGATGGGTGGCAGGCACTGCGCCGGATGACCGGCGAACACATCAGATAGAGCTTCTAGCGCTTCGAAATGGTGGGTCGCCGTCCCCCGTTCGAGGGAGAACAGCCGGCGTCGTTCTGCCGACATAGTTCACATGCCCTCGCTCCGAATCGTCACTCTTTGCTGCGCCGCCGTGGCCGCAGCCACGCTCGTATCCGGTGCAGCCCTCGCCAAAGGGACGAAGCCGCCGGCCCCTCCAAGGGATCTCCGCGGCTTCCTGCTGCGTCCCTCCGAGCCGCAGTCGCACGTCTTTTCCCGCACCCCTTCCTTTGCCTGGAAGCCGGTGCGCGGTGCCCTCTGCTACGAGTTCGAGCTCGGAACGAGCCGCTCGTTCAGTGAAAGCACGATTGTCTGGTCGAACGTCCGGACGGGGGTGAAGCCGGGTACCGGTTGCGCAGCGGTCGCAGCAAGCACTCCTGCCCCGGCAACGAGTGGAGCGGCGGGCACGACGACGAGTGGCACCGGCACGTCGACGTCCACCCCGGCGACGACCGGAGGTACGACCACCCCGACCACCCCGACCACCGACCCGCTGACCTCTACGAGCATTCCTATCCTGCGTGTGCCGGCCGTCTCGATCGACGTGGCGCTCCCGTGGTTCACGGGCCAGCCCTACGCGCTCTACACCCATGTCCGTGCGATCACCCAGAGCGGACCGACGGGCTGGAGTGTCGCCTACCCGTTCAACATGCGGTGGTCGGGTGTGGCAACGCCACTTCCCAGCCAGCCCGGCTTCGTGCGCTGGACGCAGATACCCGGCGCGACGAGCTATCAGGTGTGGTTCCCCCGCGCCAGCAAGGTGATCTCCGCCCACACGAACGTGGCAGACGAGCGAGAGTTCTACACGTGGCACACCGACCCCGCCTGGTGGACATCGGCGAAGTGGCGTGTCCGGGCCGTCCGGCAACTCTTCGGGGATATTCCAAACGGCCTCCCCGCGGTCTCCTACGGACCCTGGAGCCCGGTCTACACGGCGTCCAACCCCGCCCTCACGACCGGAAAGCTGACGCTGCAGCTCGCGGTCTCCGACCGGTCGAGCACCCCGGCGCACGCGGCCTCGCACGAGCTCATGCCCGCACTCTCGTGGAGCGGAAACGAGGGTCTCGACGGCAACGGCTACAGCCTGTTTCGGACATATGCCTCCACCGATGAGGACTGTGTCAACATCGTCTACCGTGGCGCCATCACGGGCAGTCCTGCCTATGCCCCGCGAACGACCGGCCCGTTGAAGCTCCCGAGCAGCGATGCCGAGATCGCCCTTGCGGCGACCGGCTGGCTTGCCGACGGAACGACCGAAGGGTCAACCCTGGGAGCCGACGGCTTCCCTGTCACGACGAGCGAGGGAGGCACCGCCACAACGGGTGCATCCGCAGCAGCCGGCGCGAAAGTTGACCTCCCGGATATCGACTTTCCCTCGACGCGCTACTACTGGACGGTCGTTCCGGTCGAGTTGCGCACGTTGTCGGACAAGACCCGCAAGTACATCGACGTTGACCTGCCGCAGGATGCCTGTGCGGCAGGCCGGGTCGCCTCGTTCGGGAAGGAGAGCGACCCCGTGCGTGTCGCCTCGACGACACCGTATGTCAGCGGCCTGACCCCCAACGGACGCCTCCTCGCCTCGGCCGCCAGACAGCCCGTCGTCTTCTCGACCCCGCTCATCACCTGGGAGCCGGCAACGGCAGCAAGCTCCTATGAGGTGCAGTGGTCGCGGACAAAGTATCCGTGGCGGGCACAGGGCACGACATCGACGTACTCGACCTCGGCCGTGCTCGACCTTGCCCCGGGAATCTGGTACTACCGTGTGCGTGGGCTCAACCAGGCCCAGTTCCGCAAGGCAGAGATGGTCTGGTCAACGCCGATCAAGCTCCGAGTCGCGAAGCCGACGTTCCACGTCGCTTCTCCGGCGAAGAAGTCGAAGACGTAGCGCACCTCTTGTGAGAACCGGCCGCGTTCGGCCGTCGAGTAGGCTCGGGGCTCACATGAGCCCCGACCTGCTTCTGGCCCTCTCTCTCGCAGATGTGGCCGACAAGATCTCACTGGGTCGCTTCCGTGCGACCGACCTGATCGTCGAGACGAAGCCCGACCGGACCCCCGTGACCGAGGCCGACCGGGCGGTCGAGGAGGCTCTCCGTGAGCGCCTCGCAGTCGAGCGGCCAGGTGACGGCATGATCGGTGAGGAGTTCGGGGGCAGCGGCGCCGGTGCCCGGCGCTGGATCGTCGATCCGATCGATGGAACCCGGAACTACTCCCGTGGAATCCCGGTCTGGGCAACGCTGATCGCCCTCGAGGAGGAAGGCAAGATCACGCTCGGCGTTGTCTCGGCTCCGGCCCTACACCGCCGCTGGTATGCCGAGCGCGGCAGCGGCGCCTGGGTCAATGACGACCGTATCCGGGTGTCGGCGATCCGGCAGGTCGAGGATGCGGTGCTCTCGTTCCCGCTCGAACAGCCGATTCCGACGCTCGCAGGCTCTGCGTGGCATGCACGTGGCTACGGTGACTTCTGGGCCCATATGCTGGTGGCGGAGGGCGCGGTAGACGGGGCTGTTGATGCGGTTGGGGTGAAAGTCTGGGATCTTGCCGCGATCCAGCCGATTGTCGAGGAGGCGGGCGGACGCTTCACCGATGCAGCGGGTGTGGCGCGCATCGACGGAGGTACGGCGATCTCCTCCAACGGGCATCTCCACGAGGCATTGCTCGAGGCTCTTCGGCCGATCTCGCGGTGACCCGGCGCCGGAGAGTCTTCGCTGAGAGCATGGCGAAGCCTGAACGACCACCGTCTGCGATCTATCCCGGGAGGCAAGCGGCGTCGGCGGCCGTCCCGGTAGCCCGCACCGCGGCCTCGTACACCGGGTCACGCCCGGATCGGTCGAGCTCATCCGAGAGAAGCTCGCTCGGGGTCGGCGGCGTACCCGGCGACGCGACCCGCTGCCCGTCTACATGGACACTCTCGACGACGGCGGCCTGCCGTCGGGTCAACGAGATCTCGCGCTTCAGCCTCGACCTCATCCAGCCGGCTAGCAACGCGGCATCGGCCCGTGGGCCCTCGACTCGGAGCCGCTCGACGGATCCGATCTGCGGCCACAGTGCCGCCAGACGCCGCCGCCACGGCAGTGTCCGCGCGAACGCGATGTCGGAGACAGCACACCGCTCGAAGAGCGGTACGAGCGGGACATAGGCGGCCGGGACGCGAGACCACTCCGAGGAGTCAACGACAAGCCTGTCCGCAACAGCGAGAACATCGTCGAGCTCGCCGCTGCGGAAGCCGAGCTCGCCGCGCCAGCGACAGAACACGGGCAGGCCGGAGACGAGCAACGGAGCGACGACCGAGCCGGGATGGTGCGCCGCATCACCCCGGAGCCTGATCTCGATCACCTCCGAGACCACCTCGTGTGCCAGCCCCGGGAGCCGGAAGACCTTCAACTCGGCACGCGCAACGATCTCGGCCCGACGGCCCGACTCCGGAAGCAGGATGATCGTCCGGGCGGGATGCCTCTCGGCGAGACCGGTAAGCGTCTTCCGGACATCTCTATGCCACTCGGGTGGACACCAGACGAGATGCGTCATCGTGCTCGTACGGATCTCGGGCCTCCCGTCGGCCGCCTCCGCCGCCCGGAGCGTTCCCAGTTGCCGCTCGATATCGGAGACGACACCCACCGAGCCGCTAGTGCCGACGCCAGGAACGTGCGTCGCGGCGGATCAGATCGTCGGCCGCCTTCGGACCCGAGCTGCCGCTTGCGTAGTTCGGGAAGTTCGTCCGGTCGCGCGCCCAGCCGCCGACGATGGAGTCAACGATCTTCCACTGCTCCTTGACCTCGTCCTCGCTCGTGAACAGCGCAGCGTCGCCGAGCAGGGCATCGAGGATGAGCCGCTCGTAGGCCTCCGGAAGCCCCGTCCGGAACGAACCTCCGTAGAGAAAGTCCATGTGCACCGTGCGGATCGTCATCCCTGCGCCCGGCACCTTGGCACCGATCGCAAGCGAGACACCCTCGTCTGGCTGCACCTGGATGAGCAGCACGTTCGGACGTAGGTCGTCGCCCGCGATCGCCTCGAACGGCGGATGGGGTGCCTGCTTGAACTGGATCGCGATCGTCGTCTCGCGTCTGCCGAGCCGTTTGCCGGCACGGACGTAGAACGGGGTGTCGGCCCACCGCCAGTTGTCCACGTAGAGCTTCGCCGCGATGTACGTCTCGGTCAGGGAGTCGGGTGAGACGCCGTCTTCCTCGCGGTAGGAGGGCACCTCGAGCCCCTCGACGAATCCTGCGCCGTACTGCCCCCTCACGACCGATTTTGGGCCCGGGGTGTGCATCGACTTCAGGACCTTCACCTTCTCGTTGCGAACCGCGTCGGCAGTGAAGTCGATCGGCGGCTCCATCGCCGTGAGCGCGACAAGTTGCAGCAGGTGGTTCTGGAAGATGTCGCGGATCACCCCGGCCGACTCGTAGAACTGGGCACGCCCCTCGATACCCATCGCCTCGGCAACCGTGATCTGCACATGGTCGATGAACTGACGGTTCCAGACCGGCTCGAAGATGCCGTTGGCAAACCGCAGTGCCAGCATGTTCTGCACGGTCTCCTTGCCGAGATAGTGGTCGATACGGAATATCTCTTCCTCGCGGAACCAGCGGTGCAGAAGCTCGTTCAACGCGCAAGCCGATGCCAGGTCGTGACCGAACGGCTTCTCGACGATCAGGCGAACCCAGCCCTCCTTGTGGCGTCGCTCGCCGATCTCGGAGGCACTAGCCGTGAAGGCCTGCGGTGGCACCGCCAGGTAGTAGAGGCGGTTTCCGGCCGTGCCGTGCTCGGCATCGATCTTTTCGAGGGCCTGCCCGACGCGGTCAACCCCGTCTTCGTTACCGAACTCGGTTTCGACGTAGCGCATGCCCGCAGAGAGCACGTCCCAGACGTCCTGCCGGAACGGGTCACGTGCATGCTGCTTCACCGCCTTCTTCATCTCTGCGACGAACTTCGCCGAGGTCTGCACTCTATGGGCGACCCCGAGGATCGCAAAATTCTGGGGCAGAAGGTTGCGATAGGCGAGGGAGTACAGGGCCGGAATGAGCTTGCGTCGTGTCAGGTCACCGGCCGCACCGAAGATGACAATGGCACACGAATCAGGCCTCCTGGCGAGCTGCATGCCTTCGAGGAGCGGATTGGCCGGCTCCTGGTTCACGGAGACGCTAGAGCGTCAATCCTGGCCCGGATGCCGGCGAGGAGCTCTACAAACGAGTCGGAGAACTTCTGCACGCCCTCCGCCTCGAGCGTGTCAACGACGTCGTCGTAGTCCACCCCGGCGGCGGCGAGGTCGGCAAGGAGCCGGTTCGCTTCGCCGAGCCCCTCGGCAAGGCTCCCCCCCTGTACCTTGCCATGATCCTCGAACGCCCTGACCGTCTCGAGCGGCATTGTGTTGATCGTGTCCGGGCCGATCAACTCTTCGACGTAGACCACGTCGCGGTAGGCGGGATTCTTTGTCGAGGTGGAGGCCCATAGACACCGCTGTGGCCGGGCGCCCTTGCCGGCGAGGTAGGCCCAGCGGTCGTCGCCCACGATGTCGAGGTAGTGCCGGTAGGCGAGCCTCGCGTTTGCGACGGCGAGCTGCCCCTGTAGGTCGGTGCGACCGACTTCCTCGAGACGCCTGTCGGCCTCGCTGTCAACGCGGGAGACGAAGAAGCTTGCAACCGACAGTACCTTGCGCGGGTCGCCACCTGAGGCGACGAGACGCTCGAGGCCGCGAAGGTAGGCCTCGGCGACGGCCGCATATCGCTTGAGCGAAAAGATCAGCGTCACGTTGATCGAGACGCCCTTCGCGATACAGTCCTCGATCGCCCCAAGTCCCGGCTCCGTGGCGGGAATCTTGACGTAGAGGTTCTGACGACCCACTTCCCGGTTGAACCGGATCGCCTGGTCGAACGTCTTCTCTCGCTCGTAGGCGAGGGTCGGATCGACCTCGAGCGAGACCCAGCCGTCTATGCCGGCAGAGCCTTCCCAGACCGGGAGCATGAGGTCGCAGGCCTCGCGAATGTCGCTCATCCCGAGCGTGAAGAAGATCTCCGCCGGGTCGTCGGTCTCTGCGGCCACCTCGCGTAGCTGCTCGTCGTAGAGGTCGCCCTCTGCGAGCGCCTTCTGGAAAATGGTCGGATTGGAGGTGACCCCGACAATGGAGTTGTCTGCGATCAGC
Organism: Thermoleophilia bacterium; assembly: GCA_037139935.1. Lineage (GTDB taxonomy): Bacteria > Actinomycetota > Thermoleophilia > Gaiellales > Gaiellaceae > Gaiella. The sequence continues at coordinate 5,874 of JBAXFL010000022.1, read as the reverse complement.
CGGGCAAGTGCGCCGGAGTGGAGCATCTCGCGGGAAAGGGAGTCGATCCAGGCGCTCACGCCTGCCTCTGCCAACTCCTGCATGCGTGTGGAATCAGCCATCCGACATCCTTTCGATCTCCGCCACTTTCGCAAGACGCTCTGCGTAGCGGCCTCCGCCGATGAACCGGGCCTCCAGAAAGGCGTGAACGAGCTCCTGCGCAAGCTCTCCGCCGACGATCTCCGAGCCGAGGCAGAGGACGTTCATGTCGTCGTGCTCGACCCCCTGATGCGCGGAGTAGCCATCGTGGCAGATTGCTGCGCGAATGCCGGGGATCTTCGAGGCAGCGACAGAGGCGCCGACACCCGACCCGCATACGAGAACGCCGCGGTCGGCCTCGCCGTTGCGGATCGCGAGGCCGAGCTCGAGAGCCTTGTCGGGGTAGTCAACGCGCACGGCACCGTTGTCCACGCCGAAATCGACGGTCTCGTGGCCCGCGGCGGCAACCGCGGCGAGAACCGTTTCACGGAGCTTGACGCCACGGTGGTCAAAGGACACCGCGACCCTCATCCGATCTCGGCCTCCAGTGTGGCGGCGATCGAATCGGCAGTGATCCCGAGCTCGGCGAACACGCGCTCGTGTGGAGCAGAGGCCCCAAAACGGTCTAGACCTAGTATTGCGCTCGCATAGCGCTCCCAGCCGAGAGTCACCCCGGCCTCGACGGCGAGCCTTACCTCGACGGACGGCGGCAGGACGGAGTCCTGGTAGTCGTCGTCCTGCTCTTCGAAGAGCTCCCAGCACGGCATCGAGACGACCCGCACGTTCGCCTCGAGCGACCGGGCTGCGTCGAGCGCGATGTGTACTTCGCTGCCGGTCGCGATCACGATCGCCTCGGGCTCTCCCTCGCCGCGCTGCCAGAGCGTGTAGGCGCCGCGCAGGGCACCGTCTGCAGCCGCGACGACGGTGCGATCGAGCGTTGGAAGCTTCTGGCGGGTCAGCGCCAGGGCCACCGGGCCGTCAGGGCGCTCGATCGCAATCCGCCATGCCATCGCCGTCTCGTTCGCGTCGGCAGGCCTGACGTACCAGAGGTTCGGGATCGCGCGCAGCGCCATGTGGTGCTCGACCGGCTGGTGGGTGGGGCCGTCCTCGCCGACGGCGATCGAGTCGTGCGTCCAGACCCATGCGGTACGCAGGCCCATCATGGCCGAGAGGCGGACGGCCGGACGCATGTAGTCGGAGAAGATCAGGAACGTTGAGCCGTAGGGCCGGAGCATGGCGGGATCGAGGGCAATGCCGTTGACGATCGAGGCCATCGCGTGCTCGCGAATACCGAAGGCGATATTGCGGCCGACATGCGTCGCCGAGAAGATTCCGGCACCCTCGAACTCGGTCTTGTTCGACTCGACGAGGTCGGCCGACCCACCCACCATCGTCGGCGTGAATGGCTTCAGCGCCTGCATCACCTTGCGACCAGCGTCGCGGGTCGCGATCTCCTCGCCCGCGGGGAACACCGGCAGCGCCTCGCGCCAGCCCTCGCGCGGCTCGCCACGAAGGTCGAGCTCACGCTCGTGCGCAAGCGCCGGGAATGCTCCTGCCCACGCGGCCACGCGCCCGTCCCATGCGTCTTGCAGGCCGGCACCACGCGGGCCAACGACGGCCATGTGCTCGCGCACGATGTCCGAGACGGCGAATGTCTCATCGGGATCGAGTCCCATAGCCTCCTTGGTCGCCCTGATCTCGGCCTCTCCGAGCGGCGCTCCGTGTGCCTTCGAGGTGTCGATCGCGTTCGGTGCGGGATAGGCGATGTGCGTACGGAGCACGATCAGCGAGGGACGTTCCTCCTCGGCCTTCGCGGCAGCGAGCGCACCAAGGAGCGCGTCGAGATCCTCCGAGTCGCCAACGTGCTGGACGTGCCAGCCGTTTGCCTCGAAGCGCTTGCCCTTGTCCTCGGTCGTGAACGTGAGTGACGTCGTGCCGTCAATTGTGATGCGATTGTCGTCATAGACATAGATGAGGCGGCCGAGCCCGAGATGGCCCGCGATCGACGCCGCCTCCTGGGTGACTCCCTCCATCAGGTCGCCGTCAGAGCAGATCGCGTAGATCCACGAATCCACGATCTCGTGGTGAGGACGGTTGTAGCGATCGGCGAGGAATCGCTGTGCGATTGCCATCCCGACGCCGTTCGCGAAGCCCTGGCCGAGTGGGCCGGTCGTCGTCTCGATCCCTGCCGTATGGCCCCACTCGGGATGGCCCGGCGTGCGCGAGCCCCACTGCCGGAACTGCTGCAGGTCGTCGAGCGTCAGGTCGTAGCCCGCGAGATGGAGTGACGCGTACTGGAGCACGCAGGCGTGGCCCGCAGAAAGGACGAAACGGTCGCGCCCCGGCCACAGCGGGTCGGCCGGATTGTGGCGCATCACGTCGCGGTAGAGCAGATACGCCAACGGTGCGAGCGCCATTGCCGTGCCAGGATGGCCGGCGTTCGCCCGCTGCACCGCATCCATTGCGAGCGCGCGAATAGTATTGACCGTCCGGGAACGGGGATCCGAGATCATGACGTTCAGCATAACGGCCGGGGAGTAAGCCGCCGCGTCTACTCTGACCACGTGCCCGTTCTGATCGCATCGAACCTCCGCAAGGAACTTTCGGGCGACCCTCTTTTCGACGGGGTGTCGTTCTCGGTCGATCGTGGGCAGCGGCTCGCGCTCGCGGGGCAGAACGGTGCAGGCAAGACGACATTGCTGCGGGCGATCATCGGTGAGACGACGATCCAGGGCGGCGAGATCGCACTCCAGAAGGGCGCCCGGATCGCCCTCCACGACCAGCGGCCACCACGTGACCGAGGGCTGACGCTGCGCGAGTACTCGATCTCGGGGGCAACGGCTCTCGTGCTCATCGAGGAAGAGCTCCGAGAGCTCGAGCAGGCGATGGCGGCCGGAACGCACGATCCGGTTACCCTCAGGCGCTACAGCGAGGCCCAGGAGCGGCTCGAGCACGCGGGCGGCTGGGGTTGGCGCGACCGGGCATCCTCGATGCTCCGTGGCCTCGGCTTTCGTGACGCAGACCTCGACCGGCAGCTTTCAACTTTTTCCGGAGGTGAGCTGACACGGGCGTCGCTCGCCCGTGCCCTCGCAGGTGACCCCGACCTGCTGCTGCTCGACGAGCCCACGAACCACCTCGACGTCGAGAGCCTCGAATGGCTCGAGCGCGAGCTGACGACGATCGATGCTGCCGTCATCCTCGTCGCACACGACCGCTGGTTTCTCGAGTCGGTCACGACCGCGGTGCTCGAGCTCGAGGGCGGCAGGAGCCTCTACTTCTCGGGGCCATGGCACCAGTGGCGGCTCGAGCGTGCTACGCGGGCCCAGGCGGCGGCCAAGAGCGTGAAGCGGACTGGCGCCGACATCGAGCGGCTGGAGCGATTCGTCGAACGGTTCCGCTACAAGAAGTCGAAGGCGAAGCAGGCGCAGGCGAAGATCACCCAGATCGGTCGTCTCGAGCAGGAACGAAAAAAGGCCGCCGGCGAGCTCGAGAATCTCACGCGGCGACGACGGAATCTCGGCTTCGAGTTTCTGAAGCCGGCCCGGAGTGGCAGGATCGTGATTGAGATCGAGGGGCTCCGGCTCTCGGCCGGTGGGAAGGAGCTGATCGAGGGAGGCTCGCTCGTGATCGAGCGCGAGGAGCACGTGGCACTCGTCGGGCCGAACGGGTCAGGCAAGACGACGTTGCTCGAAACGCTGATCGGTCATCGCCAACCCGATACGGGGAAGATCCGTTTCGGCCACGGTGTCGAACCGGCCTACTTCTCCCAGCACGACGTCGAGCTCGACGAGCGAGGTACGGTGCTCGACTGTGCCGTTGCCATGACCGGCCTCGCGCGGCCGCAAGCCCAGAATCTCCTCGGCAAGTTCCTCTTCTCGGGCTACAGCGAGCAGGAGAAGCAGGTCTCGGTGCTCTCGGGCGGTGAACGGCGACGACTGGCGCTCGCGGTCGTCGTTGCCTCGGGAGCCAATCTGCTCGTGCTCGACGAGCCGACAAACCATCTCGACCTCGAAAGCCGCGAAGCGCTCGAGGTCGCGCTCGAGGCGTTCCCCGGGGCTGTGCTACTCGTCTCCCACGACCGGGCGCTCCTTGATGCCGTCGCCGAGCGAACGGTCGCAATCGAGGATCACACCCTCCGCTCCTACGACGGCGGCTGGGCCGATCTCGTCCAGGCACGCGAGGAGGACGCGGTGCCGGTCGTGGCCGTAGCACCGCAACCGAAGGAGTCGAAGGCGACGAAACCGGTGACGAAAAAGAAGGGGCCGGCCGAGCTGGATCAGGTCGAGCGGCGGATCACGGTGCTCGAGCAGCGGATAGCGCAACTCGAAACGAAGCTGGCCGAGGACTGGACGAACATGGACATGCTGACCGAGTACCGCACCTCCCGTGACGAGCTCCAGGAGCTGCTCGCACGCTGGGAAGCGTTGTTCGAGTCGGCGTAGGCCTGACGCCTCCGCGTGTGGCGGTGCGGGCGGGACAGGTTTCGCGGGACGGGCGTTTGCGGGCGGGACGGGCGGGACAGGTTCCGCCGCTACGGGGGCGGGAAGGCCAAGCGGGATTCGGCCCGGTCGCTCCCGGAGCGAGGGTGCGATGAGCATCTCGTTTCCGATGCCGCGTATTCCGGCGATGCGAAAGCGCACGACCTGATCCCCTGGGTCATCGTTGGTACGGGTACTGTCGGCCCCGTTGATTCCTCTCTCCGTCCTCGACCTTGCACCCATCTCCCTCGGCTCGACGGCCGGGGATGCGCTGCACAACAGCCTCGACCTCGCACGTCACGCTGAGCGGCTCGGTTACCGGCGCCACTGGGTCGCCGAGCACCACAACATGCCGGGGATCGCGAGCGCCGCGACGGCTGTCGTCGTCGGCCACCTTGCGGCGGGTACCTCGACGATCAGGGTCGGCGCGGGTGGGATCATGCTGCCGAACCATTCGCCGCTCGTGATCGCAGAGCAGTTCGGCACGCTCGAGGCGCTCTATCCCGGTCGTATCGACCTCGGTCTGGGCAGGGCGCCCGGCACCGATCAGCTCACGGCACGCGCCTTGCGCCGCGACCCGATGAACGCGAACGAGTTCCCTCGCGATGTCCAGGATCTGCAGCTCCTCTTCGGTCCCGTGCAGCCGGGTCACGCGGTTCGCGCTATTCCCGGAGCGGGCCTGGAAGTTCCCCTCTGGATCCTCGGGTCGAGCACCTTCGGCGCCCAGCTCGCTGCGTTCCTCGGACTCCCGTACGCCTTCGCCTCGCACTTCGCACCGACCGACCTGGTGGTTGCTCTCGATCTGTATCGCAGGGAGTTCCAGCCCTCGAAACAGCTCGCCGAGCCCTACGCCATGGCGGGGCTCAACGTCTTCGCGGCTGACACGGATGAGGAGGCGCGGCGGCTCTTCACGACGCCACAGCAGTCGTGGGCGAACCGCTTCCGCGGGCTCTCCGGCCCGTACCCGCCGCCAATCGACGACATCGAGGCGTACTGGAGCCCGGGCGAGAAGGCGCAGGCATCGGCGATGCTCACTCACTCGGTCGTCGGATCGCCTGACACCGTGCGCAACGGTTTCGAGCGGTTCGTTGCGCTCACGGGCGTGGACGAGGTGATGGTCGTCTCGGCAATCTTCGACCACGAAGCGCGGTTGCGTTCGTACGAGATCCTGGCGGAGATAGTCTCGCCAGCCAGAAGCTGAGCCCGGAAAACCCCGGCCTGCGGGTACTGGCTTTTCTGTCGTGCATACCCTCGAGCGGGGACTCCTTCAGGATCTCGCGTAGCGAGTGGAAAGGATCGCGTGAGGGTATGGGCGATACGCTTTTCTGTCGTGCATACCCTCGAGCGGGGACTCCTTCAGGATCTCGCGTAGCGAGTG
>JBAXFL010000021.1:0-39573 GCA_037139935.1 Thermoleophilia bacterium | reverse complement strand
AAGCCCTCTGCCGGACTCGAACCGGCGACCCCCTCCTTACCATGGAGGTGCTCTACCAACTGAGCTAAGAGGGCAAGGCCCGCAATATAGCGTTCTCCTGGCACGGGTCTTGCGGGACGTGCGATGCAGGGGAGAGGATTCGAACCTCTGAAGGCTGAGCCAGCGGGTTTACAGCCCGCCCCCTTTGGCCACTCGGGAACCCCTGCGCGGTTGCCAAGTGTAGCCGCCTCTCCATCGTCGTAAGAGGGTGACGGTGAGGTCGTGGCACAGGGTGCGTTCGGGGTTGGACGTGCATACTCCGACGGTGCTGCATTTCGACGTCCTCATCGTCGGTGCCGGGCCGGCGGGATCGGCGACCGCGATTCACCTCGCGCGGGCCGGCGCGAGCGTTCTCCTTGTCGATCGCGCACACTTCCCGCGTGACAAGCCCTGCGGTGGCGGGGTCACCGGCCGCGCTCTCCGGCAGGTGCCGTGCGACATCACGCCCGTCGTCGAACGCGTCGTCCACCACTTCGAGCTTCGCCTGCACCACCGTCGCAGCTTCCGGCGCACGAGCGCCGAGCCGCTCATCCTGATGACCCGCCGCCGTCGTCTCGACGCGTATCTCGCGGAGCAGGCGGTGGCAGTCGGTGCGCGGTTTCGCGACGGCATGCGGGTCGAGCGCATCGCTATTGGCGAGGACAGTGTCACGGCCAGCGTCGGTGGCGAGAGCGTGACGGCCGACATCCTCGTCGGAGCGGACGGTGCCAACGGCATCGTCGCGAAGGCGGCCGGGCTCGACGAGGGAATCCTTCGTGGCGTCGCGCTCGAGGGAAACGTCCCCTGGTCGCTCCTCGACGAGAAGCGTTACGCGTCAACCGCGGTTATCGAGATCGGTGCCCCCGCCGGTGGCTACGGTTGGCTCTTCCCCAAGGGCGACCATGCGAACCTCGGCGTGGGAGGGTGGGCCGAGGAGGGGCCGCATCTGCGGGATCACCTGGCGCAGCTCGCGCGCGCCTACGACGTTGACCCCGACGCGATCATCGAGCTGCGCGGGCACCGCCTGCCGATGCGCCGTGTTGGCGCTTCAACACCGGCGAGCAGTCGCGTCGTTCTCGTCGGCGACGCTGCCGGGCTCGTCGATCCGCTCTCGGGAGACGGGATGTACGAGGCATTCGTCTCTGCGCGACTTGCGGCAGAGGCGATCATTGCAGGCGACTCATTGCGGTATCCGGCGGCGCTCGCTCTCGCTCTCGACAGCCACGCGGGGGCATCGTGGATGGCGAAACGAGCTCTCGACCGCCATCCGACGGTGTGCTTCTGGGCGGCGCGCTCTCCCGGTGTGTTCGGTGTCGTCGGTGGCCTTCTGCGCGGCGACATCGGCCACCCGGACGAGGCAAAAGGCCTGGCCCGACCGCCGCTGCGGCTGATCGCACGCGTCGCCCGCCGCGCCTGAGGGCGCAGCCGGTGGGCGCGATGCGCCGGACGGTAAAGGTGAGGTCTCTCGTTGCCGATGATTTCTCGACGTGATCAATCTCATCTCCCTTCTGACGCGCGCCGTCGCAGATGGCGCAAGTGACGTTCATCTGAAGCTCGGACAACCGCCGATCCTACGACTCGAAGGAGACCTCGAGCAGATGGACGGTACGCCGGCGCTGACCGAGGCCGATCTGGAATGCGTCCTTGACGAGGTAACACTGATCTCGCCGAAGCGTCGCCATCTCTTCGACGACTCGGGCGATCTCGACGTTGCATTTTCGCACCCGTTGCTTCCGCGCTTCCGGGTCAACGGCTTCCGTCAGCGTGGTGCAACCTCGTTCGCATTCCGGATCATCCCGAGCGAGATTCCGAACTTTGTCGAGCTGGGCCTGCCGCCAGGCGTCACGCGGTTGGCCGAGGAGCGGCGTGGCCTTGTGCTCGTGACGGGCGCAACGGGTTCCGGCAAGACAACCTCACTCGCCTCGATGATCGATCACATCAACCGGACACGACGGCAGCACATCGTCACGATCGAAGACCCGATCGAGATCCTCCACCCCGACCGTGGTTGCATTGTCAACCAGCGCGAGGTGGGTCTCGACACGGCAAGCTTCGAGCAGGCGCTTCGGCGCGTGCTGCGGCAAGACCCCGACGTGATCCTGATCGGTGAGCTCCGCGACGCCGAGACGGCACGGACGGCACTTCAGGCAGCGGAATCCGGCCATCTCGTGTTCTCCACGCTGCACACGATCGATGCCGCCGAGACGATCGGCCGCATGATCGAGTTCTTTCCACCGTCCAAGCAGCAGCAGATCCGCTCGATCCTCGCGGGCACCCTGCGTGGCGTGATCAGCCAGCGACTGTTGCCCCGCACCGATGGAGGCCGGGTCGCTTCGGTCGAGGTGATGGTTACGAACGCGCGTATCCAGGATCTGATTCGGGAGGGTCGTTCCGACGAGATCACCGATGCGATCGAAGCAGGCGAATACTTCCAGATGCAGACCTTTGCCAGGTCGTTGATCGAACTGGTGCTTGCGGGTACGATCGACCGGGAGACGGCGGCAAACGCTGCCACGAATCGCCACGATTTCATGGTCGCGCTCGAGCGCGCGGAGAAGCACGAGGCTGCACTCCAGCGGGAAGCAGAGCAGACCGCAGGCAGCGAGCGAGACAGCGCTGCAAACGACGCAGCGGGCGCGCGTCCGGCCGGCGTCTCGCTCCTGCGGCAGTCGCCCCATCTGTAGTGCTCGAAGTGGTTGCTCTCAAGAATGTTGTCGGCCGTGCCGATGTGCTTCCCAGATGATCTTCTCTCTTACCGTCCTGTCTCGCTGCCCCGTCCCCGTCATCACGTGAACCTCGCTCTCGCAACGATTGTCGCCCTGCCGGCCCTCGCGGTCGGGAGCTTCCTCAACGTCGTAGCCTCACGGGTGCCGCTGCGACGTTCGATCAGCAGCGGGCGCTCGGCGTGTATGAGTTGCTCCCACGAGATCGCCGCCTACGACAACATTCCGCTCATCTCCTGGGCTCTGCTCCGGAGCCGCTGCCGCCACTGTTCGGCGGAGATCCCGTGGCGTTATCCTCTCGTCGAATTGGTCACGGCGGTGCTCGTGATCGCATCATTCCTTCGTTTTGGGCCGACGCTCGAGGCGCTGCTCGCATCCTTCTTCTGCATTGTCCTCGTGGCAATCTCGGCAATCGACATCGAGCACCGGATCGTCCCGAACCGCATCGTTCTGCCGGCCGCCGCCATCTGCCTCGTCGGGCAGACCGCACTTCACCCGAGTCCCGAGTGGGTGCTTGCCGCCCTCGGCGCCTCGGGATTTCTCCTCGTCGCAGCTCTCGTGTACCCCGGGGGGATGGGAATGGGCGACGTGAAACTGGCGCTCCTGCTTGGCGCGATGCTTGGCTGGGCGGTCACGGTGGCGTTGATGGTCGGATTCCTGGCCGCACTTCTGCCGGCCATCGTGCTCGGACTGCGGCACGGATCGAAGGCGCGCAAGATCGCTATCCCGTTTGCTCCATTTCTTGCACTGGGGGCGATTGTGGCCCTGTTCGCCGGCGGCACGATCCTCGATGCGTATCTCGGTTTTTTCGGATAGCCCGTCGGGCGCGAGAGCGCTCAACCAAAGGCTCCGTTCTGCCGATACCTCGTTTGAGGGACATCGAGCATGAACTTCGAGCCAACCAGCCCACTTCGTATCTCGGCGAACCTCGGCGACCACGCCGGGGTACGTCGCCACGACGCAGCAGACACGGGTTCGCCAGGCTTCGAAACGATCCCCGATCTCGTTTCCGAACTACTTGCCGCCGCAGCTATCGTTCCGCGCGATCGACTCGCTGCCGTCCGCGGACGCGCCGGCGCCGGATCGATCGCCGAAGCGCTCAGAGACGAGGGCCTCGCGGACGCAGCGGGAATCGCACGGTCGCTCGCGCGTCGCCACGGACTTCCCTTCATCGATCTGCAGGGCATGAGTATCTCGCCGGAGGCGACAGGGCTTGTGGCCCTGAGCACACTCAAGCGGGTCGTCGCGATCCCGGTCGCGCGTGTAGACCAGAAGTTGCGCATCGCGATCGCCGACCCCGGGAACGTGAACGGGATCGACGAGCTCCGGCTTGCAACCCGCTACCAACTCGACCTGGGTGTCGCAAGCAGCGACGAGATCCTCACCGCGCTCGAGCGACTCTCTCGCGAGACCGAGGCCATCGAGAGCCGGTCTGCCTTCGGCGACCTCGAGACCATCGACGAGGACGAGGACGACCTCGAGGCAGACGACGGCGTCTCGGATGCCCCCCTCGTTCGTCTTGTCAACTCCGTGATCATGCAGGCCGCTACCGAGGGAGCGAGCGACATCCACTTCGAGCCGCAGGAGGACACCCTGCTCGTCCGCGTTCGCGTGGACGGTGTGCTCACCGAAGTTCAGCGGATCCCCAAGCGCATGGCAAACGGCGTCACGACGCGCCTGAAGGTGCTTGCGAAACTCGATATCGCGGAAAGGCGCAAGCCCCAGGACGGCAGGATTTCGCTCTCGGCGCGGACGGTCGGGCGGATGCTCGACATCCGGGTTGCGGTGCTGCCCACCGTCGAGGGCGAGCAGGTCGTGATGCGGCTGATCGACAAGTCGCGCCAGACACCGACCCTCGAGTCTCTCGGGCTCTCGGAGGCAATGCGAGAGAAGATCTCGGCCATCCTCCGCCGTCCGACCGGGGCATTACTCGTCACCGGGCCGACCGGATCCGGCAAGTCCACCACCCTCTACGCCGGCCTCGCCGAGATCAACAAGCCAGAGATCAACATCATCACGGTCGAGGATCCGGTCGAGTATCGCCTCCGGGGCATCAACCAGGTACAGATCAACGTGAAGGCAGACATGACCTTCGCCTCGGCTCTGCGGTCGATCCTGCGCTCGGATCCCGACGTGATCATGGTCGGCGAGATCCGGGATTCCGAGACCGCAAAAATGGCGATCGAGTCTGCCCTGACCGGGCACTTCGTGCTCTCGACACTGCACACAAACGATGCGCCTGGCGCTCTCACCCGCCTCAACGAGATGGGTGTCGAGCCATTCCTGACAGGCTCCGCTGTCTCTGCGGTTCTCGCTCAGCGGCTCGCCCGCAAGCTCTGCACCAACTGCTGCGAGATGTACACGCCCTCACGCGAGGAACTGATGTCTGCGCGTATCTCTCCCGACCTAGCCGCTGCCCGGGAGGGAATGGTGCTCTACCGGAAGGTCGGCTGCCCTCGGTGTAACCAGACGGGCTACAGGGGGCGGATCGGAATCTTTCAGCTACTGATCATGAACGACGAGCTCGAGTCTCTCGCGGCGCAGAACGCACACCGTGACGAGATCGAGCGATGTGCCGGCGCAGCGGGCATGCGATCGCTCTGGGACGACGGGATTGCCAAAGCCGCGGCGGGCCTGACCTCGCTCGAGGAGCTCACCCGCGTCGTGGCAAGCTTCTGACAGACGGCTCTCTGCTGGGACGGCCAATCCAGGCCGAAGAGGTGCCGTGCCCCGAACGTCTGTCTTTGATTCCGGGGTCGGCCGGGTGGCTGGACTAGGGAGAAACGGGCGTCCCGGCGGCCGGAGGTAGGAGCATCGAGGCGCGGAGCGAAATCAGCGGCGCATCTGAGATCTGGATGAATCCGCGCGCAGGCCGGTCGAGATCAAAGCTGACGAAGAGCAACAGGATGAAAAAGCCGCTGGCGAGCAGTGGAGTGACGAATCCGCGGGACAGGAGAGCAAGGTAGAACGAGATCAAACCGGTAGCCAGTGCAGCGCCAAGCAGTGCGATGTACCCGACCGGTTCCGGCACTCTGTTTTCCAGTTCGTTCACGCGGGTCGCCTGTTGGTCAATCATCTCGTTGAGGCTCTGGACGTAGAGCCGGGAAGCGTTATCGTCCGGTTCGGCTTTCAGTGCCTCGCCCGCCAGATTCCACAGGCGACGCTGTAGCTCCGACCCCTGGCTGATCGAGCGCCTTTGCACCGCACTGCCAGGCACTTCCTGCCCAAGGGCAAGGGCCAGATCGGCGTACTCACGGTACAGCGGCAGCGAAAGGCTCCGGACAGGCTCCTTGAGCGTCTGTGCACGAAGGTAGGCCGTACCGATCGTGTTGGCATCGTTGACGGCGGCGACACGGCGAGCTTCGTATCGGTTCACGGACATGGACAAGCAGAACGCGATGATCAGGGCGACAAGCGTGACCAGAGCCGCCTGGACGATGCCAAATGGCTCGTGCAGCGTCTCGGAGCGACGGCTCGACCGCCGGCCCATCGAGAACCCCATTGCCATCGATCCGAGCAGAACGCCTGCGATCAGGAGGAACAACGTCAGGGTGCTCAGATGAAAAAACATAGTTAGCTCCCGCCAAGCATCGTGGCGCATAGTAGCGCTGGAAACAGTAGTGCCAGCCACCTGTTCGATGCGGTTGCGCGCTTGGCCGAGACTCGTTGGCCTCCAATATTACAGGAGCGAACGGGACGTTCGGGTGCCTGCCCCGATTGGACGTACGGTGCCGGTTACAGATTGCCCACCCGTTGCGCCTGCGTCGACCCAAACGAGCCCGCCGCAGGGCGTTTCGGTGACCTCCGCCGGCGTGAGCCGCTACGCGACGGTGCAGTTCAGATATTCGAACGCGACGAGCGTCTCCTCGACGAAACGGCGGGCGTGGTCGATCGTGGAGAAGGTAAACGGTCTGTTGAAGGCAGTGGTGTTTGCGTTCTCGGTGATCGGGAACACCTGAGACTCGACCGTGACGCCGGTCTCCGTGTACCGGGCCCTGAGAGTTGCGATCACTCGACCGTCCCGGCGAATCTCGTGCTCGAGGAGTGGGCGATCAAATCCCGCCGTGGGCGGCCTCAGGGCATCGGTGCTCAACGTCGGGCGCCGGCGTTGAGTGCAGCCTGTGCGACGATGGCACTCTCGACCTGGCCGGAAATACGCGTGAGGATTCTGCCGGGTCGCCTCACAATGAGCATCGCCGGTGGCGTTACGGGCCCGATGAAGGAGCTGAATGCTGCGGCTACGTTGTCGTTGCCGACGTTGACAGCAACGAAGCCGGCGCCTGCGCTGAGGGCACCCTTCCGCGCCTCTGTGACTGCGGGGTGGTCTCCTGGCGCCTGGCCTATGTAGGCCGATACGACGATGACCTTCGAATAGCGCAGCGCATGGGCAACCGCGACAGGGAGGTCGGGGAGGAGGGCGATCCTCGGCTTCGAGTTGGGCGCCGACCGGGTCTTGACGGGAGGCGCGTTCGGTGCCGGTGCGTGGAGGGCTGCAGACGACGAGGCCGGCCTGCCGGGATGGACGACGCGGGCGATCATCAGAGCGGCAAAGGCGGCTAACAGCACTGCTATGGCAATCAGGGCGGGTCGTGGAATGCGCGCGGATGTGATGGCGACTGTCTTCACGGTACGTCTATCGGCAGAACGGGCCGTGACCTTTACAGCTCGGCAACGCAAAGCTCCTCACGGCTTGGCGGGCGTGGGGCTTTGTCGTGATCCGGGTTTGTACAGCCTGACAACGAAAGAGAGGGCGCGGATCGCTCCGCGCCCTCTCTTTCGTACCGGATGAATGTGACCTAGGTGCAGACGGTGGTGCCGATCGCCGCAGCTGGGCCGTTCTTGTAGTAGGCGAAGCCGCCCTGCGTGTTGCTGACGCAGTACGACGTGGCGCTTCCCGAGACGACCGTGATCTGGATGCCGGCATCAATGGCGGCCAGGTTTGCCGTTGTCATTCCGACGTAGGTGTTGTTGTCCGCGAAGTAGGTCTCGATCGTTGGTACAGCCGAGCGGACGTTGGCCTGGGCCGCCGTCTTGTTAGCGCGATCCTTGAAGCCGAGGTACGACGGCACTGCAATCGCGAGGAGAATACCGATGATGACGAGCACGATGAGGAGCTCGATGAGCGTGAAGCCCGACTCCTCCTTGGAGACTCGTGCCTGCAACCGGGAGATGAACGAAGACATGTACGTGCTCCTTGCTTGGGGGGTGAGAGAGAACTGACTCGTTCCTGTATCGGATGGCCTGCGAGGGTCTCCATACCCCCGAATGGGTGATTCACCGGGGAAGGGAGCCACGCGGTGAGAGAGAGGCGGCGCCTTGTACCCATATTGCGCGCGCGAGACATCTCCGTCACACGGGCCCACAAACGCGCTCCCGCCCGGTAGAGAGCCACGCTTCCTCTTCATTCTTCGAGCGCGGTTTCGTCCGGACGAAGGTCAGCCCCGTACTGCGACGGCGAGGCCACCCCGCTCTCTCGGAGTGCAAAGGCGGTGGAGGCGGCGGGTGTAGTTCCCTTCCGCGCGCGCGGGAATAGAGAAAGAAGTGAGGGAAAGAGGAGCAAGTCCCCGGAACGTCCCCGTCCGGGCAGAAAGAAAGAAGGGCCTCAAGGCGTACGTCGGCCCTGCCGATAGAAGCAGCGTGGAACAGTCGGAGCAGACATCAGAAACCCCGGTTTCTCTTGACGCCTTGCTCGAGCGGGCGGTTGCGCTCGGGGCCTCCGACCTGCACCTGACCTCGGGCTCCTTCCCGGCAATGCGCCGGCGCGGCCACATCGAACTGCTCGGGGAGTTTCCGCTCCTGCACCCCGATCTCATCCGGCAGCTCGTCTACCGCATCACGACAACCGAGCAGCAGAAGAACCTGGAGTTGAAGCGCCAACTGGACTTTGCCTACGGTATTCAAGGCTTCGCGCGCTTCCGCGTCAATGTCTACTTCCAGCGCGGCAGCCTGGCTGCAGCTTTCCGCACGATTCCCACCGATATCAAGTCGCTCGACGAGCTCGGCCTCCCCTCGAGCCTGATCGAACTCACCAACAAGCCTCGTGGCCTCGTTCTCGTCACCGGCCCCACGGGATCGGGGAAGACCACCACGCTGGCATCGCTCGTGGACGAGATCAACAGAACGCGGACGGACCACATCATCACCATCGAGGATCCGATCGAGTTCCTGCACGCCCACAAGGGGTGCATCGTCAACCAGCGCGAGATCGGCGAGGACGCAACCGGCTTCGCAGATGCGCTACGCGGGGCGCTACGCCAGGATCCCGACGTGATCCTCCTCGGCGAAATGCGTGACCTCGAAACGATCTCGACGGCACTCACCGCCGCCGAGACGGGCCATCTGGTCTTTGGGACACTGCACACCCAGAGCGCGCCGAGCACGATCGACCGGATCATCGACGTGTTCCCGGCAGAGCAACAGGCGCAGGTGCGGATGCAGCTTGCAAACACGCTCCAGGGGATCGTCACCCAGACTCTGCTTCCGACCCTCGACGGGCGGGGCCGAGCCGTGGCTCTCGAGATTCTGTTCCTCGACGACGCCATCAGGAACCTGATCCGCCAGGGGAAGATCGAGCAGGTCTACTCCTACATGCAGACCGGCGCGCGCCGCGGCATGCAGACCATGGAGCAGTCGCTCACAGAACTGGTGCAGAGGAATGTCATCTCCTGCGACGAGGCGATCGGCTGTTCGAGCCGCCCGGAAGCCCTCGTAGCAGCGCTCGAGCGTGCCGGAGTCTCTGTCCCCTTCGTGTTCAACGACGACAAACCCTCCGCCTCGCCGACGTTCGGCGCGGCGCTACGGGTAGCCGGGAGCTAACCGCCAATGACCCTCTTGCACCCACGGAACGCACTCCCCACCTCCGGTCAGAGCGATGACACGATGCCGGCGTCTGCATTTGATCCGTCGCGCACCGGCGACCTGCAGGGCCCCGGTCGGGAGCCTCCCTCGATTGGCTATGGCGCAACCCAGGGCGGGGCTTCTGCTGCCAACGGCGGCTCGGGTCGCCGCCCGATCGGTTTCGCACCGCCCGAGAACGATCGACCCGAGTTGCGCTTCAGAACGGAGTTGTCGTGCAAGCGGCACGATGGATCTCCTCGTGCCAGCGTGACTCCGGATCAGCCCGCCGGCGATGCAGCCGCACAGTGGCGCACACCGCAGGAGAGCGCCCCTGATGCTGTCGCATCCGAACCGACTGTCTCCGGGCCCAGAACCCCCGTGGGCGAACCTGTTGCCCTCGAGGTACGGGCCGAGCACGGCGCTGTGGCAATCCAGGTGGAGGAGGCAGCCCCGGTGGAGACAGACGCACGCGTACCTCTTTTCGAGTTGGATACGGCTGCTACTACCGACCTCGACGAGGTTGCCGGTGAGGTCGGGATCGCCACCGAAACGGGGTCGCTCCCGTTCTACCGTCGCGAGATCAGCTTCCGACGGAAGCAGGCGACTCCTGCGCCGTTGGCCGACGTGGCTTCTCACCGTTCCGACTCTTCCGATCCGACAGCCCAGAGCCCGGGTTCCTCTGCTCCTGTGGAGCAGTCGAGTTCCGACTTGGAGACATCCCCGCTGCCGTCTGCTGCCGGCAGTGGCCGGGCGCATGACGAGCAGGTGAGCGACATCGTTCTGCCCGGAAATCCCACAGACGATGCATCGTCAGGGCCGTCCGGGCTCTCGAGGCTTCGAAGGCCCGGCCACGCGCTGAGAAACAGCATTCTTGCTTCCCGTCGCCCGAAGGTGCGCCAGGTCGTTGGGCTCGAGATCGATGCGTCGCAGATTGCCGCCGCTGTCATCAACCAGACGCAGGCGGGCCACGAACTCGTGCGGCTCGCACGTCGGCCGCTAGCCCCGGGGATCGTCGTGGGCGGCGAAGTTCGTGACCCCGACGCGCTCGCACTGGCGCTGAGCTCGTTCTTCGATGACGAGAAACTGCCCCGGAAAAGCGTGCGCATCGGCGTGTCGAGCAACCGCATCGGCGTTCGCACATTCGACATCGCCGGGATCCGGGATGAGGTGCAGTTCGGCAACGCGGTCAGATTCAAGGCTCACGAACTGTTGCCGCTCGCGGCCAAGGAGTCGGTGCTCGACTACCGGGTGCTCGGAGAGCGACCGAACGAGGAAGGCGAGATGGTTCGCCGGGTGCTGCTCGTCGTTGCACCGCGCGAACATGTCGAGCCCTACGCCCGGGTAGCCGTCACTGCCGGCCTGCATCTTGCGGGTATCGATCTGGAGGCTCTGGGTCTCCTGCGCACATTCGTCAGCCCCGGTTCCGTCACCTCCGGTGGGGTTGAAGACACGGCCGCGATCGTCGTCGAGATCGGGCGCGAGTCGTCGACGCTGCTCGTCGCCGGTGGCGGCGTCTGCGAGTTCACCCGCGTGTTCGACTGGGGTGGAGAGATGCTCGAGGAGGCGATCGCGACATCGCTCGAGGTCGGCCGGACGGAAGCGGCAACGATCCTCCAGCATCTGTCCCTGTCAGGCCCCGGCCTCAGGCTCGCATCACTCGACGACGAGACGCGCGTGCGTGCAGTAGACGCAGTCCGGATGCGGCTGACACCCTTCGCCCGGGAGATCGTCAGCTCGCTGCAGTTCTACCAGACCCAGGCCGAGTCACTGGGCATCGGCGGCATCGTCATCACGGGTGCCGCATCGAGCATCGAGGGACTCGATGCAGAGCTGCGCCAGATGATCGGAGTCGATGTAGAGATCGGCGATCCACTCGCCCGCATGATCCACTCGGCCGCATTCGATCCCGCGATCGAATCCGTGATCGGCTCGATGGCCGCTTCGATCGGGCTCGCGGTCGAAGACCTCGCCACCCGGAGCGTCAATCTGTCGCCGGGCGATGTCGTCAAGACGAGGAGCCGGCGATCGCTCTCGCTCTCGGTCGCTGTCCCAGCCGCTGTCGCGGTTCCCCTCGTCGCGCTCGGTCTCTTCTATCTCGGTGCGCATGGAGCTGCATCGGACAGCCAGGCCCAGCTCACGGCCGTTGCAGCCGAGGTCGCGAGCCTGCCCGCTCCGGCGACCCCTCGGATCGCGGCAAATATCGTCGGCGACGAGGCGGTACGTGCCACGGCTGTGGCGAGCGTTCTCGGTGGCCGTGTCGCCTGGGACGCTGTCTTTCGTGATCTTTCTCTTGTGCTTCCGGCCAATGTGTGGCTCCAGACACTCTCTCTCAGTCAGCCAGATGATGCTGGTCTTGTCGCAGCAGCAGCGGTGACGCCGCCCGGTCAACCGGCTGCAGCACCCGCCGCCGTCAACATCGACGGTTTCACGTACGAGCAGCCGGACGTTGCTCGCCTTCTCGCTCGACTCGCGACGCTCCCCTCGCTCGCTCGAGTCACGCTCGTCAGTAGCGAGCAGACCGTTGTCGGCTCGAAGGATGTCGTCCACTTCGTCATCGTCGCCGACCTGAAGCACGCCGGAGGTGCCTCGTGAGCTCGTTGCTCTCTTCCCCGAAGCGCAAGCTCGGGGCGGCTGTTGCCGGTGGCTTGCTCGTGCTTCTCGCCTGCTGGCTGCTCGTCATCGCTCCCGAGCGGTCGAAGGCGACCGACCTGAAATCGCAGGTTGCCATCGCCCGGGCCGAGCTTCTCGTGCGTCGCGCGGCGGTGGCGAACCCCTCCGTCGCAGTCACCGTGCGACCCGCCGACCTCTTCCGGCTGATGAAGGCACTCCCGAACGCCACGGACATGCCCGGGATCCTGCTCGACCTGAATCGCCTTGCGGGAAGAAATGACCTTGCGTTCGACTCCGTGACGCCGGCGCCCGAGGTTTTGGGCATCGGCTACACCAAGCAGCCGCTTGCCGTGATCCTCCAGGGGAGATTTGCAGACGTCTCTCGGTTCCTCGGTGAACTGCGCCGGCTCGTCTCCGTTCGGGGAGGCCGTCTCGATGCCCGAGGCCGTCTCTACTCGGTCTCGAGGATCGACCTCAGCGCCCCCGCAGGGGCGGCGAAGTTTCCCCTCGTCAGGGCGAACGTCCTGCTGAACGCCTATGCCTTCAGCGCCCCACCGGCAACGCCGCCGGGGACACCGGGTGTGTCCCCGACACCCGACTCTTCCTCCGGTGGGACGGTCGCGGCAGGGGTGACCCCCTGATGTCGTCGAGCTCTCAGAAATCAGATCGCGCGGCAGCCGCAAAGGCGAAGCAGCAGAAGGCAATCCTGATCGCCGGTTGCGTCGTCCTGCTCGCGATGGCCGCCCTCCAGGGCCCGAAGCTCCTGAAGCACGGCGGCCCGACAGCCGCCGCCCCGGTTGCCTCCTCGGAGTCCGGGACGACGCTCACACCCGTTTCGACGACGTCTCCCGCAACGGGAGTTGCGACCACAGTGGAGGTCGCTGCGACCGCCGGCAGCGTGGCAGGGGTTGGGCTTCCGGCAGGGGTGACCGTGGCCGTCGCGCCCGACCAGCTTGCGTCGTTCACGCTGTTCGAGGTCAAGGATCCTTTCGTGCAGCAGGCCGGTGGCGCGACCGCTGGAGATACGGGTGCGATCCCGTCGGCCGACGAGCCGCTGCCTGCCGCCGCCGAGCCGCTCCCCGTGGATACGCCCACCGGTCAGGGCGCGAAACCCGGGAAAGCGCCTACCCTCGCTGTGCTCAACAGCGCCACGATCAAGATCGACGGTAAGGAGCAGCAGGTGAGCCTGAAGGCAACGTTCCCGACCAACGATCCGGCCTTCGTACTCGTCTCTCTCACCAAGAAGGCTGCGAAGATCTCCGTCTCCGGCGGGTCGTTCGACAACGGGGAGACCGTCAAGCTCGAGGTCGGCAAGAAGCTCGTCCTCGTCAACACCGCAACCGACGTCCGGTACGAGGTACTGCTCGTGCGGACGGAGAACGCCGCCGCCTTTACAGCGCAGGCGCCTGCAGCTGCCACCGCGGTTGCCACTCTAGCCCCCGCGGACACGACATCGAGCCCGCAGCCGTGATCGCTGCCAGCCGCTTCGACCTTTCGACCCCCGGAGTCTGAGATGCCGCATTTCGCCTACAACGCCATCAACGCCCAGGGCATCGAGCTCTCAGGCGAGATCCAGGCGGCTGATATGTCTGCCGCGCGTGATGCCCTGCGTGGCAACGGCCTGCTGGCCGAGGTCATCTCGGAACAGCTGGGCCGGGTTCGAACGGTCAAGAAACCGGGTTTCTTCGACAAGAAGGTCAGCCCGAAGTCGCTGCAGGTGTTCTCGCGGCAGTTCGCGACGATGATCGAGGCAGGACTGTCGGTTGTCAGCGCCCTCGTCATCTTGGAGGAACAGAGTGATGATCCGCCGCTGAAGCTCGTCATCGCGAACGTGCGCGAGGAGGTCGAAACCGGAGCGGTTCTCTCGGAGGCGATGGCCCTGCACCCGGAGGTCTTCAGCCGTCTTTTCGTCGCAATGGTCGAGGCAGGCGAGGCCGCTGGTGTCCTCGACACGGTGCTCGATCGTGTCGCTGTCCAGATCGAGAAGGAGCAGCGAATCAAGCGCCGTATCCGCGGAGCGATGATCTATCCCGCAGTCGTCGTCACCTTTGCGGGTCTCGTGATGACGGGCATGCTGATGTTCCTCGTCCCCGTGTTCGTCAAGATCTTCGACCAGCTCGGCGGCGATCTGCCCCTGTTGACGCAGTACGTTCTCAAGGCGTCGAATGCGCTGCGCTACCCCTGGTTTCCCGGCGTTCCGATTCCGGGCGTCGTCTTCATCTTCGGTGGCCTCGGCACCGCATTCTGGTATTTCCGCCGGTGGAAGAAGACCGACGGAGGCCGCGCGAAGTGGGATGCCTTCAAGCTCCGCATTCCAATGCAGATTGGCGGGGTTGTGCTCAAGGTCTCGATGGCCCGCTGGTCGCGGACGCTGGCGACGTTGATCGCCTCGGGCGTGGACATCATGCGAGCGCTCGAGATCACGGCGCAGACCTCGGGCAACTGGGTCGTCGAGAAGGAGACCATCGACCTGCGGCTTCGTGTCGAGGAGGGCACGGCGATCGCGACACCGTTGATCGAGAGTGACATCTTCCCGCCCATGATCGCCCAGATGGTGAAGATCGGCGAGGAGACGGGCGAACTCGAGAAGATGCTCTCCAAGGTGGCTGACTTCTACGAAGACGAGGTGGATGCATCGGTGCAGGCCCTGACATCGATCATCGAGCCGATGATGATGATCGGTGTCGGCGCCATGGTCGGGGTCATCATCATCAGCATGTACCTCCCGATGTTCAAGCTCCTCACGCTCGTCAAATAGAGCTGTTAGACGGACTCAGCCGGGCCAAGGTGCGTTGCGTGCGGCGCTCGGCTTCGCCGACGGTGGCCGCTGAAAATCCAGCGTTTTCGAGGTGGGCCTTCCAACCGGGATCTGGAGGGGGTACCATCGTGCGCTCCTGCCTGGGCTGCAACCGCGGCTCCGGGCTCATAAAGCGCACCGGGAGGCCACTCGTATGACAGAAGCAGAAATCGTTGCGATCGATCTTTACATCGCCGTCTACCCCGACGCCGGGGCGGCACAGGGCGACTGGGATGCGATCAAGGAGCTCGCCGACGAGGGTGAGATCAAGATCGACGGACTCGTACTGGTCAGCCGCAAGGCCGACGGCAAGATCCACGTGGAGGACTCTTCGCATGACACCCGGAAGGGCCTTGTCTGGGGCGTCGTCGGCGGCCTCGTCGTCGGCCTGATCTTCCCGCCGGGGCTCCTCGTCGGGGCCGTTGTCGGTGGTGGGATCGGTGCCGGACTCGGTGGCCTTCGCTCGCATCACGAGAAGAAGGAGATCAAGGAGGACGTCGAGGACGTGCTGCCGCTGAACAGCTCGGCGATCGTCGCGCTGTTCGAGGAGCGGTGGGCCGTCGAGGTAGACAAGACGCTCACGAGCGCGACCGAGGTCAACAAGCGCAAGGTTGACGCCGATAGCGTCGAGCAGGTCAAGAGCGCCGCTGCAGGTAGCGCCGCCGGTTAGAGAGGATCGATCTGCAGGAGGCAGCGTGCCCCGCGCCGGCGTTGGTGGAGCAACGCGCCGGCCACGCGCCTCCTGCAGATCAGGACTCCGGCCTCGGCGTTACCCCTTCGCGCGCCGTGACGATCCGAACGTGCTGCACCGGTGAGGTGTGGGCCAGATCTCCGTCGGTGCGGAGGCTCGGCCGACGCTGACTGTCGGACAGAGTGGAGCCGTGGTCGGCTTGGTGGGGTGCGTTGCATGCGGCCGAATTGCCTGATGGCCGGGAAGCGAGGCTCTCTTCGGAGCCGAGCCCGGAGCCGTTCGGTGGTCGTCTCAGTCGACGACGAGGACGCGCGAGCCGAGCTCACGCTCGACCTCGACGGCCACGTCGGTGCCGAGGAACCGGCTCAGAAATCCATGGTGGTGCGCAGCGAGAACGACGAGGCGGGCCCCGCGGTCACGTGCGGTGGCCGCGATCTTGTCGGCAGCGTTGCCGACGGCCCAGACATAGTCGGCTTCGAGTCCTGCAGCCCCGATCCGGGCACGGGCGTGGGCAAAGATAGGCTCGAGCTCGGCGGGTTCGACGAGAGGGATCATCTCTGCGCTCTCGTTGATGTTGCCGAAGTTCTGTGGGCCCTCGGGGTCGAACAGCATCTCGAAAACCGAGAGGACGACGAGGGAGTCCCCCGAGGTCTTCGCCTCCTCGATGGCGCGGTCGAGGGCGCGATCGGCGCCATCGGAGTCGTCGTACCCGATGAGGATCGTGCTTGCCATACGGAGGCCATCGCAGTTTCAGCACGGTCGCGGCAGTGCTGCCGCGACCGTGCTGAAAGGCAATCGGCTCTAGCCGAGTGCCTTCGCCTTCATCGTGTCGAACTCGGCCTGCGTGATGGCACCGCTGTCGAGCAGTGACTTCGCCTGCGCGACCTCGTCTGCGGGTGACGTGCCTGCGACGGACTTGATGTAATCGTCCTGCTGTGCTTTTACCGCCTTCATCTGCTCCGCGCTTCTGTCGGCCATCCCGTTGTGGTTGATGATGAGGTAGATGAGGACACCCAACCACCAGAAGAGGACGACAAAGATGATCCAGATTGCCTTGGTGAGACCACCCATGTCGCGGCGGCGGAAGATGTCGGCAAAGACGGTGATCAGGATCCAGATCCAGATGATGAACGCAAAGAACGTGATCATCAACCAGAGCGCGTCCAGGAACGGATAGCTACTTGCTGCGGGCACTTAAGTCTCCTTCGTCGAGGGTGGTGCGCCATCAGACCTTCCGAGGCTGACGCGACCGTGAGGTTACGCTTTCAACAATGACACATCTGGCGGCGGGACGGAGAGGAAACTACGCGAATGCGTGAACGTCTCGGACGGTTCGCCCCGATCGTTGTCTGGCTCCCGGCGTATCCTCGCTCGTTTTTCGGGCGTGATCTGCTTGCAGCGCTTGCCGTCTGGGCCCTGCTCGTACCGCAGGCGGTTGGCTACGCGGTGCTTGCCGGTGCCCCGCCCGAAGCCGGACTTGCAACCGCCTTCGCGGCGGGTGTGCTGTACGCGGTCTTCGGCACGTGCCGTCAACTCGACGTCGGGCCGAGCTCCATGACCGCCGTCACGGCAGCCGCGGTGCTCGTTCCGGTCGTGGCTCTCTATCCCGATGTGCCGTACGCCGTCCTGCTCGCAGCACTCGCGGTTCTCACCGGTGTTCTCCTCATCATCGCCGGCGTGCTTCGCCTTGGCTTCGTGTCCGAGTTCCTTGCGAGGCCTGTGCTCGTCGGCTTCGTCAGCGCGGTTGCATTCCTGATCATCGGCGGGCAGATCCCGAAGCTTCTCGGTATTCCCGCCGAGGCCGGGAACCTCCCCGAGCAAATCTGGCGGGAGGCCCGGACGTTCGCTGACATCAGCTGGAACACCGCGGCTGTCGGTTGCGTGTCGTTAGTCGCGCTGCTCGTGCTTCGGCAGCTCGCCCCTCGTGTTCCGTGGGCGCTCTTTGTGACCGCCGTTGCGATCATCTGTAGCCGCGCCTTCGACTTCTCCGCCAACGGCATCGCCGTGATCGCCGATATTCCGGCCGGCCTCCCGAGCTTTGCACTCCCCGGTGTGGGCCTCGATCACGTCACCGCTCTTGGCAGCGGGGCAATAGCTGTTGCCTTTGTGGCCCTCGCTGAGTCCATCGGTACCGCGCGGTCGCTCGCGCTGAAAGGTGACTACGAAATCGATGCGAATCAGGAGCTCATCGCGCTCGGAACCGCGAATGTCGGGGCAGGGCTGCTCCAGGGGTTCCCGGCGGACGCCAGCCTCTCCCGGAGCGCAGTCGGCGTTGCTATTGGAGGTCTCACGCGGGTCTCGGGGCTCATCGTGGCAGCGTTCGTCGTCGTCACGATGCTCTTCCTGACGCCGCTCTTCGACGGCCTGCCGCAGGCGACGCTCGCAGCAATCATCATCGCAGCCGTCATCGGACTTGTCGATGTGAAGGGCTTCCGGGCGCTCTGGCGGATCGATCCGCCAGACGCGATGCTCGCCGTCGTCGGGTTCGCAAGCGTGTGCCTGCTCGGCATCCTCCCCGGCATCCTGACGGCTGTGCTTGCCTCGCTGCTCGTGCTCGTGCGGCGCTTGTACAAGCCCACGATCACCGTGCTCGGTCGCCTGGATGGAGAACCGGGTGCCGATGAGGACTTCATGTTCCGTAGCATCGACCGTCATCCAGCGTGCGAGATCATCCCCGGGCTCGTGCTCTTCCGCTTCTCGAACGAGTTGTTCTTTGCCAACGCCTCGTTCTTTCGCAGCGCGACGTTGCGACTCGTTGACGCATCCGACCCCCCCGCGCGTAGCGTCCTCGTTGATGCCGCTGCGATCAGCCATCTCGACACGACAGCGGTGGGAATGCTCGATGACCTTCTGGAACGTCTCGCCGCCAGGGGGGTCACCTTCGAGCTCGCCCGGACGACGACACCGCTCGACGACTCTCTGCTGCGAGCGGGCCTGACCGAGCGGATCGGTGCCGATCACCTGCATCTATCGTTGCACGACGGGGTCGAGGCATTTCTCGCCCGCATGCCCGATGCTCACGACTGAGAGACGGCCGGGTCGGCACGCCGTCGTCGAGGGGCAGATATCTAGATTGCGGTCTGCTCGCCGGGCCTGAGGATCCGTACGGCGGTGGTGGGCGCGTACACGAGGGCAGCCTGCTCGAAGAGGGCGGGCGGCATCTCCAGGAACCCGGGTGGGCTTCGCAGGCCAAGGTGGATCGGGTAGTAGGTGCCCCAGTGGATCGGAATTGCCAGGCGGGCTCCGAGCAGGGCCGCGGCCTGTGCGGCGCGGGTCGGGTCCATATGGCCCTGCCCCATCGTCGGCCCCCAGCCCCAGATCGGCAGGAGGGCAACGTCGAGGGGAGAGAGCTCGGCCATCGCGGAGAACAGGTCGGTGTCTCCCGCGAAGTAGACGGAACGCTCCTCCCCGGTGATCAGGTAGCCGAGAGGATCGGCCTGCGTGCCAAACGGCAGTCGGCCTGCGTCGTGCTCTGCCCTTGTCGCACGCACGGTCACGGACCCGATCTCGATCTGTTCGCCAGCCCGCAGTTCGACGACGTTCTTCAGACCGGCCTTGCGCCGGATCAGCGCTCCGGCTCCGTGGGGAGCGACGACGGGGACATCACGCCCGAGCTTCTGCAAGGAGGGCAGGTCGAGGTGGTCGTAGTGCAGGTGTGAGATCAGCACCGCGTTGACGCCCCGCAAGGCACCGGAGTCAACCTTGCCGGCACGACGCAGGTGTGCGACGCGGTTGCGGAGCAGCGGGTCGGTCAGGAGTCGGACGCCGCCCAACTCGACGAGGACGGTGGCGTGCCCGAGATACGTGACAGCTGCCGGGGGAGGTGACGACGTCACGTCGAGATCCTATGTCGCGTCACGACGGACTGTCCGAGACCGAGCGTACGGTGTGTGGGTGTCCCAGACCCCCCCTCCTGTGTCCGAGATTCCGGTGTCAGGCGCACGAGCGTTGAACGTCAACCTCACGGCGCGGACGATGTTTCTCGTTGCAGCCGTCGTCGGCCTCGCGTGGGCGTTCGTCTACATCCGGGACGCACTCATGACGCTGTTCCTGGCACTCTTCATGGCGCTCGTGCTCGAGCCCGTGCTACGGGGAATGCAGCGTAAGCTGCACCTCGGCCGCGGCGCCTCTGCTGTCCTGCTCCTGCTCGGACTCGCCATTGTCGGGATCGGATTCGCGCTCCTGCTCCTCTCGCCGCTCGTTCAGACGTTCACCGATTTCGTTGATGAACTGCCGTCGATAGTCGAGGAGATCAGCACGAACTCCTCGGTCGGTGCGTGGGTTGACGCCCACAGTCAGGCGCCGGAGACAGCGCAGGCCAATGTCAAGGAGATCGCGCAGGGTGTCGCGGCTGCCGCCGGTGGCCTCGCGGGGATCGTCATCTCGACGTTCAGCCTCGTCCTCGCGCTCGTCACGACGGTCTTCCTCACCCTCTTCCTGATGATCGACCTCCAGCGCCTGATCGCAGCCGTTGACACGTTGCTCGACCCGTACGGCTCCGATCGCTGGAACCGTATGTCGGAGCGGATCATCACCGCGGTCTCGCGCACG
Organism: Thermoleophilia bacterium; assembly: GCA_037139935.1. Taxonomy (GTDB): domain Bacteria; phylum Actinomycetota; class Thermoleophilia; order Gaiellales; family Gaiellaceae; genus Gaiella. Next base: position 19,346 of record JBAXFL010000021.1, on the reverse strand, counting down.
ATGCTCGGCAACATCGCGATCTCGATCATCTGCGGGCTGATCTACGGCGTCTCGGCCTGGATCCTCGGTACGCCGTTCCCGGTCGTGATGGGAGTCATTGCAGGGCTCCTCGATCTGATCCCGATGGTCGGAGCCACCATCGCCGGGGCAATTCTCGTGCTGGCAACGCTCACGCAGGGCCTGACGGCGGCATTGATCATGTTGGCGATCGTCCTCCTCTACCAGCAGTTCGAGAACTACGTTCTCCAACCGACGATCCTCGGTAAGGCCGCCAGCGTGTCGGGCTTCTTCGTGATCGTGAGCGTGATGCTCTTCGGAGCGCTCTTCGGCGTCGTCGGAGCGATCATTGCCGTGCCGATCATCGCCTCGATCCAGATCGTCGTCAAAGAGCTCACCGCGGAGCGGCGCACCAGCATGGCGGCTCTCCGATCGGCCGCTGACCCACCGGTTACACCCGTCTGAGTTGGGCTACGCTGTGCGGCGGCAAGCACGCCGTCATTCTTGTAGAGGAGGAGCTCCGTGTCCGACGTCCCCGCAAGGCACTCTCTGTCACGTGGCCGCATCATCGGTGTGCGCGCTCTCCTCGTCCTGGGCGTTTTGCTGAGCGTTCTCAGCATTCTCTCGACCTACGTCAAACGTGAGGCACTCGATACCGACCGGTTCAAGCAGACCTCTCGGGCGTTGATCGCGAATCCCCTGATCCAGGAGCAGGTGGCGGCACGCCTTGTTGACGCGTTCTATACCAAGGTGGACGTCTCGGCCGAGCTGAAGGACGCTCTTCCGACGAACCTTAAGCCGCTCGCCGGTCCGCTCACGGGCCTCTCGCGGGGGTTTGCAGATACGGCGGCGCAGAAGCTCCTGACCCGGTCGAGCGTCCAGGATGCGTTTGTCGAGCTTGCCTCGGTCTCCCAGTCGCAGGTCGTGAAGATCCTCCAGGGAAACACGAGGGTTGTGAGTACGACGAACGGCAATGTCGTTCTCGATCTGACACCGCTCGTGCTGAAGTTCGGCGACAGGTTCGGGTTCGTCAGTAACCTCGCGAGCAAGATTCCGCAGGGGTCGGCGCAGATTACGATTGTGAACGCGGACGGCCTGGATACCGCGCAAACGATCACGCACTGGCTCGAGCAGGTTGCGAACTACATCTGGATTCTTGCGGTTGCCGCATGGGTCGGTGCGATCTGGCTCGCCCGCGGTAGACGTCGGCAGGAGGTTCGTGCGCTCGGAATCGGCCTCATCGTCGTTGGGATCCTCGTTCTCGTCCTGCGATTTTTTGCAGGCAGGTACTTCGTCGAGAACCTCGTCACGAGCGAGGCGGCGAGGCCGGCGGCGAGTGACGCGTGGCAGATCATCACGAAGGCGCTGGCCGACGCAGGTTGGGTCACGTTTGCCGTTGGCGCTCTCGTGGCACTCGGCGCCTGGTTGATCGGGCATGGCAAGCGGGCGACGTCTGCCCGGAGCGCTGTCGCACCGGCGCTGAGTCGTACCGGAGTCGCCTGGGCCTTGTACGCCGTGATCATCTTCTTGCTCATCTGGATCCTGCCGATCCAGATGTTCCGAACCAGTGTCGGCCTGGTGCTCCTGTCTGCGATCGGGTTCGTCATTCTCCGACGGCAGGTGGCTGCGGAGGCAGCGGCGGCTCCGGTCGTGGACACGGCGAGCGCTGCACCACTCGATCCGCCTGTGCCTCCCGGCTAGAGCGCGGCGGGCAGGCAGGCAGCGCAGCTGCCGTGGAGGATGATCTCGTGGGACCGCATCCCGCAGTGGAGTCGTTCTGCGACCGCTGTGAGCGCCCTCTCGAGCCCGGGGTCGGAGAACGGCTCGATCCTGCCGCAGTCGTCACAAACGAGGTGATGGTGATGTTCTCCGCCCGCGTGGGCGGGCTCGAACCGCGCAATCCCGTCACCGAGCTCGACACGTTGCACGAGGTCGAGCTCGACGAGTTGCTCGAGGGCGCGATAGACGCTCGCAATCCCGATGCGCTTGCCCTGACTGCGGATGTCGTCGAAGATCTCCTGCGCCGAATGGCAGCACGGCTGGGCGCCGAGATGCTCGACCACGGCTCGGCGGGAGCCCCCGTTGCGGAGCCCCTCCGCCTGGAGGCTCTCGAGCGCACGGCCACTCCAGCCCGCATGATGTCCAGACATGACTAGATGATACCGATTCTCACTAGCTGCTAGGCTACGGTGATGCTTTTGAGAATCATTCTCTTTAGTTGCGTCTGTGCCGTGCTCGCAGCGGCGTCCGTCCCTCTCGCCGGGTGTGGCTCGACCACAAACGGCGTCAGCGCGAACGCGAGCGTCGTGACGGCGTTCTACCCGATTGCCTACGCCGTCGAGCAGATTGCCGCACAGGACTTCGACGTCCGTAACCTCACCCCGGCCGGTGTGGAGCCGCATGACCTCGAACTGACGCCGGGCGACGTGCGCGACGTGCACGGCGCCGCGCTCGTTCTCTATCTCGGCGAGGGGTTCATGCCGGGACTCGAGACCGCCGTGGAGCAGCGAGACGGGCGTTCGATAGACCTTCTCGCAGATCAGGCGCTCCGACCCGGTCGTGACGAGGCCCGGGCGGAGACCCTCGACCCGCACGTGTGGCTCGATCCGGTTCGGTACGCCACCATGGTGCGCACGGTCGGGGCTGCGCTGCACAACAGGGTGGGAGCCGAGCGTCTTGCCGGCAGGGTCGAGCGGCTCGATGCCGAGTTCCGGCGAGGGCTCGCGACCTGCCGGCGTCGCCAGATCGTCACGAGCCATGCGGCCTTCGGGTATCTCGCAGCTCGATACGGTCTCGAACAGGTTCCGCTCGAGGGGCTCTCTCCCGAGGCCGAACCGTCGGCCCACGACCTTGCCAGCCTCATCCACCTCGTCGAGGCATCCGGCGCGACAACGGTGTTCTTCGAGACGCTGGTCTCACCGAAGCTCGCGCAGACGGTTGCGCGTGAGGCGGGGGCCGAGACTGCGGCGTTGAACCCGTTGGAAGGGCTGACCGATGACGAGGTCTCCGCCGGGGCGGACTACTTCTCCGTCATGCGTTCGAACCTCGCAGTTCTGGAGAAGGCCCTCGGATGCCAGAGCTGATCCCCGTCGTTGAGCTCGAGGGTGTCTCGTTTGCCTATCGGGCGGGCATTCGGGTGCTCGAGGATGTGTCGCTCGAGGTCTGCGCCGGGGAGTTCGTGGCGATAGCGGGACCGAACGGCGGAGGCAAGACGACCCTTCTCCGACTCGTGCTCGGCCTCGAACGCCCCACAGCGGGATCGGTGCGCGTCTTCGGGAACGTGGGTGGCAAGAGCGCGGACGGCGCGCGGATCGGCTATCTCCCCCAGCGTGCCCGCGTCATCGGCGAGGCACCCGTGACGGTGCGTGAGGTTGTTTCGACGGGGCGCCTCACCTCGGCGGGCATCTGGGGGCCGCTGCGCCGCTCCGACCGTGAGGCGGTGACGCGCGCGATCGAGACGGTCGGGCTCATTGACCGCGCTGACTCACCCCTGAGGACGCTCTCCGGTGGGATGCAGCAGCGGGCGCTGATCGCCAAGGCCCTCGCGTCCGAGCCGACGCTGCTTGCGCTGGACGAGCCGACCACCGGGGTAGACGCGGAGTCACAGGATTCACTCGGCGTTCTGCTCGAGGAGTTACGCACGCAGTTCGGGGTGACGATTCTCTACGTCTCCCACGAGTTCGGTGCGGTCGAGCACGTCGTTGACCGGATCGTCCTCGTACGTGGAGGCATCGTCTACGACGGACCTCCGGGCGGCCTCCCGGGTGTGTGGCACGACCCCTCTCACACGCATGCTTGAGCTCGAGTTCATGCGGCTTGCCCTCGCGACCGGGGTGATCGTCGGACTGCTGGCTCCCGCCGTCGGATTCTTCCTCGTCGAGCGGCAGGCCTCGCTCGTCGGCGACGGCCTCGGGCACGTCGCGTTCGCCGGTGTCGCGGTGGGGTACCTCCTCGGCATCTCGCCGGTGCTGACCGCGCTCGTCGCGGCGGTGATCGGTGCTCTCGCAATCGAGTGGTTGCGTACGCGTCGCGGAGCCGCCGGCGACCAGGCTCTTGCCCTCGTCTTCTACACGGGTATCGCTGCCGGTGTCGTACTCATCTCGAAGGCAGGCGCGCTCAACGTCAACCTCTTCCAGTTCCTGTTTGGCTCGATCCTCACGGTCACGCGTGCCGACTTCCTGACGGTGCTCGTGCTCGGTGTCGGAGCCTTGACCACGATCGCGATTCTCTTTCGCGGCCTCGTCGCAACGGTGCTCGACGGTGAAGGGAGTCGCGTGGCGGGCGTTCCGGTGATCCGGCTCAACGTCGTTGTCGCGGTGCTGGCGGCCCTCACCGTTGCGGTCTCGATGCGCATCGTCGGGATCCTCCTGATCGCGGCTCTCATGGTTCTCCCGGTGATCGCCGCAAACCGCGTCGCCTGGAGCCTCCGCTCGACCTTCGCCCTCTCGATGGTGTTTGGCGTCTGTGCGGTGATCGCCGGACTGTGGATCGCCTACTCCGCGAACCTGCCACCGGGAGGCACGATCGTTCTCGTCGCCGCAGGATTCTTCCTCGTAGCCTCTGGCCTCTCCGCCGTGGTGCGTCGAGGATGAGGAGACAATCGCTGCTCCTCTCCTCCGCGCGGCAGCGGTGCCGGCCCCGCGAGACTCTCCTGCGTGTGGCCGTTGTCACCTGCGGTATCTCGGCCGCGGCCGTCACCGTGGCCCTCGTCTCGTGCGCTCAGGTGACGGCTGCCACGGCAGGAGACGTCGGGCGCGTCGCCCGGGCTACAGCGCTGCCGCCGGTATCCGCGCCCTACGAGATCGGCTCACCTGTGTTGCGCTCGATCTGGGTCGATCCCCGTAGCGGCAATGACGGTCGCAGCGGCAGGACGCGGCGGCAGGCACTTCGCACTCTTGCTGCAGCGTGGCTGAGGATCCCCCGTGGGCGTGTCCTGACGGGAACGGGGTACCGGATCCGGATCACTCCGGGCACGCTCGCAGCCGCCGGGGTGCCAAACTACTTCGAGTCGCGCTATGGCACCTACCGGTTCCCGATCCTGATCGAGGCCGCCGACGGCTCTGGCACGGTCACACTTTCCGCGGCCAACATCTACGACACGCGATACCTCTATCTCCTTGGCCTGCGCTTTGCATCGTCGATCGGCGATGCTCTGCACTGCGAGAAATGCGACCATTTCCTGCTGCGCGACAGCGTCGTCCGCGGTGCGCCGCGTGCAAGTGGGAAGGTCGGCGACCTGCTCAAGGTCAACCAGTCACAGCACGTCTATCTCGAGTCGAACGACATCTCCGGGGCCTCCGACAACGCGGTTGACTTCGTGGCCGTGCAGTACGCCACGATCCTCTCCAACAGGATCCACGACAGCAACGACTGGTGCGCCTACGTCAAGGGCGGCTCTGCCTCCGTCAGGGTGAGTGGCAACGAGATCTACGACTGCGGCACGGGTGGCTTCAGCGCAGGCCAGGGAACGGGATTCCAGTTCATGACCTGGCCGTGGCTGCAGTACGAGGCCTATGACGTCAAGGTGACGAACAACGTCGTCCACGACGTGGAGGGTGCAGGGCTCGGCGTCAACGGTGGCTACGCGGTGCTCCTCGCGCACAACACCCTCTACCGGGTCGGCACACGCGATCATCTGCTCGAGTTCGTCGCCGGCCACCGCTCCTGCGATGGCCGGCCAGGCGACGACGGACGCAGCCGCTGTGCGGCGTGGCTCGCCCGGCAGGGATTTGGTACGACGAGGGTGGACGACGGCGAGAATTACGTGCGGATTCCGAATAACCACGTCTACGTCTACGACAACCTCATCTTCAACCCGCCGGGCACGCAGAGCAGGTACATGCACATCGCCGTAGCGCGGCCCTATGCGGGGGAGTGGCAGGCCGGTTCGAATGTCCCTGTCCCCGCCCGCTTCGACGCCGACCTTCGCTTCCGCGGCAACGTTGTCTGGGACGGCCCCCGCGGTCATCCGAGCGGCCTGGGCGGCGACGCCGGTTGCCGCGACGAGAACCCCACGTGCAACGACACCCGCTATCGAACCGAGAACCGCGTCAACAGCGTGCGTCCCGTGCTGGCCTCACCGGAGAGCGGCGACTACGCTCTCACGCCGGCGTCCGCGGAGGCTCTCTCGGCCCGCGCGGCCCCGGCCCCGGCATTTCGCTGGGCCGATGCTCCGGCAGGTGTCCCTGTCGGGAGCCTCTCCAATGCGGTGCCCCGCGACCGGAAGGGAGTTCTCCGCGGCTCCCGTTCGACGCCGGGCGCCTACGCTGGCTGAGGCTCGGCCTCCCGACCGGCAACCTCGCCCTCTCCCGACAGGCAGGGAGTCGAGCCCACACCGGTCAGGCGAGACGAGTGGAGGCCTGCAGTCAGGCCGGCGGGTAGCGTTGACCCCCATGCCCGACCGTCTTCATGCTCTGCCGGTTCGGATCGAGGCCGCCGAGATCGTTCCTCTCGAGCGCGTGGTCGCCGACGGGGTTCGACGGTCGAACCTCGTCCGTCTCTGCGGGCGAGGCGAGGAGGGGCGTGGGGAGGACGTGACCTTCGACGTCGCAGACCGGCGTGCTCTTCTCGATGCAGGCCTCCCGGAGGGGTTGTATGCGGCACAGACAGTCGGCGACGTGACGGCTCTGCTCCGGGACTGCAAGCTCACCGCAGCACCACCGCGATGGGAGGCTGTGCACCGGTATCGCTTCTGGGCGATAGAGGCAGCCGCGCTCGACCTGGCCCTGTGCCAGGGCGGTATCGGTATTGCGGAGGCTCTCGGCCGTACTCCTTCGCCACTCCACTTCGTCGTCTCGCGGAAGGTGGATGGGAACGAGGATTTTCTCGACCTCCTGCGACGCTTTCCGGGCCTGTCGTTCAAGCTCGACGTCACGTCGGGCTGGACGGAGGCGGTCGCCTCCACTATCGCAGCGAGTGGCGCCGTGGCGACTCTCGATCTCAAGGGGACGTCGCCGGGAAGCTCGGTCTATCTCGAGCCCGATCCCGCTCTCTACGAGCGTGTTTCCCGCCTGTTTCCCACCGTCTGGCTCGAGGATCCCGGCCTGACTCCTGCGACTGCCCGAGTGCTCGCCGCCCATCGGGCGCGCATCGCCTGGGACGAGCCGGTCGGTTCGGTGGACGATGTCCCAGTTGAAGCCGGGGCGGTGAACGTCAAGCCTGCCCGCATCGGTTCGATCCAGGGCGTTCTCTCCCTGCTCGAGCATTGCGCAAGATGCGCGATACCCGTCTACGGCGGCGGTCAGTCGGAGATCGGGCCGGGCCGGGGTCAGGCGCAGATCCTGGCATCCCTGTTCTACCCGACCGCCCCCAACGACCTTGCGCCGCCGGGCTACAACGATGCCGGGCCTGGAACGAAACTCCCGCCGAGCCCTCTCGCCCCCGTCGCCGGAGTTACGGGTTTTCGCTGGAGCTGACGGCCGACGCCGCGAGCAGGAGGCCGAACTCTCCGTCCGGATCCGTCCACCAGCGTTCGATGGTCAGGCCTGCCGTGGCAAGCTCTGCCTCGATCCCCTCGCGCCGGAACTTCGAGCTCACCTCGATGCGCAGCAGTTCGCCGTCCCCGAACGAGATCTCCGTATCGAGTACGGGTAGTGCGATCGTCTGCTCCCGCAGCGAACGCAGGCCCAGTTCTACCCACTCGTTCTCTGCATCCCAGCGCGCTTCGAACGAGAAACCCTCGGCGTCGAAGCGCGAACCGAGCTCGCGATCGAGTACCGTCAGAGCATTACGAACGAACGCCTCGGTGATGCCTGCCGAGTCGTTGTATGCCGCTTCGATGCGCTTCGGGCTCTTGACGAGGTCGATTCCGAGCAGGAAACGATCATCGGCTGCAAGCGTCTCGGAGACGGTACGCAGAAAGAGAGCACGGCGTGCAGGGTCGAGGTTCCCGATCGTGCTTCCGAGAAACGCGAGTAGCCGGGGGGAGCCCGGTGGGATCGAGTGCAGGTGCTTCTCGAAGTCCCCTACGACCGCCTCGACGCCAATGCCCTCATAGCGTGCCGCTATCACGCCGGCGCTCTTGACGAGTATCTCCTCGCTGACATCAACGGGGGCAAATACGGCCAGCGTGCCGACCGCCTGGAGCGCATCGAGGAGCAGAGTCGTCTTCTCGGAGGTACCCGAACCGAGCTCGACGAGTGTCGTTGCCCTCGTCACCTCGGCGACTTCGGCAGCGCAGCCCTCGAGGATCATCCGTTCGGTGCGGGTCGGGTAGTACTCCGGCAGACGGGTTATCTCGTCGAAGAGCTCTGACCCTCGCTCGTCGTACAGCCACCGGGGCGAGAGCTGCTTTGGCTTCTCCCGCAGGCTCCAGAACACCTCGTCGAGAAGCGCCGTACGGCGGTCGTCGGCTCCGAAGAGAACGTCGATCAGAACACGTGGAGCGGTTGACGTCAGCTCAGGCATCACTCACGCACCGGAAGCCAGCAAAGATCTGGCGGCGCTGGGGGTAGTCCCAGTTGCGTGCAGTCGGACGCGCCACCAGCGGATCCGATGCCCACGAGCCGCCACGCAGCACCCTGAATGCCTTGCCGAAGAACACCTCGGAATACTCGGGGTAGGGGAAAGACCTGAAGCCCGGGTAGGGAAGGAAGTGCGAGGACGTCCATTCCCAGACATCGCCCATGAGCTGTAGCGCGCCGCAGGCGGTTGCGCTGCCGGGCGTTGCCGGAAGGGGGCCGAAGCTCGCGCCCCCCAGGTTCGCCTCCGGGCTGTCGCCGTTGTTGGCGAAACGTGCGGTGTGCGTCTCTCCGTCGGGGCTCCATCGGGCAGCCTTCTCCCACTCCTCCTCTGTGGGAAGCCGCTTCCCTGCCCAGCGCGCAAAGGCCTCCGCCTCGAAGAACGAGACGTGCTGCACCGGCTCGTCTGGCAGGAGTGGCTCCAGGTGACCGAACCGGAGACGTGCTCTCTCGCCGGCGCTGACACGCCAGCCGTGTGGGAGCGTCGCCTTCTCTGCGAGGCGCCAGGCCCAGCCATGCTCGCTCCAGTGGCTCTCCTCGTCGTAGCCCTGATCCTCGACAAACTCGAGATAGCGAGCGTTCGTCACGGGCAGCCTGTCGATCCGGAACCCGTCGAGCACGACCTCGTGAGCCTGCCGCTCGTTGTCGTAGGCCCAGGGGTGCTCGGACGTGCCGAGGATGAAAGGCCCCGCCGGAACGGACACGTCCTCGGGCCCCACCGGAGCTGTCGTCCGCACGCGCTCGGGCAGGGGGTAGGCCTCGTCCCTGAGCGCGAGCGTCTGCAGCAGCGTCTCCTGGTGCTGCGTCTCGTGTTGGAGCACCATCCCGAACACGTAGCCGTCACGCAGGAGCGGATCTTCGCTTTCCAGATCGATCTCCGCCAGCACCTCGAGCGTCCGTTCGCGGACTTCGGCGGTGTAGGCCCGCGCTGCCGAAGGATCGAGGAGAGGTAGGTCGGCGCGTCCGTCCCGCTCGTGCTGGAAGGCGTCGTAGATGTCGTCATGACCCGTGGCGATCGGTTCGCCACCGCCGACCTGCCGTGACAGCCAGAGCTCCTCGAAGTATGCGATGTGCGCGTAGTCCCAGACGAGCGGTGACTGCAGCGGTGAAACCTGCTGGCGGAGCACCGTATCGCCAAGCGGTTCAATCAGTGCTTCTGTCGCCAGGCGCACCCGCTCGAGTTCGGTGGCGATGCAGGTTCTGGAGACGGGACTATCCACGATTATATCGAAGAAAGCGTAGCGAAAGAGGTTCTACTTCTCGATCAGGAACGGCTCGCTGTATCGAAGTCGAGCAAAACCTTGCCGAGCTTGCCGGGCGACTCCAGTCGGTCGAACGCCGTGGCGACGTCGCTCGCCGGGAAGACCCGGTCGATGAGCGAAGTGATGCGCCCGGCCGCGAGGTGCGGCACGACTTCGCGGGCAAAAGCCTGGACTGCAAGGGCCTTCTCCTCGAGCGGTCGGGCCCGCAGGGTGGTGCCCATGATCTGCGCGCGTCGCCCCATCAGCTTCCTCAGGTCGAGTGGAGCCTCGGTTCCGGCGCCTGTGCCGACGATCACGATACGCCCCCGGACGGCGAGGGCGCGGAGGTCGGGGCCGAGGTTCGGTGCGCCGACGAGCTCGAGAATGACGTCGGCGCCACCCTCGGCAACGGCCCTTTCAACGAGTTCCTCGGGCCCGATTACGGTTGCTCCGAGCCGGGCCACGTCATCGCGCAGCGCTTCGCTGCGAACGGTTGCGAGTACGCGGGCGCCCGCCACCGACGCGATCTGCACGGCTGCCGTACCGACCCCGCCGTTTGCGCCGTTGACGACGAGAAGCTCGCCGGGCCGAAGGTGGGCCTGCATCATCACGGCGTCGTGAGCGGTCACGAATACCTCCGGCACGGCTGCGGCGGCGAGTTCGTCGAGCTGCTCCGGTACACCGGTGACATGGAGCTCATGGACGAGAACCCGGTCTGCGAACCCACCGCCTCCGACGATGCCAAAGACCCGGGAGCCCACGGCGAATCGGAGCGCCGTCGGCCCACGGGCGATCACGGTTCCCGACACCTCGATACCGGGAACGTCAGGCGGTGAGCCGGGGGGAGCGGGATAGCGGCCCTCGCGCTGGGCGAGGTCGGCGGGATTCAGTCCCGCGTACCGCACGGCGATGAGCAGGTCGTCTCCGGTCGGGACGGGATCCGGCCGCTCCACAACCTCGATGACCTCGTTCCCGCCGGCCCCCGTGAAGACAACCGCGCGCATGCGCTCCAGCGTACGCGACAGGGAGGGCCACCGCACCGGTACGCTCGCGACTCTGCCGGAGCTTCCGGCCGTCGCCGGTAGCCATGGTGTCCCACGGAGGTTATGCGTTGCTCGCAGCGGTCTGTGTCAGGATCTCGCCCGACGATCCCCTCTCCGGGCTCGACGTCACCGAGGTATCAGAGCCGTCTCCTCCAGCGGGATGGGAGGTCGTCGAGGTTCGTGCCGCTGCTCTGAACCATCACGACCTCTTCAGCCTTCGTGGGGTCGGACTGAGCGAGGACGGGGTTCCCGTCGTCCTCGGATCGGACGCCGCGGGCGTGACGACCGACGGCAGAGAGGTTGTGATCTATGCCGGCCTCGGGAACCCGGATTCCGGGGAGGACGAGACGCTCGCGGCCGACTTCCATATCTTCTCCGAGCGGGGCGTTCCCGGCACGCTCGCCCAGAGGGTTGCTGCCCCGTCACGGAATCTCGTGCCCAAGCCTGCGGCGCTCTCCTTTGCCGAGGCGGCATGTCTCCCGACCGCGTACCTGACCGCCTACCGGATGCTCTTCAGTCGGGCGGCGCTCCGACCCGGCCAGTCGGTTCTCATCCAGGGTGCAGGCGGAGGCGTTTCGACTGCTGCCCTGCTGCTCGGACGGGCCGCGGGGCTTGTCGTCTATGTGACGAGTCGCAGCGAGGAGAAACGGGCTCGTGCGCTCGAACTCGGTGCAGCCGGTGCCTTCGCGCCGGGCAGTCGTCTGCCGAAGCGCGTGGATGCCGTGCTCGACTCGGTCGGCAAGGCGACGTGGGATCACTCGTTGAAGTCTCTGCGCACGGGAGGCACGGTGGTCGTTGCCGGGGCAACGAGTGGGCCGGATCCCTCGGCCGACCTGGCCCGGATCTTCTGGAGGCAACTTGCCGTTTTGGGCTCGTCGATGGGGACGCGAGCGGAGTTCGGGGAGATGTGCGCCTTCCTCGAGCAGACGGGTGTCAAGCCGCTCGTAGACTCGGAGTTCGCGCTCTCCGACGCGCACGCCGCGTTCAGGCGCCTCCAAGAGGGAGCCGGGTTCGGCAAGGTCGTGCTCCTCCCCTGACCCCGCACGCGTGGGCGTCGGACCGACGTGCGGACGGTGCTCCCACTGGACAGCGGGCAACTCACTAATCTGCGCTAGTGTATGGCGGCCTGCGCAAGTGGCCCCTACCCCTCACCGGGTCGGTGCCTGCGTCTCCGAGCCACTGCTACTCTGCGCTGCTAGAGTTGGTAGCTACTCGGCGGCGTAGCTCAGTTGGTTAGAGCAGCGGAATCATAATCCGCGTGTCGTAGGTTCGAGTCCTACCGCCGCTACCTCGCACGTCCTTTCCTACAACACGAGAAGAAGCCATGGCAACCGGAGTCAGAGTCGCAATCACGCTCGCCTGCATCGACTGCAAGCGACGGAACTATCAGACGGAAAAGTCCAAGCGAAACTCGCCCGACCGGGTCGAGTTCAAGAAGTACTGCCGCTGGTGCGGTTCGCACACGATTCATAGGGAGACCCGCTAGTGGCCGATGACACCCGGAGGCAGAGGCGCGATGCGCGCCGGGCTGCGGGAGACCAGGAGCCGAGCGAGCCTCGCAGCCTCCCACAGCCCGCAGCAGCGGGCGGCGGTGGGTCAGCCGTCCCCGTCGAGCACGAGTCCCGGCGGCGCGGCGGTTTCCTCGGCGAGTCCTGGGCCGAGCTGCACAAGGTGGACTGGCCCAACCGCGCCCAGGTAATCCAGGGCACGGTCGCCGTCATCATCGCCGTCGCCATCGTCGGCTCGTATCTCTGGGGGGTCGACCAGTTGGTTCGGCCCTTCGTCCGCGACGTCCTTCTCGGGCAGTGAGGCAACCATGTTTCTCTGGTACGTGATCAACACCTATTCCGGGCACGAAAAAAAGGTCAAGACGAACCTCGAGCACCGGATCGTTTCCCTGAACCAGTCGCCGCGTTTTCGACGCGTCGTCGTACCGACCGAGCAGGTGATCGAGACGAAGGACGGCCAGAAGGTGCAGACCGAGAAGCGCGTGTTGCCGGGCTACGTCCTTGTCAACATGGATCTGAGCGACGAGGCGTGGATCGTCGTCAAGGGGACGCCCGGCGTGACCGGATTCGTCGGTGCAGGTGCAAAGCCCGTGCCGCTTTCCCAGGGCGAGGTAGACCGTATCTTGCACACGGCGGGTGCCGGCGGTGGGCCAGCAGCGAAGTCGCAGGCGCAGTTCGTGCTCGGCGAATCGGTCAAGGTCACCTCGGGGCCGCTCTCCGACTTCGACGGCGAGATCGTTGACGTCAATCCCGAAGCGCAGAAGCTCAAGGTGCTCGTTGACATCTTCGAGCGCCAGGTACCGGTCGAGCTCACCTTCGACCAGGTCAAGAAGATCGACTGATTCAACGGAGGGGCGGGACAGGTTCCGCCCCTACGATTCGTACGTAATCGACAAGACGGGAGGAGGGGCGCGCAGCCCCGACTGCACTCACGCATATGGCAAAAAAAGTTCTCACACTCATCAAGCTTCAGATTCCGGGTGGCCAGGCCAACCCGGCTCCGCCCGTTGGTCCCGCACTCGGCCAGCACGGTGTCAACATCGTCGAGTTCACCAAGGCGTTCAACGCCCAGACCGCCCATGAGAACGGCCGGATCATCCCGGTCGAGATCACGGTGTTCGAGGATCGTTCGTTCACCTTCATCACGAAGACGCCGCCTGCGGCAGTCCTGATCAAGGAAGTGCTCAGCCTCACGTCGGGCTCGGCAGAGCCGAACCGGGTCAAGGTCGGCAAGCTTTCGCAGGCGCAACTCCGCTCGATCGCCGAGACGAAGATGCCAGATCTGAACGCCAACGACATCGAGCAGGCGATGAAGGTGATCGCCGGCACCGCCCGGTCGATGGGCGTGGAGGTGGAGGCGTGAGCGGTCACGGAAAGCGGTATGCAGCAGCCCGTGCAAAGATCGATCGAGAGAATCTCTACACGCCGGTCGAGGCGATCAGGATCCTCAAGGAGATCGAGGGCGCGAAGTTCGACGAGACCGTCGAAGTGCATTTCCTTCTCGGCCTGAACGTCCGCCACGCTGATGAACAGCTGCGCGGAACTCTGATGTTGCCGCACGGCACCGGCCGGACGACGAGAGTTGCCGTCTTCGCCGAGGGTGACAAGGCCCGCGAGGCAGAGGAGGCAGGTGCCGACGTCGTCGGTGCGGCCGATCTCGCTGCCCGGATCGAGGGTGGCTTCGTGGACTTCGACGTGGCCATCGCCACACCCGATCAGATGGGCAACGTCGGCAAGCTCGGCCGTGTCCTCGGGCCGCGTGGGTTGATGCCCAACCCGAAGACAGGCACGGTCACCTTCGACATTGCGAAGGCCGTCTCGGATGCGAAGGCAGGCAAGCTCGAGTACCGCACCGACCGTGGTGCGAACGTGCACGTCGCGATCGGCAAGAAGAGCTTCGGCGAGCGGGCGCTCGTCGAGAACTATGCCGCGCTCGTGGACGAGATCGTTCGTGCGAAGCCGGCCTCGTCCAAGGGGCGCTATATCAAGGGCATCACGCTGACGTCCACGATGGGCCCGGGCCTGCACATCGATCCGTCGCGCACGCGCGGGATCGTCGAGGAACTCGAGGAGGCAGCAGCCCTGACGGGGTGAGGCCGTTGCCTTGCCCGTTGACGACTACCTGACATGCCCGTCGCCGAAGACAGCCGGCAGCCTTGTGCTAGCTCGCGCCGAATCGCCAAAGCCATGTGACACGATTTTTTGTCACATGGCGGCCGCGAGACGGCGCCAGCCAACACAGCGCAGAAGCCCGGCCGAGGTGGCCTCGCACGAATGACTGCAACACCGTCACTCGCTCGAGCCCGCCTCCGTGCGGGCTCGATGTTCGAGAGGAGGTGAAAGATGCAGAAAGCAGACAAGGAGAGGTTGATCGAGGATCTGACCGAGCGACTTCGGTCGGCGGATGTGCTGCTCGTGGCCGACTATCGTGGTCTCACGAACAGCCAGCTCGCAAGCCTGCGGGTCGAGTTGTTGAGCCACGGTGCCCGATTGAGCGTGGTCAAGAATACGCTCACACGGCGTGCCGCCGAGGCAGCGGGTGCCGAGGCGTTGCTGGCTCTTCTGGAGGGCCCTACGGCTATTGCATTCGTGGCAGCGGACGGTAATCCGGTCGCGGTCGCGAAGGCGCTCAGCGACACGGCCAAGCGGACGAATATCCTCACGCTGCGCGGGGGTGTGCTGTCGGGTACTCCGATCAGCGCAGCCGATATCGAGAGCCTCGCGGAGCTGCCGCCGCTCGATGTCCTGAAGGCGCAGCTCGTCGGCGTGATCGTTGCCCCACTGAGCCAGCTCGTTGCGGTGTTGAACGCACCCCTGCGGAATCTGGTGGGTCTGATCGACGCCAGAATCACGCAGCTCGGTGGTGCCGAAGCAGTCGAGGACGTCAGTCCTGCGGCGGAGGTGCCAACCGTCGAGGTCGCAGCCGAGGAGGCTGTGGCGGATGAACCGGTCGTTGAGGCAGTCACGGAAACGATCACCGAGAACGTCGCGGAGGCAGCCGCTGAACCGGTGGCCGAGGCAGAGACAGAAACCCCGGAGGCGTAGGGGCGGGAGCGATCCCGCCCGCCTCCATCACAAACCACAGACGTGAGAGGAAACACCACATGGCTACGGATACGGCAAAGGTGCTCGAGACGCTCGGCAAGATGACCGTGCTCGAGCTCGTCGAGTTGAAGAACGCGATCGAGGAGGAGTGGGGCGTCACTGCTGCAGCCCCGGTTGCGGCCGCTGCTGCGGCCGCAACAGGGGGTGGCGGTGACGGTGGTGCCGCCGAGGAGCAGGACTCGTTCGCCGTCGTTCTCACGGCGGTCGGCGACAAGAAGATCCAGGTGATCAAGGTCGTGCGGGCGATCACCGGCCTCGGTCTGAAGGAGGCGAAGGACGTCGTCGATGCAGCGCCCGGCCCGGTCAAGGAGGGCGTTACGAAGGACGAGGCCGAGAAGCTCAAGGCAGAGCTCGAGGAAGCCGGAGCGAGCGTCGAGCTCAAGTAGGCGCCCCGCGCGGATTCGCCAGGCCGGATCGTCCGCCTTCCACACGCGTGGAAGGCGGACGGGCCCGGCGACGTCGGCGGCTCGACGTCATCACATGCACCGTCGTCCTGTAGCCGCTTTACGCTATAGTCTCGGACGGTAGTTCCGCCGACGTCGCCTCTCGGCGGTTGCGGTGGCATATTTGCGTCCCCGATTCTCTATCGTCCCGTCCCGAGCTTTCTCGCTCCTTCAATGTATGCCGTCAAGGGAGGCTGTCGCATCTTGAGCAGCACATCTGTTGCGCCGCGTGCGCGTAAGAGCTTTTCACGTCTGAAGCATGTCCTCGATCTCCCCAACCTGATCGACATTCAGAAGACCTCGTTTGACTGGTTTTTGAACGAGGGTCTTCGCGAAACGATCGCCGACATCTCGCCGATCGAGGATTACACCGGCACACTCGCCGTCGAGTTCGATGACTACGCCTTCGGTGAGCCGCCGAACACGATCAACGAGTGTCGCGAGAAGGATATGACCTACCAGGCCCCGTTGACCATGACGGTGCGGTTCGTCAACCGCGAGACGGGCGAGATGCGCGAACAGCGGGTCTTCATGGGCGACTTCCCGATGATGACCGGTGTCGGGACGTTCATCATCAACGGTACCGAGCGCGTGATCGTGACGCAGCTCGTCCGCTCGCCTGGCGCGTACCTGATGGAGCCCAAGGACGCCACCAAGCAGGCATTCATCGCGAACCTGATGCCGTCACGCGGCTCGTGGCTCGAGCTCGAGATCGACAAGAAGGGCGTTGCCTACGCCCGCATCGACCGGAAGCGGAAGCTCCCGATCACAACGCTCCTCCGGGCCCTTCCGCTCGAGGATCCGACGACGGGCTTCGAGCTCGACACGAGCACGAACGAGAAGATCCTCGCCCTCTTCGGCGGCTCCGTCTACATCCAGAACACCCTCGAGAAGGACACGACGACGCGCGAGGAAGAGGCGTTGATCGAGGTCTTCAAGAAGCAGCGCCCCGGCGAGCCGCCAACGCTGGACAACGCACGCAATCTTCTGCGGTCGCTGTTCTTCGATCCGAAGCGCTACGACCTCACGAAGGTAGGCCGCTACAAGCTGAACCAGCGTCTCGGTGTCGCTGTGCCGGAAGGCACGCGCGTGCTGACGACCGAGGATATCCTCGCGCTCGTCCGTCGGCTCGTGGCGTTGCCGACGAACCTGGGTGTGCCCGAGGACTCGAAGGACTTTGCAGCCGACGCCGCACAGATGAACCGTGATCCGATCCGCTCCGAGCTCGACGAGTACGAGCACTTCGGCAACCGTCGCCTGCGAACGACGGGCGAGCTGATTCAGGAGGCGTTCCGCGTCGGCCTCTATCGGATGGAGCGGGTTGTCCGCGAGCGGATGACCACCGAGGACGTTGACACGATCACGCCGCAGACGATCATCAACATCCGTCCGGTCGTAGCTGCGTTGAAGGAGTTCTTCGGTTCGTCGCAGCTGTCGCAGTTCATGGATCAGACAAACACGCTGGCCGGCCTCACCCATCGTCGCCGTCTCAGCGCGCTCGGTGCGGGTGGGCTCACACGTGAGCGCGCTCCGATCGAGGTACGCGACGTGCACCAGACCCACTACGGCCGCATGTGCCCGATCGAGACACCGGAGGGGCCGAACATCGGCCTGATCGGGTCGCTCGCGTCGATGGCAACGGTCTCGCAGTTCGGGTTTATCCAGACGCCCTATCGGATCGTCAAGGGCGGCAAGGTGACCGACGAGATCGTCTATCTCGATGCGTCGCAAGAGGCCCTCTTCACGATCGCCCAGGCGTCGGAGCAGGTGGATGAGAGGACAGGAAAGTTCGTCCACGAGCAGGTGCTCTGCCGCTCGCGCGAGGGCGAGGCCGTGATGGTGGCGCCGAAGGATGTCGAGTACATGGACGTGTCGGCGTCGCAGATCGTCTCGGTGGCGACGGCGCTGATCCCGTTCCTCGAGCACAACGATGCAAACCGCGCCCTGATGGGTGCGAACATGCAGCGGCAGGCGGTACCGCTGATGATCGCCCAGGCGCCACTCGTCGGCACCGGAGTCGAGTACCGCGCTGCGATCGACACCGGCGACGTCGTGCTGTCCCGCACCGCGGGTTCGGTGATCGACGTCGATGCAGAGACGATCGTCGTCGAGGGTAAAGGCACGCGTGAGGAGTACAACCTCACGAAGTTCATGCGGTCGAACCAGGGCACGTTGATCCACCAGAAGCCGGTTGTAAAGCTCGGTGACAAAGTGCAGGAGGGAACCGTCCTCGCGGACGGCTCGTCTACCGACGGCGGCGAGTTGGCTCTCGGCGCGAACCTGCTGGTCGCCTTCATGCCGTTCGAGGGCTATAACTTCGAGGACGCGATCGTACTGTCGGAGCGCCTCGTCAAGGACGACGTGCTCAGCTCGATTCACATCCACGAGTACGAGATCGACGCTCGGACGACAAAGCTCGGCGATGAGGAGTTGACGCGCGACATTCCGAACCGCTCCGAGGAGTCGCTTGCGAATCTCGACGAGCGCGGAGTCGTGCGGATCGGGGCCGAGGTCAGCTCTGGCGACCTCCTCGTCGGCAAGGTGACGCCGAAGGGTGAGACCGAACTGACAGCGGAAGAGAAGCTGATCCGCGCAATCTTCAAGGAGAAGGCGCGTGAGGTGCGCGATACGTCGCTCAAGGTGCCCCACGGCGAGGGCGGCAAGGTGATGGGCGTGAAGACGTTCTCGCGCGACGCCGGCGACGATCTGTCGCCTGGCGTCAACGAGCTCGTGCGGGTGTTCGTCGCCAAGAAACGGAAAATCTCCGAGGGCGACAAGCTCGCTGGCCGCCACGGCAACAAGGGCGTCATCTCCAAGATCGTTCCCGAGGAGGACATGCCGTTCCTCGAGGATGGCCGGCCGGTGGACGTCGTACTCAACCCGCTCGGCGTGCCGAGCCGGATGAATATCGGCCAGATCCTCGAAACACACCTTGGTTGGGCCGCCGCGCATGGGATCTTTGCCGAGTCCGACACCCCGATCGGCATCAACCCTCGCGCTTCGATCAACGGACCGAAGCCGCATCCGGTCGCGACGCCCGTCTTCGACGGTGCCACCGAGGCCGACGTTGACGCTGCGCTCGTCGAGTGGGCCGAAACGACAGACCTACCGATCAAGATGAACGTCGATCACTCGCGCCCTGCCGGCCGCAAGGCTTCCGGCAAGGTGCAGCTCTTCAACGGCAAGACGGGAGAGCCGTTCGAACAGAAGGTCACGGTCGGTTACATGTACATCCTGAAGCTGCTCCATCTCGTAGACGACAAGATCCATGCTCGTTCGACGGGCCCTTACTCGCTCGTCACCCAGCAGCCGCTGGGCGGCAAGGCGCAGTTCGGCGGGCAGAGGTTCGGCGAGATGGAGGTGTGGGCGCTCGAGGCATACGGTGCCGCGTACACGCTGCAGGAGATGCTCACAATCAAGTCCGATGACACGATCGGCCGCGTCAAGGCGTACGAGGCGATCGTCAAGGGCGAGAACATCGCCGAGCCGTCGATTCCCGAGTCGTTCAAGGTGCTCCTGAAGGAGATGCAGTCGCTCGCTCTCGACGTGC
>JBAXFL010000020.1:0-40126 GCA_037139935.1 Thermoleophilia bacterium | reverse complement strand
TGCCCGTACACCGAGCGCGCCGTCTTCGCGGGCAGCCCCGGGACGGCTTCGAGATCCTCCTGCGACGCGGCGAGGAAGCGATCGGCCGAACCGAAGTGCCGGAGAATAGCGCCCCTGCGCGAGGGCCCGATCCCCTCGAGGGTATCGAAGATCGATGCAAAAGCGCGGGTCTCCCGTTTCTGGCGGTGCAACGTAAGCGCAAAGCGGTGAGCCTCGTCACGAATCCGCTGCAGGAGCTGGAGGCCCGGATCGTGCCTGGCGAGCACCACCGGCTTCGAGCGGTGGGGCAGGAAGACCTCTTCCTCCCGTTTTGCGAGGGCGACCACGGCCACGCGCGGTAGGCCGTCTGTGGCCCGGATAGCCGCGAGCGCCGCCGCAAGCTGACCCTTGCCGCCGTCGATCACGACGAGGTTTGGTAAGGCAGCGAAGCTCTCGTCGTAGCGGCCGGGGGCGGTGCTGTCTCGCAGGCGGGCAAAGCGGCGCGCCACGACCTGCCCCATGGAGGCGAAGTCATCCTGCCCGTCGAGGCCACGCACCGTGAACGAGCGATAGTGCGCCTTCTTGGCCTGGCCGTCGACGAAGACCGTCATCGACGCGACGATGTCGCGTCCCTGCAGGTTCGAGATATCGAAGCACTCGACCCGCACCGGCAGGCTCTCGAGAGCGAGGTTCTCACGCAGGCTCTCGAGGGCCTCGACCCGTCGGACACGCTTCTGCTCGGCCGCCGTCGTCTCGTGGGCGAGCGCAAGCTCGGCGTTCTCTGCTGCAAGCTCCGCGAGCCGCCTCTTCTCGCCACGGACGGGTGCCCTCACCTCGACCGCGGCACCACGTAACGCCGAGAGGAAGCCGGCAAGCGGCGCGGTGTCATGGAGGTCGGAGGGAACGATGAGCAGCGGCGGCACAGTTCGCGCCACCGTGTAGTACTCGAGACAGAACGCCTCCAGAATCGTCGCTCGGTCCTGCCCCTCGACGTTCTCGAGGTGGAAGGCGTAGCGATCGATGATCTTGCCGTCGCGCAGCGGAAAAAGCTGTACCGCAGCCTGGTCGCCGCTGACTGCAAGGCCGATTACGTCGGCCATTCCAACGGCGTGCCGGTCGGCTCCCTGGCGCTCTGCAAGGCTCCTGATCGCAAACAACCGGTTGCGATACCGCGTCGCTTCCTCGTACCGCTCCTCTGCTGCCGCATCGGCCATCCGGCGCTCTAGTGACCGCACGATCGAGCGGGTGTCACCCGAGAGGAAGCCGATCACAGCGTCGATCTGCTTGCGGTACTCCTCGCGTGAGATGGCTTCGATACAGGGGGCGGTACAGCGCTCGATGTGGTAGTCGAGGCACGGTGTCCCCGAGTGGCGGCCGGGCTTTGGCCCTTCGCAGGGCCGAAACTGGAAGACACGGTTCAGCACGTCGAGTGTCTCCCGCACCTTCTTCGCACTGGCGTACGGGCCGAAGTAGACCGTGCCACGGCGATGTCGCTCGCGGGTGAACATCACCCGCGGGTACTCGTCTGCCACCGTGACCGCTATGTACGGAAACGACTTGTCGTCGCGTAGGCGCACGTTGAAGGGCGGCCGATGACGTTTCACGAGGCTCTGCTCTAGGTGGAGCGCCTCGGCCTCGCTCGAGGTGACGATCACCTCGATCCGGCTGATCCGGCCGACCATCCTCTCGATCCCGGGGCGACCGTCGCCCCCGTTGAAGTAGCTCTGCACGCGGGCGCGAAGCACCTTCGCCTTCCCCACATAGAGGACGTCGTCACCCTCGTCGCGAAAGAGGTACACCCCGGTGCTCCGTGGGAGCGCCTGGAGTTGCTCTCGTCTGATCTCCCCCACGTCATCTAGCGTATCCGCCACATGCATCGTCGCCTTCTTCCCTTCACAGCCGCGCTCCTGATCGCTGCGGCAACGGCTCCCGCCGCACTCGCGGGAGGACCGAGCATGGCCCTCGGCGCCGCAGAGGACGTCGTCCGCTCACCCGATCTCGTCTCGGCGAAGTCGGAGATGACGCTGTTCAGGCTGGCCGGGTTCTCGGCAATCCGGATCACCTCGCAGTGGCTGCCGGGCCAGGTTGCCCCCACGGAGCCCGAACTCGTGATCCTGCGCAACGTCAGTGCCGCCGCGCAACTGTCCGCCGTCAAGGTCTATCTGGCGGTCTACCCCCCAGGGTCGCGCTCGACACCCCTCACGCCGGAGGCGCGCGAGCAGTTTGCCGCGTACCTCACGGTTCTGGCGCAGCAACTGCCGTCGATCGACGATGTGATCATCGGCAATGAGCCAAACCTCAACCGATTCTGGCTTCCCCAGTTCAACCCTGACGGCACCGATGCGGCTGCCCCCGCGTACCTTGCCCTGCTCGCGCGGTCCTACGATGCGATCAAGGCGATTGATCCGACAACGCGTGTCTGGGGCGGCGCCCTGGCGCCACGCGGCGTTGACCGTCCCGGGACGGGGCGCGACACCCATTCGCCCGTCGCCTTCCTGCAGCACATGGGAGTGGCGTACCGTGCGAGCGGCCGTGCGCTTCCCGTCATGGACGGGCTTACCTTTCACCCGTATGCCGATTCGTCCGGGCAGTCGCCGGACACGCCGCATCCGAAATCGACCACTATCGGCCTCGCCGACTACGACCGCCTCATCCAGACGCTCGCGAAGGCGTTCGACGGAACGGCCCAGGTCGGTACGACGCTCCCGATCCTCTACGACGAGTTTGGTGTCGAGTCGCAGATTCCATCCGGTAAGTCCGGGGCCTATACCGGGGCCGAGCCGACGACGACCAAGCCCGTGTCCGAAAGTACCCAGGGTCAGTACTACGGTCGGGCGCTACAGCTCGCGTTCTGCCAGCCGAACGTCGTCGGAATCCTCCTGTTCCACTCCCGGGACGAGCCGGCGCTCGCGAGCTGGCAGTCAGGGGTCTACTACGCCGACGGGACGACCAAGACGAGCTTCTATGCAGTGCGTGACGCGCTCTCGCGCGCACGCGGCGGCTCGATCGCCCGCTGCCCGGGTCTTGCCCTCGACGCCACGACGACGAGGGTGCACTTTCCTACGCAGTCCGAACTGTCGAGGGGGTCGCGGACGGTGCGGTTTCGGTGCTCGTTGGACTGCGCCTGGGAGGTTCGCGCATCGAGCGCAGCAGGGGGCGCCACGCGCACGCGGGTCAAGGGCTATGGACGGGCCGGAACGGATCTTGTTGTCTCGCTGAAGGGTCGCACGCTCGGACGGGGGTCGATCGTTCTCTCCCTGACGACGCTCCATGCCGTCAACCCCGGCGTGCCGGCGACGCGTACGAGCCCGAGCCTGAGGCTTCCCTGAGTACGATGGAACCATGAGTGAGGGAAAGACCGCGTACGAACGGATCGAGAGCGTCCAGGTAGGGCAGTACGTCTCCTATCGCTTCTTCAAGGTCGATCCCGCCTGGCGGCGTCTCCCGGCCGAGGAGCGCGAGGCCGGCAAGGATGCCTTCGCAGCTGTCGTCGAGGAGTGGGCCGGACGCATGGAGGGCCTACGGGCCTACAATGTCTCGGGCGTCCGACCCGAGGCGGACTTCTTTCTCTGGCAGATCACCGAGCGCTACGACGACCTGCTCGAGCTCGGTGCCGACCTCAACGGCACATCCCTCGCCGGGTGGCTGACAACGCCCTACTCGTATCTCGCGACAACGAAACCATCGGTCTACACCGACAAGAAGCGCATTCGCCAGGGCAAGGTGATCCCCCGTGAGGCGCCCTACCTCGTCGTCTATCCCTTCGTCAAAAAACGGGCGTGGTACTTCCTGACGTTCGAGGAGCGAGCTGCTGCGATGCGCGAGCACGCCGAGGTCGGCGGCAAGTTCGTGACCGTGACGAACCATACGACCTACTCCTTTGGCATCGACGACCAGGAGTTCATGCCGGCGTTCGAGTGCGAGGAGCCTGCCGACTTCATGCATCTCATGATGACGCTGCGCGAGACCGAGGCGTCACGTTGGACGGAGCGAGACACGCCGATCTTCGTGGGTGCTCTCGGGCCCGTGCGTTCGGTTCTTGCTGTACTCGACGGCACAGCCGTCCGCGCAACGGAGGGCTAGCTCAGGCGTAGGTGTGCTCCGTGCGCCACGTCCGGAGGATCGCCCAGGCGCACAACCCGAGCACGGCGAAGCATGCAATCACATCGCCGCCCATCGGTGAGAGCCCGATCGCGGCACCGATGTCGACAACGGCAAGCGCAATAGCCGTATAGAAGACGCGGCGCGACCGGGCCGACCACGCCTCGAGGTCGCCGCGGCGCTCCCGCCAGACGAGGAAGAGAAAAAACGCAATCGCGAGAAAGAATGCGATCCTCAGAAGCCCTCCGGTGACTGCGAGCACCGGCTCGAGCGAAAGCGCCACCACGACGGCCGCAATCAGGGCCACGATCGCGAGGCCGCGCACCGTCCGGTTCTCGTAGAAGCGTCTCATGCTCCGGTCATGGTGCCACGCACACCAAGTGCGGCGGCGACGAGTGCGGAGACGGCGAACCAGAGCAGGCGCCTGCGCGGATCAGCGGGCGCGTAGAACCAGGGTGAGAGGACGACGCCGAGCGCCACAGCCCCGTAGAGATAGTGCAAATGATCTGCCGCCCGGTGGTTGCCCGAAAGGAGCAGGAGGCCGAGCGCCGCCTGCGCCACGAGGAGCGTCTGTGGCAGGGCCAGCAGGTGAATCATCGGCCCGCTGAGGAGCGCCCCACGGCGATACGCGACGAGGCCGATCACGCCCGCCAGCAGGCACCCGACGACCACGACGTAGGCGAGGTAGTGATGGGCAGAGACCATGGCGTCGAGCCTACGTGTTCCACCCCACAGCGTGTCGGCGTGGCGCTCCCCGGATCTCAGCACTGCCGAGGTTTACACGCTGAGGTTCGCACCGGAGAGATGCTCGACGGCGAGAGACTGGTATAGGCTTCGTCCCCGGATGCGTGCCCAGGTTGTCACCGAAATTCCATCGCTCGCGCCCGCGCTGGGAGAGATACCGAAACCCGAGCCCCTACCGGGCGAATTGCTCGTGCGGGTCGAGGCGTGTGGTATCTGTGGCACCGACCTCCACATCCTCGCCGGAGAGTCGTATCGACCCGACCTGCCGTTCGTGCTCGGGCATGAAGGCGTGGGGGTTGTCACGGCGGCCGGGTCACCCGAGGATGCCGGCTGGATCGGGCAGCGCGTCACGTCCACGCTGTTCGAGGGGGCGGGTGGCGACTGTGATCTCTGTCGCGCCGGCACCGGCCCGTGCCTGGACGGCAACGAGCGCCTCTGCCCGACGATTCGCTCGGTCATAGGCATCTCGAAGCGCAACGGTGCGTTCGCCGAGTTCGTCGCGATGCGTGCAGGCCAGGCGATCCCCGTCCCCGAGACGCTGTCATCGCCCGACGCTGCAGCCCTCGTTGATGCCGGTGCGACTGCGGTCAACACCGTTGAGGCGATCACCTACGCCGGTCCTGCACCACTCGTCGTCGTGGGTGCAGGGCCGGTCGGCTTCTTCGTGGCGGAGTTGCTTGCTCGCGACGGGCGTGACCTCGTCGTTGTGGAGCCCCAGAGAGGCCGGCGTGATGCCGCCATTGCGCTCGGACACCAGGTCGTCCCGACGATCGAGGATGCTCCCGCGACACCCTGTGTGATCGAGTGCTCCGGCTCCCCTGCCGCGATCCAGCCGTGCCTTGACGTGCTGCTGCCGCGCGGGATGCTCGTCCTCGCCGGGTACGCGACCGTTCCTTCGCTCGATATGGCGTCGATTGCCCGGAAGGAGCTGTCGATCCGTGGGGTTCGCTCGGGGAGCAACGCACACCTGCGTCGGGCGCTCGAGCTTGCCGCCGCCGGTGAGATCCGGGTACCACGCCTGACGCTCTGGCCGCTCGAGGAGATGGCCGACGCCCTCGGTGCGCTCCGCGCC
The DNA here is from genome assembly GCA_037139935.1 of Thermoleophilia bacterium. Lineage (GTDB taxonomy): Bacteria > Actinomycetota > Thermoleophilia > Gaiellales > Gaiellaceae > Gaiella. Next base: position 34,230 of record JBAXFL010000020.1, on the reverse strand, counting down.
GGCGAGGTCGAGGGGAAGGCCGTCATCACGGTCGAGGCCTGAAGCATCACGCTCGGACACCACACCGCTACGATAGGTCACAGCGCTTGCTACCACGGACGGGATCGCCCACCGGGTCGCCGGCACGGCTGACACGCACGATCCCTACGACTCGACGTACGGAGGTTCACTTGCCCATTCTCGCAGGAGTCGCCGCGCCCGCGTTCTCGCTCGTCTCGGACACGGGCTTCACGGTCTCGCTCTCTGCCCTGAGGGGCTCGCCGGTCGTCCTGTACTTCTATCCCAAAGACGACACGGCCGGTTGTACCACGCAGGCGTGTGGTATCCGAGATGCCTGGGGGGCGTTCGAGCGCAGCGGCGCCGTCGTGCTCGGCGTCAGCCCTGACGATGAGACATCTCATCTCCGGTTCAAGGCGAAGTTCGACCTGCCGTTCACGCTGCTCTCGGATCCCGATCATGCGACAGCCGAGGCGTACGGCGTCTGGGTCGAGAAGTCGATGTACGGTAAGACCTACATGGGCGTCGAGCGCTCGACGTTCGTCATCGACGCCGCCGGAACGATCACGAGCGTCATGCGAAAAGTGAAGCCGGACTCACACGCCGACGACGTGCTCGCCTTCCTCGCCGGGTAGCCACGCGCTCCGCAGACGACCTCGTGCGCAGAACAGGGGCCCCATTGGGCCCCTGCTCACATGCGGATGAGAGGACTTGAACCTCCACGTCCTTTCGGACACACGGATCTGAACCGTGCGCGTCTACCAATTCCGCCACATCCGCGCGACGGCGATTCTACCCGCCGCCGGCACTTCGGGCATCCTGCACGGAAACCGCAGCGCCCTCTCGACGTCTCAGTGATCATGATCCGCTTCTTCGGACTCCTTACAGCCCTCGCACTCCTCCTTCTCCCCGCCTCCGGGGGACTGCTCGACGAGTCGCAGGACGGCGGAGCGCTCCGCGAGGTCGTCGTGACGCTGCAGGCCCCTGGCCTAGCAGGAACGACCGACGCCGGCGTCCGCGCCGTCGTCGAGCGAGAGCAGGCTCGCTTCGCCACCGACCTCCACCAGACGATCCCCGGGGCGAGGATCGTCTGGCGCTACCGGCTCGTCCTGAACGGGGCTGCAGTCGTTGTCCCCGAGCGCGCGCTTCCCCGGCTTGCACGACTCTCGGGCGTCAAAACAGTAGACGTGGGGGCCACGTACACGGTGGCGACGGCCCGGGTTTCCGCGGTCATACGCGCAGCAACGCTCTGGCAAACAGGGCTTCCGAACCGGGGTGACGGGATGAAGATCGCGATCATCGACGACGGGGTAGACCAGGGCCATCCGTACCTCTCGCCGACGGGGTACACGATGCCTTCCGGCTTCCCGAAAGGGCAGACGGCGTACACGACGGCGAAGGTCATCGTTGCCCGGGCGTTCGCACCGCTCGGGACGAGGTGGCGGAACGCCCGCAACCCCTTCGATACAGAGCAGTCAGAGCATGGAACACACGTCGCAGGGATCGCCGCCGGCAACGCGGGGACGAGGGCCGGTGGGAACATCATCTCCGGCGTCGCACCGCGTGCGTTCATCGGCAACTACAAGGCGCTCTCCGTCCCGACCGACGGAGGCGTCGGCCTCGACGGCAACGCCGCCGAGATCGTGGCGGCGATCGAGGCAGCCGTCAGCGACGGGATGGACGTGATCAACCTCTCGATCGGAGAACCCGAGGTAGAGCCGTCGCGCGACCTCGTCGCCCTCGCACTCGACGGTGCTGCGCGCGCAGGCGTGATCCCGGTGGTGGCAGCGGGCAACGATTTCGGCGAGTTCGGCGGAGGCTCTGTCTCGTCGCCCGGGTCATCCGCGCGGGCGATCACCGTCGCCGCCGTGACCGCTCCCGATCTTCAGGGGACGAGCCGTCTGACCGACTTCAGTAGTGCAGGGCCAACGCCGCTTTCGCTCAGGCTCAAGCCGGACGTGAGCGCGCCGGGCGTCTCGATTGTCTCGTCACTCCCCGGTGGCCGTTTCGAAGCGTGGTCGGGAACGTCGATGGCGTGCCCCCAGGTCGCCGGCACCGCAGCGCTTCTGCGTGAGCGCCACCCTGACTGGTCTGTCGCCGTCCTCAAGGCAGCGCTGATCGGCTCGGGGGACGCCGTCGAGGCGGATGGACGACGGGCGCCGCCCACACGCGGTGGCGGCGGGATCATCGACCCGGTACGGGCAGACACGCCACTGATCGCCTCGTCGCCCCCCTCGGTCTCCTTCGGCCTCGTCTCTCCCGACACAAGCGTGCCCGTGCAGCTCCAGGTCTCCGACGTGGGCGGCGGGGACGGAGTCTGGACCGTCGCCGTCGAGACGGCCGAGCAGGCAGCGGGCGTCGCTCTCGCTGTTCCTCCGACAGTCTCCGTGCCCGGCCCGCTCTCGATCACCGCAGGTGTCGGTGCCGCCGCAGTGGACGGAGATTTCTCCGGCGCTGTCCTGCTGACACGTGGTGCGGAGGAGCGCCGGATCCCCTTCTGGCTCCACGTCAGCCGCCCCGGCCTCGCCGCCGTGCAGGGCGTCCGTCTGAGCGTGCCGGGACAGTACGCAGGAGACACGCGAGGGAGAGCGGCCCGCGCATCGCGCTACCGCTATCCGGATGTCCCGGCAAACGGCAGCGTCAGTGCCTTACTGCAGGGGCCCGAACAGGTCTTCCGGTTCATGCTCACGAAGCCTGTCGCAAACTTCGGCGTCGCCATCACGCGGAGAGGGACAGGCGTCACGGTCGAGCCCCGCGTGATCGTGGCAGGGAACGAGAATCGCCTCACGAGCTACGCAGCGCTTCCCATCTATCTGAACCCGTACCTGGCACAGTTCGGCTCCCGGGTGCTCGCGGCCGGCGCCCTCCGCCCGCAGCCAGGCACCTACGACATCGTCTTCGACAGCCCACGGCCGAGTGGTGCCGGGAGGTATTCTTTCCGCTTCTGGGTGAACGACACACGACCCCCGAACGCGAAGCTCGTGCGCAGCCGCGTCGGGCGCAACGCGCCTCTCGTCGTGGCCGTCTCCGACACGGGCGCGGGTGCCGACCCGAGCACGGCTCTGGCAACGATCGACGGAGCGGCCCGGACGACCACCTGGGTCGGCGAAACGCTGCGCATCGCGACTGTCGGCCTCACCCCCGGGTCCCATCGACTGCGTCTGCAGGTCTCCGACTTCCAGGAGTCGCGCAACAGCGAGAGCGTGCCGCAGGGACTGCCGAACACCCGTGTGCTGGCAACAACGATCGTGATCCGGTAGCGAAGAGCCCGGATGTCAGGTGGGCGGTTCAGCGAGGCGTTTCGCGCTCCTCGATCGTCGGCAGTGCCTCGAGGTCGGCCTGAACGCTGCGGACGAACTCGTCGTCGTCGCTCGCGACAACCTTCAGCTTCGCCTTGCGTTTCCCCCGGTCACGCAGACGCCGTGCGTCAGCCCCGGCGAGCCGCTCGAACCTCGGCCACTCGGCCGCGACAACGACACCGAGGGCGATCGCCAGGAGCACGATCCAGGGCCAGGTCACCGGCCCAGTGTACCTCCGGCACCGCTCGCATCACGTCCTCTCCCTTGCGCCGCCGACCCAGATCTCCAGTGCGAGGTCAGCGAGTGGCACGCCTCCCTCCGGGGTGACGAGCCACGTGTCCTGCATGTAGAGACAGCCTTCACCGTCTGCGGCAATCGCATGGGGATGCATCGAGAGCACCATGTTCTCCTGCAACTCGACCTCCGACCCCTCCCCCACCTTCGGGAACTCGATCATCGTCATCCCGATCGAGTGCCCCGTTACATGGCCGAGGTGGTAGCCGCGGTCGCTGAAGCCCTTCGAGACCGCCATGTGCACGTCGTGGCACGTTGCTCCTGCCCTCATCGAGGCCTTCGCTGCGTCGTAGTACTCGAGGTAGGCCTCCATCATGCGCTTCGTCTCGTCCGACGGCGTCGTGTCGGGCCCGCATACCGCACGCGAGACCTCGACCCAGTGCATGCCCGGCCCCGCCACCTCGAGTGAGGGCAACACAAATCCACCCAGGACTTCCTCCGACCGTGCGATCTTGAACTCCGGCCGCGCGTAGGTGTCGGTGCCGGTCAGCACCATGTTCATCGTCAGGCGTCCGCAGCCTTCGGCGATGAAATACTCCTCGGCCACTGCCATCACCTCGGCAGCCGTCTTGCCGGGGGCATACGCCTCGTGCCAGATCTCGAAGCCCCGCTTGTTGATCCGTACCGAGTCGCGCACCGACACGAGCTCTGCCTCGCTCTTGACCGCGCGGGCGAGATCGAACTCGACGTCGAAGGAGACGAGATCGAGGCCGGTGATTGCCTGATAGTCGCGTACCGTCATGATGTAGTCGAGGCCGTAGACGCCGATCCGCTTCCAGCCGCCGCCGCGGGCATGGTCGGCGATCAGCTCACCCGGGCGCGCGTGGAAGATCTGCTCGAGCGGGGTCATTGCGTGCTCGCCCACGTACCGCGCCTCCGTCGGGAAGACGACGTACGCGTCTCCGTCGGCCGGCAGCACGACGTAGGCATAGCGGTGCACGATCTGGAATCCCGACATGTAGGTCACGGCGCCCTCGAATCCGCTGTACTCGCTGCCGGAGACAATCAGGGCATCGAGCCCGTGCTCGCCCATCGCTGTCCGCATGTTTGCGTGACGTCGTTCTAGCTCGCTCCCTATGTCCATGAGGCTTCTACTCCTTTGACGAGTGTGGTGATGGTGTCGTGCAGCGGGGTCGGAATGTCGAGCTCGCGGCCGAAGCGCGCGATACCCCCGTTGAGATAGTCGATCTCGGTCAGTCGTCGGGCCTCGACATCCTGCAGCATCGAGGCCTTGTGGCCGTAGGCGACCTCGGGCTTCGCGGCATGATCGATCAACGCCTCCGGGTCGGCATCGAGGGTGATGCCCTGGGCGGCGGCGACCGCCTTGCCCTCGTCCACGAGGCCACTGACGAGCGCGCGGAGATCGGGACGCTCGCAGACACGCCCGTGCGTGAGGCCCGTAAGCGCTCCGATCGGGTTCGTCGAGGCATTGAAGATCACCTTGCGCCACTGAGCTGGTCGCGCATCTGCAACGGCGGTCGCCGGCATCCCGCCACGCGTGCAAGCATCGGCAAGTGCGGACACCTCGGCGAGAGTCGAGGGCGCCGGCTCGAACGGTGAGAACGTCGTGTCGCCCTTCACGTCCCACTGCACGTGCCCCGGTTCGAGAAGCTTTCCCGCAGGGAACGTCGTGCCACGAATAACCCGTGAGACGTGGCGGGCGAGCGTCTCCTCATTCCCGACGCCGTTCATCACGGAGGCAACGGCGCCGTCGGTAAAGGCGTGGGCCGTTGCGGCAAGGGCCGAGTCGGCGTGCATCGCTTTGGTTGCGACGATTCCGAAGTCGCACGGGGGCAATGCAGCGGGGTCGCTCGTGGCACGCAGACGCGCGTGCACGTTGCCGGCACCCGAGAGCGTGAGTCCATCCCGCTCGATCGCGTCCACGTGTGCCTGGTACAGGTCGAACGCCCACACCTCTACGTCCTCGAGGGTCGCGAGATTGGCGGCAAAGAGCGATCCAACGGCGCCGCAGCCGACAATGCAGATTCTCATGGTGCTTCATCTCCTGTGGTGTGAGGGCGCCGTCGTGTCAGCCAGACGAGCGAGAACTCCCTGCCGCCGGTGATCCCCGAGGGGCGCAGGATCAGCATCGCAGCCATCAGGGCTCCGAGCAAAACGAGCCGTGATCCCTGCGGGAGATCCAGCGTAAACCCGATATGAACACCCTGCTCGGCACGACCGAGGAACGTGTCCACACCGCTGATCAGGAGCGCCCCGACAACGGCCCCGAACAGGCTTGTGATCCCGCCGACGACGAGCATCGCGAGTGAGATGAAGGTCAGCTCGAGGTAGACCTGGTCGGCCGTGATCGATCCGAGCAGATGGACGAACAGGCCCCCTGCGAACCCCGCGAGCGCGCCCGACAGCGTGAAGGCCCAGAGCCGCTGCCGGTGCACGTTGATACCGGCACCCTCGGCGGCGGCAGCATCCTCACGCGATGCGCGCAGCATCCGGCCGAAGCGGCTGCGCTGATAGGCCAGCGCGACGGAGATCACGATGAGCGCACCGACTGTTGACTGCAGTCCGCCGGTCGTCTCTGGCACGAGTGCGAGCGTCGTCGCACCGGGCCCGATCCTGTCCCACTCGCGGAGAAGGTTGTGCGTGACCTCCAGTACGGCGAGGGTCGCTATCCCCGCAGCAAGGCCCGAAAGGCGCATCAGGGGCATCCCCACCAGAAGTGCGATCGCCCCCCCGACAGCGGCAGCGAGAGCCAGCGAGGCGGCGTTCCCGATCGTGTGGTCGCGCAGGACGGGGAACAACTCCGGCAAGACCCCCGCCTTGGACTCGAGCGGGATCGTCATCACACCCGCCATGAAGGCGCCCATGGCGACAAAGCTGATCTGTCCGAAGGAGAGAACGCCGGAGTTCCCGATGAACGTGTAGAGCGCAACGACGATCGCGACGGACGCGAGTGCGCCGAGCAGGTCTATCTCCGTGGCGCGCGAGACCTGCGTACTCGCTACGCCGACTGCGGTGACGAGCACTGCGGGCCCGAGCCACTGCACGAGCGCGTCTCCGCGGCGGCTCATACCCGCTCCACGAGTGACGAGCGGCCACCTGCAAAGAGACCGGCCGGGCGCACGAGCAGGACGACGATAACGAGTGCGAACACGAGCGAGGGCAGGAAGACGGTCTTGTCGGTGGGCAGGGCGCCGTTGATCACGCCTGACGCGAACCCGATCGCGAACCCTCCAAGCGTTGCGGTCCAGAGCCTGTCGATTCCACCGACGACGACGCCGACGAGCACCACGATCGTGGAGTTGAGGGCGAAGTCAGGGCCGACGAATGGCTGCTGGACGGTGAGGATCACCGCGACGATGGCAGCGAGTACCGCTGACAGCAGCACCGCGAGGCCAATCACGGTATTTGCACGCACGCCCAGCAGGCGTGCAGTCCAGAAGTCGCTCGAGGCGGCGCGCATCTGGAGCCCCAGGGCCGTACGCCCGAGGAGCAGCGCCAGCAGGCCCAGGGTGAGGGCTGCAACGAGAATCGCGACGATCGTCACCTTGCGCACGTCCACACCGAGCACGTTGATTGCCTGGTTGAGTGACGCGACGGACGTCGCCGGCTCGCCGATCGTGCCGTCCCGGATGTCGATCAGCAGCGCCACTGCCTGCAGGAGAAATGCGATTGCGAACGTGGTCACGAGCATCACCGCGGGCGACTGCGTCCGTAACGGCCGGAACACGACGAACTCCATCACGAGCGAGAGGGAGATAACGACCGCGAAGACGATGGCGATTCCGAGGCCCACCGGCCATCCTGCTTGCGACGTGAACGCCAGTGCGTACGCACCTGCCATGATCAGCTGTCCGTAGGCGAAGTTGACAAGTCGGAGGACGCCGAAGACGAGGCCGATGCCGACCGCCATGAGAGCGTAGACCGCACCGAGGCCCACGGCATCGACGATGGTCTGCGGATCGAGGGCCGCGACGAGAGAGGGGGCGAGGAGGCTCACGAGAGGTAGGCCGCTATCATCCGCTCGGTATCGGCGGCGTCAGCAGGCGTCAACGTGAGTCGGATCTCCCCGTTGGCCATCAGGTACGTGCGGTCGGCAAACGCAACGGTGCGCTGTGCGCGCTGTTCCACGAGCAGCACCGTGATGCCGCGACTCCGGATCTCCGAGAGTGCCTCGAAGACGACGTTGACAATCAGCGGTGCGAGCCCGAGCGACGGCTCGTCGAGAAGCAACACGTCGGGTGCCGCAACGAGCGCACGCCCGATCGCTAGCTGCTGCTGCTGCCCTCCCGAGAGAACGCCTGCCTGTCGCCGACGAAACTCCGCGATGATCGGAAACAGCTCGTACACGGCGTCGATGTCCTCGGCGGAACCGACACGCGACCGGCGGCCCGCGAGCCCGAGGCGGAGATTCTCCTCCACGGTCAGCTCCGCAAAGATGCGACGGCCTTCGGGCACGAGTGCCACCCCGGATCGGACGATGCTCTCGGGCGTACGGCCGCAAATGGAGGAGCCGTTCAGGAGAACGTCTCCTTCGTGCATGCCGACCACCCCCATGATCGCGTGCAGCGTCGTGGACTTCCCGGCTCCGTTCGGGCCGATCAACCCCACGATCTCGCCGCGACAGACCTCGAACGACACCTGACGGATAGCGTCGACGGAGCCATAGCGCACTCCGGCACCGCGGAGCTCCAACATCGTCGCGCTCACGGGGCCGGTGTCTCGTGCACGGGGCCGTCTCCGAGGTAGGCCGCGGTCACGTCGAGGTTCCCGCGAATCTCGTCCGGTGTTCCCTCGGCCAGAGTGGCTCCCTGGTCGAGAACGTGGATCCGGTCACAGACATCCATAATCAGGGCCATGTTGTGATCGATCAGCAGCACTCCGGCGCCGTGGTCGTCGCGGACGGCACGCACAACCGCCGCGAATCCCGGCACCTCCGCCTCCGGAAGCCCGGCAGCAGGCTCGTCCATCAGCACGAAGCGGGGCTCCGTTGCAAGCGCGCGCGCGACCCCGAGTCGCCGCTCGTCGCCGTGTGCAAGCGTCCGTGCCGGAACATCGGCGTACCGGGATAGATGGAGAGTGTCCAGGAGATCGTCTGCCCGGCGTCGAGCGTCGCGCGCGCGCGCACCCGAGCCAATGGCTGCGACCTCGATGTTCTCGCGCACCGTCAACCCTCCGAAAGAGCGGCTGTGCTGGAAGGTGCGGGCTACACCCGAGCGCCCACGCCGATGTGGCGGCCACGCCGTAATGTCCGTGGGCCCGAGTGTGATCGTCCCTGCCGTCGGCGTGTCGTACCCTGTCATCAGATTCACGAGCGTTGACTTACCGGCTCCGTTCGGGCCGATCAGACCGACGACCTCACGGCGACGCAGTTCCATGGTCACGTCCTGAACGGCGTGGACGCCGGCGAACGAGCGCGAGACAGCCGCGGCCCGGAAGAGTTCTCCGGGCCGCCTGTCTGCACTCGCTTCGAGTCGGGTGTTACTCAAGCCTGTCCCGGGTCTCAGATCTTCGGGACGGCCTTCGCGACGACCGCACCGACGACCCGCACCTTGTTGCCCTCGATCCGGATCACCCGGTACTGCCTGCCGAACACCGAGTGCTGAGTCGCCGAGAAGCTGACGAGGCCCGACAGCGTCGGCACCTTCGTGAACTTCTCCATCGTCGCTGCGAGAACGGAGCCCTTCGTCGAGCCGCCGCTCCGGTTGATCGCCGTGACGAGGCCGTCGATCACGGCAGCACCGGTCACGAAGCCACCGGTACCGGCCTTCACCGCTTTGGCGAGGGCGTTGACCGCGTTGTTCGGATCATCCCCGAACGCAGACGCGTACGTCACCGCGTAGTACTTCGAGACACCATCCTTTGGCACCCAGTAGTTGCCGTCACCCGCCCACGAGTTGAAGATCGGCGTGTTGTTGTCCAGGGAGCGCAGGCCGGTCACGAACGCGGGCAGTTCTCCAAACGACGTCACGGTCACGTACACATCGGCCTTCACGGCGTTGATCCGGCTTACCGCTGTCCCGACGTTATTGGCTCCTGTGGCGTAGCTCTCCTTGGCAACGATCTTGCCGCCCAACTGCTTGAAGCGCGCCTCGAACGCCTGAACGACGATCTTGAAGTAGGCAAGCAGGGTGTTCGTGGCAGTCGCCGCGGTCTTCCAACCGCGCGCGTAAGCGTACTCCGCCATGGCCGACCCCTCGTCCTGGGCAACGTTACCGAACGAGAAGGCAAGCTTGCCCTTCGCCCCGAAACGCTTCGGGCCCATCTGGTCGGTGCCGACGCAGGGAGACAGCGTCAGCTTGCCCGCGTTGATCGCCTCCTGAATTGCCGGGGTGCCGTAGTCCACGTCACAGGTGGTGAAGATCACGTCGGCGCCCTGACCGAGCAGGCTGGCCGCGCATGACTTGGACTTTGCCGGATTGTTGTTCTGGGTATCACAGGTGATGATCTTCAACGGTCGCCCGCCGACACCGCCCCGTGCGTTGACCTGCTTGACGCGGACTGTTGCCGCGGCAAGAGCAGGACCATCGAACGGTGACATGTTACCCTTCGCATCGAATGCCCAACCGATGACGATCGGCTTCGGGGCGGCCGACGCCGAACCAGCCACAAGGGCAAGCACGGCAATGACCGTGAGCGGCATCAACAGTGCCGCGATTTTACTTCTTTTCATCTCAGTCTCCTTGTCTCGTATGACGGTGCGGTGGCGACGAAACCTATGACCATGAATCCTCCTTTGCCTTCACGAGCTGGTAGAGCGCCGTCTGCAGCGGCACCTCCACCCCGTGCTTCCGAGCCTCACGAACGAGCGCACCGTTGATGAGGTCGATTTCGGTAGGCCTGTGTGCTTCGACGTCTTCGAGCATCGAAGGATAGTGAGCCGACCCGCGCCGCGTTGCGAGCACGTTCATCTCCCACGGGTCGTCGTGCAGTTCGACGCCAGCTGCCGCTGCGACAGCCTTGCCCTCGTTGACGAGACCATGGACAAGGTGGCCGAGGTCGGTCAGGTCATCCTCGGCGGCAAAGTGCGCGTCATGCGGCAGCCCCGTGAGCGCCGCGACCGAGTTCACCGTCGCGTTAAAGATCAGCTTCGACCACTGGGCGGGCCGGAGGTCGCGCATCGCCTCCACTTCCAGGCCTGCTGCACGAATCAGGGCTGCGGCCTCCTCGACGCTCTCGTACGGCGTCTCCTCGTAGGGGCCAATCCAGGTCTCGGTGTCGAGGATGTACTCGACGTGCGTGTCGGTGTGGCGCGTGCCGCTCATGAAGGTGACGGCGGAGATGATCGGCCAGTCGCCGTGACTGCGTACGACCTCCTCGGCGCCGAGACCGTTGAGCGCCGTCATCATCGTGGCCTCCGGGAAGTGGCCCTCGAGCGTCGCCGCCGCCGCCCCGAGGCCGGGTGCCTTCGTCGCAATGATCCCGAGGTCGAAGGGCGGAATGTCTGCCGGGTCGCTCGACGCAGTAATCGACGCCTGCACGTCACTGCGCCCGCTGACTCTCAGCCCTGATGCATTAAGAGCGTTCGCATGCTCCCGCCGCCTCGTCAAGATGCTCACCTCGGCAACCTGCGCCAGGTGCCCTGCAAACAGGCTGCCGATAACCCCACCTCCGATAACGCAGACGCGGGCTATCATCGACGTCCGCTTTTGTGACATGTCATCAGCACGTTTTGCAGTATGTCATCCGGGTGACATGACAGTCAACCCTGGCGCTCGTCACGCACCCCGCCCATCGATGTCCTGCAGCCTCACGCTGCGACCATCGCCTCGAACTCCTCGTCTGTGACGAGACCACGCTTCTGCGTCCCTCGTGCCTTGACGGCCGCAAGAACCTCGGCGCGTCGTTCCTCCGGGAGATCGAGCCCGAGCCGCTCGGCCGCAATCCTGACCGAGTCGATCCCGCTCTTCTTTCCGAGCACGATGCCGCGCGTCGCACCGACGAGCTCCGAGCTATACGGCTCGATCGCGGGCGGATCCTGAAACTGCGCCGCGACCGCTCCCGACTCGCGGGTGAAAAGCGCATCGCCGGTGACCGCCTTCCAGGAAGGGAGCGGCGTCTCCGCGCGCTTCTCCACGAGCTGTGAGAGCGCCCGTGCCTGCGTCAGGTCGAGCCGCGTGGGGATCCCGTACAGCGCCTCTAGAGCGAGAGCGACCTCGATCAGGTCGGCGTTCCCTGCTCGTTCCCCCATGCCGTTGATCGTGCCCTGAACCCAGGTCGCGCCGGCCTGCACCGCTGCAATAGCTGCTGCTGTTCCGAGACCGAAGTCGTCGTGACCGTGCCAGTGCACCGGGATCTCGCTGCCGAGCCAGTCAACCGTCTGTCCGACGAGAAAAGCTGCGGCCTCGGGGGTTGCTATCCCGACGGTGTCCACGACGACGACCTCCTGCGCGCCGGCCTCCACGGCCGTCTCATACGCACGCCGATAGAAGTCCATGTCTGCGCGGGAGGAGTCCACGCCAAAGAACGCGACCTTGATCCCGGCCCCGGAGGCGAAGGAGACGGCGCTGCGGATGCGCTCGAGCATCTTCTCCCGTGAGACACCGAGCGCTGCCAGCTTGGCATCGGAGATCGGGCTCTCGATCACCGAGGCAGGCACTCCGAGCTCGACGAGCGCCTCGACATCGGCCTGGACGGCCCGCGAGAAGCCCCAGATCTCGGCTCGCAGACCTGCTGCGCTGACGAGCTCTACCGCGCGCCAGTCGTCTGCCGAAACACGAGGGAAGCCAGCCTCGATCCGGTCGATCCCCGCGGCATCGAGCGCCTTTGCGATCTCGAGCTTGTCGTCGGGCGAGAGAACCACCCCGACGGACTGCTCGCCGTCGCGCAGCGTCGTGTCGTAGAGGCCGATGGTGCGGCGGGGCTGTGGGTCGAGCGCCTTCTCATTGAGGCTGCCCGTCCATATCTTGCTGCGGTCGATCATGCCTGCACGATCCCGTCCGGGAAACCGGAAAGCTTCTCCGCCCCCTCCGCAGTGATCAGGAAGTTGTCCTCGACGCGCAAGCCTCCACCGTCCTTCCAGTAGCATCCTGGCTCGATTGCAAGAATCATGTTCTCCTCGACCACACCGCCGCCGGCCTGATGTGCGAAGGGCGGCTCATGGGCGCGAGCGCCGACACCGTGGCAGATCGGGTGCGACGGCTGTCTCGGGAAGCCGAGCGCAGAGATCCCTTCTCGCACCCGGCGGTCGAGCTCTGGCAGGCTCGCGCCGGGCGTACAGAAGAGCACCGCGTCGTCGTAGACACCCATCAACCCGGTCTCGAGCTCGCGATAGCGGCCCGAGAGATCGCCCGGAACGAGGTTCTTCGTGTGATCACACCAGTAGCCATCCGCGCACACCCAGATCTCGAACAGGGTCGGCTCTCCCTCGACGATCTTCCTGTTCGAGGTAGCGGTGAATGTTCGGATCCCGTCACCCGACCAGACGAGCGAGAAGCCGAGTGCAAGATCGACCTTGCCGTCCCAGCCCGTGCCCTCACCGTGGACGAAGGCAAGCCACTCTGACGCAGCTTGCGCCTCCGTCATTCCGGGCCGCAGAACTCCCCGGACGTGTTCCATGGCAGCCGCTGCGATGTCGTTTGCGAGCCGCATCCGTTCGATCTCCTGTGGCGTCTTGCGCATCCGCGCCTCGTTGAGTAACGGTGTCGCATCCTGTGCGAGGGGGAAGGCGTCGAACCAGGCCTTCGGAAAGGTCGTCGGCTCGCCGACCATCCGATCCGTGGCCTGCGTGCCGAGCGAGAGCTCGATCCCGACTGTCTCGTACTCTCCGGCGAGCCCGGCCGCAATCTCCAGTGCCCGCAGTGACGGAGTCCGCGGGTCACGCTCGTCGTACCCGGGAAAGAGGCGGAGATCGGCCGTCCACGCCATCTCTTCGACATCCGCGCGCGACGGTTCAAGGCAGATCAGCACCGGCTCCCCGTCGGCCGGGAAGACAACCGCGTCGTACCCCTTCATGCCCCAGAAGTTCGTCAGGTAGAAGACGTTGTCCGGCGCGCGCACGACAAGCGCGTCGAGTCCACGATCGCGCATGAGCGACCGGACGCGGTCGATCCTGGCATCATCGCGCGGCCAGCGCACGGTCAGACTCCTTCACCCCACGGGCGCACGCGAGCGAGCGGCGGTGTGCCGTGTCCGTCGTGCCAGGAGATGATCGGCGTGCGCAGGACACCAAGACTCTCGATCTCGGCCTCGATCACATCGCCCGGCTTGAGATAGAGCGCTGCCCGCTCCTCGGCTGGCTTGAAGCCCGCAACCCCGGCCACCGTGCCCGTCGAGAGGACGTCACCCGCCGAGTAGCCGAGGGCCGAGAAGTTGGAGAGGATCTCGGGAATCGTCACCGACATGTTCCCGGAATGGGACTCCTGGCGCACCTCACCGTTCACCCGCAACTCCATGCGGAGATCGCGAGCGTCCGGCACCTCGTCGGGCGTGACGATCCACGGGCCGAGTGGGCAGAACGTGTCGATCGCCTTGCAGAACGAAAATACGCCCGAGCGCATCTCTCCACGCTGGATATCGCGGGCGGTGATGTCGTTGAAGATGACGTAGCCGCCGATGTAGTCCTCTGCCTCCTCGGGCGGGAACCACTTCCCGGCTTTTTTCAGCACGACCGCGAGCTCGAGCTCGTAGTCGAGCTCCTCGGTGAGGTGCTCGGGGTAGATGACCGGATCGTCGGGGCCGATGATCGCATCGACATTCTGGAAGAAGTTGATCCAGGGAGCAATGTCGTGTGACCAGTCGATGGCCGCCGACTCCTCCTGATGCTCGCGAAAGTTGCCTGCGGTGTGGAAGAGCTTCTTCGGGATGATCGGCGCCCGCAAGCGCGCCCCGGCGAGTGCGACGCGCTCACCGGTCTCGTCGGCGCCGCCGCGCTCGAAATACTCCCGCATCGTGGGCACCCCGAGGACGGCAATCTCATCGCCATCGACAACGCCCACTCGACCCACTCCCTCGCCAAATGTCACAAGCTTCATGCGTCCTTCATCCTCTCACTCGATGGTGTGTCGTGATGCAAGATGACAGACCTCAGACGACGCCGCAGACCCGCATCGCAACACTGGCATAGGTCTGCGCCGTCTTCACGAGACCGTCGATCTCGAGATTCTCGCCCTGCTCCACGTCCATCAGGCCCGTCGAGGTGCCGTAGTTGACGGTCGGGATCCCGTACCGGGTCAGCGCCGAGGCGTCGGAGAACCAGCGCGTCACGTCGCGTTGTGGCACGGTGCCGAACACCTCCTCGTGGGAGGCGTCGAGCGCTGCCACGAGCTCATGCCCCTCGTCGATCTCTGCGCCCGGCGCCGTGACGTACACCTCACCTTCTATGCCGTACTCCGGGAATCGCTCACCGAGCCCGCGAACCATGTCGAGCACCTCGCGGCGTGCGACCCCCATCTCCTTCGTCGGCGGGACGCGCACGTCGAGGAAGAGATCGGCGTGATGCGGCGTGCGTGAGACGCGCCAACCGAAACCACCCTCGATCGCGCCGACATTGACAATTGCCTTCGCGCCCCGGTAGCTGTTTCCCGGATCGTCCTCCCAACGCGGGATCCACTCCTGCACCGCGGCGAGTACCTCGTGCATCCGCAGGATGGCGTTCCGGTCGCGCTGGCCCTCGCTGAAGGCCGTGTGAATGAAGGTGCCATGTACCCGGATCCGCAGCCAGAGGGTACCGAAGTGCCCGAGGACGACCTTGCCCTCGGTTGGCTCCCCGAGCAGACACATGTCGGCGACCCCACCGTGCGAGACGAGATAGCGCGACCCCGCGGCATACCCCCGATACTGCGCCCCGGTCGCATCGCCGTACTGCGTCTTCTCGATCTCGCCGCAGACTGCAGCGATCAGGACGTCGCCGCGGAGACGCACACCGGCATCTTGCAGCGCGTTGACGGCCTCGACGTAGCAGGCGAGCGCGCCCTTCATGTTCGAGACGCCGAGGCCGTAGAGCCGGCCGTCCTCGATGAAATGCTGCGGCTGGAAGCCGGGAACGTCGCGCAGCCACTCCTCGCGCCCCGAATAGGAGGTGTCCATGTGGCCGTTGAACATGAGTGACTTGCCGCCACCTGCGCCGCTCCAGATACCGAGAGCGTTCGCCCTGTTGTCCTCGACCTGCTGCCACTGCACCTGCAGGCCGAGCGCGCGGTAGAGCTCGACCATCAGCTCCCCCATCCTCTGCTCGTCGCCCGTGAAGCTCCAGACGTCAATCATCCGTCCTGCGGTCTCGACAAGCCGGTCACGGTCGATCGCAACGGACATGGCCATCGTGCTCAGGCGTCCCTGAAGTGCGGGAGGACCTTCTCGCCGAACAGACGGATCTGTTCGAGCCGATCCTCGCCCCAGAGCTCGAGCATGATGTGGGTGCAGCCGGCGTCGCGGTACTCCTCGATCGCCTCGATGCAGTCGCTCGGCGTGCCCGCGATCGGCTTGCACTTGTCGAGGAGTGCATCCGTGACCAGGGCCTTCGCCGCAAGTCGGCCGCCGCTCTCCATCGCCTCTGCTACCGGGATGATCTCGTCCTGCTCGATCCCGGCCGACTCGAGGAGCACATCCGCCGAGCCCTGGATGTTCTGCACCTTGTTGGCGAGATACATGCCGCCGATCTCGCGTGCTCCGTCGCGGCCTGCTTTGCGATCGGTCGCATGGATCGAGGCGAGGATCGTGCACCCGAGATCGACCTCCTCCGGGGGACGACCCGACTTTGCCGCACCTTCTCGGATGTTCCCGGCGGTGTAGCGCACGTAGTCGGGCGTCGTGATCGACGGAGTGAGAAGGCCGTCGCCGATCTCGCCACCGATCTGCTGCATCAGTGGTGCCGTTCCGGCGACGTACACCGGCACGTCCCAGCGCGGCGCGTGTGCCTCGTCCGAGAGGGCAGGTATATCGGCGGAGAAGACCTTGCCGTCGTACTCGAACCGCTCACCTCCGAGGATTCCGCGTACGATCTCGACCGAGTCGCGCATATGTGCGAGCGGCTTTGTCTCCTTCGGCGGCCCACCCTGTTTGGTGTTATTGAGAAAGATCTTCGACGTGCCGAATCCGACGATGAAACGGCCGGGTCCCGCCGCCTCCTGAACGACGCGCGCGTCCATCGCGACCTGCACCGGATGGCGCGTATACGGGGAGATGATGCCCCACCCGATCGTCAAGTTCGTGGTCTCACGGGCCATCAGGGCGGAGACGACGGTGGAGCCGCGCGCCTCCATCTGATGCTTGCGCCACCAGGGGTACGCCTCGGCGAGCCAGACCGTGTCCATTCCGGCCTCGTCCATCGCGCGGGCCGACGCGAGCATCTCATCGAGCGGCTCCATCGTCAGTTGCATCACGCCGATGCGAAAGGGAACCGCCATCGTCAGCCTCCTTGTCCGGTCGTTCGTAACATGTCAGCAAACGCTAGCACGTTCTCCTTCCTGACATGTCACAGATCACGCGGACTCGGATGCGCCCCTTGCCTCGGCAACCTTTGCCTCGAGCGCGGTCAGCACGTTCCCGACCTGCTGATTGATGATCGGCTGCAGGACGCGCTGCCCCATCGACCCCACGGGGCCCGCGATCTTGACCTCGGCAGACCACTCCATCGACGTGTGATCACCTTCGCCCGTGAGCGTGAACGACGTCGTCATGTTCATCATCGCGCCCACGCCCTTGCCCTTCGCGTTCATCGACGCGAACGCGGGCGGACGCTCCTCGAGCTTCTCGAAGTCGATCGTCATCTTGAGACCGCCCAGACCGAGCGGCACCTTTACTTTCGCCTGCCAGTGACGGTCGTCCCTGATTTCGAATCCTTCGACGCCCGGCATCAACCCGGCCATCTGTGCCGGGTCGTTGATGACGCTCCAGACCACCTCACGTGAGGCCTCGAGCTCCTTGGTTCCGCTGACGTTCATCTGGAAGTCACCTCGATCGTCTCTCTCGACCGCTCGGGGTGGGAAAGCATCTCCCAGACGCGGTGATAGGGGTTGTGGCTGTCGGTCACTATAGCGCCGCCGGCGGCCCGGAGCGCATCCTGGATGCCCGCACAGATGCAGTGGATACCGCCTCCGCCGCCCTCCCCCATGCCCTTGGTGCCGAGTGGCGTGAACGGCGAAGGCGACTCGAACGCGCCGGTCTTCAACGGCGGCATGTCGAGCACGTGCGGCACGTGGTAGTCATAGAAGTTCGGGGTGAGAAGATTGCCGTCCTCGTCGTAGACGAACGACTCCCAGAGAGCCGCACCGATCGCGTGCGCCGTCGCACCCATCACCTGCCCCTCGACGATCTGCGGATTGATGCGGACGCCACAGTCGTCAACGGCCGCGTAGTCCACGACCTCCGTCACACCCGTCTCCGGGTCGATCTCGACGATGCAGGCGTGAATCTGCATCGCGTATGTCAGGGTCAGGTTGCCGAACTTCCGCTCCTTGTCTGGCACCTCGAATGCCGGCCGGTAGACGTAGCGGCAGTTCATCGTCGGCGGATCGTCCGCGAATCCCGCGTTGTTCGCGTTAGGGATCGCACCGAGCGCCATAAACGGAAGTGCTGCCTCGTGGTTGTCCCTGATGCGCGCAAACCCGTCGGCCAGCTCGATCGCCTCCTCGGGGCACTGGAAGACCATCGAGGCAAGCTTCACCATATCGGCGGCAAGCAGGTCGGCAGCGCCCTTGACGGCGCTCAGGCCCGTGACAGCAAACTGGCTTGCGTACGTTCCGGAGAACCCCGCGTGCGAGTTCCAGTAGCTGTCATGGCCCGCCCGCACGTTGATGATGTCCACATCGCAGTGGAGGATGTCAGCGACGACCTGGGCGGCCGTCGTCTCGTGTCCCTGGCCCTGGGGCGTCGTGCCGAGCGTGACGACGACCTCGCCGAAAATGTCGAGCTTGACCGTCGCAACCTCGTTGTTACCCGAGAACTGGAGCTCCGGATTGATGAGCTGTGACTGCGCGAAGTTGTTGGTGCCAGAGTCGAGCGTCGATCCGATGCCCAGCCCGAGAAGCTTCCCGCGCGCAGCCGCCTCGGCCCGTCTGTCCTCGATCTCGTCGGCCCCGATCAGCTCCAGGGCCATGTCCAGCGCCCGCGGATAGTCGCCCGAGTCATAGACGCACCCGTTCGCGGTCTCGTAGGGCATCTGCTCCGGCTTGATGAAGTTCAGGCGTCGGATCTCGACCGGATCGAAATCGAGCGCGTGCGCAACGATGTCGATCACTCGCTCGGTGAACCAGAGTTGCTGCATGCGGGAGTAGCCCCGGTTCGGTGACACAGGCGCCTTGTTGGTCATCGCCTGTGTGAACTCGAGCCTGATGTTGCGCCATCTGTACAGACCGCCTGCGACCTGCGACCAGATCACGCCGCCGAGCGGCTCGTAGCGGAGGTAAGCCCCGGCATCGTCGACCGCCTTCGTCCTGAAGCCGAGCAAGGTGCCGTCGGCCTTGACGGCGACCTCGGTGCCCTGGAACCAGCGCTCGTTGCCATGCGACATCGACTGGTGGAAATCCGTCCGGTACTCGGTCCACTGGATCGCGCGCTTGAGCTTGCGCGCGAGCAGGCAGCAGACGGTGAGCTGCGGATGCGAGGTGATCTTGTTGCCGAAACCGCCGCCGATGTCCTGCGTGACGATCCGCAGCTTGTCGAGGCCGACGTGCATCGCCGGACCCATCATGATCGCCACGAAGCCGGGGAACTGGTTGTTCGTGTACATCGTCCACTGGCCCGTTCCCCGGTTGAACTCGACGAGCGCACCGTCGCATTCGAGCGGAGTCGAGTTGAAGCGGTCGAAGTGCAGCTCTTCGATCGAGACAATGTGGTCGGCCTCTGCGAACGCCGCATCGACATCGCCCCATTCCCACACCCCCGAGTACGAGAGGTTGCCGCCGCAGTCCTCGTGCAGGACGGGCGCGCCCTCCGCGAGCGCCGCGCGGGCATCGACGAGAACCTCGAGCGGCTCGTACTCGACCATCACGAGCTCGGAGGCGGTACGGGCCAGCTCGCGGGTTTCGGCGACGACCGCGACGACCGGCTCACCGAGGTAGCGCACCTTGCCAACGGCGAGCGCGTAGTCCTTCACGTGCCCGCCGGGGGGCGCCGCAAGCTGGAAGAACGGGTCGGTGAGGATCGCTACCTCATCGCCCGTGAGCGTCCCGTAGACACCGGGCAGCTCGAGAGCCTCCGATACGTCGATCGACTCGATCGTGGCGTGCGCGTAGGGGGAGCGGACGAAGTGCAGATAGCCCATGCCTTTGCGCTTGACGTCGTCGAAGAAGACGCCCTGCCCCTGGACAAGCCTTCCATCCTCCTTGCGCGGCACGCTCTGGCCGACCGCCGAGCCCTTCTGGAACGTGCCGGCCTCGGTCTCGATGGCAGTCACCTCGCGCCTCCTTCACCCACGGCGAGGACTGCCTCGACGATGTTCCAGTAGCCCGTACACCGGCAGATGTTTCCCTGCAAGGCGACCTTCACCTCGTGCTCGCCGGGGTGCGGGTTCTGCTCGAGCAACGCCGTCGCGCTCATCAACATTCCAGGGGTGCAGTAGCCGCACTGCAGGGCGTGGTGATCGTGGAACGACTGCTGCAGCGGCGTCAACGCCCCGTCTTCACGCGCGAGGCCCTCGACGGTCGTGATCGAGGCGCCGTCGGCCTGGACGGCCAGCATGCAGCAGCTCTTGATCGCCTCGCCACCGAGTTGCACGGTGCAGGCACCGCAGCTTCCGGTGTCGCAGCCGATATGCGTGCCGGTGAGGTCGAGGTCGTCCCGCAGGAAATGCACGAGCAAAAGCGACGCCGGCACGTCCCGCTCGTACCGCATTCCATTGATCGCGACAGAGATCGTTCTCGTGGTCGAGGGAGTGATGGACACGCTTACCCCTTTGCTCTCTCGGCTGCTTGCAGAACGGCCCGAACGGCCGAGACCTCGGCAAGATGGCTGCGGTATCCCGCGTTGGCATGGACATCGGACGGTGGGTCGAGGGTAGCGCCGAGATCGTGAGCGGCGGCGCGGACAGCCGCCTCGGAGAGGTCTCCACCCGCAAGCCGCTCCTCCATTTCGGTCGCCCGAACGGGAACCGCCGCCACGCACCCGAGCGAGATCCGGACTCCGTCGGGGCCGACGGTCGCTGCGGCACAGGCGAGATACGTCCCGTGGGCTCCCAGGGTGATGCCGGCCATTCCGTCGCCCGTGCCGGGACGACGCGTCGGGACGGAGATTCTCGTCAACAGTTCCCCCTCCGAGACAGCGGTGACGTAGACCCCGAGAAAGAACTCCTCCGCCGAGACGACACGCTCGCCGGCCGCGCTGCAAATCGTGAACGTTGCTCCGAGTGCCGAGAGCAGAGGCGGGTAGTGGTTGGTGGGGTCGTTCACGCAGACGTTACCGCCAACGGTGCCGCGGTTGCGAATCTGCACGTCGGCGATCGTCGCTGCAACCTCGGCGAGGATGGGCCGTGCGACCTCTACCTCGGAGGAGGAGATCACCATCGTGTTGGTGACCATGGCGCCGATTTCGAGAGCGCTCTGGTCGGCGGAGAACGAGATCGTGCGGAGCTCGGCGAGGTCGGCAAGATCGACGAGCACATCGGGCGAGGCCGCCCGGGCTTTCATGACGTTGACGAGCGTCTGGCCCCCTGCGAGGGCACGTGCCCCATCGTGCTCGGAGAGGAGAGCTATCGCCTCCTCGACGGTAGCCGGACGTGCGTACTCAACTTCTCGTAGTAGCATTCTCTATTGGTTGCACAAAAACCACTGACATGTCAAGCGATAGGCGGCTACGGTCTCTGTGTCTTCCTTCGACGCGGTCTTCATCGGCTCCGGTATCAACTCGCTCGTGGGTGCCGCACTGCTCGCCCGGGACGGCTGGAGCGTCTGCGTGCTCGAGCGTAACGACGTCGCAGGTGGTTGCATCAGGACATCGAGCGACCTGACCCTGCCCGGATTCACCCACGAGGTGCTTTCGTCATGGCACCCCCTGTTCACCGGCTCCGCGGCCTACGCCGAGCTAAAGGACGACCTCGACCGGCGCGGCGTTACCTATGTCAACACCGACCTCCCAGCGGGTACTGCGTTCCCGGACGGCTCTGCAGCGTTCGTCACCGACTCCCTCGAGGGGAACGTGGCGGAGTTCGACCGGCTGGCTCCCGGCGACGGTGCTGCGTGGGAACGCCAGTTCAACGCATTCATGGAACACGCCGACCTCTCCTTCGGGATCTTGTCCACGGAACTGTGGTCACGCAGTGGCCTCGCTCTGGGCCACCGGGCCTACCGGAGCCTCGGCCGGAGGGGATTGCTCGAGTTCACGGGGGGCACGCTCGTCAGCTGCCGTGAGTGGACTACCGAGACTTTCGCGTCCGAGGCGGCACGCGGCGTGCTCGCGCCATGGGTCCTGCATACGGGTCTCGGCCCCGACCAGGCGACGTCGGGCTTCATGACGCGCGTGATCGCCGCCTCTCTCCAGCTCGGAGGTATGCCCGTACCGGTCGGCGGCGGCGTTCGCCTCGTCGAGGCACTTGTCGGGATCGTCACCGATGCCGGTGGTGAAGTCCGGGTCGAAACAGATGTTGACCGCATCCTGGTTGCCAACGGGCGCGCCTCCGGCATCAGGATCTCTGACGGCGAGACCGTCCTCGCACACCGAGCAGTGATCGCCAATGTGACGCCCACCCAGCTCTACGGCAAGCTCCTGCGTCGCGCCGAGGTGCCGGAGAGGGTCGTGCAGGCCGCGGCGCGATTCCGCTACGGCCGAGCCGAGATGCAGATCCATCTTGCACTCGACGAGCAGCCCCGCTGGAAGGGCGCCGATGCCGACCGTCTCGCTCGCTGCCCGATGGTGCACGTCACATCGGGCCTCGACGGGGTTTCGCGGGCCGTCAACGAAGCGGAGCGTGGCCTGCTGCCGGCCGAGGCGACGATCGTCTGCGGCCAGCCCACGACGCTCGACCCGTCCCGGGCACCGGAGGGAAAATCGATCCTCTGGCTTCAGTTGCAGGAACTCCCTCCGGGGAAGGTCAAGGGTGACGCGACCGGCGAGATCGACACCGGAGACGGCTCCTGGACGGAGGAGTTGCGGGAGGCATACGCGGATCGGATCGTCGCGAGGCTGGGCGAGTCAATCGTCAACCTCGATGCCGCAACGGCAAAACGCGTCGTCATCTCTCCTCGCGACCTCGAGGCTCTCAACGTCAACCTCGTCAATGGCGACTGCTACAGCGGCTCCTGCGCGCCGGATCAGAATCTCCTCTGGCGGTCTCTCGCAGGAGCTCCCGGCCACGGAACGGCGGTCGCGGGACTCTGGCGCATCGGCGCGAGCACCCACCCCGGCCCCGGACTCGGAGCCGGTTCGGGATATCTCGTTGCCAAGGAGCTGATGCGCCCTCCCATCGTCGAGCGGCTACGCGCAAGGATTCCACGGCGGTCGTGACCACACCGACCTCCCTCCCGGGTGCCTCGCCGCCTGATCGGGTCTGCTAGAGGGGCTGCGGCTGCACCGGAGCGCTCGAGAAACCGCGCTGGAACCACACGATTGGCACGTCATCGGGATTCGGCGCAGACCCCGACTCCACGAGCCCCATGACAACGACGTGGTCGCCGATCTCGATCTCCTCGAGCGTGACGCACTCTGCGTGGGCCACCGCTCCCTCGTGCAGAATCGGAACCCCGGCAACTCCAGGTGTCCATGCGACCCTGGCGAACTTGTCTTCGACCTTGGAGGCGAAAAGCTCGCAAATCTCGGCGTGGTCGTCACGCATGAAGTTGACGACGAACCGTCGGCTCTCCGTCAGCGCCGGCAGCGTGCGCGAAGTGCGATCGATGCAGATGAGGAGGATCGGTGGGTCGGCGGAGACGCTCGTTACCGCATTCGTGGTCAGCCCCCGCGGAGTGCCGTCGGCCTCGAGCGTCGTGACGATCGCAACGCCTGTGGGAAACGCGCTCATGATCTGAAAGAACATGCTGCGATCAACGGGCATCTCCGTAGTGTGCCGTATCTCGCACAGTCCCCGTGCACTGCGACTGCTATCAAGAGCTCCCCGGGTTGGACTCGAACCAACAACCCTTCGGTTAACAGCCGAATGCTCTGCCAATTGAGCTACCGGGGAAGGAAGCGGCCGCAAGTGTACCCCGCACGAGCGCTGCTGTCCCGGGGGGCCGCCTAGACTTGCACGATGGAGAACGCTGAACCGCCCCGCACGAAGCCTCCCTGGACGGTACGGCTCGCGCGTTGGCCAGGCAAGCTGCTCCGCACGCTCGCCCGCGTCATTCCCCAGGCAATCGAGGGGTACTTCGGCGACCGCTGCGGCCAGCACGCCGCCGGGATCGCCTACCGTGTTCTCTTCTCGCTCGTCCCCCTCTCGATCGTCCTCGTCGCGATCTTCGGCATCGTCCTGCGCAACGACGATCTCAGGGCCCAGGTCATCGGGGAGATTGTTGGGGCATTCCCGCTCTCGGAGAGCGGGACAGCCGACGTGACACGAGAGATAGAGAAACTTGCCTCGCCGGCGACCGCCCTTGGGCTCGGCAGCCTGCTCGTCTTCGCCTGGGCTGCGACGGGGATGATGGCAGCTCTCCGAGCGGGCCTCGAGACCGCCATGCACGTGTCGCGAGGCCGCCCTGCCGCCCACGGCAAGCTCGTGGATCTGGTGCTCGTCGTCTGCTCGGCGGCACTCGTGCTCGGCGTCGTGTTCCTGAACCTCGCTCAGGCCGTCGTCTTCGGCTGGATCGCACAGCCACTCGCCTCGCTCGGCATCGACGGAGGCCTCCTCGAGAGAGCAGTACGCACCGGCGTGCCCCTGCTCGTGACAATGGTCGTCGTACTGCTCCTCTACCGGTTCGTTCCGGCGAGGCGGCTCAATATCGGCGATGCGCTCGCTGGGGCAATCATCACCGCCCTGCTCTTGCTCTCAATCTCTCTCGTCTCCGGCCTTATCTACGACCGCGTCGCAGGACTCAGCATCAGCGCGGTCTATGCGTCACTGACATCGGCCCTCGTGTTTCTGTACTCGGTCTTCCTGGCCGCCTCCGCGCTCCTGCTCGGAGCCGAGATCGCAGCGGCCTGGTCACGCCCGTCAGCCCCGACAGATGCGTCTCTCGTCCAGCAGATCCGGAGCGTCGTCCTCGGATTGTTCGTCCACCAGAGCACCACTGCTCGCCCCCGTGTCGAACCCTGCGTACCGACCGACTCTGCGCCGCAGCCGTGGCGCTCCTCCTAGGACATTTCCGCAAGCGCCTGCCTCACCTTCGCGAGGTGCGCCTGTAACTCGGTCGCCCGTACGAGATCGGTCTCGCCCTGGAGATCCCGACGAAGCTTCTTCTCACGCAGCCGGAGCAACATCTCGGTGCCTGTCTGCTGTGTGATTCCCTCCGTCGCGACCGTTGCGTCGAGTTCAGCGAGGAGTGGCACGAGGTCTGCATCGGGAGGCAGTCGAGCAACGAGCGAAGCCCTCATGCGCCGGTGCTCTTCGAGCTCGAAATGGTCTTCGGCAAGGCCGGCAAGTGCATCAACGAGGTCGGGGTGGGCGACGACAGCCGCGAGCGCCTCCCGCTCGCGCCTGACTCCGGCATCGAGGAGCTTTCTCGGCTGGCCCGACGAGTCGTTGCGTGTGGCATCTCGGGCAGGCGCGATTCCGGAAAGCGTCTCGCGCGGCAGGTCGAGCCGGTCGGCCATGAGTCGCAGGGCCTCCTGGCGCTCGGGCGAGTCCTCTGCCTTCGAGAGGATTTCGCGCGCGCGTACGAAGGCCTCCTGCCGGTCGGCGGCACGATCGAGCTCGAGCCGGACGCGGTAGTGCAGATAGCTCTCTGCCTGTCCGAGGCGGGCCTCGAAGCCGGTCGGGGCATCGGCCGGATCCTGACCCGGAGGCAAGGTCACGACACGAATCTCGAAGCCCTGCTCGTGCGCGCGCTCCATGCCACGCAACGTGGCTTCCTGGCCGGCCGCATCGGCGTCGAAGCAGAGATAGAGGCGCTTCGTCAGCCGCGCCAGCTCACGCAGATGCTGCTCTGTCAGCGCGGTACCCATCGAGGCAACGACCGGTTCGAACGACGCCTGCCGCAGCGCAATCACATCGGTATTGCCCTCGACGACTACGGCCCTGTCCTGCTTTGCTATCGCCGGCCGCGCGAGGTGGAGGCCATAGAGGACGTGACTCTTTTTGAAGAGCTCGCTCTCGGGCGAATTGACGTACTTCCCCTTCAGGGGATCATTGTCGTGCAGCTTGCGTGCCTGGAAACCGATAATCCGGCCGCGCGCGTCGGCAAGCGGAAACATCAACCGTGGAGGAAAATAGTCCTTGCCGCGCTGGTTGGTCAGACCCGCTGCACGCAACTCGTCAGCGGTGAATCCCTTCTCACGCGCTTTGCCTGCGAGCCCGTCGCCCGGCGAGAGGCCGAGGCGAAACTCTCGCGAGATCTCCTCACCGAGACCCCGGCTCGCGAGGTACGCACGCACCGACGCCCCTTCGGCTGCCTCCCAGAGATACCGCTCGAAGAACGCCGCAGCCTGGTCGAGAATGGCGTGGAGACGTTCCCGAACGCGACGAGCATCATCGGCCTGCGGTGAGGTCTCCTCGTACTCGATTGGCACCCGAAAGCGGTCGGCTAGCCACTCGATCGCGCCGACGAAGTCGAGGCCCTCGGTCTCCCGCACGAAGGTCACGACATCCCCGCCCTTCCCGCAGCCGAAGCAGTGATAGAGGTTCAGGTCGGCGTTGACCGAGAAGCTCGCCGAACGCTCGTCGTGGAACGGACACCGCCCCATGAAGCGCGTTCCCGAGCTCTTACGGAGTGACGTGCGCAGACTGACGACATCGACGATGTTGGCTGCAGCGACCACGTCGCGCACGCTCTGATCTCTGATCCGGGCCACTACAGCGCGCCTGCGTAGGCGAGGGCAAAACGGTCGGTCATGCCAGAGATGTAGTCGGTGATCCGGTCGCCGATATCACCCTCGCGGGCGGGCAGGAGCTCCGGGGCGTCCACGAGCCGGCCGAAGATCGCCTGGACGACGTCGTGGGCCCGCCGGTGCTCGGGCTCAACCTGTGGGCCGAGGTAGACACGGTCGAACATGAATGCGCGCAGCGAGAGCATCGCCTCTCCGATCTCCGCACTCTGCGCAATCGCGCCCGCGCGCTCGGAGGTCTCGACGAGATCGTGGACGAGCCTGTCGATGCGGGCGGAGCCCGTGGTGCCGAGCAACTCGATCTCCGCCCGTGGCAGGTCGGCGTCGGAGAGGATGCCGTAGCGGATCGCGTCGTCGATGTCGTGATTGATGTAGGCGACGCGATCCACGACCCGCACGATGTTGCCCTCGAGCGTCTGCGGCTCCTGAGGCCCTGTGTGCGTGAGAATGCCGTCGCACACCTCGTAGGTGAGGTTCAACCGGCGCGCGATCCGCCACGACTGCTCGTTGTGATGGAAGCGCCGGCCGAACGCCGCATCGAGCAACTGGTCGAGTGCCTCCTCTCCGGCGTGCCCGAACGGCGTGTGACCAGTGTCGTGACCGAGGCCGATGGCCTCGACGAGATCCTCGTTGAGATGGAGCGCGCGCGCGACCACACGCGAGATAGCGGTCGTCTCGAGCGTGTGGGTCATCCTCGTGCGATAGTGGTCGCCCTCGGGATCGATGAAGACCTGCGTCTTTCCCTTCAGCCGCCGGAACGGCTTCGAGTGCACGAGGCGGTCGCGGTCGCGCTGGAACGGCGTGCGAACGCCGCACGCGTCCTCGTGCTCCTCGCGTCCGCGCGTCTCGAGGGAGCGGACGGCACGAGGAGAGAGCCATGTTTCCTCATGCGTCTGTAGACGTTGCGCGAATGCATCCGGGCTTCTGTCAGCTGCGTCCACGTCAACAGGGTAGACGCGGTACCGGATCGATCGAGACCCCTCGTGCGGGTAGCCTCCCTCACGTGAGGGAGGAGGCGTCGATAGGGAGCGAAACGAGGGACTCGATTGGCACCGCCGTCCTCGGAGCCGGGCCGGCCGGGATGACCGCCGCCTACGTTCTCGCACTCCGCGGTGCGCCCGCTGCTGTCTTCGAGGCGGACGGCGTGGTCGGCGGAATCGCCAAGACCGTCGTCTTCGGCGACTACCGATTCGACCTCGGGGGCCACCGCTTCTTCACGAAGCTCGGACCGGTGCAGCGCCTCTGGGAGCACATGATGGGCGAAGAGTTTCTCGTGAGGCCGCGCCTGTCGCGTATCTACTACCGCGGCAAGTTCCTGGCCTACCCGCTCCAGGCCAAGGACGTCCTCTCGCGCCTTGGGCTTGTCGAGTCGACACTCTGTGCCCTCTCGTACTTCCGGGCGCGACTGCGTCGCCATGCGCCACAGGAGACCTTCGAGGACTGGGTCGAAGCGCGCTTCGGACGACGACTCTATAACGCGTTCTTCGCGTCGTACACGGAAAAGGTCTGGGGAATCCCCGGCTACGAGATTCAGGCCGAGTGGGCCGCGCAGCGGATCAAAGATTTCTCCTTTGCCCATGCAGTCCTGAGTATTCTCCGCCTCCAGAAGGCCCAGATGACGACACTGCTCGAGCAGTTCCACTACCCGCGGCTCGGCCCGGGCCAGATGTGGGAGAGATTCCGCTCCCGCGTCGAGGAGAGCGGCGTCCCCGTGCACCTTCACCATCGCTGCACGACGATCCGCCACGAGGCAGGGCGCGTGACGGAAATCGTGATCGAGGACGAGCATGGTGAACGGGTCGTGGTCGTAGACGGCGTACTCTCGAGCATCCCCCTGTCCGAGCTCGTCCTCTCGCTGAACCCGGCCCCGCCGCAAGACATCATCAACGCGGCGAAGAGCCTCCGCTATCGCGATTTCTGCCTGGTCGCTCTCGTGATCGACGACGAGCAACCGTTCCCGGACAACTGGATCTACCTCCACGACCCCGGAACACGGGCCGGACGGGTGCAGAACTTCGGTGCTTGGAGCCCGGACATGGTAAAGCCCGGCACGACCTGCCTCGGCGCGGAGTACTTCTGCTTCGAAGGTGACGAGATCTGGGAGATGGATACCGACGACGCCGTCGCGCTCGCTACCAAGGAACTCGCTGGGATCGGGCTCCTCGATCCCGCCAAGGTCATCGACGGCGTCAAGGTTCGCGTCCCGCGCGCCTACCCCATGTACGACAAAGGGTACCGCGAGGCCGTTCTGATTCTCCGTGGCTACCTCGCCGGCTTCGAGAACCTCAAGACGTTCGGCCGCAACGGCCTACATCGTTACAACAACCAGGATCATTCGATGTGGACGGCGATTCTCGCCACCCTGAACCACCTCGACGGTACCGACCACGACGTCTGGTCGGTGAACGCCGACGCCGAGTATCACGAAGAAGGCGACATGATCGACGAGCTTCTGAATATCGAACTCGTCCGCTGAGATCTCGCACCACCCGCCGCGCGCATCGGCTACTGCCCGCTCAGAAGGATCGCGACTGCCCACCGTCGACGGTGACGCACGTACCGACGACCCACGATGCACGCGGCGAGACGAGAAAGGCTACGACGTCGGATACCTCCTCGACGGTTCCGAGGCGGCCCCAGGGCAACTCACGTTCAATGAACGTCGCCATCTCCTCGGGCTGCTCCCGCAAGCGTCGCTCCCAGCTCCCTCCCGGAAACAGCGTCGAGCCCGGCGCGACGCTGAAGACACGGATCCCGTCCTTTGCCAGGTCGCCCGACATGGCTTTCGCGAGGCTGATCTCGGCTGCCTTGGCGACGTTATAGCTCGGGCCACCGCCCCCTTCCCGTCCCCAGATCGAAGCGATCATGGCGATCACGCCTCCACCCCGTTCGCGTAACGCAGGCAGAGCAGCCCGCGACACGCTGAGGGCAGGAAACAGATTTCTGTCGAGCACGACCTGGAGGTCGGTGGCGTCCATCCCGTCAAACGAACGGGCACCGGAGCCGCCGACGCTGTTGACGACGATGTCCACGCCGCCGAACTGCTCGACCGCTGCCGTGACGACTGCCACGGCTCCTTCGGGCGTCGTGACGTCGGCAAGAACGCCGACGGCGCGCCCGGGCCCCCCCAGCGCTCCGACGGCGCTGTCGAGGTCATCCGCTCCGCGAGCACAGAGGACGACGTCCGCGCCCTCCTCCACGAGCCGCGCCGCTATCCCATAACCGATCCCCCGGCTCGACCCGGTAACGACCGCAACCTTGCCGGTGAGCCCAAGATCCACGGCGAGATTCTAATGGCCGCTTCCGGACGCCGTTGCGGAGTGCCGTGACCTACCCGGGAGGTGTCACGCTACGGTACGCCGATGACGGAACTTCTACTCGTGCGCCACGGTGAGACCGACTGGAACCTCGAGCGACGAGTTCAGGGACAAACGGACATTGAACTCAATACCACAGGCATCGCCCAGGCCCACGCACTCGCAGAGGCGTTGGCCGACGTGTATCTCGTTGGGGTTGTCGCGAGCGACCTCGCCCGCGCGCGCGATACGGCCGCGATCGTCGCCGAGCAGCAGCGGCTCGAGCTTCGTCTCGACCCGGGCCTCCGCGAGAAGGATTTCGGTACTTGGGAGGGGCTGACCGATACCGAGATCGCCAAGCGCTTTCCGGGCGCACTCGAAGGTAACTGGGGTGACGGAGAGACATCGGAGGCCGTCGCCGCGAGGGCGATTGCCGCGGTCGAACGGGCCAGGGCGGTGCATCCCACGGGCCCGGTGCTCGTCGTGTCGCACGGCGGCCCACTGCGCGCCCTCCTCGCCCACTTCGAGATAAGGCACAGGACGATCAGCAACTGCGCCGTCTTCCGGGTGCCGTACTGACAGCCGGCTACGATGCGCGAACCACCCATCCGGCCGTCTCCACGGCACTGCGCGCTAGACTTCACTGCGCGATGGAGGACTACACGAACAAGTACAAGGGCGAACTGGTCGATCTGTCGCTCTTCGGCGGCGAGTACCAGGAGGGCGTTCTCACGGCGTACTGCTCGATCGAGGACGTCCCGCACATCGAGTTGAACGGACACATCCTGGTGCCGCTCCAGAACGTCGCTTCGGTGCACTGCTCGAGCAGGTGCGACGCGCCCGAGCCCGACTGGCCGCCGCGAGGGCTCGAAGCTGACGGAGACGTCCGCGACGAAGACGGGTAGTGCGCCGCCGGGCCACGGCGAACCTCTGTAAGGCCTTCATCCTTGTCGCCTCACTCGTCGCGCTCGCGGCAGGCGTGGGCTGGCTCATCGGGGGTGAGCGAAGCGCTGCACTCTTCGCTTTCTGTGCGCTCAGCGCCGCGATCGCCGTCTTCTGGCTCGGCGATCGAACGCTTCTCGGCATGCTCGGCGCGCGACCGTTTGCGCTGGCCGAGAATCCGCTCCTCCGCTCGACGACCGATCGGGTCGCAGCGCAACTCGGAATCCCGGCGCCGAAGCTCGCGCTCATCGATGACGGGTTTCCGCGATCCTTCGTCGTCGGTCGCGGGCCAGGGAGCTCGACGCTCGCCGTCTCGACCGGCCTCCTCCGCGTGGTACGGCGCGAGGAGCTCCAGGCAGTGATTGCCCACGAACTCGCCCACATTCGCAGCCTCGACGTGCTCACGCAGACATTCGCGGTGCTGCTCGCGACCACCCTGATCGAGCTCAGCAGGCTCGGGGGCTACTTCTCGCGCGCACTCCTCTTCGTGCTCGGGCCGATCGCATCGGCGTTCACCCATGCGCTGCTCTCACCGCGCCGTGAGTTCGCCGCCGACCGAGATGCGGCCACCGTCAGCAACCCCCATGACCTCGCGGACGCCCTTGTACGGCTCGACCGCGCCGGCGAGCTCGTCTCGTTCGCGACGTCACCGACGACCGAGCCGCTCTACCCCGTCGACCCGTTCGAGCACGACAAACTGTCACGGATGTTCCAGACGCACCCGCCCCTCGCCGAACGGGTGCGGCGGCTCAGGGCGATGGACGGCTGAGATGCGCCAGCGGCCGAGCCCCCCCCACAACCACAAAAGGGACACACTCCCGTGTGTCCCTTTCTGTGCAACTAATTCGGCGGCGTCCTACTCTCCCAGGGGCTCGCGCCCCAAGTACCATCGGCGCCGGCGGGCTTAACTTCTCTGTTCGGAATGGGAAGAGGTGTACCCCCGCTGCTATGACCGCCGAAAGTGTCAAAGGTGGGACGCGACCGCCGCTACGCCTGGTGGCGCACGGACAGCTCGAGCGTCGCTCGTACCTTCAAAACTCCATAGCGAATCAGACATGTTCTACATCAAGACCTCGGGCAATTAGTACGGGTCAGCTGAACACATTGCTGTGCTTACACCGCCCGCCTATCAACGTGGTGGTCTTCCACGGCCCTTACTCACTCGAAGTGATGGGGAACCTCATCTTGAGGTGGGCTTCCCGCTTAGATGCTTTCAGCGGTTATCCCATCCAGACGTAGCTAGTCAGCAGTGCCGTTGGCACGACAACTGATACACCAGAGGTCTGTTCATCTCGGTCCTCTCGTACTAGAGACGACTCCTCTCAAGTTCCCAGCGCCCATGGCGGATAGGGACCGAACTGTCTCACGACGTTCTGAACCCAGCTCGCGTACCGCTTTAATGGGCGAACAGCCCAACCCTTGGGACCTGCTTCAGCCCCAGGATGCGACGAGCCGACATCGAGGTGCCAAACCCTCCCGTCGATGTGGACTCTTGGGGAGGATAAGCCTGTTATCCCCGGCGTACCTTTTATCCGTTGAGCGACGGCGATTCCACTCTCTACCGCCGGATCACTATGGCCGACTTTCGTCCCTGCTCGACTTGTCAGTCTCGCAGTCAAGCTCCCTTATGCCATTACGCTCTACGCACGATTTCCAACCGTGCTGAGGGAACCTTTGCGCGCCTCCGTTACATTTTAGGAGGCGACCGCCCCAGTCAAACTACCCACCTCACGCTGTTCCCGACCCGGATCACGGCATCGGGTTAGAAGCCCAGAATCCATAGGGTGGTATCCCAAGGTTGACTCCACGAAGGCTGACGCCCCCGCTTCAAAGTCTCCCACCTATCCTGGACAACAAACACCAAACTCCAACGCAAAGCTATAGTAAAGGTGCACGGGGTCTTTCCGTCCAGCCACGGGTACTCGGCATCTTCACCGAGACTACAATTTCACCGGATCCCTCGTTGAGACAGCGCCCAAGTCGTTACGCCATTCGTGCAGGTCGGAACTTACCCGACAAGGAATTTCGCTACCTTAGGACGGTTATAGTTACCGCCGCCGTTTACTGGGGCTTAGATTCAAAGCTTCGCCCGAAGGCTAACCTCTCCTCGTGACCTTCCAGCACCGGGCAGGCGTCAGCCCCTATACGTCGTCTTACGACTTCGCAGAGACCTGTGTTTTTGGTAAACAGTCGCTTGGGCCGTTTCACTGCGGCCCCCTCGAGCTCGATTCCGCGAGGGAATTCCACTCTACTGGGGCGCCCCTTCTCCCGAAGTTACGGGGCCATTTTGCCGAGTTCCTTAACGAGGGTTCTTCCGATCGCCTTGGTATTCTCTACCTGCCTACCTGTGTCGGTTTTGGTACGGGCACGCGCAACCTCCCTAGACGCTTTTCTAGGAGGCATGGCTTCAAGGACTTCGTCCATACGGACTCGGCATCCCGTCTCAGGCTTGAATGGGTGACGGATTTCCCTATCACCCGCCCTACGCGGTTACCCCAGGACGACCATCGCCTGGGTTCCCCTAGCCTACCCCGTCCCGCCATTGGTGGTAACGGTCGCTACGTGGTACAGGAATATCAACCTGTTGTCCATCGCCTACGCCTTGCGGCCTCGGCTTAGGTCCCGACTAACCCTGAGTAGATTAGCTTTACTCAGGAACCCTTAGGCATTCGGCGGAGGAGTTTCTCACTCCTCTTTCGTTACTCATGCCAGCATTCTCACTTCCCACCGCTCCACGGCTGGCTTCCGCCGCCGCTTCACCGCAATGGGAACGCTCCCCTACCACTCCGTGTAAACACGAAGTCCGTGGCTTCGGCTCCATGCTTGAGCCCCGTTACATTGTCCGCGCCCGACCACTTGACCAGTGAGCTGTTACGCACTCTTTGAATGGTGGCTGCTTCTAAGCCAACATCCTGGTTGTCTCTGCAATCGGACATCGTTTCCCACTTAGCATGGAATTAGGGGCCTTAGCCGACGGTCTGGGCTGTTTCCCTTTCGAGCACGAAGCTTATCCCCCGCACTCTGACTGCCACACTCTGGATTTCCGGCATTCGGAGTTTGCCTGATTTCAGTAAGCTGGTAGGCCCCCTAGACCAAACAGTGCTCTACAACCGGAAATGAACATGTGACGCTATACCTAAATATATTTCGGGGAGAACCAGATATCTCTGAGTTTGATTAGCCTTTCACTCCGACCCACAGGTCATCACCGCCGTTTTCAACCGACGTGTGTTCGGTCCTCCACGGGGTCTTACCCCCGCTTCAACCTGCCCATGGGTAGATCACTCAGTTTCGGGTCTACCTCCAACGACTAAAGCGCCCTATTAAGACTCGCTTTCGCTACGGCTCCGTTTCCTTAACCTTGCCGTTGAAGAGTAACTCGCTGGCTCATTATGCAAAAGGCACGCCGTCACAGGACACGCCGTTACCAGCAATGCCTGCTCCGACCGCTTGTAAGCACACGGTTTCAGGTGCTATTTCACTCCCCTTCCGGGGTACTTTTCACCTTTCCCTCACGGTACTAGTTCACTATCGGTCGCCAAGGAGTACTTAGCCTTGCGGGGTGGTCCCCGCGGGTTCCGACCGGGTTTCCCGTGCCC
>JBAXFL010000019.1:0-40564 GCA_037139935.1 Thermoleophilia bacterium | reverse complement strand
ACCTGTCCCGCCCGTCCCGCCTGCAAACGCCCGCTGCCCCTACCGTCGGCCCCTAGACCGAATCGCTCCTGTAGTCGGACATGCCGGCGAATCGGCCGACGAGACCCGGAACGACGGCCTGTGCGATGCCGACGGCCCGGTAGGGGAACCACGGTACGACGGTCTCCTGCTTGCCCTTCTCGACCGCTCTCAGAATCGCCCGCGCGACGTCTTCCGGCTCGATCACAAACCGGCGCAGAAGGCGGCTCTTGAGCACGTCCTTCTGGGGGAAGCCTTCCGTCTCGACAAAACCCGGCAGGACGGAGTGAACGGCGATCCCGGAGCCCCGCAGCGCCGCTGAGAGGGAGCGCGAGAAGGCAAGTTGGGCGTGCTTCGATGCTGCGTAGGCTCCGGCGGGCGCAAACGACACCATCCCTGCGACCGAGACGAGGTTGACGATGTGGGCGCCACCTTCCCGCGCGGCAGCCTCGAGGCCCGGCATGAAGGCGCGAGCGCACCACACACCGCCGAGGTAGTTGACGCGCATCACGTGCTCGACGAGATCGAGGCCGACGTCGAGAAACGTTCCGCGTGCCGGCATGCCCGCGTTGTTCACGAGCAGGTGGGTCGTCGGGTGTCGCTCGAGCACCCGCGCAGCGAGTGCCTCGACAGCAGCGCTGTCGCCGATGTCACAGAGCTCGACCTCGCCACCGATCTCCTCGGCAAGCGCGAGGAGCCGGTTTTCCCGGCGTGCGACGACCACGCAGTGCCAGCCGGCGCCGGCAAGCTCACGGGCCGTTGCCTCCCCGATGCCCGACGATGCCCCCGTGACGACTGCGACGCGTTGCATGGCGTCAACGTAACGGAGATACGGCGGTCGAGTTGCGTGGTGGCGGTCGGGGTACCGCAGCGACTGTCAGTACGCGTCGCCCCAGCGCAGCTTGCGGGCCCGGCGATACACGTCGCCCTCGTGGCGCGACACGGTTCGCTGCTCGGCTCCGGAGGGTGTGCAGAGGTCGAGAACGACGTGCCCCGGCCGTGGGTCGGGGCGCCGGATAACACGCGCCTCGGGGCGCAGGGAGGTCGAGCGTGAGAGGGCGACGTACGCAAACTTCTCGTCTTCGAAGCCACGGTCGGCGCCTTTCGCAAGACGATGCGCCCTGCTCCGCGGCAGGCGTGTTACGAAGTGGCACCAGTCGCCCTCGGACAGGGGGCAGCCGGTGTCGTGGGGGCAGGGTGCGAGCGTCGAGCCGCCTGCCTCGATCACGGCAGCCCGGGCGGCAAGGACGCGCTGATACCCGGCGGTCGTTCCCGGCTCGACGATCACGAGCGTGTCACCCGTCCGCTCCCAGGCTCGTCGGACGAGTCCCTCGCGTGCTCCCTGCTTCAGCTCCCCGATCACGTAGGAGACGACGACGAGATCAGCCCGAGCACCTGCCATGCCCGCATCCGAAACAGTCCAGATCGCCTGGCGGAGACCCTCCTGCCCGTGTGCGGCGAGCGTCGTGCCGGCGCGCGCCATCGCCGGCTCCGCCTCGATACAGGTCACCGCTGTGATCGCGCGCCAGGCCTCCAGTGCCGCCCAGGACGCGATCCCCGGCCCCGCCCCGAGGTCGAGTACCGACGCAGGAGCCCAGTCGGGGCGAAGCGTGCTGATCTGTGCAAAGACCTCTGCTGCTGCTGCGTACGTCGCCGGCGCTCGCGTGGCGAGATAGGCGGCAACGTCCACCGGTGTTCGCGCAGCCCGCGCTGCCGACGGCCCTCCAGCGCGATACGCATCGGACAGGGCGCGTGAAGCGCGCTCGAGCTCCTGCGCGCCGACCCCACGGAGGAGTTCGTCGATACCGGTCTGCAGCGTGGGAGGGAGCGTCACGTTAGGATCGTTGCATGGCCGGAAGATTCGAGGGCAAGCAGGCGCTCATCCTGGGCGTTGCCAACAAGAGGTCGATCGCCTGGGCGATCGCCAGGCGCCTCCACGAGGAGGGTGCCGAGCTCGCATTCACGTTCCAGGGAGAGCGGATCGAGCAGGGCGTTCGCGATCTCGCGGAGTCGGTCGGCGCGACGTTCGTCACCGAATGCGACGTGCGCTCCGACGAAGACGTGGCTCGCGTCTTTGCCGAGACCGGCGAGGCATTCGGCGGCGGCCTCGACCTGCTCGTCCATTCCGTTGCCTATGCCGCCGCAGAGGATCTCGAGGGCCGGTTCATTGACACCCCGCGTGACCGCTTCTGGATGGCGGTAGACATTTCCGCCTACTCGCTCGTCTCGTGCGCGAAGGCCGCCGAGCCGCTGATGCAGGCGCGAGGTGGTGGCTCCATCGTGACGATGACCTACCTTGGCGGCGTCCGTGCAGTGCCGCACTACAACGTGATGGGCGTCGCAAAGGCGACCCTCGACGCGTGCGTACGCCATCTCGCCTGGGACCTCGGCCAGAGCGGGACGCGTATCAACGCCGTCTCTGCCGGTCCGGTACGCACCCTCTCGGCACGGTCGATCGCCGGCTTTACGACGATGGAGGAGATGTTCGAGCAACGGGCACCGCTTCATCGGCACATAGCCGCGGACGACGTCGGCGGTGCGGCGGCCTACCTACTCTCCGACGACGCCGTAAATGTCACGGGGACGATGTTGTACGTCGATTCCGGCTATCACGCGATGGGGATGTAGCGGGTCGAACGACGTCGAGGTCGACGTGCTCCACTCCGATTCCTGGCTCGAGGCGGGATCGAGAATCAGGCCAATGGTTGATGGGCGCGTCGCCGTTGAGGTCATTGCTTTATTATTTGTGTAGAATGTTCCACCTTCACGCCCACACTCGACACCGCTAGGACGAGGAGAGATCGTGTGCGCGAACCCGCGGACTTTGATGCCGGCGATAAGCCATCCCCTCGACGGATGGCTCCGATGAGTGCAACGCAGGGGAGCGAGCGAGGCCTCTATGCGGCCGACTACGAGCACGACGCGTGTGGCGTTGCGTTCGTGGCACGGCTCGATGCCGACCCACAGCACGAGACACTGAGGCGCGCGCTGCAGGCGCTCGAGAACCTCGAGCATCGCGGTGCCACGGGTGCCGACCCCGGTACCGGCGACGGAGCCGGCATCCTCTTCCAGCTTCCTGACGCATTCTTCCGCGCCGTCCTCGACGAGACACTGCCGCCACCCGGCCGCTACGGCGTTGCCATGTGCTTCCTCCCCGCAGAGGAAAGCGCACGCCTCCGGCTCGAACAGCATCTCGCGGGACTCGTCGAGGAGGAGGGGCAGCATGTCGTCTGCTGGCGTGATGTTCCTGTCGATCCTGCGTTCGTCGGCCACACCGCCGCCGTCTCCGCACCCGTTATCCGACAGCTCTTCGTCGCCGCGGGTGGTGCCGCCGCCGAGGGCCAGGACTGCTTCGAGCGCAAGCTCTACG
The DNA here is from genome assembly GCA_037139935.1 of Thermoleophilia bacterium. GTDB lineage: Bacteria > Actinomycetota > Thermoleophilia > Gaiellales > Gaiellaceae > Gaiella. Next base: position 37,176 of record JBAXFL010000019.1, on the reverse strand, counting down.
TGATCCGGCGGCGCTTCGAGCTCGACCGCGGAGCAGAGGCTTGCGTGCCGAGCTTCTCCTCCCGCACGATCGTCTACAAGGGGATGCTCACGGCCTCCCAGCTGCGCGGCTACTTCCCGGACCTCGGCGACGAGCGTGCCGGGTCGGCACTCGCCCTCGTCCACTCCCGGTTCTCGACGAACACGTTCCCGAGCTGGGCACTCGCGCACCCCTACCGGATGATCGCCCACAACGGGGAGATCAACACGTTGCGCGGCAACGTCAACTGGATGCGCGCGCGCGAGTCGCAGCTCGCCTCCGAGCTCTTTGGCGAGGATCTCGACAAGGTGCTCCCCGTCGTTCAGCCGGGGGGCTCCGACTCGGCCACGCTCGACAACGTGCTCGAGCTTCTCGTCCTGGCCGGCCGCTCGTTACCGCACGCCATGATGATGATGATTCCCGAGGCGACGGCCGGGCGCACGGATCTGCCGCCTGAGCTGCTTGGCTTCTACGCCTATCACCAGTGCCTGATGGAGGCGTGGGACGGCCCCGCCGCCGTGGAGTTTACCGACGGCGGGGTGATCGGCGCCACGCTCGACCGTAACGGCCTGCGACCAGGACGCTGGTTCGAGACGCGCGACGGCTGGGTCGTGCTGGCGTCGGAGGCCGGCGTGCTCGACATCCCGGCTGCAGACATTCTTCGCAAGGGACGGCTCCAGCCCGGCAAGCTTTTCCTCGTCGACCTCGAGCAGGGTCGCATCGTCCCGGATGGCGAGGTGAAGCACGGGATCGCCGCGGCGCAGCCCTACGCGGAATGGTTCGACCGAGAAGTCGTCGAGCTCAGCGACCTGCCTGCACGGCAGCCGCTCACGGGGCCGACGGAGTCGTTGCGGCAGAGGCAGATCGCTTTCGGGTACACGCAGGAGGATATGAAGGTGACCCTCGCACCGCTTGCGAGGAATGCCGAGGAGGCGGTCAGCTCGATGGGGAACGACACGCCGCTCGCCGTCCTCTCCGACGGCAATCGGCTGCTCTATTCCTATTTCAAGCAGCTCTTCGCGCAGGTCACGAACCCACCGATCGACTCGATTCGCGAGGCGATCGTGATGAGCCTGAACGTCGGCATCGGGTCGGAGAAGAACCTCTTCGACGAGACACCCGAGCACGCCCGCCAACTCGTGCTCGACACACCGATCCTGCTCGATGCCGAGCTCGAGCAGCTACGGCAGGTGCACTCGGGGATCTTCAAGGCCCACACCCTCGACGTCACCTGGCCCATCTCGGAAGGGGCCGCCGGAATGGGTGCTGCGCTCGAGCGGTTGTGTCGCGAGGCGGATGCAGCGCTTGTCGAGGGGACAAATATCCTGATCCTCTCCGACCGTGCCGTCGGAGAGGATCGTGCGCCGCTGCCGTCGCTTCTTGCCGTGGCCGGCATTCATCACCATCTCGTCCGCGAGGGCACACGGCTCCAGGCCGGGCTCGTCGTCGAGTCGGGCGAGGCACGCAGCGTGCACAGCATTGCAACGCTGATCGGCTACGGCGCCGCGGCGGTCAACCCGTATCTGATGCTCGAAACGCTCGGTGAGCTCGTGGGCCTCGGGTTGTTGCCCGACGGCATGACCGAGGAGGAGGCGAAGCAGCGGGCGGTCAAGGGGATCGGCAAGGGTCTGCTGAAGACGCTCTCGAAGATGGGGATATCCACCATTCCGTCGTACTGCGGCGCCCAGATCTTCGAGGCCGTGGGACTTGCCCCGGAGCTCGTAGACCGTCACTTCACCGGCACGGCGTCGCGGATCGGCGGTATCGGGCTGGACGTTCTCGCGGGCGAGATGCTGGCGCGCCATGCCCTTGCGTATCCGGGTGATGCCGAAACGCTGCTGCCCGTGATCGGCCTGTATGCCTGGCGTCGCGACGGCGAGCACCACCAGTGGAACCCGGAGACGATCGCGTTGCTGCAGGACGCAGTCCGGAACGAGAGCTTCGAGACGTACGAGGCCTACGCGCGCGCGGTCAACGACGACGCAGTTCGACGGTTGACGCTGCGCGGATTGCTGCGCTTTCGGGAGGCAGACGACGGTGGAGTCCCGCTCGAGGAGGTCGAGCCCGCGAGCGAGATCGTGAAGCGGTTCGTCACGGGGGCAATGTCGCTCGGCTCGATCTCGCGAGAGGCGCACGAGAATCTTGCCATCGCCATGAACAGGATCGGTGGCCGCTCGAACACGGGCGAAGGCGGAGAAGACCCGGTGCGCTTCACGCCCGACGCGAATGGCGACCTGCGCCGCTCCGCGATCAAGCAGGTGGCCTCGGGGCGGTTCGGGGTGACGATCGACTACCTGACGAACGCCGACGAGATCCAGATCAAGATGGCTCAGGGTGCGAAGCCTGGCGAGGGCGGGCAGTTGCCGGGGCACAAGGTCGATCACTACATCGCGAGCGTGCGGCTGACCACCCCGGGTGTCGGCCTGATCTCGCCGCCGCCGCATCACGACATCTACTCGATCGAAGACCTGAAGCAGCTGATCTACGATCTACGCTGCGCAAATCCGAGCGCACGCATCTCCGTGAAGCTTGTCTCGGAGGTCGGTGTTGGCACGGTGGCGGCGGGCGTGGCGAAGGCAAATGCCGATCACGTGTTGATCTCAGGCCACGACGGAGGTACCGGGGCATCGCCGCTCTCGTCGATCCTGTTTGCCGGGATTCCGTGGGAGATCGGCCTCGCCGAGACCCAGCAGACGCTCGTGCGCAACGACCTTCGTTCGCGCATCTGGGTGCAGACGGACGGCCAGATCAAGACGGGCCGGGACGTCGTCGTCGCGGCACTCCTCGGTGCCGACGAGGTCGGCTTTGCGACGGCGCCCCTCGTTGCGAGCGGGTGCGTGATGATGCGGGCCTGTCATCTCAATACCTGTCCCGTGGGTATCGCGACGCAGGATCCCGAGCTGCGGAAGCGGTTTGCCGGACAGCCCGAGCACGTCGTCAACTTCTTCTTCTTCGTCGCGGAGGAGGCACGTCAGATCATGGCGCGGCTCGGGATCACGAAGTACGAGGATCTCGTGGGCCGCGTCGATCTCCTCGAGGCAGACGAGGCGATCGCCCGTTGGCAGAGTCGGGGGATCGACCTCTCGCGGCTCCTCGCCCGCGCGGATGTCCCGGCGGATGCACCGGTGCGCAGGACTCGCGCCCAGGACTCTCCGCTCGCCGATGCCCTCGACTGGGAGCTGATCGAGGCGGCGGCGCCCGCCCTCGAACGCGGTGCGCCGGTCGAGCTGTCGTTCTCTGTCCGCAACGTCAACCGGACGGTCGGAGGCCTGCTCTCGCATCACATTACGAAGGCCCACGGCAGCAAGGGGCTGCCGGAGGGCTCGATCCGCGTTGCTCTGGCGGGGTCGGCAGGGCAGTCTTTCGGGGCCTGGCTCGCTCCCGGTGTCGAGCTTGCGCTCGTCGGTGATGCGAACGACTACGTCGGCAAGGGTCTTTCGGGCGGCACGATCTCGGTTCGACCACCCGACGACGCAGGATTCCTCGCCGAGGAGAACGTCGTGATCGGGAATACGGTGCTCTACGGGGCCACCTCCGGTAAGGCGTTCTTCCGTGGCCTTGCGGGTGAGCGCTTCGCAGTGCGGAACTCCGGTGCGGTGGCGGTCGTCGAGGGGGTCGGTGACCACGGCTGCGAGTACATGACCGGCGGCACCGTGGTCGTGCTCGGCCCGACGGGACGGAACTTCGCCGCCGGGATGAGCGGCGGCGTCGCCTACGTGCTCGACAGGGACGGCGGCTTCGCCACGCGCTGCAACATGGATCTCGTCGGCTTCGATCCGATCGAGGAGCCCGATGTCGCCCGGATCATCGCGCTCGTCACCGAGCACGGCGACCGAACGGGGTCGGCCGTTGCCGCGAGCATCCTCGCGCGCGACGATTCGATCGCGGACATCTTCGTCAAGGTGATGCCCCACGACTACAAGCGGGCGCTCGCTGACCTCGCAGTCGAGCATGATGACCACCCTGTCTCCACCGGCGGCGGCGGCTTCTTCACGACCGAGAGCGAAGAGGCGGCGTAGCCGATGGGTGAGCTGGGTGCCTTCCTCAGGCTTGACCGTGCCGAGCCGCTCGAGCGCAATCCGACCGAGCGTGTCAACGACGTACGCGAGTTCGTTCGGCCTCTGCCGCTGCTGCAACTGCGCGAGCAGGGCGCGCGCTGCATGGAATGTGGGGTGCCGTTCTGTCATAACGGCTGTCCGCTCGGGAACCTGATTCCGGACTGGAATGACCTTGTCTACCGTGACCGCTGGCAGGATGCGATCACGGAGCTTCACCGCACGAACAACTTCCCCGAGTTCACAGGTCGCCTCTGCCCGGCGCCCTGTGAGGCCGCCTGTGTGCTCGAGATCCGTGAGGGAGAGGCAGTCACGATCAAGCAGATCGAGGTCTCGATCGTCGATCGGGCCTGGGAAGAGGGTTGGGTCGTGCCCTCCCCGCCTGCACTGCGCACCGGCCGCAGCGTCGCGGTCGTCGGAGCGGGCCCTGCCGGGCTCGCCTGCGCGCAGCAGCTGAACCGGGCGGGACACTCGGTCACGGTGTTCGAGCGCGACGAGGCCGCCGGTGGGCTCGTGCGGTTTGGCGTTCCCGAGTTCAAGATCGAGAAGCGGCTGATCGAGCGGCGACTTGCCCAGCTTGTCGCCGAGGGTGTCGAGTTCCGGTACGGCGTCGATGTCGGCGTCACCATCGAGGCGGCCGAGATCCGGTCTTCCTTCGATGCCGTCGTCGTTGCGACCGGCTCCCGCGTCCCGCGTGACCTTCCGGTCGAGGGCCGTGAGCTCGACGGCGTGCACTATGCAATGGAGTACCTCTACGAGCGGGCCCGCGCGATAGCGGCCGAGGTCGGGACGGCCGGCGCTCTTGCTCCCCCTCCCCCTGAGCGGCCGCTGACCGCGGCAGGAAAGCACGTGATCGTGATCGGCGGCGGCGACACCGGTGCCGACTGCGTTGCAAACGCCCATCGTGAGAAGGCTGCCTCGGTGACCCAGATCGAGGTGCTCGGCGAGCCGCCCGAGAAGCGGCCCGACGACCTGACTCCGTGGCCGAGGTGGCCACTGAAGCTTCGCACTTCGTATGCCCTGAAGGAGGGCGGAGATCGCGATTTTGCGATCTCCACGACGAGGCTCTCCGGCTCGGACGGCAGGGTCGAGCAGATCCACTGGGCGCATAACGACGGCTTGCCGCCGTTTGCGCCGGTCGCGGGGACGGAGGAGTCGCGGCCTGCACAGCTCGTTCTTCTGGCCATGGGCTTTCTCCATCCCGAACAGCACCTACTGGAACAGTTCGGCGTCGAGCGCGACGGCCGTGGGAACGTCGATGCCCCGGCGTATGCCACTTCGGTGGACGGAATCTTCACGGCCGGTGACGCACGGCGCGGACAGTCGCTGATCGTCTGGGCGATCAACGAGGGGCGTCAGTGTGCCGAGAAGGTCGATCGCTGGTTGGTGGAGATAGGGGCGTGACCAGGGCGGTGATCCTGTCGGCGGTGCGGACGCCGATCGGCCGCTACGGCGGGGGCCTCGCCGCAGTCCGCCCGGACGACCTGGCTGCGCTCGCGGTTGCCGCAGCGGTCGAGCGCGCCGGAGTCAACCCGGCGGAGATCGAGGACGTCTGGCTCGGTTGTGCGAACCAGGCCGGGGAGGACAACCGCAACGTTGCACGGTTCGCGGCCCTTCTCGCGGGGCTGCCCGACTCGGTCGGGGGCGTGACGATCAACCGGCTCTGTGCGTCGGGCCTCGCAGCCGTCGTCGGAGCCTGTCACGCCGTGATCGCGGGAGACGGCGACCTCTTTGTCGCCGGTGGGGTCGAGTCGATGACGCGCGCACCGTTCGTTACGCCCAAGCCCGACGAGCCGTTTGCACGCGGTGAACGGACGCTCTACGACACGACGCTTGGCTGGCGCTTCGTCAACCCGCGGTACGAGGAGCGCTACTCGGCTGTCGCGATGGGCGAGACCGGCGAGAACGTCGCCGAGCGCTACGGTGTGACGCGGGGAGACCAGGACGCGTTCGCCGCTCGCTCGCAGGAGCGATGGGCCGCGGCGGCGCAGGCTGGCAGGTTCGACGACGAGGTCATTGCCGTAGGCGACCTCGTACAGGACGAGCATCCTCGCCCTGGCACGACGCTCGAGAAGCTCGGCTCTCTCCGGCCCGCGTTCCGCCCGGGTGGGACGGTGACCGCGGGTAACTCGAGCGGGATCAACGACGGCGCTGCAGCTCTCGTGATTGCGAGCGAGGAGAAGGCGCACGCGCTCGGGCTCGAGCCCCTGGGCGTCTTTGCCGGCTCGGCCGTGGCGGGTGTAGACCCGGCCGTGATGGGCATCGGGCCGGTGCCGGCGGTGCGCAGGCTCCTGGGCCGCACGGGCTTCTCCGTCGATCAGATCGACCTCGTAGAGCTCAATGAGGCCTTTGCCTCACAGTCTCTTGCGGTCTGCCGTGAGCTCGGCCTCGACGAGGAGCGCGTCAACGTGAACGGCGGCGCAATCGCTCTCGGCCACCCGCTCGGGATGAGTGGTGCCCGGCTCGTCGTCTCGCTCCTGCACGAGCTCCGCCGGCGCGACAACCACCTGGGCCTCGCCACGCTCTGTGTGGGAGTGGGGCAGGGCCAGGCCGCGTTGTTCTCGCGCTGAGGCGCCCGTTCAGGCGCCGAGAAAAAGCCGCGCTGCCGGGTTGTCGGTCTCCTCGGTGTACCGGTACCCGAGCTGTGCGAGCGACCGGTGGAACGCCCGCTTCTCGCCGGGCGGAACCTGGATTCCTGCGAGCACCCGGCCGTAGTCGGCGCCGTGGTTTCTGTAGTGAAAGAGGCTGATATTCCAGCCCTGGCTCATCGCCTCGAGGAAGCGCATCAGCGCGCCCGGCCGCTCCGGGAACTCGAAGCGGTAGAGCACCTCGTTCGGGGCCGTGGCCCGCCCGCCCACGAGGTGACGGACGTGAAGCTTCGCAAGCTCGTTGTCGCTGAGGTCGAGTGTCCTGATCCCTGCTTTCCCGATCTCACGGAGGAGCCTGTCCCGCTCCCGGGTGTCGCGCACGCTCAGCCCGACGAAGACGTGAGCCTCGGCCGAGTCTGCGTAGCGGTAGTTGAACTCGGTGATGTTGCTGCGCCCGAGCAGGTTACAGAACGTCTTGAAGCTACCGGGCCGCTCCGGGATCGTGGCCGCAAAGACCGCCTCGCGCGCTTCGCCGATGTCGGCGCGCTCGGCAACGAAGCGCAGCCTGTCGAAGTTCATGTTGGCACCGCACAGAACCGTGACGAGGTTCCGGCCTGCCACCTTCTCGCGTGCCACGTAGCGTTTTGCACCTGCCACGCCGAGTGCCGCCGACGGCTCGACGATCGCTCTCGTGTCCTCGAACACATCCTTCATCGCAGCGCACAACTCGTCGGTGTCAACGAGGATCATCTCGTCCACATACCGCCGTGCGAGCCGAAACGGCTCGACGCCGACCTGTTTCACCGCGACGCCGTCGGCAAACAGGCCGACGTGGGGGAGTGTGATCCGACGACCCGCCCGGAGCGAGAGGTCCATCGCATTCGCGTCGGTCGGCTCGACTCCGATGATGCGGATCTCGGGCCGGAGGCGCTTGACGTAGGCAGCAATGCCACCGATCAGGCCGCCGCCGCCCACCGCAACGAAGATCACGTCGATCGGCTCGCGCAACTGACGGAGGATCTCCATTGCGATCGTGCCCTGGCCGGCGATCACGTCAACGTCGTCGTAGGGGTGCACAAACGTCAGCTTGCGGCGGCGTGCGATGCGTAGTGCCTCGGCGTACGCGTCGTCGTAGGAGTCGCCCTCGATCACGACGGTTGCTCCGAGAGCGGCAACCGAGTCGACCTTGATCTGCGGCGTCGTGACCGGCATCACGATCGTGGCCTCGGTGCCGAGCCGCTGTGCAGCGAGTGCGACTCCCTGGGCATGGTTGCCGGCCGAGGCGGTGATGACGCCCCTGCGGAGGGCTGCAGGCGGCAGGCGCGACATCTTGTTGTAGGCGCCACGGAGCTTGAAGGAGAAGACCGACTGGAGATCCTCGCGCTTGAGCAGCAACCGATTGCCGAGCCGCGCTGACAGCAGTGGTGCCTCCTGGAGCGGCGTCTCGACGGCGACGTCATAGACATTGGCGTTGAGGATCGCCTCCAGGTAGTCGGTTTCGGGGGCGGTGCGCGTCACGGGATGTTCATCGTATGCCACGCAGCACATCGGGCCACGAAGGGTCGTGCCGTGCGAAGGATCGTGCATAGCGCTCGCTGTACTCTCGCATCACGGGGGTGCCTCCCAGCTCGAGATCGCTGCATCGCGGGCGAGCAACGTCCAGCCGCCGCGGCGGAGGGCCGCCTCTGCACGGTTGGCACAATCGGCTGCAAACCAGCTACTTTGCCGGTAGAGGCCGCGATGCACGGCCACAAAGCGGATGCGAAGGCTCGGTGGAAGCGACCCGTAGCCACACGACGCCCCACGCAACGTGCGCGAGAGCGTTCCGGAAGCAGGCCGCGCAGTCGTCGAATACCCCTGTGGCCGTTCGCGTGGAGACTGGCGTGCATACGCGAGGTAGACGCTGCCATAGTGTATTTCGGGGCTGAAGACGGGTAGCTCGAGGAGTCGTCCGTCGCCCCGGATAGCGGCGTAGGCTGCGCTCCTCCGATCCGGTGTGACAGCGCCGAACACCGGCACCGACACGTCGAGCGCGAGTGCGAGGAGCAGCATGCCCGTTCCCGTGGCAACCGCCCACCCGTTGCGCGTGCGACTGCCGCCGGTTCGAGCAAGGACGAGGGCAACGGCGTGCGCCACGAGTGCGGCGATGGCGAGGCAGGCGATCGGCATCAGGCGCTCGGGGACGCGCGCAAAGCGCAGCGGCGGCAATGCTCGCCAGAGTGGCTCGTAGAGAGGGGCATTCGCACCCAGAGCAAGGACGCACGGTATGACGGTGGCGAGTGAGAGAAAGAGCGCAAGGCGACGGTCACGCCAGACTGCCCAGAGGCCGACGAGAGCGAGGAGGGGCGTGAGCCAGCCGAGGAAGACGTACTCCTCGATGCCGGCGCCGACGCCGCGTGTGAAGAAGTCCGAGAGCTCCGCCGAGTAGTGGCGTACCTGATCGAACGAGCGGCCGCCGCCGATGACGGATCCCGCAACGATGACCTGCTGCACGACAATCGTCGTCGCTGTCGCTCCCGCTGCGCCGGCCACCGCCTTCCACCAGTCGGCGCGTGGCACGCGGGCCCACGTGTAGCCGAGCGAGAGGACGACCGCACCCATCGCCAGATGGATCTGTCCGCAGAGCGGGATGGCGGCGAGCGCGAGCGCGGCCCAGACAAACCGTCGTCGCTCGAGCGCGAGCAGCACCGCCGGCAGGAGGAAGGCGATCAGGCCGAGGAGATGTCCCGTGGACTGGCCGACCCGGTAGGGCGCGAGCGCGAACACGAGCCCACCAACGAGGGCGGCCGTCCGCACGAGCCCGAGAGACCGCAGCCACATGCACGCGACCCCACCGGCCCCGACCACCGAGAGCAGGACGAGTAGGTTGTACGCAAGGATGTTCCCGAGGAGATGGCGCAGCGGCCAGAACGGGACCCCGAGAAGCCACCCCTGCAGGTTGGGCGCCGCCGTCGCCTCGGGGCGGAACGAGTACGGATCGACCCAGGGAGCGTGGCCACTTTCGATCTGGTGCCCGGGAAGCCAGAAGGCCCACCCGAGCTGGAGGTGGTCGCCGGCAGCCGCCTCGCCGTAGCCCGCCGCCGGACGCGCGAGGTAGTGGTCGTCCGCGTGCTGCACTGCGGGCCAGGTCGCCCACACCGCACAGGCTGCGTAGAGCGCTAGAGCGAGAGCGACGAAGCCGCCGCGATGGCGGCGTCGATGTCCGGTAGTTCGCTCCCGAGATACCACGAGGCTCTGACCGTATCGCCCGTGATCAGGAACGCGCAACGGTCGGGGACACCGGCCATCCCGTAGAGCTCCCGCGAGACGCCGAATCCGCGGGTTGCTTCACCGCTCCAGTCGGAGAGCAGCGGCACGTCGTCCACCCCGAGCGTCATCACCCAGGCTTCGTGTGACCAGGGAGAGTCGCGGGAGATAGCGACCGGCCGGATGCCTGCCCGTTCGAGATCAGAACCCCTGTCCCGAAGCAGGAAGATCTCGTTCGTGCAGGTCTGCGACCAGTCGAAGGGGTAGAAGCAGAGCAATGTGAGATCGGCCTTGCCGAGGGCCTCGACGAGGGTGACCGGCAGTTCCCGTGCCGCAGTCCAGACCTGCGCGTCAGGGATCGGGTCACCGGGCTGCAGCATTCAGCCGACCCCGATCGGCAACGTCGTTGTCGCGGCCGCGCTCTCCTCGGCGGCCTGCGCGTCGCCGGTGCCGGACTGCAGTGCGATACGCCGCTCCCGTGGTTCGGCGCTCATCCGATCACCGCTTCCGCCTCGATCTCGACCTTCCAGGACGGGTCGAGCAGGGCCGTCACGACACAGGTCGCGGCCGGCCTGATCGTGGCGAAGACCTCGCCGTGGGCGCGCGAGACGTCGTCCCAGTACCCGGCGTCGGTGATGAACATTCGCGTGCGTACGACGTCCTCCACCGATGATCCGGCGCGCCCGAGAGCCTCTGCGATGATCGAGAGACAGAGGCGGGCCTGCTCGTAGGCCCCCTCGGGCGTGGGTGCGCCGTTCGGCGGGATCGGCGCAGTGCCCGCTACATGCACCGTGGAGCCGGCGACGACCGCCCGCGAGAACCCTGCGATCGGCTCGAATGGTGAGGTTCCCGGGATCAGGCGGCGCTCCATCGTCCCGGTAGTATCCCCCTTGTTGGATGCTCTGCGCCAGATCGACGGCTGGGATGTCCCCTTCGTAGCGGTCGGTGTGACCGGCCCGTGCGCGACGGTCGCGACCCGTGGCGACACACGACACCCCGTCTGTCTCGCCTCGGTCTCGAAGCCGGTGAGCGCTCTTGCGGCGCTTGTTGCGGTCGAGGAAGCGGTGATCGACCTCGACGAACCGGCCGGCCCGCCCGGTTCGACCGTCCGCCATCTACTCGCCCACGCATCCGGGCTCCCGTTCGAGGGCGTCAACCCGATTGCGCCCCCCGCCCGTCGTCGCATCTACTCGAACGAAGGGTTCGCCGTCCTCGGTGAGCACATCGCCTCCCGTGCAGAGATGCCATTTGCTGACTATGTGCGTGCTGCCGTGTGTGAGCCGCTCGGCGTCACGCTCGATCCACGGGGCCACCCGGGTGCCGGAATGCACGCGTGTGTCGAAGACCTGCTCGCCTTCGGGCGCGAGTTGCTAGCCCCGTCCCTCGTCGCGGCGGAGACGCACGCAGAGATGGTCGCGGTGCAGTTTCCCGGCCTAGCCGGGGTGCTGCCGGCCTTCGGACGCTTCAGCCCGCTCGACTGGGGTCTTGGCGTCGAGTTGAAGGGTGCTAGGGCTGGTCACTGGACGGGATCGCTCACCGCGTCCACGACGTTTGGCCACTTCGGAGGGGGCGGCACCTTCCTCTGGGCCGACCCGCAGCTGGCGCTTGCGTGCGTGGTGCTGACGACCAGGCAGTTCGGCGAGTGGGCGAAGGCGGCGTGGCCGCTTCTGTCGGATGCCGTGGTGCGCGAGTTCGACTCCTGATACAACGTCTGTGTTGTGACCGAACCGATCATCACGCTCGACGGGGTTTCCAAGCACTTCGGTGCCACGCAGGCTGTCAGCGATGTTTCGTTCCAGGTGATGCCGGGCCGCTGCGTCGGCTGGCTCGGGCCGAACGGATCGGGGAAGACGACGCTGATCCGTTGCATGCTCGGCCTCGCCCGGACGACGACGGGCACGATCACCGTGCGCGGCCATGCGATACCCAACGACGTCCGCGAGGCGCTGACGCGCGTGGGTGCGATCGTCGAGGAGCCACGTTTCTACCCGTATCTGAGCGGAAGGGCGAACCTGGAGGTGGCGGCCCGCTTCGTGGGCGGTGACGCCGGCAAGCGCATCGACCGGTCGCTCGAGCGCGTCGGCCTCGTGGATCGCAGCGGCAGCAAGGTGAAGGAATACTCTCTCGGCATGCGCCAGCGGCTCGGCGTGGCGAGGTGCTTGCTCAACGACCCCGAGCTGTTGATCCTCGACGAGCCGTCGAACGGGCTCGACCCCGCAGGCATCGTCGAGTTCCGTGAGATGATCCGCTCGTTCGTCGAGCAGGACGGCTGCACCGTGTTCATCTCGTCGCATCTGCTCGACGAGGTGCAGAAACTTGCCGACGACATCGCAATCGTGCAGTCCGGAAAGCTCATCCTGCACGGCTCGGTCGAGCAGCTCGTCGCGGAGGGCAGGCAGTCGATGCGACTGCGCGTGGACGATCCCGTACGGGCCGAGGAGACGCTCTACCGTCTCGGGCTCGTGACCGGCATCGAGCAGGGTGCTCACGGCAGCCTCGAGCTCACGGGTGACCGGATCGACGACGAGAAGGCGATTCTCATCACTCGCTCACTGGTCGAAGCGGGGGTCGGCGTGATCGAGATCGCGCGTGAGCGCGAGTCACTCGAGGAGCGCTTTCTGGAGATCACCGCCGGCCTGCCACTCGGCGACGACGAAGGGGCTGCCTCGTGATCAAGGCGACCCTGCGGACGATCACGGGCCGGAAAGGCAGCTTCATCGGCGGCTCGGCTTTCGTCCTTGCCACGGTCGTGATCGCGATCGTCGTCAACGTCGTGGTGCACGTCCTGCGCCCCGGCCGCCACCCGTCGATCGGCGGGCAGAACGTGCTCGATGGATCCGGAACCGCCATCTTCCTCTTCGGATTGGTCGTGGCGATCCTGATCGGGGCCCTGGCAGGCTCCTACGACGTGGCCCAGGGAACGATGCGCTACCTCGTGATCACCGGTGCCCGGAGGGGCCAGATCTACGCGGCACGCGTCGTGGCGGTCGCGCTCGCCGTGCTCCTCATGCTCGCAGCCCCCGTTGCGCTCGGAGTCGCCACCGCCGTTGCACTGCCCCATACGGCAGCGGACGGAATTTCCTCGGGGGAGATCGCGAGCTTTCTCTGGAGGTCCGCTCTCTTTGCCGTCGTCTTCGGGTTGATCAGCATGGGCATCGGCTCGCTGATGCGCTCGAACGGGCCGGCGATTGCCATCTCGCTCATCTTCTCGGTCGGCTTCACACCTCTCCTGCTGCTCCTCTACAGCGTCAACAACACCCTCGGAGACATCACGCTGGCCAGCTCTCTCGCCCGGATCACGGGAGGAACGGACGGCCTGCCCGTTCCAGCGGCAGCCGTCGCAGTCGTCCTCTGGGTCGCGGCGTTTCTCGGGGCCGGGGCGGTGCGCGTCTACCGCGACGAGTACTGACCGCCTGGTTCGGTTCGCTCCGCGTCGTCCGCATAGAGCGGCCGCAACAGCTCGTCGAAGGTCGCCCGATCGCAGCTCGCGACAACACACGTCGTCATCGCGGTGACGGTTGCCGTATTGCCGATGCCGAGCGGTGGCGCCACCTCGCCGAACGTTGCCCCCGGCCTCAGAATCCCCCGGGTGCCCTTCTCGTTCCGGGCCACGGCGGCGAGGCCCGAGAGGAGCACGTAGAAGCGTTGCGTCTGGCCGTCCTCGGTGGCGATCGTCCTGCCTCCGGAAAACTCCTCGCGCACCATGCGCGCGGCCAGCCTGGTGACCGTCTCGCCGGGGAGCGAACCGAAGAGCCCGATGCGCTGAAGCTCGGTGACCGATGCGGGAACGTGCCGTGGGCTCATGGCCCTACGGTAGCGGCGGCTGGTTCGGTGGATGGGAGCGGCAAGCCGGCGCGGGGGCCGGCTTGCCGCAACGAAGGGGTCGCCTCCAGGCTCTCCGGGGAAGTGCTACTCGGTGGTGAGGCCGAGCGTGCGCTCGATCGCGCCCTTGGGCTGGGCGCCGATCACCGAGACGGACGGCTCGCCGTCGCGGAAGAGGATCATGGTAGGGATCGAGGCGATTCCGAAACGCTCGGCGAGTTCGCGCTCCTCGTCGATGTTGACCTTGACGAGCTTCAGCCCGCCGGCCTGTTCCTCGACGATCTTGTCGAGGACGGGGGCGACGGCGTGGCATGGGCCACACCATTCGGCCCAGAAGTCAACGAGTACCGGAATGTCGCTCTGGATCACTTCCTGGTCGAACGTGTCGTTCTTGACTGCTATTGCCATGGAGTCCTTTCGGTCTTTCGGCTAGCTCTCTGGCTTCGAAGCCAGCGGGAAGCGGTACGGGGGTGTGAGGTCATACCGTACAACGAAGAGGGGTCAGGGTCTCTTCCCTAGAATCGAGGGATGTTCGCGTCCCTTCCCGACAAGCCCGACCACGATCTGCTCGAGCAGGAGATCCTCGCGCTCTGGGAGCGCGAGGCGACCTTCGCCCGGCTGAGGGCCCTGAATGCCGGGGGCCCACGGTTCAGCTTCTTCGACGGCCCGGTGACCGCGAACAAGGCGCTCGCCGTCCATACGGCCTGGGGGCGCACGCTGAAGGATGTCTTTCAGCGCTACAAGGCGCTGCGCGGGTATCACCAGCGCTACCAGAACGGCTTCGACTGCCAGGGCCTCTGGATCGAGGTCGGCGTCGAAAAGGAACTGGGCCTCAACTCCAAGCAGGAGATCGAGGAGTTCGGCCTCGCGGAGTTCTCTCGCCGTTGCCGTGAAGTCGTCGTCAAGTCGGCGGCCGACCTCACCGAGGGCTCGATCCGGCTCGGTCAGTGGATGGACTGGGGCAACGACTACTTCACCTTCTCGGACACGAACATCGAGTACATCTGGAAGTTCCTCTCGATCGTTCACGAGAAGGGGTGGCTGTTCAAGGGCCACCGTTCGACCGAGTGGTGCCCGCGCTGTGGCACCTCGATCTCCGCGCACGAGCTGCATGGCAGCTACGCCGACCGGGTCGATCCCTCGCTTTTTGTTCGCTTCAGGCTCCTCGACCGGCCCGGCGAGTCGGTCGTCGTCTGGACGACGACACCCTGGACGCTCCCGGCCAACGTAGCGGCCGCCGTCAATCCGGCCTCGGACTACGGCCGGCTCGAGAACGGCGACTGGGTCGCCGTCGCCCGCTACCCCGACGAGACGTTCGCCGAGCAACTGCGGGGCGCAGACCTGGTCGGCTGGCGCTACGAGGGCCCGTTCGACTCGCTCGGCCCGGGAGCGGAGGTCGAGCACCGGGTGATCCCGTGGGACGACGTCTCGATGGAGGAAGGCACGGGGATCGTCCACATCGCACCGGGTTGTGGTGCCGAGGACTTCGAGCTCTCGAAGAGTCTTGGCCTCGGCGTGATCGCTCCCGTGGACGAGGCAGGTCATTTCTACCCCACCTTCGGCTGGTTGGAGGGGATTTCGACGGGGGATGCCGCAGACGGGATCACCGCCGATCTCGATGCTCGCGGCCTGCTCGTCGAGGCGAGGCGGCACGAGCATCGCTTCCCCGAGTGCTGGCGCTGTCACACACCGCTCATCTTCCGGCTCTCCGACGACTGGTTCATCGGTGTAGACGAGGTGCGCCAGCCACTGCTCGACGCGAACGCCACCATCGAATGGACGCCCGAGTACATGGGGAAGCGGATGGACGACTGGCTCAACAACATGGGCGACTGGAACATCTCGCGCCGCCGCTACTACGGTCTGCCACTGCCGTTCTATCCGTGCTCCTGCGGCCATCTGAACGTGATCGGCTCGCGTGCCGAGCTCGAGCAGCGTGCCGTCTTTGGCCTCGATCAGCTCGAGGAGCTCCGCCGTCCGTGGATCGACGCGGTGCCGATCCGGTGTGAGGCATGTGACGGGCCTGTGCAGCGGGTCGAGGAGGTCGGTGACGTGTGGCTCGACGCGGGCATCGTGCCGTTCTCGACGCTCGGCTGGGAGAACCCTACGTTCGTCGCCGAGGGCTATGCAACCGGTGCAGCGAAGGGGCTGACGACAGCCGATCTGCCGTCCCACGAGACCTGGGAGGAGTGGTTCCCGGCCGACTGGGTGACCGAGATGCGAGAGCAGATCCGTCTCTGGTTCTACTCCCAGCTCTTCATGTCCGTTGCGCTCACGGGACGAGCGCCGTTCCGGAAGGTGCTGGGCTACGAGAAGATGCTCGACGAGGACGGCAAGGAGATGCACGGCTCCTGGGGCAACATGATCGGCGCAACAGACGCGTTCGCCCGGATGGGCGCCGACGTGATGCGGTGGCAGTACTGCGCCCAGCCCCCCGACCGCAACCTGCTGTTCGGGTTCGGCCCGGCGCAGGAGATCAAGAAGCGGCTGCTGACGCTCTGGAACTCGGCGAAGTTCCTGGGCGACTACGGCGCCATCGAGTCGTTCAGGCCGGTCTACGCCGACCTCGCGCGCGGTGGGCCCGACGGCGACCTTCAGCCGCTCGATCGGTGGCTCGTGGAGCGGGCCGCTCGGTTTGTCGTGGAGGGGGAGTCCGCCTATGAGCGTTGGCTCACCGTTGACGTGACGCGGGCCTTCGAGGCGTACGTGGACGATCTCTCGAACTGGTACATCCGTCGCTCGAGGCGCCGTTTCTGGGACGGCGACGAGACGGCACTCCGCACCCTCTGGTTTGGCCTCGTTCAGGGATTGCGCGTCATCGCTCCGGTGATGCCGTTCCTCGCGGAGCATCTCTGGCAGGCGCTTGTCACGGACGTGGTCGAGGATGCGCCCGACTCGGTGTTCCTCGCCGGCTGGCCGGCGGCGCGCGTCCCGGATGCTGCGTTGCTCGCGGAGGTCGCGGCGTTGCGGAAGGTCGTCGCGCTCGGCCATCAGGCACGCTCGGCCTCGGGGCTGAAGCTGCGACAGCCGCTCCGCCGGATCGTGGTCGAGGGAGCACCGCTCGCCGCCGCGCACGCCGACGAGATCGCCGAGGAGCTCCGGGTGAAGGAGGTCGAGTTCGGGCAGGTGGATGCCGAGTTGCGGGTGAAGCCGCACCTGCCGGTGCTCGGGCCGAAGCTCGGCAAGGAACTCGGCGCCGTGCGGGCCGCTCTGCAGGCTGGCGACTTCGAGGAGCTCGGGGGCGGGCGCTTCCGAGCCGCCGGTCACGAGCTCGGCCCGGAGGAAGTGCTCGTCGAGCGCGCGGGCAAGGACGGCTGGGCGGTCGCCGGCGATGCAGGTGTGACGGTTGCGGTTGACATGGCGGTCGATGACGAGCTGGCGCTCGAGGGCCGCGTGTACGAGCTGATCCACAAGGTCAACTCGATGCGCAAGGACGCGGGGCTCGAGCTGACCGACCGCATTGCTCTGACGATGCCGGCGGCGGACGGCGACCTCCTAGAGCACTCGGAGTGGATCGCCAAGGAGACACTGGCGACGACCGTCGAGGTGGGCGACGCCGACGTGCCTGTAATCCGCCTTGCCTGAGGCCGTGTCGACTCTCTCGTACGTCGTTCGGGCGGATCGATGGGATGCCGTTGCAGCGCTGGCTACGTGCCTCGCCCGTCAAGCCGAGCCCGACCGCATCGAGCTGCTCGTCGTCTCCCATTCGCGGTTCGCTGTGCCGGCCGGGGCGATAGCTCCGCCGACGCGGGTGCTCGTCGTCGCTGCATCGACCTCGTGGGCGGCCTCGCTCGAGCTTGGCGTGCGCGAAGCGGCAGCCCCGGTCGTGGCGCTGGGCGAGACGCACGTCCTTCTGTCGCCCGGGTGGGCGAGCGCCGTGCTCCACGCGCACGACCGCGGAGCGGACGTCGTCCTACCAGAGATCGTCAACGCGAACCCGCGCAGCCCGCTGAGCGCTGCCGCGTTCGCCATGGACTACGGCCGCTACGGCCCCGGCTGCTCAACCTCGACGGCCGTTCCTACCTACAACGCGACGTTCCGCCGCTCGCTCCTCCTCGGGGATTGCTCGCTCCGAACGAGGCTCGTGCCGGGCCCGGCTCTCGACGCCTCTCTCCGCTCGCGAGGGGGCGTGGTTGCCTGTGCGCCCAGCGCCGTCGTCGCGCATTTCAACATCGGCCGTCCATTGCCGTGGGCCGACGAATCTGTCATCGCGGGCCTGCTGATGGCTCGGGCCCGTCGCGTGGGGTGGAGCAGGCCGCGTGCCGCCCTCTACGCGGCGGCGTTTCCGGCAATCGCGGTCGTGCTCTTTCGGCGAGCGCACGCGGAGTTGCGAGACGGCATTCTGCCCGGTACGACGGCCCTGCTCGCCGTGCGTTGCTTGCTCTACGCCGTCGGCGAGGCACTGGGGTACCTTGGCGCGCCGTCCGCCGCGCGGGCGGCCCGCATGGAGCGCTATGAAATGGACAAGTGCCTCTACATCGGTAGAGCCGCGTGAGCGTGCTCGTATCGGCCGTTCTCGCGGTTGACCGGTACGAGACGGCCTCCGAGACCGTCGAGGCTCTGTTGCGCCAGACGATCGCGGGTGAGCTCGAGGTCGTCTTCGCAGGGCCCGGGCTCGTCGTCCCGGACGAGCAGCCGGACGGACTTGCCGGGATCCGCCTCGTCGAGACGCCGATCGAGCCACTGTCGGTCGCGCGGGCTCGCGCGGTTCTCGCCTGCACCGGGCGCTTCGTGTTCGTCGCCGAGACGCACGCGCTCCCGCGCCCGGACTGCCTCGAGCTGCTCGTCGAGGAGCTCGAGCGCGGTGCCGGTGCGGTGATGCCCCGGATCGCCAATGCCAATCCGGACAGCGCCCGCTCGTGGGCGAGCCTCTTTGCGACCTACGGCGCGTTCACGGGGCCGAGCCCGATCTCGCTCAACGGCGTCGCTCTCCACAACGGGTGCTTCCGGCGCGACCTCCTCGCCGCGGCGGCGGTTTCCCCTCCCGAGCTCGTCTACGGCGTCGGGCTCAGCGAGCGGCTGCGCGAGGCGGACGTGGCGATGCGCTACGTGCCCGGCGCTGTCATCGACCACCTCAACGTGACCAGCCCCCGCGTCATCGTCAAGGACAGGCTCTTCGCCGGCCGCCTGTGGGCAGCGAGCCGGTCGGCGTCGTGGAGCTCCTCTCGGAGGTTGGCCCATGCGGCCGCGTTCCCACTCGCACCATTCGTGATGACGGGCCGTATCGTCCGCTCCGAGGGGTGGCGCCGCCGCGGCACCGAACCCCCGCGGGGCACCCTTCCGTTGATTGCTGCCATGGCGGGGATCCAGGCGGCCGGGGAGGCGATCGGCTACACCTGCGGGCAGGGCCGTGCAGAGAGCTCGCTCGGCCCGCTCGAGTTACATCGCCGCGCGTCTATCTCGTGACGAGCACGATACGCCTCGGCTTCGTCGGCTGCGGTGCGATCACGTCCCTCGTGCACCTCCGCTCGGCACGTTCCTTCCGAGACGTCGAGGTGGTCGGTCTCGCCGATCCGTGCCGCGCCGCACTCGAGCGGGCGGCGCAGATCGTGCCCGGCGCCCCGCACTTCCGTTCGGTTGGCGCGCTCCTCGACGGCGCCGCGCCCGACGCGGTCGTCGTCGCCACGCCCAGCGGCACCCATGCCGAGATCGCGTCCGCCGTGATCGACGCCGGTATCCATATCTATCTCGAGAAGCCGATCGCATCCGACCTGCTCTCGGCCGAGGTGCTCGCCGCGCGGGCGGGCGGGAAGGACATCGTCGCCGCCGTGGGGTTCAACCGGCGCTTCCATCCGGTCGTCCTCGAGGCGCGGCGCCTCCTCGGTGCGGGCGCGATGGCGGCGATCGCCGATATCCGGACGGTTTTCGCCGAGCCACTCGAAGCGTCGTCGATACCGGCGTGGAAGAGGCACCGCAATACGGGCGGAGGCGTCCCTCTCGATCTCGCTTCGCACCACGTTGACCTGATCCGCTTCCTCCTCGCCGCAGAGGTCGAGGCAGTCGGCGGCGAGTTGCGCTCAGTGTTCACGGAGTTCGACGACGGCGCGCTCGCATTCCGCGCCGGCGCCTGCCAGGCGGTGGTCGAGTGCTCGTTCATCCGGCCCCGGGCGGATCGCGTGACGCTGGAGGACAACACCGGCCGGACAATGGAGATCGACCGCATTGCGGGCACGCTGAGGCTCGACGGACGCCCGGTCAGGACGATGTCGCTTGCGCACACGTGGTTCCGGGCCGTGGTGCGCCCGGGCTCCGACCCCTCGTACCGACCGGCGCTGCGCGCCTTTCTCGACCACGTCCAGGGACGGCCGTGCGAGGTCCCGTCACTCGTCGTCGACGGCCTCGCAAGCCTCCGGGCGGTGGTGCGCGCCGAGGCGCTCGCGCGCGGGAGCACGACCTGATGCGAATCCTCGTCATCAACGACTGGACGCCCACCGGCGGCGGCACGGAGCGGTATCTCGAGCTCGTCATCGACACGCTCCGGCGCCGGGGCGACGACGTCCGAGTGCTCGCAGCTGCGGTCGGCGACGGGGCGGCGTCCGACTACCCGGTCGCGACGAGCGACCGCGCCGCCGCGCAGGCGGTGCTGCAGCTGGCGAACCCGTGGGCGATCCGAGCAGCGCGTCGTGCCGTGCGCGACTGGAGGCCCGACGTCGCGCTCGTCGTGATGTTCGAGATGCGGCTCTCTCCTGCCGTGATCCGGGCGCTCGGCCGGGTTCCGTTCGTCCTTTCGGTCGCCTACTACAAGCCGATTTGCCCCACGGGCCTGCGGCTCCTACCCGACGGGCGGCTCTGCGAGGTGCGGGCCGGGCGTGCCTGCCTTGCCTCGGGTTGCCTCGGACGCGCGCATTGGCTGCGCGACCAGGTCAGATATGCGCTCATCCGTCGTGAGATCGACCGTGCTTCGGCAGTTTTCGCCTGCAGTGCCCATCTCCGGGACGAGCTCGCCGCCGCCGGTATCACTGCCGAGGTGGCACCGTTTCCGGCTCGGCCCGCCGCCGGGGTGCCGCAGCGCCGCCTCACCGCCCACCCGACGTTCCTCTACGCCGGCAGGTTTGCCCCCGAGAAGGGGATCGAGACACTCGTCGCTGCATTCGCGCAGGCACGTGCCTCGCTTCCGGGAGCCCGGCTCCGCCTCGTCGGGGGCGGGCCGCTCGAGCGGAGTCTCGGTGAACGCGTGGCAGAGCTCGGCTTGGGCGACGCCGTTGACATGCTCCACTGGTGCGACCATGAGCGGCTCGACATGCTCATGGAGGATGCGTGGGCCGTCGTCGTTCCCTCGCTCTGGGCAGAACCGCTCGGGCTCGTCGCCCTCGATGCAACCGTCCGCCGTGTCCCGGTCGTCGCATCGGACGCCGGAGGCCTGCGTGAGATCGTCCAGGATGGAGTGAACGGGATCCTCGTGCCGCGAGGAGAGGTCGCCCCCCTCGCGGAGGCGCTCGTCGGAATAGGCTCCTCGGAGCTCTTCCCCACCGGTTCGATCCCGGTGGAGGTCGCGGCGAGAGTAGCCGGGGCGCACGACGCCGAGCGATACGTGACCTGGCTCCGACGCCGACTCGAGGAGGTTGCATGAGTGCGACCATCACCGTGGTCGTTCCGACGCGCGACCGGCCGCGGCAGCTCGCCCGTTGCCTCCGCGCGCTTGAAGGTGCCGGGGTGGACGGTCTGGAGATCGTCGTCGTCGATGACGGCAGCACACGTGCGTCAGAGGTCGCGGCCGCTGCCGCTGTAGCCGGGGCGCGGCTCGTGCGCCTCGATGGGCAAGGGCCTGCCGCGGCACGCAACGCCGGTGCTCGCGCTGCGACGGGAGACGTGGTGCTGTTTGTCGACGATGACTGCGTTCCCGCGGCGGGGTGGGCCTCGACTCTTACCGCGGCGGTTTTGCGCACGTCGGGCGTCGTGGTCGGAGGCGCCGTCGAGGTGTCGGCGGACGCCGGCGTGTGGCTGAGGGCGAGCGAGGCGCTCGCCCTCGCCGCGGAACGTGGCTCCGGTCTCGTGCGCACGAATAACCTCGGGTGCCGCCGTACTCTGCTGCTCGACGTCCCGTTCGACGAGACGTTCACCGCTGCTGCGGGAGAGGATCGCGACTGGTGCGTTCGCGTGGTTCGGGACGGTGCGACGCTCACTCGCGAGCCCGCTGCGATCGTCGAGCACCGCGCCGACCTCGGCGCGCGCACGTTCTTTTGGCAACAGCTCCGCTACGGCCGGGCGGTGTATCTCTTACGCCGCCGGGGCACTCACGTGCCGATCTCCATCGGAGCTCACTTGCATGCTCTCGCCTCGGGGTTCCGGGAAGGGGCTCCCGTCGGCCTCTCGATAATGGCCGCACAGGCCGCGACGGCCACCGGTTTCGTGCTCGAAATGGGATCGCGCCAGGCCCACTAGACGGGGCTTCGGTGTCGGTACTACCTACATGTTCCGACTGCGCCCGGCGTCGAGCAGGCCCGCCGGGACTGCTGCGACGGCGGTTAACTGGTGAACGGTGTGGAGCCCGATTCCTGCGACGACCCCACGTGTCCCGCGTTGCTGGTAGAGGTGCGTGAAGAGGTCGCAGTTGAGGACGATTCCGGCTCCGATGCCTGCCGCCGCAACGAGTGGCCGCCGACGTACCACGGCCCAGGCGACAGCCACCGCAGCGATTGCGCTTGCCCGTTCGCGCATGCCGAGGTTGAGAGTCGCGGGTAGCTCGCGTTGTCGCACGAGGAGCACGACCCACGGGACTCCACGGCGCGCGAAATCCGTGTGCACCATCGAGCCGAGCGTCCACTCCTTCAGGTGCGTGCCCTGGAGTGCCGGATCGAGGAGGATCCGGCCGCGCCGAGCCAGACGGCCACCGAGCTCGATGTCCTCGATCGACGGCCGGGGGTACCGGTCGGCGTCGAACCCCCCGACGGCTTCGAATGCAGAGCGGCGGACGGCTCCGAGGCCGGCCCAGAACGACCGCACCTCCCCTGCCGCCCGCTGATGCACGACGTGATGGAGCAGGTTGCGGAAACCCGCCACCGTGCCCTGCGTTGCGACGCAGAGGTCGTACGATCCGAAGAGAGCCACGAGTTCCTCGTCGGCAGCGAATGCCCGGCGTATGCGCGAGAAAGCGTCAGCGTGAACGAGGACATCCGAGTCCACGAACACGATGACGTCGCTATCGGCCTGCTGTGCGCCGCTGTTCCGCGCTGCGGCAGGCCCTGCGCCGCTTGGTGTGTCGATGACGATGGCCCGCTCCGGAGGATCGGCGGCCGCGGCGATAGCGGCAAGACAGCGGCCGAGAGTTGCCGGCCTGTCCGTCGCCGGAACGACGACGGTGATGGTGGGGGCGGCCCCGCTCAGCGCTGGGTCTCGGCGAGGATCAGCTCGCGGCGTAGCTCGACCGGGAGCTTGAACGTGACATCCTCGACAACGAGCTGGAACGGTTCGATTCGATCGACGCCTCGCTCGCGAAACCAGTCGCAGAGCCGCAAGACCAGGCGTTCCGGTGCCGAGGCCCCCGACGAGATCCCGACCGTGCGAACGCCTTCGAGCCAACGCTCGTCGATTTCGGTCTCGTCGTCGATCAGGTGCCCCGCAACCCCCAAGGCTCGCGCCACATCGACGAGCCGGTTCGAGTTCGAGGAGTTCTTCGAGCCGAGCACGAGCAGGAGGTCGATCTCGGCAAGCATCTCCTTGACCGCCCACTGCCGGTTGGACGTCGCGTAACAGATGTCCTCCTTGCGCGGCGCGTAGACCTGTGGGAAGCGCCGGCGGAGAACCGCGATGATCTCGGAGGTCTCATCGACGGAGAGCGTCGTCTGGGTGATGTACGCGAGGCGCGTGTCGGCAGGCAGGTCGAGAGCCTCCGCCTCGGCAACGTCCTGGACGAGGACGGTCGCGTCAGGTGCCTCTCCCATTGTCCCGACCACTTCTTCGTGGCCCGCATGGCCGATCAGGATCACCGTGTAGCCGTCGGCCGCGTAACGCCGGGCCTGCACGTGGACCTTCGTGACGAGCGGGCACGTTGCGTCGATCACGTTGTGCTGAAGCTGGGCAGAGTTCGCGTGCACGGTGGGAGCGACGCCGTGCGCGGAGTAGACGACGGTCGCTCCCGCAGGAACCTCCGTCTCCTCGTCCACGAAGATCGCGCCGCGTGCCTCGAGGTCGCGGACGACGTGAATGTTGTGGACGATCTGCTTGCGGACGTAGACCGGGGCGCCGTAGTGCTCGAGCGCCTTCTCGACGGTCTCCACCGCACGCTCGACTCCGGCGCAGTAGCCGCGTGGTGATGCGAGGAGGACACGTTCGACCATGGTGCACAGCGTAACCGTCAGCGACGGGGTGTCAGCGCGATGTCTCGGCGAGCAGGATGCCGACGAGCACGACGGCACCCCCCGCGATCTGCACCGCAGCGAGCGTTTCGCCGAGCCAGACCCAGGCGACGACGCCCGCTACCACCGGTTCGAACGTGGCGACGATCCCGACCGTGGTCGCCGGAAGATGCTTCAGGGCTGCGACCGAGAGCGAGAACGGCACGACCGTCCCGAGTACGATGCCCCACAGGGCGAGTGCTCCTACCGGAACGGTCGCGAGCCCCTGGGGAAGGGCCGCTTCGACGCGGAGCGCATCGGTCGGGAAGCTCCACCAGGGCAAGGCGATCGACCACGCGAGCGTGGCGAACCCGAGCCCGAAGCAGACGACCGAGATCGGGTCGCGACGACCGACGAGGCGCTCACTCATCAGGTAGTAGACGGCGAGCGTCACGGCAGCGAGGAGGCCGGCTGCCACGCCGATGCGATCGAGCGTCATTCCATCCCAGATCTGTGCCACGAGAGCGAGGCCAGAGAGAACGAGTCCGAGCGCGGGCCACACACGCCGCCGAACGGGCTCATGCCAGGCAAACCGTGCCCAGAGGGCGATCAACAGCGGAGCCGTGAACTCGAACAGCAGTCCGATGCCGATCGGTAATCGGTCGATCGCGACGAAGTAGAACCACTGGGTGAATGCGAAGCCGACGATGCCGTAGAACGCAAAGAGGCCGAGGCCGCGGCGCGACCCGATTCGCAGACGGTGGGGCGCGACGACTGCGAGCACGATCAGCAGGCCGACAAATCCTCCAGCCGATCGGAGTTCTGTCCAGCGGAGCGTCCCGATGTCGCTTGCGTCGAGCGCGATCTTCGACACGGAGCCGTTGACGGCAAACAGCGCCGCCGCCGTGATCGTCAGCGCGTACCCGACCCGGGGCCGCCGATTGCGCGAGAGCGTACCGGGGGGTAGTAGGAGCTCGCTCACCGAACGAGGCTAGCCGTCAGGTCGTGAGACAGTAGGCTCATGGATGATGATCGACCGCGTCGCCCTGTTTGTCACCTGTCTTGCGGACACTCTCTTCCCGGAGGTCGGCAGGGCAACGGTGACTGTTCTCGAGCGGCTGGGCATCGAGGTCGTCTTTCTGCCCGAGCAGACGTGCTGTGGTCAGATGCACGGGAACTCGGGCTATCCGGGTGAGGCCACCGCGCTCGCACGCAGGTTCGTGGAGATCTTCGATGGGTTCGACGCCGTCGTGACGCCGTCGGGCTCGTGCGCCGCGCAGGTGCGAGAGCATATCCCCGGCCTCCTCGACGGCGCCGATCTCGGCGTGCCTGCGCGCACCTGGGAGCTTTCGCAGTTCCTCACCGGGGTGGCGGGCGTCGAGGACGTCGGCTCGTCCTTCACGGGGGCCGTCGCGTACCACCCGACGTGTCACTCGCTGCGGCTCCTGCGTGTCGGCGATGCGCCGTTGCGGCTGCTGCGATCGGTATCGGGGATTGATCTCGTCGATCTCCCCGATGCCGAAGAGTGTTGTGGTTTCGGCGGCACGTTCGCCGTGAAGAACGCGGACGTGTCGAGCGCGATGCTCGACGAGAAGCTCGAGGCGATCACCGCGTCGGGAGCGGACACGATCTGCGCCTGCGACAGCTCCTGCCTGATGCAGATCGGCGGCGGCCTCCGGCGTCGCGGGTCGTCGGTGCGCCCCTTGCACCTTGCGGAGATCCTCGCGTGGTAGGGCGGAGGCCGGGAGACACGCTGGAGCCGGCCGCGGCGGCCGCCGCCGCCCGGGATGCGCGGCCGGAGAGCTTTCCGCACGCCGCAACGGCGGCGCTCGCCAACCAGCAGGTGCGGGCGAACATCCGTCATGCCACAACCGCAATCCGTCGTAAACGCGCGGGGGTCGTGGCCGAGGTGCCGGACTGGGATCTTCTTCGGGCCGCCGCTGCAGCCGTCAAGGACGAGGCGCTCGGCGCCCTCGACGACGTGCTTGTCGAGCTCGAGTCCTCGGTCGAGGCGGCCGGCGGTACGGTGCACTGGGCCCGCGATGCGGCGGAGGCGAACGAGATCGTCGTCGGTCTCGTGCGGGCCGAGGGTGCCGACGAGGTCGTCAAGGTGAAGTCGCTCGCGACGGACGAGATCCGCCTCAACGAGGCGCTCGATGCCGCAGGGATCCGACCGATCGAGACCGACCTCGCCGAGCTGATCGTGCAGCTCGCGGGCGAGCGCCCGTCCCATCTCCTCGTACCCGCAATTCACAAGAACCGGGTCGAGATCCGGGATCTGTTCCGCGAACGCTTGGGGTTGCCAGACCTCTCGGACGACCCCGCAGAGCTTGCCGAAGCAGCGCGACTGCACCTACGTGCCGCATTCCTGCGTGCGAGGGTCGCCATCTCGGGCGCCAATTTTGCAGCCGCCGACACGGGGACGATCTGCGTTGTCGAGTCCGAGGGCAACGGTCGTATGTGCACGACACTTCCCGCGGTGCTGATCACGGTGATGGGTATCGAGAAGGCGATTCCTCGCTTCCGCGACCTCGAGGTCTTCCTGCAGTTGCTTCCTCGGTCATCCACCGGGGAGAGGATGAATCCGTATACGTCGTTGTGGACGGGTGTTCGCGAGGGCGACGGGCCGCAGGCATTTCACCTGGTGTTGCTCGATGCGGGCCGTACCCGGGTGCTCGGTGACCCGGTGGGCCGGCCGGCACTCCGCTGCATCCGCTGCTCGGCGTGCATCAACGTGTGCCCCGTCTACCGGCAGACGGGCGGCCATGCATATCACTCGCCGTATGCGGGCCCCATTGGCGCGATTCTTGCTCCCCAGCTTGCGGGCGAAACCGGAGCAGTGGCGTCGTTGCCGTTCGCTTCGTCTCTGTGCGGCGCGTGTTACGACGTCTGCCCGGTGCTGATCGACATTCCGTCGATCCTTGTCCACGAGCGGGGAAAGGCCGTTGCGCGTGAGCGCTCCGGCGTCGAGGGCAGATCGCTGAAGATGCTCGCCAAGGCCTTCGCGACGCGGGCAGGCTACGAGCGGGCACAGCGGCTCGGTCGCTCACTGCAGCGACCGGTCGCGCGGGAGGGCTGGATCACGCACTTCCCGCCGGGGCCGCTCAGCGCCTGGGGCCGTTCGCGCGATCTGCCGGCGCTGCCCGCCCAGACGTTCCGCGAGTGGTGGGAGCGTCGTGAAGACGGGGCGTGAGGCAGTCCTTGCGCGCATTCGGGCGTCTCTCGTTGACCGGCCCCCGGTCGTCGTCGTGCCACGCGACTATCGCCTGGGTGGAGAGCGCGATCCCACGGCCGTGATCGAGCTCTTCGTCGAGCGAGTCCGTGACTACAAGGCAACGGTCGTCGTGACCGACGATCCCGGCGCTGCCGTGGCAGAGGCCCTCGTGGCGGCGGGCGCTCGTCGTGTCGGGATCGCGGTAGATCTCGAGCACGGGTTCGATGTCCCCGGGATCGAACTCGTGGAGGACGACAGCCTCACGACCGGCGACCTCGACGCACTTGACGGCGCCGTCACGACCTGTGCGTGTGCCTGTGCGGAGACCGGCACGATCGCCCTCGACGGCGGGCCGGGCCAGGGCCGCCGCGCGCTCAGCCTCGTCCCCGACCTGCACGTCTGCATCGTTCGCGCCGGGGCGATCGTGGAGACGGTGCCGGAGCTGATTGCGGCGCTTGAGCCGAGCGCGAGGGAGCGCCGCCCCATCGTCCTCGTCTCGGGCCCCTCTGCAACAAGCGACATCGAGCTGACCCGCGTCGAGGGTGTCCACGGTCCACGGCGACTCGTTGTGGTTGTTGCGGTGTAGCCCGTCCGACCCCGGTGTCTACAATGGCAACATGAAAGCGCAATGGCGATGCGGCACATGCGGCGAGATGAAGTCCGAGTCGGAGTTTCACTTCTCGGTGGCACGGGGCCGGCAGGCATGGTGTAAGCCGTGCCGGAAGGTCTATGACGCCGAATACCACAACAAGCGCGCGGTAGTGCGACGGAGTCAGTCAGTGATGCGCCGTCGCGCGATTCTCGAGTGGTCTCGGTGGTTGAAGGACGGGCCTTGCGTCGATTGTGGTGGGCGGTTCCACCCTGTGGCGATGCACTGGGATTACCTGCCGGGTACGACGAAACGAGACGATCTCGGGCGACTCGTTAACGGACACGGCCGTCGAGCTATCCTGGACGAACGTGAGAAGTGCGAGCTCGTCTGTGCGAACTGTCATGCTGTGCGCACGTTCGAGCGGAGACGGGGTGTAGCTCAGCCTGGTTAGAGTGCCGCGTTTGGGACGCGGAAGTCGTCGGTTCGACTCCGACCACCCCGATTTTTTCATGAAGTCACGAGTGCTCGCTGTCGCATTGGTCGTCGTCGCTGCCCTTCCCGGGTCGTCCCTGGGTTCGACGAACGCCTTCAAGGGCTCGATCGTCCCGATCTCACCGGCCCTCGCCCGCCAGATGACGGGCGTCTCCTGGCGGCCCGGCTGTCCCGTCCCGCTGCGCGACCTCCGCCTCGTCACCGCCTCCCACCGCGGCTTCGACGGGCGCGACCACACCGGCCGGCTGATCGTCCATCGTGACGTGTCCACGAAGGTGCTTGTAATGCTGCGTCGTCTCTACGCCGACGGCTTTCTGATCCGGCGATGGTGTCGATCGACGCCTACGGCGGCAGCGACTTCCGCTCGATCGAGGCCGACAACACATCGGCCTTCAACTGCCGCTTCGTCGACGGGACGACGCGCTACTCCGAGCACGCCTACGGCCGGGCGATCGACGTCAATCCGATCGAGAACCCGTATGTCACCCGATCCCGCACGACGTCGCATCCGTCGAGCCGCCCGTATGTCAGCAGGACACCGTTTCGCCCGGGGATGGCAGCCGGGGGCCGCGCCTCGTCCGTGCCTTCGACGCGATCGGCTGGGGCTGGGGTGGCCGGTGGTCGCACGTGAAGGACGACCTGCACTTCTCTGCCTCGGGCTGTTGAGGGCAGGTGTGAGGTGGCAGAGAGGGAAGCGGGTGGAGGGAATCGAACCCTCGTAATCAGCTTGGAAGGCTGGGGCTCTACCATTGAGCTACACCCGCGTATCCTGTATTGAAGCGGTCCAGCCCGACGTACGACGCAGCATGTTCGTCCTGGTGGCCCTGTTGCCCAGAACACGCCTCACCCTCGCCTCGATCGCCGCCCTTGCCGTCGGTCTCATCGGCGTGTCAGCCGCGACGCCTGCGGAGTCGCCAGCGGTGCTATGCACGCTGAAGCCGGGGCAGGCAACGCTACCCCCCGGAAGGTTGCACGGGCTTGCCCTCCACCTCCAGCAATATCCCGATGTCGCGCTCGCCACGTCGCAGCAGCGGCGCGCCGCAAACCGGCTCCTGCGCCGCGTCCGCAGGGCCGCTGGCCGTTGGAGCGACGTCACGGCAGCTGCAGCGAGCGGGTTCGACACTCATCTCGCGACACGCGCACCGGGAGACGACGCCGTCGGCTACCTCCACGCCGAACATCGCCGCAACAGCGCCGACAAGCGCATCCTCGACCCGCGTCGTCCCGAGTCGCTGATCTACGCGACGGAGCCCGGCCGCCGGCCGCGGCTCGTCGGCGTCATGTTCAGCGTGCCTCGTCGAGTGCTCGGGCCGACGCCGGGTGGCGCTCTGACTCGCTGGCATTCCCATATCGTCTGCATGCGCGGCAACAAGCGTGGTCTCACCCCGCGGCCAGACGGCAGCTGCCCGTCCGGTGCGTCCAAGTCCCAGGGCAGCGAGATGCTCCACATCTGGTTCACGCACGACCTGCGCAGCGCATTCGCCGTTCACGCCCCGCTGCCGGAGCTCTGCCGCGACGGACTGCTGACGAAGAAGGCCTGCCGGGCAGGGCTTCACGTTCGTGGAATGTGAGGGTGCCTGTGCCTCCCCGGCAGTCATGATTGCGTTCCGACCGACGCGAACGTAGGCTCGTCTGATGCGTCTTGCCACTCTTGCCACTCTTGCCGTCGGGACAACCATTGCTGTCGCAGCGATCGCCCGTGCTGCGATTGCCGTTGCAGCGAAAGACGGCGCCGGCTTCAGGGACGGCGTCGCTGCAGGCGAGGTGACTCCGACCTCGGCAAAGCTGTGGACGCGGGCGCCCGCGGCAGGGACGGTCATGTTGACCGTCGTCGAAGCGACCAAGAAGCCGACGCTGCGGACATTCACCCTTCGCGCGGCCGCTGCCAACGACCTGACGGTGCAGCGTGTGGTCTCCGGGCTCGCGCCATCAAACGAGTACCACTACAGCTTCGCGCAACCAGGTTCCGCCGGAGCGGGCGCCCCCGGACTGTTCCGCATCGCACCGAAGGCCACGACGAGCGCCCGCGTGCGCTTCGCGATCTCCGACGTGCCTGCCTGAGCGTGTCCGGGGCCGATGAAGTACGGGGGGTCGCTCGCTACCGGGGTCTCTTCGCCAACCGGTATGCGGCGTCGCTTTTCACCTGGGGCATCGTCGCGCGACTGCCGCAGGGGATGGAGACACTCGCGCTCGTGCTCCTCGTCCGGGCGACGGGGGCCGGGTACGGTGAGGCGGGCCTGGTTGCCGCTGGCTGTGCCGCGGCCATCGCGGTAGGTGCTCCGTATGGTGGCCGGCAGGTTGATCGACGCGGTGCGAGCCGTGTGTTGCGACGCCGGACAGTGCTGTATTCCGGTCTCCTCGGGACAGTCGCACTCCTCGGTTTTGCCGGTGCGCCGGTTGTGGCAATCGGCCTCGTGGCGGCAGCGGGCGGGTTGACGATGCCACCGGTCTCCTCCGTTTCGCGGTCGATCTGGCCCACAGTTGCGGGCGACGATGGTGCGAGGACGGCCTACGCGCTCGACGCGGCGCTGCAGGAGGTGATCTTCATCGGCGGCCCGCTGCTCGTCGCCGTCCTCGTGATATTCAATCCGGCCGCGGGCGTCGCAGGCGCAGCCGTCCTCGCAGCGGTCGGGACCTACATGTTCTCGCGCCTGCCGCCGGTGCGTGCCGCGGGACCTGCCGAGCAACTGCATAGCTCCCGCCTCGGCGCTCTCTCCTCTGTCGGGGTGAGGACGCTTGCACTGGTGTGCCTGTTCTTCGGCATCGGTCTCGGGGCGGCCGAGATCGCCATTCCTGCGTTTGCGGAGGGGCAGGGCAGCCGGGCGCTCGCGGGTATCGCGCTCGCGGGTTTCTCCCTGGGCTCGCTCGTCGGTGGCCTCCTCGCTGCCCTGCGTCCGTCACGCGACGAACGGCGCAGGATCATGCTCGGAACCTGCGCGTTCACGCTCCTGATGTGCCTGCCGCTCTTCGCCGTCTCGATTTCCACGATGACAGCCCTTCTCTTCGTGGCCGGCCTCCCGCTCGCCCCGGTCATTGCCGCCATGTACGGCCAGATCAGCCGTGTCGCCGCCGCCGGGACGGTAGCCGAGGCGTTCTCGTGGTTCGGAACCTCGATCTCCATCGGTATCGCGGGCGGCACTCTTGCGGGCGGCTGGTTGATCGACGGGTATGGCTGGCGTGTGGCGGTCGTGCTCGGTATCGTCTTTTTTGGCATCGGGTCGGTGTTCGTGGCGTTGCGTCGGGCGACGCTTGCGCCACCGCTTCGGTGACGGCGTGCGTGGCGTAGAGTCCGCGCTGATGGCATCGACCACTTCTCGGGGTCTCGACCGCTGGCGCGAACGATGCGCCGCCACGCCCGAGCGCGAGGGTGAGCTCTTCTCGACGCTTTCGGGGGTCGATGTGGAGCCGCTCTCGACGCCCGAATCGGTTGCCGTTGACTACGAGGGAGCCCTCGGCTATCCGGGGGCGTTTCCGTTCACGCGTGGCGTGTATCCGTCGATGTACCGGGGGCGATTGTGGACGATGCGCCAGTTTGCGGGGTTCGGTTCGGCGGGTGAGACGAACGAGCGGTTCCGCTTCCTGCTCGACCACGGGCAGACCGGTCTCTCGACGGCGTTCGACATGCCGACGCTGATGGGTCTCGACTCCGACCACGCCCGTTCGCTCGGAGAGGTGGGAAGGGAGGGGGTCGCCGTCGACTCGGTCGAGGACATGCGTCTCCTGTTCGAAGGCATCCCGCTCGGCGAGGTGTCCACCTCGATGACGATCAACTCGCCGGCAGCGATGCTGCTCGCGTTCTACGTCTGCGTCGGCGAGGAGCAGGGCGTGCCCCGGGCGGCGCTTCGGGGCACGATCCAGACGGACATCCTGAAGGAGTACATCGCTCAGAAGGAGTACATCTTCCCCCCGGAGCCGAGCATGCGGCTCGTGACGGACATGGTCGAGTTCTGCACGAACGAGATGCCGCTGTGGCACCCGATCTCGATCTCCGGGTACCACATCCGGGAGGCCGGCTCGACGGCGGCCCAGGAGCTCGCGTTCACGCTACAGGACGGTTTCACCTACATCGAGTGGGCGCTCGAGCGGGGGCTTGCGATCGATGACTTTGCTCCGCGGCTGTCGTTCTTCTTCAACGCGCACCTCGACTTCTTCGAGGAGATTGCGAAGTACAGAGCCGCGCGCCGAATCTGGGCTACGGTGCTGCGTGATCGCTACGGCGCGAAGGACGAGCGCTCTCTGCTTATGCGCTTCCATGCGCAGACCGCGGGCGTCTCCCTCACCGCTCAGCAGCCGGAGCTGAACATCGTGCGGACGGCAATCGAGGCACTCGCAGCCGTGCTCGGGGGGACGCAGTCGCTGCACACCAACTCGTTCGACGAGGCGCTCGCGCTGCCCACCGAGGACGCCGTGCGGATTGCCCTGCGCACGCAGCAGGTGATCGCCCACGAGATCGGTGTCGTGAACGCGATCGATCCTCTCGGCGGCTCCTACCACGTGGAGCAGTTGACGAATGAGCTGGAGGCGCAGGCATACGCGTACTTCGAGCAGATCGAGGAGCGCGGCGGGATGGTCGCAGCGATCAGGCAGAACTTCCCCCAGGCCGAGATCGCCGAGGCATCGTTTCTCTACCAGTCCGAGGTCGAGGCGAAGCAGCGGCTGATCGTCGGCGTCAACGTGCACACGGTGGGCGAGGAGCCCCCGATCCCGCTCCACAAGATCGACCCGACACTCGAGCCGCGGCAGGTCGAGCGCGTTCGTGCGTTGCGTGCGCGGCGCGACGCGGACCTCGCCGACCGGTGCCTCGCGGAGCTGCGAGAGGCGGCGGCGGGAACGACCAACCTGATGCCGGTGATCCTCGGGGCAGCCCAGGCCGACGTGACGATGGGCGAAA
Source organism: Thermoleophilia bacterium (assembly GCA_037139935.1). Taxonomy (GTDB): domain Bacteria; phylum Actinomycetota; class Thermoleophilia; order Gaiellales; family Gaiellaceae; genus Gaiella. The sequence continues at coordinate 3,984 of JBAXFL010000019.1, read as the reverse complement.
TGTGCGACGTCCTGCGCGAGGTGTGGGGCACCTGGCGCGAAACCCCGGTGTACTGACCGTCGGGAAGCCGGCGCCGGCGAGCTCGGCGACGGTTCGGGCATGCCCGGGCTGCGCTGAGCGCAGCGCTCTACGACGAGTGGCGGGTCGGCGCGCCGGCGCGGGAGGGTGCCTGGCTACTTCGCCTCGCCTGCAGCAGTGTGGCCCGCGGCGCTGCCCTCGCGTAGCGCCGGGCGCGCGACCGTCAGGCGCCGGTCGAAAGTAGGGCAACGCCGGCCGCGGGAACTGTGAGGTCGTCGAGCACGTGCACTCGAAGGTCGCAGGGTGTCTCCGTGGCGACAGCGCCGACAGGCTCGGCACCGAGATCCAGGTCACGGATCGAGTACGAGCTCAGCCGACTGTGTGCAGCGCCGACGTCCGCGCTCCATGACACGTCGAGCGTGAACGCAAACATGTCGGTCTGCGATCACGGAACCCAGCCCACATCCTCGCGCCACTCCGGCGGCTTCGCGCCATCACCGATTACGCAGGCAGCGAGGATTTCCGTGCGCGTGTAACGGGCATGCAGTAATGCCATTCGTGCCTACCGGGATAGCCTGGCGTGTGGGCGAGAAATCCGATGAGATCAAAAGCGTACGTCCTCTGGCACGCTCACTCGCTCTATTGTCAACTCTGATCGCCTTAAAATACGTCATTTTGTAGGCATTTCAGAGTGCGCCCGGGAGGATTCGAATCTCCTACCCGTGGATTAGAAGTCCAGCCGCGTAGGCTGCAACAAACTGCAGCAGACTTAATCTGCCTACAAATAGCCGCTTTCCGCATCGCAATAACCTGCAACGAACCGCACCCTGCGGAGACAGGCCGGTACGCTCACCGTACGGTCAGGCGATGTCGTCCGTCGAGGCGTACCCTTGGGCTCAATCAATACTCGGCTGTTCGAACGGGCGAGCAATCGCTCGAGGCGCTAGGCGTTGATCGTCTGCGCTAGCACGACCAGGATCAGGGCAGAGCGCGTTGACCAGAGCACCGTTCGGAGCCAGTTGGTCTCGACCAGTCTCGACGCCGCTCGTTCGTCGAATCCGGCGCTCAGGCGGCGGTGCTCGGGCACCTGCAGGAGCGCCGTGGACAACCAGATCGGAAGCAGGAGGATCGCTCCGACCACGAGCAGACTCCGATCAACGCCGGCGGGTGTGAAATGGAGCAGCAGCACGGCGGTCACCGCTTCGACGGTCATCGCGATCCCGACCACCGGCGTAATGCGTCGCTGGTGTCCCTGCGCGTACTCGGGGAACCCGTCGCGCCCGACAAGCGCGAAGAGCGGGTAGTGAACCGACTGGACGATCCAGATCACCCCCGTCATGAAGAGCGTCGCAGCGGTCTGCCCGAGCAGCACGGCCACGCTCACCGTTCCCACCGTCCACTCGTCGCGATCTCACCCGGCATGCACGGAGTGTGATGGAAGGAGCGGCCCACGTGCGTGGAATCCTCGAGTCAGCCAGAACTCGACCGCGCGCCAGGTGTCCTTCGGTGCTTGTCGCGCCGCGCGGTTCTCGCTCCGGCAGGCAGGTCGGCGAGGCCACCGCCAACAGAGTCAGCCCTGCGTGGCAGGGGAACATCGAGAGGGGCATCATGGGGAAGTGAGTGGTGGTGGCGGCAGTTGCCATGCTTGCCGTGGCATCTGTACCGACGGCCTTCGGCGGAGGGAGTCTGCTGCAGATCAGCTCGGAAAAGACAACGCTGAAATACAACGTCACGAAGCTCGAGGCGAAAGCGGGCGCGGTCACGATTTCGATGGCGCACCCGTCACCGATCTTCAAGCACAACGTCGCGATCAAGTGCAGCGGCTTCGACAAGAAGGATGCCGTGGTCGGGAAGGGTGGTATCTCGAAGGTCACTGCCGTCCTGAAACCCGGGAACTATGTCTTTTACTGCTCGGTGCAAGGGCACGAGGCGGGCGCATGAAGGGCACGCTCACCGTCGCGAAGGAAGCACGGCGTTCCTGGCGGTCTCAGCACCGCTTTGAGGACGTCCCGGTAACGAGGGGGGCCGGTCGCTGCCGGTACGACTCCCGCCGGTCGGACGTACCACTCCGTCAGCTCTCAGTGTGCCGCGGAGAGATGCGTCCGGCCGGTATTCTCGGAGGTGTACAAAATCTAGACACCCGACCGAAGGAAGTGATAAACCGTGATTTCCACATGGCTCTGGATCGGAGCAATCGGGATGGCGGCGGGACTTGCCCTGGTTCTCATCCTCGGGCGCCGCGTTGCACCCGAGAGGAAGCATCACGTCGTCGTGAGCTCGTTCGTGCTCGCGATCGCCTCACTCGCCTACTTTGCAATGGCAAACGGCCAGGGGACGTTTATCGTCGACGAACGCGTGGTCTACTACGCCCGCTACATCGACTGGGTCTTCACGACCCCACTGCTCCTGATCGGATTGATGACGGTTGCAATGCCGCGGCTGCAGAGCCCCGGAGAGGCGCGTGACAGGAATGCGCTCCTCGGGACGGTGATCGGCGCTGACGTGCTGATGATCGTCACGGGGGCTATCGGCGCTCTCACCGTCGACACGACGGTCAAGTACCTGTGGTTCGCGTTCGGCTGCATCGCGTTCCTCGTTGTCCTCTACGAGATCCTGATCCCGATCCGTGCCGCAGCCCGCGACCGGGGCCCAGAGTCCGCGCGTCTCTACGATCGCCTGCTCTGGACGTTGATGGCTCTCTGGTTCGTCTACCCGATCGTCTGGGTGCTCGGAACGGAGGGGTCGCAGGTGATCGGGCTCTCTGCCGAGGTCGGGATCTTCGCGATCGTCGACATCCTGGCCAAGGTCGGCTTCGGGCTGCTCCTCGTCGGAGGGGTCGCGCGGCTCGCACACCCGACGCCCGCCGCTCAGACAGTCTCGCCGGCCACCTGAGATCGTCAAGACCGTGAGCGGCGCTCGACCGACGGGGCGCCCTCACGGTGGCGGGCAACGTCAACCCGCTGCCGGAATCCGCGTCGCGGTTTGCCCGCTAGCTGCCGCATGCCCAGGCAGGGAGCAGGGGCGAGCGCATTCGATGACGAGGGAGTCGTTCCGATGTACCAACGCACTAGCCGTCGCCACGGCCGGTTTTGTCTGAGACGGCCGTGGGAACGCCTGAACCGAGGCGCAAGCCTGTGCCGACCGGGAGCCAGTGATCAGCAGGCAGCACGCCGCTCACGGCCGAGACAGGTGATCGATCCGAGCTCGTGTTGCCGGGCGAGATCGCCGGCTCGTTCGGAGTAGCCTCCATGCTCGGATCGTCCGTCGCCGGGCCAACGGCCGCGCTGTGGGTGACCGATGTCCTTCACGCTGCCTACTGCGCACGTGATCGCGACGAGCGGTCGCTGGACGATCTGCGGCTGGCACGTTCGATCCTGGCCACGGCATGGCACCGTGCGGACGACCGCCGGCCCACGGACCGCGACCTGATCGGCTTCCACCGCGCATTCGGCCGCGACCGCTTTCGGGCCGACGAGCCAGGAGCCCGCGGCCGGCTGACCGGCGACGACCGTGAGAGTCGCTCTCACCAGGCGGACGCGCGCGCACAGGTAATTCCGTGATCAAAAATACCGGAGCCTCTCAGATTTCACGGGGGATCGTCTGACGCGCTCCCTCTGCTCATCAGGGATGACGACTCCCTGAACCTATTGAAACGGAATTCCCTCACCTGTCAACCTCGGGATGGAGTGTAGGTGTGAGCAATGGCATCGAACTCGTCGACCGAGACCCGCGCCTCAGGGACAGTCTCTACCGCGTGGGCGATCTCCACCCGAGATCGACAACGAGACTGATGTTGGCGACTGGGTTTCCCAGTGGATCAACCCCGGATTGAGCGCGTCGTCGCGGTAGCGTGCCGTCGGCGAGAAGTTGCCCTCGCTCTTGTCGAGCGTGAACGCAAACATGTCGGTCTCCGATCACGGAACCCAGCCCACATCCTCGCGCCACTCCGGCGGCTTCGCGCCATCA
>JBAXFL010000018.1:0-44949 GCA_037139935.1 Thermoleophilia bacterium | reverse complement strand
CCGCACCGGCTATTGCTCGGTCGCGGGAAACACGACGCCTGCGGGGACGGCAATAGTGCCCGGAAAGTTCCTGGATCTCGCAGAGGATCAGCCTGCGACGGACTCCCATTACAAGGGTGCTTTGGTTGCCTCGTTCTACCAGGGCCGTGGGATCACCTGCGATGTTCTGCCCGGCTACACAAAGACAGCAGAGCTGATCGGCTCCGGTGGCCCCGGTGGCGGCCCTGGACCGTACGCGTACTGGAAGAAAGCCTGAGCTGCCCGAAGGGCGCTAGATCGCTTGCGAGAGCGGCAGGAAGAAGAGCAGCAACGGGGGGCCCGCAACAGCGGGCCTCCCTGTTGCATACAGAGCCATCACCCACGTGTGGCGGCACTCGCGCAATCCAGGTGGCTGGAGAAGAGACAACTCTTTTCCGGTGAACTCCGTGTGCACGTCACCACGATGATCCGAGCATCTCCACTCGCCCGGCCGGGAGGAGTGTCCGGTAGAACGACGGAGTACCTGTCGCCAGTCGAGACGATGGAATATTCCGTCTAGCAAAGAGAAACCCAGCAGGGGCGGCAGGACTCGAACCTGCAACCCCCGGTTTTGGAGACCGGTGCTCTACCAATTGAGCTACGCCCCTGGGTTGCACGCATCAGTGTAGCCTCGGCTCGATGCAGCGTCGTCTTCTCTCGCTTCTCTTTCTCACTATTGCGGTCGCCCTGGCTGCACTTGCGGTCTTTGCTGTGCTCTCCGGCGGCCGGGCGTTCGTGGTTGGTCTAGCGGCTGCCGGGCTCGCGTTATGGATGGGCGATCTCGCGCGCAAGTCCTGGCCCTCGAACACGCACCGACGATGAAGCGCATGACGTGCCCGACGTGCGTGCTGCTGCAGGCGTCCCGCCGCGTCCGGTGGTTGCCGTGGCTCCACCAGAACGAGTCTTTGGTACCTTTTCACCGTGAAAACGAGCGCTCGCTTCACCGCAGCTGTACTGGTACTGGTTGGCACTGTGCTGGCGCTTCCAGGCGTCGTCGGCGCTGCTCCTCCACCGAGCGCTGTCAGCTCCATCATTACCGTCCGCACCGTGACCGTTGGCTCTCCCGGGAATAACGCTGTCGGGATCGTCCCTTTCACCGACGCCATCTACCCGTCCTGCGTGGGGGTTACCGCGAAGTCACCATCCGGTAGCGGCTGCATGAGAGTCGGCAGGGTGAACAGCTTCTATGGCATCGGCGAGCTCGAGATCACGGTCGCCCAGTGGGTGACGTTCCTCAATACTGTCGATCCCACCGGCATCGACCGTAACAGGCTCTACGACGCTGTCGAGAGCTCTACCGCCTGGCCCAAGTACGGATCGGTCAACTACTCCGCCAGCAAGCCGAGGGGTGATCACTACAGGGTCGCATCGCCCGCATGGGCCAACAAGCCGTATTCCTTCTCCGACTTCACGCGTGCCGCACGTTTTGTCAACGCGATGCAGAACGGGAAGGTTCTCTCGCAGACCACAACGAGCAGCGCCGGCTTCGACATCACGTCGTATAGCATCCGTCTGTCGGCGAAGACGACCACCGGCATGTACAGCTTCGCCGGGAAGAATCACGGCCTGAAGCGCACAGCCTCCAACGGTTTTGTGATTCCCAGCCAGAACGAGTGGATCAAGGCCGCCTACTACGACCCTAAGGGCGGCGGCACCTACTCCTACTGGAAGTACCCGACCAACGCCGGTGTCTTTGGCGACGGCGATGCGACTGCGCCGACCCCGTCGGTGCTGAATCCGACAACCGGAGCAGTGGCAAACCGTTTGAAGCAGCCAATCTCGACCTACACCAACACGCTCTTCCCGATTCCGTCGTGGTGCCCGACACGGTTCACAGCGGCTCAATGTGCAACGGTGAACCCGCATGGCAACGATCCGATCGCACAGCCGGCGATGTTCAAGGCCAGCGTCGGCACGGTTGGCCAGACGCTGACCCGCTCACCCTGGGGCACGCTCGACCAGGGCGGCAATGTCGTCGAGTGGACAGACACGCTCGGTAAGCCGCCGGTCGGCACGGACAGGCGAGTCGTCTGGCGCCGCGCCCACGGTGGCGTCGCGAATGCGGCGGCCTATCAACTGTGGCTTTCAGCGGTGGGCCTTGCACCGAGTGACGCTGCCGGTCTCGTCAACGCCTATCCGTGGACAGGTTTCCGGATCGGCGTCATTGGCAAGCTGGTAGTCAGGTAACGCAGCGGTCATTCCTCCGTCCGCCAGACCGCACACCTGGAGGAAGTCGAGCGCCGCGGGAATGCCCTGCGCTACACGCCGCTTCGTCCCGGGCTATCCCGCTATGCGTCCAGCGGCAGGCGCCCCGCGTTCGTGGGCCGCATGCGTGCATTCTGGCTGCCCGAGAAACGAGATCACGATGCGAGTTTTTGACCTAAAACAGTGAAAGGAATGGTTTCGGGCCTCCATGGCGTATTCAGTTGAGGTGTCTGACAAGCCCGGAAATGAGATGCAGGCGTTGTGGCTCGAGTACCGCGAGACGGGCGACCAGGCGCTGCGCGATCGGCTGATTCTGACCTACGCACCGCTCGTCAAGTTCGTCGCCGGTCGTCTCGGGGCGACCCTGCCGGCGCACGTTGACGAGCAGGATCTCGTCTCGTATGGCCTTCTCGGTCTGATAGGCGCCATCGAACGGTTCGACATTGATCGTGGGATCAAGTTCGAGACCTACGCGATTACCCGCATCAGGGGCGCGATCATCGACGAGCTCCGGTCGCTCGACTGGGTGCCGCGTTCGGTGCGCACCCGAGCTCGCGAGATCGAGCGTGCAATTGCAGAGCTCGAGCGGCGACTTCACCGGGCGCCAACCGACGAGGAGATAGCAGCGAAGGTCGGGATTACGATAGACGAGCTCGAGAAGAGCCTCTCGGAGATCTCGCGGTCTTCGATGGCGGCGCTCGACGAGCTGTGGGGCCCGTCTAGCAGCGGCGACCAGATCGCGCTGATCGACACGATCGAGGACGAGGAAGCGCCCGACCCCGCGTTCTCACTCGAACAGAGCGAGATGAGCGAGGCGCTTGGTGATTCGATCGCGAGCCTTCCCGAGCGTGAAAAACTCGTGGTCACGCTGTACTACTACGAGGAGTTGACGCTGCGCGAAATCGGGGAGGTGCTCGGCGTCACGGAGTCGCGCGTGTCGCAGTTACACACGAAGGCCGTGCTTCGACTCAAGGCGCACCTCTCGGCGGGCATGGACGATATCGCCGACGGATAAAAGCGCGTTGCGGGCCGAAGGCCCGTGCCTCGAGAACCTCATTGTGATGTGCACCCCCAGCCGCCGCTTGATGTGTGACATGCGTGTAGCACGTGATCTCGCGCACGCCTGGCGGAGGAAAGAGGAAAATCCCTGCATCCGGGCTATAGTAGGTAGCCGATGCGAGTGATCAAGACCACAGCAACCCGAACCTGCGTTGTTTGCGAGCGAAGCCTGCTGCAGGGTGAGCGAGTGCTCCGCTATTCGCGGGATGGCAGCACATTCGTTGATGTGTGCCCACTCTGTTCAGACGTTGCACTCGACAGCGGCTGGGCCAGGGAGGGCGCCGCGCTCCCACCGATGATCGGGCACCAGCCACGCCGCCGCCGTCAGCGATCGATGTGGCAGTCGCTCCTCGGGACTCGCAACGAAGAGATGTCGTCTGTCGTCAGCGAGCCGATCCTGCGCCGGCTCGGAGAGGACGAGTTGGCGTGTGTCGAGGCTGCAGAACTCTTCAACGCAACGCAGTTTCGCCGGACGATCGCGGGTGTGGCGAAGGCTCTCGGAGAACCGAAGGCGTCGATTGTGCCGCGCTCGGGCGGCAACTCGGAGATGATCCTCACGTTTGCCTGGGATATCTCCTGGTATCAGTATCGTGTTTCGCCGACGTCATCTCAGCCGGTTCGAGTGGCGGAGAGGGGCCAGGATATCGACGATCTCCACCCGAGCTTCCAGGAATGGAACGCGACCGTGACCGGGGATGGCGGGATCTATCCCTCTATAGAGCGCATCTGAGATCGTGGGCGCACGCGACCAGGCAACATCCCTGCTCGAGCAACTCGGTGTAGACAGAGCGCGGCTGCAGTCCGGTGACCTCGTTGTCCGTACTCCCATCACGGGCGAGGAGATTGCACGGGTCGCGCGCACCGATGCGGCCGCCACGGATGCGGCGACCCAACGGGCTGCCGAGGCCTTCACGGCCTGGCGTGACGTTCCGGGTCCGCACCGCGGCGAACTCGTGCGACTGCTCGGCGAGGAGCTGCGCCGCGAGAAGGAAGCGCTCGGCGCGCTCGTCACGCTCGAGGTCGGCAAGATCGTCCAGGAAGGACTTGGCGAAGTGCAGGAGATGATCGACATCTGTGACTTCGCGGTCGGGCTCTCTCGCCAGCTCTACGGACGCTCGATTGCCTCGGAGCGACCGGGACACCGGCTCACCGAGACGTGGCATCCCCTCGGCCCCGTCGCCGTGATCAGCGCATTCAACTTCCCCGTTGCAGTCTGGAGCTGGAATGCCGCTCTCGCGCTCGTCTGCGGAGACCCCGTGATCTGGAAGCCGTCCGAGCGCACGCCGCTCACCGCGCTCGCCTGCATGTCGCTGCTTCGCCGGGCGGTGGAGCGGTTCGGCGGAGCACCCACGGGTCTCGCCGAGCTCGTGATCGGCGGAGGCGACCGCGCCGTGCAACTCGCCGACGACCCGCGCATCCCACTCGTGTCTGCCACCGGTTCCACGCCGATGGGTAAGAATCTCGCGCCGCGCATCGCCGCCCGCCTCGGTCGGTCGCTGCTCGAGCTCGGGGGCAACAACGCTGCGATCGTGGCGCCGAGTGCCGACCTCGACCTGGTCGTTCGAGGCGTGCTGTTCTCCGCTGTCGGAACGGCGGGTCAGCGTTGCACGAGCCTGCGTCGGCTCATCGTGCACGAGATGATCGCGAACGACGTCGTCGATCGTCTCGCCGCCGCCTACAGCAGCGTGCCCGTCGGTGATCCTCGAGATCCCGGAACGCTGGTTGGGCCGCTCATCAGCGGCGACTCCTTCGGACGTCTCGAGGAGGCATTGGCGGATGCACGTGCGGCCGGTGGGGAGGTCGTCGCGGGTGGAGACCGCGTCCTCGCCGACGAGTTCCCCGACGCCTGGTACGTACGCCCGACGCTTGTACGGATGCCGTCACAGTCCGCAGTGGTTCAGCGAGAGACGTTCGCGCCGCTCCTCTACGTCCTCACCTACTCCGAGTCCGACGAGGCGATCGTGCTCCAGAACGGTGTTCCCCAGGGTCTCGCGTCGTCGATCTTCACGACCGACCTCCGCGAGGCGGAGCGCTTTCTTGCATCCTCCGGCTCCGACTGTGGCATTGCGAACGTCAACATCGGCCCGAGCGGAGCCGAGATCGGTGGGGCCTTCGGTGGCGAGAAGGAGACGGGTGGTGGACGCGAATCCGGCTCTGATTCCTGGAAAGCGTATATGCGGAGGCAGACGGCGACCGTCAACTACACGGACGAACTGCCCCTCGCGCAGGGCATCGTCTTCGACCTTACGTCCTGAGGCAGCCCACGGTAGAGCTCGAGTCAGAACGGCAGCGGCCGAGCGTCGTCTCCGACACCTCCAGCGGCGTGCAGGTGGCCGTGAAGTACCGGCCTCCCGCCCCTTCCTGATGATCTGCTCCGGGGTATCCCGGCTTCTCTTACTCGCCGGCGCTCGGTTGTCATCCCCTGCTCGCCATGAGCTGATGATATTTCCGCAGTGACCTCACGCTGCTTCATACAGTGCAGCTACAATCCGGCCCATGTCCGAGCAAGGGAAAGTGGGGGATACGCTTTTCGGCCGGACGACTGCACTGCGGCTCCTGCTCGATGGTGGGTTGCTCGGCGCGAGAAGCTGGAGTCGTTGGTTGCTTGGTGGTGCAGCTGTTCTCAGCGTGGCCTTCGTCGGCATAGCTGCGGCGGCCGCGGCGCCCGCACCTGATCGGTGGATCGTCTTCGCCGGGGCATCGGATTCCGGCGACATTGGGCAGCTCTACCGCATTCGGACGTCTGGCGGTGGTCTGAAGCAGATTACAAAAGACAATCTTCCTGCGACCTCGCCTGCCTTTTCGCCCGATGGGGGTCGAATCGCTTTTTTGCGCATAGGCGCTGGAATCTTCACGGTCAGTATGAATGGCAAGGGTCTTCGTCGGCTTACCAGGAATGGTCGGGACAGCTTCCCGGCCTGGTCGCCGGATGGCAAGCAGATTGCCTTTGTACGACCGACGAAGAATGGGTGGGCCGTGTATGTCATGTCCTCGTCCGGAGCCGGGCAGCGCAGGCTCCCGAGGGCGCCTGCCGCGGGTCGGCCGTCGTGGACACCGAGTGGTCTACTGGTTCCTGCGGGTGGCGATCTCGTGAAGATCAACGCGCTAACCGGGAACGTCGAGAAGTACTTCAACGCCCAGATTGACGCCATCTGGGGGCTCGCTGGAGTTGGGGTCGCGGAAAATATCTCGGCGCTCACATTCGTCGGCACGCGGGAGCCGAGTGCGGGCGACACGGATTGCGGCGAGGGCCCGTGCCAGAGATTTGCCCTCTATCTCGAGCGTCTCCTCGGGAGCAATCGGTCGCCGCGACTCCTTTTTCGAGATGCTGGCCCGGCGACGTTCTCGGGCGATGGAAAGCGACTGGTCTTCGTTAGACTTGGGAAGATTTGGATCTGGCGCATTGATACCGGAGCGGCAACGAAGATTTCGACCGGGCGTATCATCCCTTCGGTGGACTCTCCTCCGGCTTTGAAGCCGCGCTGACCACACTCGGCGGCGGGCGGGGTGCCGTCGAAGGTTGTTGGCGGGCGGCCTCTGGTCACGTGTGATGAAAGAGTTGGAGTCGTTCGGTTTGTCGGAGGCATCGGAGGAACGAGCCTCCTCACTCCCGTCTCTTCACGGAGCGGCAGTTGACCGTCGGCCGGTCGCACACATGGAATGGACAAAGGCGACGAACCTGCGTTCCCTGCTCGATGAGACCCATCCTGCTCCGCCAGTGTCATGGAGCGACGGCGGCGAAACGGGCGCCAAAGGCCGCTCCGGTCACGTGCCTCGAGCTAGGCGGTCTCCGCGGTGTGGGTTCATCGTTTCTCGTTTCAGAGGAACCGATACCGGGCAAAGGGCTTGTGACCGGCCCGGCTGCACCGCGCGGGCCGCCGGATCTTTATTCCGCCCCAGCGCACTTGCCTGCCACGGCCTGCCGAAAACGTCAAGTCCACGCGACTCGAAGGACTGACGGGCCTCAGCTAATCCTGAACGTTGTACTGGGACGTACGCCACTTGCACGGGGGGTGGAAACGCGGAGTGTCCCACGGTAGTCGAGGAACATCGCGACTCTCTGCTCCCGTTGCGGCTGAAGCTTTACGGCGAAGCCGATCTTCTTCCCCTGGCCGCGCTCTGTGTCCCCGATGGTCAGCGTGCGCAAGGTGCTCGTGCGGTTCGTGATCAGGAAGATAGCGGTGCTGCCGCGCGGCACCTGCTTCGGATTGAGCGTGATCGTCTTCTCGCTGAGCGTCACCTTGACCATCACCATTGCCGGTGTGTTTGTCGTCTGTAGCCGGGCCAGACCCGGTGCGGCAATCACGAGCAGCAACGCAGATGCCCCGAAAAGGACTGCTAGTGCTCCGAGACCGCGACGTGAGGGATTTTGCATGGTGGAAGAATATCACAGCGGTGTGCGGTGATGCCTGATCTTCCGCGGTAGTGCGAACGCCGAGCGGACTCGAGTGGGGCAAGAGCGAGCGAATCTCGAGACGAGCTCGATGTTTTGCGCGTTTCTCGGGTGCGCGGCCGGCGAGCGGGGTGGTTCAGTCCCGAGCTGCACCAGCGTGGTGGGAACGGCATCTCCTCCGTCCAGCCGAAGACCGCCCCAGTACGTCCCGACGGGCACACAGGAGCACGCCATAGTCGCACGTGCAGGTACCCCGCAATCGACCATGATGGCAAACGCGGGCCGACCTCCCGCGCCAAGAAACTCGAGGCCGTCAACTGCATCTCGTGCACCTCGTTTGCGCGCCTCAGCTGCCTTACCTCTCGCTCCAACTCCAACTCTCGCACCCGCTGCCGCGCGTCCGTCGAGCGGCCCGCGATCTGGCCTGCGGCGACCCGCGCCTGATGCACCCGGCCATGCACCATGTCTGAAACCACACCGGTCCGCAACACCGCCCGATTCAACGGGGGCTCAGGCGACTCCGCTCACACCTCCGACGCCATCCGAACCGACCGCCCCCGCAACGCGCGCGGATACCTCCTGCCCTGCGCGATATCCCTTCTTTTTGCGTGAACACGGCTGAATCTTCGGCATGACGGGCACGTTCCGGACAGAGATGTACCCGGTCAGCAGATGTCCGCCCAAGCCGGGGGAGCTCCAGGGCACCGGCTTTTTTTCCCACTTTGCGTTTGCGCCGTCTGTGTGTATATAGTGGAGGAGAATATGTTCATGTGGCTTACAAACGGTATCGGTCTGATCTCCGAGCAGGCCGGCCAACCAACACCTGAGGAGTCAATCGAATGAGTCGGTTCCGTCTGCCAGTACGGCTGGTAGCAGTCGTCACTGTTGTCGTTCTTGTAGTAGTAGCTGGGGTAGTGTCATCCATCGCCACATCGTCAGGTCGGGCAGTGAAGGTGATCACTCCATCGGGTCCCTTCACAGCCAAGACGTTGTCGGCACCGGCGGGTGACAACTGGTACACCTATTATGGTGCACTGACTGGTCAGCGATACTCATCGCTAAAGCAGATTACGACTGCGAATGTTGGCGGTCTGAAGCTGGCCTGGCAGATGAGCCTCCAGACGTGCACGGCTTCCCTCATCGCCGGTGACCCGGTTATTCCGGGTGCGAGCCGTGGCTCCACGGGCAATCCAACCAACTGCGGCTCGATGGAATCGAACCCGGTAGCGATCGATGGTGTTCTCTACACGACGAACGCTCCTTTGGGTGCAGTCTGGGCCATTGACGCGGTCTCGGGCACAGTGATCTGGAAGTGGACGCCGAGCTACGCTGGCCAGTTCCTGAACAGTGGAGCTGTCTTCTCCCCCGGTTCGGGCGGTCGTCGGGCCGGCGTCGCTGTCGGCGAAGGCAAGGTCTTCGTGGGGCTTCCTGATGGTCGACTCGTCGCTCTCAACCAGGTAACTGGCCTGCAGATGTGGGAGTCGAACGTCGGTAGCTACAAGGTCAATGCGAAGATCTCTACTGCCCCGATCTACGCTCAGGGGCTAGTCCTTGTCGGTGACGGCTCGGGCGACGGTGGCGGTAACAGCGCATCGATGCAGGCCTTCAGAGCCGCCAACGGCGGGAAGGTCTGGACCTGGAGCGCGATACCGACCCCGGGGCAGAAAGGTTCCGAAACCTGGTCGAACGACGACGGTAACGGATCGACCCTTTACGGAGGCGGTTCTTTCTGGGAGTCGCCGATCGTTGATACGGCCCACAACATGCTCATCGTGGGTACCGGGAACCCCGAGCCATGGAACTCGCGCGGGAAGGGCTCGAACCTCAACACCGATTCGATCGTCGCGCTCAATCTGAATACGGGCGCTCTGCTCTGGCACTTTCAGGTCGCCCACCACGACAACTGGGATTCCGATCTACCAAATAACGGCGTGATGTTCAATGCGAACTACATGATCGACGGCAAGAAGAAAAGCGTCCCCGCAGTCGCCTACGTCGGCAAGGTGGGTATGACGTTCGTGCTCAACCGCTTGACCGGCAAGCCGTTGATCCCCGTAGACGAGGTCAAGGTCCCGCAATCAACTTCACCGGGAGTCAACTCGTGGCCCACGCAGCCTGTCCCGCGTACGAGCAACGTGCTGTTCAACCCGGGCGGGTACACAAACGCGACGAAGGTATACAACTCGAAGGTGAACGCCGGCATTCCCTGCACGACGCCCGACGCACTCACGAACGCGGGTGTCCCCTTCGCCACGGCCACGGCTCCTGACGGCAAGCCCTTCAAGCTTGGTTGCTCGTATGACCCGTATGACGCGACCCAGTATGTCGTGGTTCCCTTCGAGATGATGGACTGGCCGGCGAGCTCGTATAGCCCCGAGAATAAGACCATGATCACCTGTGGAGTCACGGGCCGTGCGACGTCCTTCGAGCAGATCCCCGCTGCCAGTCAGGTGGCGTCACAGTTCGGAGGTCTCGGCGCGAACAGGTTGGGGGTCGGTGACGGTTCCTCCCCACTCAGCAACTCGGGGAACTACACGGCGCTCAACATCGAGACGGGCAAGACGACGGTACACCAGCACTGGCAGGACATCTGCTATTCGGGCACTGTGAACACAGCTGGTGGCCTCACCTTCGTCGGCCACTTCGGGACAGGTAACGGGGCGGCGGGTGACGGATACATGGAGGCGATGGACACCAAAACCGGAGCGTCCCTGTGGAAATCCCCACCCATGGCGTATCCGGCCTCCGCTGCTCCGATCACCTACACAGCAAACGGCAAGCAGTACGTCACAATCGAGGTCGGTGGGTCTGGGCACAACGATGTTACCCGCCCGTACGGACTCCTCGATCCGCGACGCGTCCGTGGAGACTATATCTACACGTTCCAGCTTCCCTAGTCGATTGTGATCCACTGATCAGGGGTGGCAGATGCGCATCTGCCACCCCTGATTGCGTTCCGGATGAGTCGCTGCACTGCTTTGGCCGTTGGAGAGGCGCCAGCCCAGCAGTCGGCCCCAAGTAGGTGGTTCCTTTCGTGTTGTGCAGGCGATGATGGGGATCCCTACCGAGGAGTGGCCTCCGCACCTGTCTGTGTCGAAACACGCCTCTCTCTCTACCCGCGCTGCCGCGATCCGACCTCGCTGGCAAATGCAGCAGATCCAATAGCGCCCTCTTCGACTGCATCGCCTGCCATCGCGCAACTTCTCTTGCTGCGCCATCTTCACCAAGCCTTCATATGTGCGTGATACGATTCACTTGCAGATTGGGTGTCCATCCTATGGGAGGTCGGCGATGCGTCGTGGTTTGAGCTTAGTGGGAGTCGGCGTCGTGGCCGGGGGGATTGCAGCAGTCCTGTTCGCGACAGCGGGCGGGGCCGGGACGACAGCCGCCCCCGTAAAAATCAAAGTAGCAGCGTCCGAATTCAAGTTTGTCCTATCGTCCAAAAAGGTTGCAGCTGGCTCGACCGTTGAGTTCACGGTCGTCAACAAGGGAAAGATCCCGCACGATTTCAAGATCTCCGGCAAGAAGACAAAGACCCTGAAACCGGGACAGACGGCGACTCTCAAGGTCACCTTCCCGAAGAAAGGGTTGGTCTCTTTCATCTGTACGCTTCCCGGGCACGAGCAGGGCGGCATGAAGGGCAAGTTCGGTGTCGGAGTCGCGGCACCCGCACCAGCACCAGCACCCGCACCGGGTCCGACGCCGGTGCCCACGCCAGCGGGTGATCCCTCTGTGCTTCTGGGCGACCCTGTGGCCGGCAAGTCGGTGTATGCCACGAGCGGCTGTGGAAACTGTCATACGCTCGCGGCTGCAGGATCAAATGGCTCATACGGCCCCAATCTCGACACCGCAAAGCCAAGCCAGGCCAAAGTCCGTGCGTTCGTCTCAGGTGGCTCCACTTCGGGCGGTATCTCGATGCCCTCGTTCAACCTGAGTCAAGAGCAGCTCAACAATATCGCCTCGTTCGTTTACGTATCGACGCGCTAGCAGGTCAGACACTGCGCCGCTGTGGGACTGGACACGAGCGTCCAGTCCCACAGCGGCTCCTATCGCCTGGGTCGTGTGCGTACGCTGGTGTCTCTGGCGTGGAGGAGACAGGGTTGTCTCGGTGCAGGTGCTCCGTACTGCAGCACTCCGGCCTACCGGGTTGCATCCGTACTGCGACCAGAGAGGGAGGCTTGCGGTTTTGAGGCAGAGATCGTGGCGTACATCGATCGTTCCGATCGGCGTAGGGGTTCTCCTTCTCACGGCAGCTTCTGGCGCCGTTGTGTTCGAGTTCGACCGCGCACGGGGGGGCAGAGAGGTTCAGTCCTGGGTCTGGCCAAATGGCGACCTGTCAAGCGCGCGATCGACTCCCGCATCGGTCATCAATGCAACGTCGGTCGGACGCCTGCGCCTCGCCTGGCGCTACCGGATGAGCGGGAAGGGAGGGGGCTTTGGCCTGCTTACATCGACGCCGCTCTCGCGGGGGGACACGGCCTACGTACAGGACACCGCATCCAGCGTCTTCGCGATTGATCTTCGGAGTGGCCGCAGGCAATGGGCGCGCCGTCTGATGGAGCCGAACGACGGCCCTAACGGCATAGCGCTCCTCGGCGATAGGCTCTACGGCGCAACCGACACGGCAGTATTTTCGCTCGATGCCGTTAGCGGGCGCCAGGTGTGGCGAACACGGCTTGCAAATAAAAGAGAGCAATTCATCTACATTGCACCCGTCGTCGATCGAGGTCGGGTCTACGTGAGTACCGTCGGATTCTCTCCCGGCGGTCGAGGGGCGATCTACGCGCTCGATGCCGTCTCGGGAAAGAAGCTCTGGAGGTTCGATACGATCAGGGGGCCATGGCGGAGACCCGAAGCCGGTGGCGGTGGTGCCTGGGAGGCGTTGAGCGTCGATGCCCAGGGGCTCGTCTACGCGGGTATCGCCAATCCCGGGCCGTGGGGCGGCTCGAAGGAGTTTCCAAACGGTGGCCTGTATGAGGGGCCGGCGCTCTACACCGACTCACTCGTCGTTCTGGATGGGGCAACCGGGAAACTCAGGTGGTACGACCAGGTGCACCGCCATGACGTCAGGGACTATGACTTCCATCTCTCGCCGGTCCTCGCGACCGTCGGGGGACGCGATCTCGTCTTCGGTGGTGGAAAGGGGGGGCTCGTCGTCGCCTGGGATAGGGAGACGCACAGGCGGATCTGGACGCAGCCAGTCGGTAAACACCGCAACGATATCGGCCCGCTCCCGGTGAAGCCGGTCGAGGTGTGTCCGGGTCTTTTCGGCGGCGCCTTGACTCCGATGGCCTACGCGGATGGCCGCGTCTTTGTCCCGGTGGTCGAGCTGTGCATGAAGGAGAGTTCGGTGAAGACGTTCTCGGTGCTCCAGCGACCGCCCGAGGACGCGACCGGGTCGATCGTTGCCCTCGATGCCGCAACCGGACGAACGCTGTGGACACGCGCGCTACCGTCTGCCGCATTTGGCTGTGCCACGGTGGCATCAGACGTGGTCTTCGCCCCGACCTTCGACGGTCGAATCTACGCACTCTCGGCTCTGACGGGTGCTGTCCTCTGGAGTGATCGAGCAGAGGCGGGGATCAACGGCTGCCCATCGGTCGCAGGGGACACGCTGCTCGTGCCTGCAGGAGCACCTCATCGTGACTTTGCGGAGCTGATGCCCCAGCTACTCGCGTACCGGCTCTCCAGCGTTGGAACGTGATACGTCGCACGAGAGACGCGGACATTCAGGGCCTCGTCGGGAGTAAGAACGCGAATCACAATGAGACTTGTGCCGCTGGCGCGCGCTGGCCGGCGTCAGAGCGGTGGCCCTCCTGCTCGTCGGCCTCGCAGCCTGCGGCGGAGGCCGGATCTCCATTGTGCGACCTTTCAATACAATGAAGGGCATGGAACGGCCCCGGTCAGAGTCCTTCGAGCGTGCCGTAGAGAGCATTGGCCGCATGCAGGCGAACGTCGAAACCGTGGTCGTTGGCAAGAGCGAGCAGATCCGCCTCGTGCTGGCGGCTGTTGTCTGCCAGGGCCACGTCCTCTTCGAGGACGTGCCCGGCACAGCCAAGACGATGCTCGCGCGGTCGGTCGCGGGCTCGATCGAGGGCGCGCTTTCCAACCGTATCCAGTGTACGCCCGACCTCCAGCCGACGGACATCACCGGGCTTTCCGTCTGGAACCCGGAAAGACGGCGCTTCGATTTTCATTCTGGCCCGATCTTCGCGAACGTCGTCGTCGTAGACGAGGTCAATCGCGCGCTGCCAAAAGCACAGTCTGCGCTGCTCGAAGGCATGGCCGAGCGCCAGGTTACGGTGGACGGCATTACCTACCCTCTGCCCGATCCGTTCCTCGTGATCGCGACTGAGAACACGATCGAGCAGGACGGGACATTTCCTCTCCCCGAAGCTCAACTCGATCGCTTCCTGATTCGAACGTCACTCGGATATCCTTCGCTCGACGAGGAGTTAGCGATCGTCGATGCGCAGTTCCACGGGCATCCCCTCGAGCGCCTTCGTCCGGTTGTTGGTATGGACGAGCTCTCGGATCTCGTCAGGGCGGCCGAGGAGATCTACATCGACCCGCTGCTGAAGCGATGGGCTGTAGAGCTAGTGCGTGTCACACGGGAGCTCGACGCCGTGGAGATCGGAGCCTCGGTGCGCGGCAGCCTCGCTCTCGAGGGGATGGCGCGAGCTTGGGCACTTGTCCAGGGTCGTGACTTCGTTGTCGCCGAGGACATCGAGCGCCTGTTTGCCCCCGTCATCGGCCACCGCCTGATTCTCTCTGCCGAAACGCTCATGGGTGGCGGCCCGAGTGACAGCGGATTTCTCGGCGACCTCCTCGATACCTGCCTTGAACGGGTTCCGCGACCGGAGCCCTACTGGGAGGTAGGGGCGGTGTCGAAGGGGCCGTGAGCCCCACGGAGACGCGCCCATTCCCCCTCGTCCCTCAGCGGCGGTTTTCCGGCGTCCGTTCGGGGTATAACCGGAGTCCGCGCCGAGGCCAGGGAGACGACGTCGCCGGGATGCGGCCGTACCGTCCGGGAGACAGGCGGGCGTGGATCGACTGGCGCGCCTCTGCACGGCTGTCGGCAGCGAGGGGCGTAGACGAGTTCGTTGTGCGTGAGTTCGTGGCAGCCGTCGCACCGCGGGTCGCGATCGTCGTTGACCGCCGCCCGAGAATGATGCTGGTCGGACAGCCGTTTCCGTGGCTCGACAAGCCCGCTGCGGTCGATGGGGCAATCCGTTCGATCAGCCGTGCGACCCTCGCAGAGGGGGGCGATCTGGCGTACGTGGAGCAGCGTGACGGTCGGGCGCTCTGGTTGCCACCGGGCCCCCCTGCGCTTGTCCTCGAACGCCGGAGTAGGGACGGCACGGAGGCCGTCCTCGACACGGAGCCATACGCACTCGACCGCTGCGTCGATCAACTCGCCAGTCACGCCTCGATTCTGCCTGCAGGCGCCTTTGTCTTCGTGCTCTCCGACTTCGTCGAAGCAGCGTCCCCGCGGACGTGGGCACGCCTGCGCGCCCTCCGGTGGGACGTGACGCCGGTCGTCGTGCAGGACCCGATGTGGGAGCAATCATTTCCCGATGTGGGCGGCACCCTCCTCTCGCTCTACGACGCGGTAACCGGCGTGGCCTCCGACGTTGTCCTCACCGGGCGTGAGGCGCGTGCGCGTGCGGCGGTCAACGAGCACCGGCTCGAAGAGCTGCTGAGGGGCTTCGCCCGCCTTGGCTTCGACCCGATTGTGCTCGGCAGTAGCGAACCGGCGATGATTGCCACGGCCTTCCACTCCTGGGCTGCCCGACGCAAGCGCCTCCGTCGGAGAAGCGCGTGAGGTGGGCCGGAGTACTCGTGGCCGTGGCGCTCATGACCGCTTCGGCGGCACAGGCGGCTACGCCGTTCACGCCGTTCGCGCGCGCGAGTATCGTCCCTGCCCACCCACTCTTCGGGGACTCCTTCGCGTACGCCGTGGATGTGGCCGTGCCCGAGGGGAAGTCCGGTGCCGTACGCATCGAGGCTGATGTGGAGCCGTTCACGCGGGTCGAGCCGACGCGGGTGAGTCGTTCGGTCGAGAATGGTGTCGCGCGGATCACGGTAACCGAGACGATCGCCTGCCTCGTCGCCCGATGCCTGCCGACCTCGGCGGGCACGCCTGTTGCGCTGCGGCGAGCACGGATCACGATTGACGACATCGTCTCGGAGGCGCCCCCGGTAGGTGTCCGGATCGGGACGCGTGTCGGAGACGCTGCAGTGAAGGCGACGGAGCCGGTCTTCAGGACGCCGGCCGCCCTTCCGGTGCCGACTGTCCGCGTTGATCCGGTGCTGGCGCAGGCCGCACTCCTCCTTATCGGTCTCGGCCTTGTTTTCGCTGGGCTGTTCGTGCTCACTGCCTCGCTGCGCCGCCGGCGGCGGGCCGCGATCCGGGCGAGTGCGATCGACCCCGTCGAGCGGGCCGTCAGACTGCTTCGGGAATCCGAGACGCGTGATTCGACCGACCGTCGGCGGGCAGCAAGCCTTGCGGCCCGCGTGGTCGGCCGCGGGGACGTGGCGCTCCTGGCTGAGCGGGTCGCGTGGTCGCGGGCCGCCCCGGCCCCGCCCGAGGCGGCGACGCTCGCGAACAGGGTAGAGCAGACCGCTGAGCCGCACGCTCGGAGGGATACGTGAAAGCGCCGCCGGGATCGATTCCGCTTGGCGATGCAGGTGTATTCGGCCAGCGTGCCTGCATCGTACGTCGTGTTCGGATGGGTCTCGCGGCACTGGTGGTGGTGGCAGCGGTGCTTGGCCTCGTGAGTGTGCTTCGTCCGACAACGGTGGCCGCGTCGCTTCTGCCATCGTCGTCGACGGGAATCATCGTGCTCGACGTCTCGGCGAGCATCTCCTCCGATACCTACGCCCGCATAGGCACCACCCTCGACCGGCTCATCCGCTCGAATCGCTCCTACGGCCTCGTGCTGTTCTCGGACACTGCCTACCAGGCACTGCCGCCCAACACGCCGGCTCGTGAGCTCCGTCCGGTTAGACGCTTCTTCGACGTTTCCACGCGCCAGGACACCGGAGTGCTGTCTGCGGCTCCTCGGAATCCCTGGACGGAGTCCTTCGGCGCCGGTACGAGGATCTCAACCGGTCTCTCACTTGCGCTCGACATCATTCGGGCCGACCGCATCCCGCACCCGGCCGTTCTCCTCGTCAGTGATCTCGACAATGACACGGGTGACCTCGAGCGCGTGAGCCGGATTGCGGCGGCGTATCGCCGGGCCGGGATTCCCCTCAAGGTCGTTGGCCTCAATGCGGATCCGGAAGACGCTGCGTTCATCCGGCGTCTCGTGCCCGGGAATGGAAAGGTCACCGAAGCGACGCTGCCCACCGACAGGTCTGGCCCGGTCTCCAGCGGAATGAACAGGCTCCTCATGGGCGCAGCACTTCTTGTCGCCGTTGGCCTGTCGGCGTTCCTTCTGCTCGCCGCCCCACTGCGCTGGCGCTCGATATGATACTCCTGCGCTACTGCCTCGGGGTCGGGGCCGTTGTGCTCGGTGTGGCAGCGCTCGCTCTGGCTCACGACATCCGCATGTGGGACACGGCAGTCGGCCGTGGAGATGCAAGGTACGCCCTCGAGGCCCGTGACGCTCGTTGGACAGCGGGCACCTGGCTTCCGAGAGGGCTTGGCGCCACGACCCTTGCGATCAACGATGATCTGGCGATCCGCGGTGCAGAGCAGCGCTTCGGGATCGCGCTTGCCACGCCGCGCGGTTTTGACAACGGTCGCCATCGGGCACAACTCCGTGGGGAGGCCTACCTCGAGCTCTCGAACGTCGTGGCGACAGGAACGCGAGCCCAGGCCTCGCGTGCCGGCAACCTGCTCGGGATCCTTGCAGCCACGGATGACTCCGGGAGCGATGCAGCCGCGGCAGAGAGGCTCGCCGCGGAGACGTTCGACTCGGCGATCAGGGCCGACGCGACGAACACCGACGCAAAGGTCAACCTCGAACTACTTCTCCGTCGGATCCGGGTCGTCGGCGAGCGCGACGGTGGAGGGACGGGAGCCGGCGACCTCGGCGATTCGCTTGCAGGAGCAGGGTCGGGCAAGCCAGGATCGGGGTACTGAGATGCCTCTTGCAGCCCTCTCTCTTCAGGAACCATTGGGGCTCCTCCTCTGCCTCCTCGCGCTGCTACCGCTCGCCGTTACGGCGTTGGCCGGGCATCGGCAGCGGAACGTCGCACGGTCGATCGGTCTCCAGCCGGCACTGCTGCGTGGCGCTCTGGCCGGGCCGGCTCTCGCTGCACTCTGCTGCGTTGCGCTGGGTATTGCCGTGGCACAACCCCTGCTCACGACGACGAGCGGGCGATCCGCCCGGGTGTCGTCCGAGGTTGTTTTTGTGACAGACATTTCGCAGTCGATGCTGGCAGCGCGGGATGCCGGAGGGAGGACGCGCCTCGACCGGGCCCGTGAAGCGGTGGCCCGGCTTCGTGCCGCCGTCCCCGATGTACCCGCCGGGATCAGTGGGCTCACCGACCGCGTGCTGCCCTATCTCTTTCCGACGCTCGACGAGGGAACCTTCGCCGAGACGCTCGCCCGCAGCGTCCAGGTCAATGCGCCGCCGCCTCGGGCAGTGTCCACGGTTGCGACATCGTTTGCTCCGATGACCTCTCTCGTTGGAAACGGCTTCTTCACCCCCGACACGGAGCGCCGCACCTGTGTGCTCGTCACCGACGGAGAGACTCGCTCCGCCGGGCTGGACTCGCAGCCCCGCTGCCGGCTTTTGGTGGTGCGGATAGGTAGTGCGGCGGAGCGGATCTTCCGTGCGGACGGATCTGCCGTGGCGGGATACCGTCCCGAGAGCTCCGCGGCGACGACGGCCGAGAACCTCGCGCGGAGCTCCGGTGGCGCAGCGTTCACCGAGTCAGACCTGCCGGCTGCGGTCGCGGCCCTGAGAGAAGCGGCCGCCGTTGGCCCCCGTCAGCGCGTTGGGCCGGTGGCTACGTCTCATGCGCTGGCGCCGTTCTTTGCCGCAGTATCTCTCGTAGGTGTCGCCCTCATCCTCCTGCGAACCCTTCGGCGCCCAGATTAGGTCGTACGGAGACCCTCCTTGCATCGGTACGATTTGATTCGGGCAGGGTACTTCGAAGGAAGGCATGTGATGAGGGCACGT
This sequence comes from Thermoleophilia bacterium, assembly GCA_037139935.1. Taxonomy (GTDB): domain Bacteria; phylum Actinomycetota; class Thermoleophilia; order Gaiellales; family Gaiellaceae; genus Gaiella. Next base: position 26,136 of record JBAXFL010000018.1, on the reverse strand, counting down.
CGTATTTTTCTCGTCGTACTGACTCTGACAGCCGTCTTCGCTGGGGCAGCGATGGGGGTTTCGACATCCGCAAAGGACTCCACTGTCCCGGCTGGCGACTGGCCGTCGTTTGGCCGGACAGTAGACAACAATCGCTTATCACCGCTGACGGAGATCACGACGCAGAACGTCGCCCAACTCGGTCGCGCCTACGCGCTGGACTTCCTCAAGCTCGATCCCGACACGCGTCGGGGACAGCAGTCCTATCCGCTCGCGATTGGTGGCACGATCTACATGACCACGAACGACGCGAATGTCTTCGCGATCGACGGTGCTACCGGCAAGATCCTCTGGCAGCGAAAGCCGAGCAACAGCGCGATCTTCAAGAACTTCGGCGTCGTTGCGAATCGTGGGCTCGCCTACTGCGGGGGAAAACTCTTCATCCTCCAACTCAACATGCGCCTCGTCGCCATCCGGCCGAGTGATGGTCAGGTTCTCGGTGAGGTCGCAATCGAACAGGATGTTCCCAACGCCTCCGTTGCGTACGGCTACTCAGAGACCAGTGCCCCAATCTGCGCCGGGGGGAAGCTCGTCTTCGGTGCTGCCGGGTCGGAGCGCGGAAATCGGGGATTCGTGATGGCGTATACGACCGACCTGAAGCCGGCATGGCCATCGCCGTTCTGGACGATCCCACCCGACCGGCAGTCGTGGCGCCGAGCATCACGGATCGTCGGGGGCGGCCCCGTGTGGACTCCCGTCACCGTAGATCCAACGTCGAACACGGTGTATTTCGGCACCGGTTCGGGAACGCCCGTCTACTTCCCCTCGCTTCGGCCCGGCAATAACCCACGGGCCGCATCTCTCATCGCTGTCGATCTCGGAACAGGCAAGCTGAAGTGGTGGCAGCAGTTGATCGAGCGTGACCAGTGGGAGTACGACGTTGCTCAGCCGCCGCTCGTCTACAGCGGGAAGGTGGGCGGGAAGACGAAGCGGATCGTCTCGGTTGCCACAAAAGAAGGAGTCTGGTACGCCTTTGATGCAGCGAGCGGCAAGGCGTTCCATGATCGGGTCAAGGTTATCGACCGCGTCGAGCATCCTCCACTGAAGCCGGGCGAGCCGGTCGTTGTCTTCCCGGGGTCGATCGGCGGCCTCAACTATTCGCCCGCGGCCTACGACCCGAAGACGAACTACGTCTTCAATGCAGCCGCCGAGACGGCGGGTGTCCTGATCCAGCAGAAGCTCACTCCCACTCAGAAGAAGCGCAAGTTTCTCCTCGGCGATATCTTTCTCGGTCTCGAGAACGGGAACTTCGGCCAGTACCTGCCGGGCTGGAAGGATCACGGCTCGATTAGTGCGATCGACGTCTCGACCGGAAAGCGCGTGTGGAAGTTCGATACACCGGAGCCGGAGCGTGGCGGTGTCACCGTCACGGCAAGTGGTCTCGGCTTTGCAGGAGGTGGAGACGGCGTCCTGCGAGCATTTGATCTCAGGTCGGGCAAGGTGCTCTGGACGTTCCAGACCGGACGCCAGATCGCTTCCGCACCAACGATCTTCTCGGCCGGGGGTAGGCAGTTTCTGGCGATCACGGTGGGTGGAACACCGACGTCGTCGAGCGGCGGACTGGCCTCACAGCTACAGGTTTTCTCACTCGGCGGCAGCAAGGCTGAGTCGCCCAAGCCGCCAAACCTGACCTCTGTCGGAGCGCCGGTGGCGTCTCCGGTGGCGTCTCCGGTGGCGCCGACACGCGCGCTTGCCGCGCGGTCGGTCTCGCTCGGCTCGGGCGCGCGCATAGTGATCCCGGACGGCGCGATGACGCTCGGCCTCTGGAACGCGGACAGCTCCAACCTCGTCCCGGTCACCGGCAAGCTGACACTCGGCGGTAGACCGGTGAGTGGAGCCACTCTTGCCGTTGACCGCTACGTCCTGCCACAGGGAACGCGCGAGGACGGAAGCTTCTCGGCTCTCGTCGATTCGACGCTCGCCCGGCGGCATCTGGTCGTCGTAGCAACAGCGGCTAGGGCAAAGGTCGGGGGACGCGCTCTCACCGATGCCGAGAAGGCGTCCCTGCGGGGTGTATCGGGCGGGATCAATGTCGGTTACAGGCTGATCGATCTTACTGCGGTCAAGCGTGCAGACGGAACCGTCAAGGTCACGGGTCGAGCGGTGCGTGCCGACGGGGTGCCGTTGCCTCCGGTCGTACTGCTCTCCTATCGCCTCAGTGGAACCGTCTCTGACGCATCGGGCAAGCCGGTCGTGGGGGCCTACGTTGTCTCCAGGACGAACGACCGTGACTTCTGGACGTTCTCCGAGCCGACCTCGCCCTCGGGGAAGTTTGTCTCTTTCTTCCCGGCATCCGATCTCACCGAGAGTGATCCGGTCGAGTTCACGATACAGGCCGCGGTGGGCCGAACGAACTACACCACCGGTGTCCGGAACCCCACCTTCAAGCGGCGCAGCAGCGCAACGCTCGACCTCAAGCTGCCCGGTTCCGGGACGGTGATGGCGGTGCCGTCCTCGACCCCTCAGCCCGGAGCCATCTACCGTGGCGCGCTGGTGGGCGTGTCTGTAGGAGGCGTCGTCGTGCGTCCGGTCTCGGCGACGTGGCCCGATGCCCGAGGGAGCTTCGAGCTCATCCTGCCTGCGACGGTACAGGGTACAACGCTGCGCTTCTGGGAGAGCGATTTCCAGGCGTACCAGCGAACGGCTGGCGTGCCGGGCGGTAAGATTGACCTTCAGGCCTGGCCGACGGCTCTATCCCCTCGCGTCCCACGCGACCTGGCCTTCCTCCGCGTTCCTGCAAAGTGAACCGTATCGGTCGTAGCTCGGCTCCGCGAGTCTAGATCCGTGTCCGTTCAGCTTTTCACCGATGGAGGTTCCCGCGGGAATCCGGGGCCTGCCGCGGCGGCATTCGTGCTCCAGGGCGACGACGGTGTGGTGCTCGATGCCCGTGGCGAGGCCATCGGCATTCAGACCAACAACGTCGCCGAGTACACAGCTCTTTTGAACGGGCTTCGGCGGGCAGTCGAGCTCGGGGTGACCGAGGTCGAGGTCGTGTCCGACTCGGAGCTGATGGTCAAGCAGATGCGTGGTGAGTACAAGATCAAGAACGCCGCTCTGCGGGATCTCAGTATCGAAGCGGCACGGCTCGCACGGGCCGTCGGCACCGTCCGCTATAGCGCAGTCCGTCGCGAGCACAACGTTCTTGCCGACCGGCTCGTGAACGACGCGCTCGACGCTGCGCAGTAGAGCGACACGCCGGCTCGGACGGCCGAATAGTGGTCAGCCAGGATGCCGTTCAGGGGAGCGTCAAGCCGCCGACGAGCATCCGTTCGCGCTTGAACGGGAGTGGAATGGCCGGATCCGCCGACTCGATCTCTCGCGCGAGGCGATGCCCGTCGAAGATGCATTCGGCGATCATCCGCGGCGCCACGCAGTCCCCGACTCTGTAGATCGCCTCGATGCCCTCGGCAGCCGTCCGCTCGTCATCGCGGAGTGCGTGATAGAGCGCATCGTTCGATCGACGTTGGGTGACGAGCACAATGCCGTCGGCCTCGAGTTCGAGCTGCTCTCCGAACTCGGCCTCGCAGGAGACGCGCCCGGGCGTGATTCCGGTGACGATGAGATTCCGCCGCATCGTAATACCGGCGTCGTGGAGCCTGCGACGAAGCAGGGATCCCTCGAGCGTCTCGTCGGTGACGGGAGCGATCACGTCGAACGGGGTCACGAGCTCCACGGCATAGCCCTCGAGCGCAAGGAGCTCGGCCACGCCCGAGGCGACGAAGTATCCCTCGCCGTCGTAGACGACGACGCGATTGCCAGGCGGGCGCTTGCCCTCTGTCATCACCTGCTCGGGAGTGAGCACAGAGGGAAGGGTGGAGTCGGCCCCGGGAATCGACTCGTGGGTGGTCGCATTGAGGCCGTCCCCTGCCCAGTGTGAGCCCGTTGCGAAAACGACGATCTCGGCACCATAGGTGTGGATGGCCTCGGCGTCGAGGGCCAATCCGGTGAGCACCTCCACGTTGCCGAGCTTCGCGAGCTGGATACGACGCCAGTTCACGACGCGCGCCCATTCGCCGAGGCCGGGGAGCTGCGGAATCCAACGCATGATTCCACCGATCTCCTGCTCCGCATCGACGAGATGAACCCGACGCAACCCACGCTTCGCAAGCACGATGGCGCACTCCATGCCCGCGGGGCCGGCCCCGATGACAAGGACGTCGCGGTCTGGTTCGTGTACCTGCTCGAACCGCTCGGGGTGCCAGCCCCGCCGGTACTCCTCGCCTGCGGTCGCGTTCTGGGTGCAGCCGAGATGATTACCCGACTCTGCTCTGGAGACACAGACGTTACAGCCGATGCACTCGCGGATCTCGTCGTAGCGCCCCTCCTCGATCTTGCGTGGCAAGAAGGGGTCAGAGATCGATGGCCTCGCCGCACCGATCAGATCGATGACTCCACTACGAATCAGATCGGCCATCAGGTCGGGGCTCGTGAACCGTCCGACAGCGACGATCGGCTTGGCCGTCGCCTCCCGCACGCGGCCCGTCCATTCGAGCTGGTATCCCTCGGCGAAGAACCGCGACGCTCCGGAGTCGTGTGACCAGAGGGTAATCGAGCCGACGTTGACATCCCAGAGGTCAACAAGCGGATCGGCAAGCCGCACGAAGTCGAGAGCCTCGTCGATGCCCACACCCGGCGTCAGGTCAACGCCGATGCGAACGGCAACCGCTGCTCGGCCTGCCACTGCCTCCCTGACGAGCTCGAGCGTCTCGATCCACAGACGGGCGCGATTCTCGAATGACCCGCCGTAGGCATCGGTCCGCACGTTTGTGAACGGCGAAAGAAACTGGGTCAGCAGGTAGCTGTGACCGCCGTAGACATAGATGATGTCGAAGCCGGCCGCACAGGCCTTCTTCGCCGCTTCGACCCAGTCGTTCTGGACACGGCGAATATCGTCGAGCTCCATCGCCTTGGGGACGTTGAACGGATGCTGGTCGCTCGCAAGCTGGGACGGCCCGATCGCAGGCCAGCGCGTTCCGCGCCTCTGCGCATGGACTCCCGTGTGCGTCAGTTCGATGCCGGCGAGGGCGCCGTGGGCGTGTGCAGCGGAGACCATGAGCGCGAGGTTTGCAAGGTCACCGTCATCGAGGAGTTGCGCCGAGATATACGGCGACTCGTCGGAGTCGGCCGAGACGGGGGCGTACTCCGTGCAGACAGCACCCCAGCCTCCCTCCGCCTTTGTCGCGCGGTGTAACGCCTGCGACCCGGGCTTCTCCGTCCCGAAACCGGTGCAGTGGGGCACCTGGTAGAAGCGGTTTGGCAGCGTCTTCGGGCCGATCTGCACCGGGTCGAAGAGAATGTCGTGGCGGGGATCGCGGGCGATTCGACACTGTAGATCAACGCACGTATTGGATGCAGGTTGTGCAGGCGGCCCGTCTCCGGTAGTGTCCGCACAGATGTTCAGCCAGATGCGCAACGATCGTTCGGCCACTTGCCTGCTTGCGCTTGCCCTCCTCCTTCCCCGCTAGGGGATCGAGCGACGACATACCAATGCCCGTGCACCCGCATCCAGCGGGGGAAGTCTGTCCTCTAGAGGAGCTGAGCTGAATGTCCGAACAACCGATCTCTATGCCTTTCCAGAAGTACCGTCCGTACGAGACCGTCTCTCTGCCCGACCGCACCTGGCCCGACCGCGTCCTCGAACACGCCCCGATCTGGTGCTCCACGGATCTCCGCGACGGGAACCAGGCGCTCGTCAATCCCATGGACGCGGGTCGTAAGCGGCGATTTTTTGATCTACTGCTGACCCTCGGGATCAAGGAGATCGAGGTCGGATTCCCGTCGGCCTCGAAGGCGGACTTCGACTTCGTCCGCACGCTGATCGATCAGGACCTGATCCCCGAGGACGTGACGATCGCCGTCTTGACGCAGGCGCGGCCGGAGTTGATCGAGCGCAGCTTCGAGGCGATCGACGGTGCCCACCGTGCGATCATGCACCTCTACAACTCGACCTCGGTGACGCAGCGGCGAGTGGTATTTCGGATGGAGCGCGAAGGCGTCACCGCTCTTGCGGTCAGCGGCACCGCTCTGTGCAGACGGCTTGCGGACGAAGCCAGGGCGGAGATTGTTTTTCAGTACTCACCCGAGAGCTTCCATCACACGGAGCTCGACTACGCCGTGGAGATCTGCGAGCGGGTCGCCGCGGAGTGGGGGCCGACACCTGCCGCAAAGATGATCGTCAACCTGCCGACCACGGTTGAACAGTTCCCACCAAACGTCTACGCCGACCGGATGGAGTGGTTTGGCCGTCACTTCTCGTTTCGGGATGCGTCGATCCTGTCGGTGCATCCGCACAACGACCGTGGCACAGCGGTTGCGACTGCCGAGCTCGGGCTGATGGCCGGTGCCGAGCGTGTCGAGGGCACGCTGTTCGGGAACGGCGAGCGCACGGGTAACGTCGATCTCGTCACGATCGCGCTGAACCTGCTGACACAGGGAGTCGATCCCCGGCTTGACCTGTCGCAGATAGACGAGGCGAGAGAGGTCGTCGAGGAGTGCAACGAGCTTCCCGTTCACCCGCGCCACCCGTATGCCGGGGAGCTCGTCTACACGGCGTTCTCGGGCTCCCACCAGGATGCGATCAAGAAGGGGATGGACGCGCAGGCCCGGTCGGGGTCGGAGGTGTGGGACGTTCCGTACCTGTCGATCGACCCGAAGGACGTAGGGCGCAGCTACGAGGCAATCATCAGGGTGAACTCCCAGTCGGGCAAGGGTGGTGTCGCTTATCTGATGGCCGCCGACCACCATCTCGAGCTGCCGCGTGGCCTTCAGGTGGATTTTGCGCGGCGGGTGCAGCAGATCACCGACGCGCGTGGGGGGGAGCTGACCGGTGGCGAGCTGATGGACGCGTTCAGGGCTCACTACCTCGACCACGTCGTGCCCTATGAGCTGGTCGCCTACACGCATTCGAGCGAGGAGGACTTCGACCAGATCGCGGTGCGAATCAGGGTAGACGGTGAGGAACGGGTGATCGAGGGCGAGGGGTCAGGGCCACTCGCAGCGCTCGTCGATGCATTCGCGAAGGCGTTCGGCACCTCGATCTCGATTCGTGACTATCACGAGCATGCGATGGCGGCAAGTGTGGACGCGAAGGCGGCCGCCTATGTCGAGGCCGATGTCGGCGACGAGGCGTTCTGGGGCGTCGGTATTCACGGTTCGATTCTCACCGCGTCATTGCGGGCGATCGTGAATGCAGTGAACCGGGCGGAGGCGGCCCGCCGCCTCGCTGCTGAGACCGTGGAGGGATTCGACGCGAGCTGAGTCACGGCCGCACTTGAGCGCGGGATAGCGTCTCCGTAACGGTTTTCGCGAGATTCCATGTCCGGCCAGCGGCCCGACCTGCCCTCGGACACGCAGCCGCCGAGCGCGCTCGGAACCTCGCTATACTCGGCTTCTACGCGGATGTAGCTCAGTTGGTAGAGCGTCTGCTTGCCATGCAGAAGGTCGTGAGTTCGAGTCTCATCATCCGCTTCACATAAAGCCCCGGAAACGGGGCTTTCGACTTGGATGGGTTGCTCTGTTTGGGATCAGGTAACCCGGGAACGCTTCTTTGGTGGCACGGAGCGCCATGCAGCGGTTGACACCGTGAGCCCCACAGGTACGATGCCGCCCGTTGGAGAGTGAAATTGCTCTCCGTCGCAGACCGCACATCGTCTATCAACAAGGAGGAAGCCAAGTGAGTCATTTTCGCGTAGCACTGTACGATCTCAAGTCCGGTACGGCCGATGAGGCGGCGGAACTCGCTGGAGCGGGAATGCTCCCGATCTTCAAGAGCCTCCCGGGATACATCCGCTACGAGGTCGGCCAGCTCGATGACGGCGGCCTCGTCTCGTTCTCGGTCTGGATGACCTCCACGGAAGCTCAGCACGCGACCGTGGCGGCTTCGGACTGGGTTGCCGAGCACCTGGCCTCTCGCATCTCGCTGCGCGACGAGCACACCGGTGAGTTGTACTGGGACGAGTAGCCACTCCCGCTACGGGGTCGAGCGGCAGCGTGATCGGCGGGTCGATGTGCGCTGTGTCATATCACGGAGAATGCTGTGTCGTACTAGCCGTCACCTAACTCTTCGTTTGCGAAGGTTTTCGGCTCGGGTTCGTAGGGGTAAGGCCTGTCTCGCCCCTACGAACTACGGCCTTCATACTGGGATATCAATGATGAGGTTTTTCAAGTCAGCGGAGGAGAAGGCCGTCATCGAGGCCGCTCATGGGCGCCTTCAGAGTGCCGCTGCCGAGCTTGCGAGTGCAACGCCGGGCGAGGCTACGGCGCTCGCTCGGTCACTTGCCGGCGACACGGATCTCGCTGTTCTCCCGGACAAGGAGAGAAAGAGCATCCAGAACGAGGCGTTCTCGAACTACGCGGAAGTCGTACTGGCGGACGACCACCTCACGGAGGAAGAGGAAGAGGCGTTCAACAGCGTGGTGGACGCGCTCGACATTCCAGCGTTGACGCAGGTGGGGGAGCACGGCGACGTTTTCACCAGGTTGGTCATCGCCAAGGTCAACGACGGTCGACTCGAGACGATCGAATCTCCCCATCTCATGGCGAAGGCAGGTGAGATGGTGCATGCCGAAACCGCCGCGGCACTGATGAAGGAGGTCACGATCCGTGAGTTCCAGGGAGAGAGTAGTGGTGTCAGCTTCAGGATCGCCAAGGGTGTGAGATACCACGTGGGAGGCTTGAGGGGCCGAAGCGTCGCCGTCGGAACGGAACTTGCGGTGCAGGATACGGGCGCCCTCTCGGTGTCGTCTACCCGCGCCGTGTTCCTCGGCCAGCAGAAAACGTTGGAGTTCCTCTACGCGAAGCTCGTCGGCCTCGAGGTCTTCGATGACGGCATCCGCTTCAACGTCACAAACCGGCAGACCGCCAGCCTGATCAGGCTGGACATGGGGATGGGCCAGGTCATAGCAGCGACGATCAATGCCGCCATGCAGCGAACGCTGTAGTCCGTCTGACACACAGATGCGGGAGGGCTGTCACACCCACAGGGCACCCCCGAGTCATAGAGGGGCATGAATGTGCCAGATAGTTCAGGGATGTTCGTGGCCGGCAGCGGTGAGCCATCGGGCGAGTGTGAGGTCGAGGGTGGCGGTGTATCCGATCAAAGACACGGATCTCCCATGTCCGATGGATCGGTGCGAACGCGGAAGAACAGTAGAAATCCGCAGACTGAATCGGGGCGGCAAAGGGCTATCTGTAACGGATCTGGAAACGACGACGGGCCGCGGTTTCCCGCGGCCCGTCGCCCTGGTGCCCTGCCTCGGGGAGGGTTACGAGGCGGGGATCAGCACCTTGTTGATGACGTGGATGACACCGTTCGAGGCCATCACGTCAGTCTTCGTAACCTTGGTGGAGCCGTTCAGGAAGACGCTTCCACCGGTGACCTTGATCTTGATCGTCACGCCTGCTGCGGTCATCACGGACTTGCCGTTCAGGGTGACGACCGTGCTCGCCGGCACTGCGCCCTTGACGACGTGGTAGAGGAGCACCTTCTTGAGCAGGGCGGGGTTCTTGCCGAGCTTCGCGAGCGTCGCCTTCGGCACCTTCGCGAATGCGGCATCGGTCGGCGCGAACACCGTCCACTCTCCACCGGCGAGCGTCTTTGCGAGCCCGGCTTTCGTCACAAGTGACGCCAGCGTCTTGAACTGGCCCGCCGCAACCGCCGTCTTGACGATGTTCTGCTTCGCGGCGGGGGGGAGGAGCACCTGGTCGATGACGTGGATGACACCGTTCGATGCGATGACGTCCGGGATGATGACCTTCGCGTTGTTCACGAAGACGGAACCGCCGGCGACCTTGATCGCCACGTCTGCGCCGTTGACCGTCTTCGCGGAGGTGAGCTTGACGACTTCGCTGGACGGGACCTTGCCGGCTATCACGTGGTAGAGCAGGACTGCCTTGAGCTTCGCCGGGTCAGCGGCGAGTGCGTCGAGCGTCGCCTTCGGCACCTTCGCGAACGCCTCGTCGGTCGGGGCGAGCACCGTGAACGGGCCTGTGCCCTTGAGCGTGTCAACGAGACCGGCCGCCGTCAGCAGAGAGGCGAGCGTCTTGAAGCTGCCGTTATTTACGGCGGTCGTGACGATGTCGACCTCGCCGGCGGCGGAGCGCGCCGAGACGGACGGGGCGAGGACGGCGGCTACGGCGACGACTGCCATGGCCAGAATGAGCGTGATCTTGTGCATTGGATTGAACCCCTTCGTATCGATGGACACGAAATGTCGAACTAATGTCCATGTTTACGTTATTGCTCGCCAACTGGATCACACGACATACGAATCGCCCCGCCGCCAACGACGACCCCGGGAGGATCGAGCATCTACATCAGAACAGCAGCGGATCAGGTGGTGGAGACGCAACTCTCTTCAAGCTGCGTACGCAACGCTGCCCCGTGACTCGGTACCACGAAGGTTCTTTCCGAATCGCGCTGATCGACGCGCGCGTTCCAGAGGTCGACCTGGAGGCGGTCGATCTCCTCGACCAGCACGGTGATAGCCTTGCCGGCGGCGCGAAGCTCCTCGCGGTCGTCGGAGGCGAGCCCGGCACCCCAGCCACGAAGAATCTCGAGGCGCTGCTCGTCTAGCCGATCGATCATCAGAGCAACCTACTGCACTGCGAGCCAAGGTTCCATCCTCGAATCGCGGATCTCCCCGCTCTTTGGGACACGTTTCTTTACGCGAGATGCCTACGCGGTACCTCGACCGTTCCGGCGCGCGCTGGTCGAACGGCACCTTGCGATCGACTCCTCACCGTGTCCTCAACCGCACGGGGCGCGACCGCTACTCGATCCCGTACTTCTTCGACCCGGCTGCAGCCGCCGTAGTCGCCCCTCTACCGGCCCTCGTTGCGCCGGGTGAGGCACCACGCTTCGAGTCCGTCGTCTACGGCGACTACCTCCGCGAGAAACTCGATGCAAATCACTCGTACCGGCAGTCCGACGCCCGCTGAGCTCGGTTCAACGCCTGCGCCAGAGCCAGCGCGTGAAGAGCACAAAGACGAGAGCTATCCCGAAGCTCGTTATCGCGACCGACCACTGGTGCGTGGCGAGGCTGAGCCCGAAGACAGCAAACAGGACGATCGTGTAGAGGGCAAACCACAGGTGTGTTCGGCTTTGTCGCACCGGGGCGTCGTTCGTCATGCTTCGGCCCGCCTGTCGAGCAGTCCGAGGAAAGAGGTCGCGATGGAATCGGGCGTCGCGGCGTAGGCGGTCAGGAGCGCCGCCTGCATGCGTTTGGTCTCAGGGCCTGTGACGAGCAGTACATCGGCATGACGGGGTGAGGCAACGATCCCGAAACCGTAGCGGGAGAGGTCGACGGTGGGGCCAGCGGGCTAGCGTCAACTCGTGCTCGCAGCCGGTACAGGAGCCGCAGTCCACATGCCGGATCGTGTGAGCGACCCCCGATGCGTAGCTGCCGGCAGACCCGTAGCGCGGCGGAGGCGCCTGAGGTCACGAAGCAGAGCACCACGAGCGCCATCGTCAGCGCGAGTGCCCCAGGTGTGCCATCCCGGATACCCGCAGCGGCAGCAATGCGCTAGGCTCGTCGATATGCCGTTCTGCTCTATACCGGTGCTGGCCTTCAGCGGTGCCCAGTGGATTCTCCTGCTCGTGTTCATCATTCCGGTGCTCCTGCTCTGGGGCTACGCGATCATCAGCCTCGTCGGGCGCCACGACCTCGGGGTCGGCGCAAAACTCCTGTGGCTTGCCGGGATCCTGATCGTGCCGCTCATCGGTTCCGTTCTCTACTTCATGCTGCGGCCCGCGCCGCAGGAGCAGAACCGCCGGGCGCAGGCCCGACACAAGAAGCACTAGGGCACCGTTGTGCGGCGGCTTCTGTGAGTCGTCTGCGCGACAGATCCGTTCGTTGTGATGCCGCCGCCAGGGCTCCCGTAGTGTTGCGCGTAGCGGTATGCACCAAAGAGCCTAGGCTGCGGCCGTGAAGCTCGGTGCTGCTGCTGCCGTCGTGGACGGGTTGCTCGTGCGGGGTGACGTTGAAATCGAGGACGGGCTGGTCGTCGCCGTCGGGCTGGCGGCTGGCCGGTCAGGTATTGCCGTTCCCGGGTTCGTCGATCTCCAGGTGAACGGCTTCCGAGGCATCGACATCCTGCACGCGACCACCGAAGAGATCGATGCGCTCGGTGTCGAACTCGCACGGACAGGTGTCCTCTGGTATCAACCGACGCTCGTCACGGCTCCGGCCGACCTGACGAGACGAGCCCTGTCCACGATCGGAGAGTGCGCTCCAGGGGGCCGTGCGGACGGGGTGGGGGCGCTCATGCTCGGGGCACACCTCGAGGGCCCCTTTCTCAGCGCCGACCATGGGGGCGCCCATCCGGTCGGGGATCTCAGACCGCCCGACCTCGATCTACTCGCCTCCTTTTTGCTCGCCGGGTCGGCAGTCAGCACCGTGACGCTCGCGCCGGAGCTCCCGCGCGCAGGGGAGCTCATCGACGCTCTCGTGTCGCGCAACATCACGGTCTCTCTCGGGCACACCGATGCCGATGCGGCTACAGCGCACGCGGCCTTCGATCAGGGCGCAGGAACGGTGACGCACCTCTTCAACGCGATGCGGCCGTTCCGGCAGCGAGATCCGGGGGTGGCCGGTGCGGCGCTCGTGCGAGACGACGTCGTCGTGCAGTGCATCGCGGATGGCGTTCATCTCGCTCCCGAGGTACTCCTCATGGCGTGGCGCGCCGCCAGAGGGCGTCTTGCCCTCGTCTCCGACCTCGGTGCCGCCGGGGGGATGGGTGACGGTTCCTTTCGGCTCGGCACGGTGAACGTCACCGTCGAGCGGGGTGTCGCCAGGACGGCTGATGGGGCGCTCGCCGGGGCTGTCCGCCCTCTCGCGTGGGGCCTGAGGATGCTCGTCGAACTGGGAATGCCGATCGGGGAGGCGGTGGACGCCGTGACGCGCACCCCGGCTCGCGTGGTGGGCCGAGCTGAGATCGGCGTCCTGCGTCCGGGAGCAGCGGCCGACATGGTCGTTCTCGACGATGACTTTGCCGTCGCATCGGTGTTCGTCGGCGGACGGCTGCTCGATCGGTAGTGGTCGTGCGGCGTTGCTGCCGCTACGTGAGAAGGTCAGCGACCGGCGCAGCCAGAACGAGCTTGAACGCACTTCTGCCAGCGGCTGCGGGAGCGCTATCGCCCGTGAGTCCGAAGCCGGCGCGCTCGTACAGCTTCCGGGCCGGCATGTTTGCCTCCTGGACGAACAGGACGACGCTTGCGGCACCCCGCCCGAGAGACCAGCTTGCGACAGCGCGAATCAGCGCCCGTGCGACCCCGCGTCCACGGGCGGCGGGATCGACCCACATCGAGATCAGCTGTACCTCGAGCGGGTTGATGCGTACGAAGGCCCCGACGACGCCGACCCAGGCGTCGCCGTCCTCTGCGACAAAGAGCGTCTTGTCGTCACCCGTTGCGGCATCGGCGACCCAGTCACGCCACGTCTGATCCGGCTCGCGCACCATGTCGTCATAGCGCGTCGCAAAGAAGTCCGCGTCGTCCCGCAACATCCGTAGGCGTGTCTCCCGCCAGCGGCGCCACTCGTCGGCGCGCACCGCACGGATCGTGAGCTCCGTCTTGCCCTCAGACATCGTGAGGAAGAATCGCGAACACGCGGGCAGGGGCCCCCGACCCGTCAACGAGCTTCAGGGGGGCGGCGACAAGCCAGGCGCCGCGGGCCGGCACCCGTTCGAGCTCGATCAGGCCCTCGAGATGCCATATGCCTGCCGGGAGCGTCGTCAGGTGAACGGGGAAGTCCGTAGAGGAGCCCGGGTCAACGCCGAGTGTGTCGATGCCGAGCCCCGCGACACCCCGTTGCACGAGAAGCTCGGCCGCGTCGAGTGCGAGCCCGGGAAACGCGGGCACGGGATCGCCGAGGTACCGGGCCGGATCATGCGAGAAGGCGTCCCAACCCGTGTGCACGAGCACCGCTGTGTCCGCTGCGATCAGCCCGTCCCGCGACTCGAGCTCGCGGATCATCGCCGCATCGACCAGCGCTTCGGCATTGCCGTTCACCCTGTCCCGGACGTCGAGCTTGACGGCAGGCCGAACGAGCGTAGCGATCGGGATCGCGTCAACACACGCGCCGTGACGGTGGAAGTGCGCGGGCGCGTCGAGGTGCGTCCCGGCATGTTCGGGCACCTCGAGGTTCCGCTCATAGCCGGGTTCCGTCTCGTGGTGGGCTATCGTCGTCGCGCAGAAGGGGCGAGAGTCCGGCCAGAGAGCCGTGTCGGGGCCGAGGGGCTGTGTCAGGTCTACGAGACGGCCGGGGGCGAGCATGGCTGCGAGGTCGGTCACGAGGTGAGGCTAACGATCCTGCGGCGAGCACTCCGCCGTTACTCCCTCACAGCAGCCGATCTTGAAGTGACACCGCGGGCACTGCAGCGTTGCGTGGCGCCACTCCATCGCCGCGCCACAGCGCCAGCACGGCTCCGTGGCTGACATCGCCTGGGCCTCAGACACAGAGGAGGGTGTGGTGGAGCGCTGGTCTGTCACGAGTCACCACACTGTAGAGGGCGCGTCCGACAGTACCCCTTGCCTCCGTGTGCGAAGAAAAGGCGACGACCAGATTCGAACTGGTGTACGAGGCTTTGCAGGCCTCTGCCTAACCACTCGGCCACGTCGCCAGACGATCTCATCCTAGCCGTGGCTGCGCAGAGTCCGTGAGGCGTAGCGTCACAGGCACCCCGGGCGGCGCCCGTCAGAGGCTGACGACCTGGACGTTGTCGAACAGCGTGACCGCTCCATACACGCGCAGCCCTATGCGGCCGGCAGTGATCGTCGTGTCGGTGGCCGATGCGACAAGAACTCCGTTGACGGAGAAGCTGAGTGAACTGCCGTTGACGTCTGCACGGAGCGAGTACGTTGTAGTGGTCGTGAGGGTCGTCGCCGCAGATTGGGCGAGGAGCGTCACGGTGCCGCTGCTCACCTTTTCTATTGCCCACCGGCCGCTCGAGGTATACGAGAAGCGGTAGTTATTGTTTACATCGACGACGCGGGCGAGGATGCCGGGGCCACGACTGCTAGCGCTTTTCGTGGTTGTGAAGGTGTCGGCGCTGACGGAGTAGTTCGTCCAGGAGACCGTCCCGGCAACACGTTGCCCGGTGACTGACTTGCTCGAGGTAGAGCCCTGATACTGCTGGTTGCCGCCCGCCGTGACGAGGCTCCAGGACGCGGTGCCGTCGAGTGCGCTCCAGTTCGCGGCGCCAGAAGTGAAAGTGTCCGAGAAGAGCGGCGGCGGGGGGACAACGTTGGTCACGATGAATGACCCGGCGGAGACCGGCCCCCACCAGGATCCTGCATTGCGCCCGCGGACGTAGATGCGATGGTCACCGAGGGGAAGCCCTGCCGTCGAGAGCGTTGCACCGACCGTCTCACTCGTCGCGGAGAAGGCCCCGTCGCTTGCGGCAAGCGGGATGCCGGTTCCAGGTACCCCGGGCCGCGTATCGAGGAAGTATTCGGCTGCCGTCACGGTCTGTGCCGTCGGCCGGCTGATGCTCCCTGCAGCATTGCCGAACGCGTTGTCGTTGACCACCGCGCTGAGTGCGAGACTCGAGTTCGGAGCTACCGAGGGCGGCACCGTCACGGAGGTCGTCGTCGGCCCTCGAGGTGTCGAGTACGGCGCTCCGGCGACCCTGATGCTGTAGAGCAGGGCAGAACGGTTGAGCGGCCAGATAGTCGAGTCGATGCACGTGTACACCGGGGTGAAGCCCGAGCACGTTCCGCTCGTCGGGCTCACCTCGAACGTAAAGCCGGCAACGCCGAGCCTGAAGTACGCCCAGTCGTCTGTCGTGCCGCTCGTGGCGTAGAGCGTCTCGGGGCCGGTACCCGTCTGGTAGCCGTTGAAGTGGCTCATCCTGAAGGCAAGCGCGCGAAGCTGTACGTCGTTGGGCGTCAACGTCGCGCTCGCACCGGGTGGGAGCAGTACGAGGTTCCCGTAGCTGTGCAGCGTGATGAACGTTCCCTGCGCCGTGGCGGCCACGGGAGTGGTGCCGGTCGTGTGCTGGTCGGGCCAGAGTTGCCGGAACAGGGTCTCGAGCGCAGACTCCTCGGGCTCGGACGCAGCCGAAACGCCCTTGTACGTCTGGTCGCAAGGGTTTGTGGATGTGCCGACACCACCCCACAGGTAGTTCGCGTTGCGGTTGAGATCGACACCAAACTGGTTCGTCACAGTGGGCGGGTTGGCGCAGATTCCGACAGAGTCGTTGGCGTTCTTGCGCTGGAGGTAGGGGCTGTTGCCCCCGGTCTCGACGATCTCGCGGCCATCGGGGTTCACGACCGGAACGATCCAGACCTCCGTCGTGTCCATGAGGAGGGCAATATCAGGATTGGTGGAGTACTCACCGGTGAGCGTGTCGATCAGGCGCCAGGCAAGCTCGGATGTCTGAAGTTCACGCGCGTGGATCGCCGCCATGATCACGGCACGCGGCTTCGACGAGGTCGGACTCAGCTGACAGTCGCCGGCCTGCCGGTTCGTGAGGCAGATCGCCATCAGGTCGTTGCCGGTGGCGAGGCCCTTCGTCTTACGCCACGAATCACCGTAGTCCACCGTCGTTGCGAGGCCGGGATACGCGGCAGCGACGCTCGCGAGGTGGGCGTACTGCTCGTCCACCGTGCGGTAGCCGCCGTAGAACGTGACCGCGAGGGCTGTGGCCGGTCCGTTTGGGCCCATGACGCGACCGGTGGGCGCGATCTTCGCGAGTCGCCGGTCTTCGGTGACGCGGAATCCCTTGGCGCGCAGTGCGGCCGCGACAGTGTCCTCGCCGACGACGAGCAGGTAGTCGGCACCACGCCCCTCAACGAGGTCGGCTCCGCTCGCGACGAGACGGTCGATATCGCTCTTTCCGTCCACGTGCACGCGCCAGATAGCCACGCTGTCCGTCTCGCGTGTCAGCAGTCCGCCGCTCGCACCGGCGACGACTCCCATCAGCACGATGGAAGCGACGAAAATCACGGCGAGGCCCCTGTGGTTGCGCATCGTGAGGTGCTCTCCCATCAGACGTATCAGAAACCTGTCGTTCAACTATAAGCGAAGAACTCAGGTTTCCATAGAGCAGCCAGAGCCCCGTATCTCTTTGGCCCGGAAGACGATGGTCACACCGATCTCGTCAGCAATGGCCATCCTCTCTGCACCGGCACCGGAGGTGCGGCAGTGCGCGCTCGGTAGCAGCGCCGATGCTCACGGCCCCATCCGTGGCCTTATTTGGCGAGATAGTCGGCCGCGATCTCTGTTGCGGCCTCCATCGCCGCAGGGTGTCCGGTAAGCACCTCGAGGAACGCCTCTTTCCTGAGGGAGTAGAGCGTCACGTCGTTCAGGGCGATGACTGTCGCAGCACGGGTGCAGTCGTGGAGCAGTGCTATCTCACCGAAGCCGTCGCCGCGGCTGAGCGTGTTGACCCGGACTCCATCGACGTGGACGTCCAGATCGCCTTCCGCTATCGCGTAGTAGCGGTCGCCCTCCTCGCCCTGCGTGACGATCGCCATCCCCGCGGCCGCATCCAATCGCTCGAGGCTGCAAGCGATTCCCTCTATGGAGGGCATGGGCAGCATCGAGAACAGGTCGAGCGACCGCAGCAGGTCTATCTCTACGATCGGAACCTGCGCTGTCGCATCGAGCGTCAAAAGTCGTCTTCCCCCGGCCATCGCAAGTAGGGGAAAGATGATTCCCGTGCCCAGGATAATGGCCTTGACACCGCCGATGTGGACGAGAACGGGAGCGAGGATCGACCCGATCAGGAGGCCGGCCATGATCAGAGTCTCGACCACGCCAAAGACGCGGGCGAGCGCCTCCGGTGGAGCCGTACGCTGGAGCAACGTCTTGCCCGCGACATTGAACAGCGCATGAGCGGTGCCGGCGAGGGCGAGGAGGAAGATGGCGCTAGCGATGGTTGTCCAGACGGTCATGATCAGAAACGAAGCTGTCCAGACGGCGAGCGAAACGGCGATCGCGGGCATCAGCCGGGCTCGCCCCACCAGAGAGGCTGTCACTGCGATCCCGAGCGCACCGCCCAGTCCGAAGGCCGCGTTGAGGTAGCCGGCACCGCCGTCGCCCATGCCGAGAGCTCCGATTGCGAGAACCACGTAGAGCACGTCGAGCATGCCGATAGCGATCTGCTCGGCACCAAGGAGTCCGACGAGGGTGCGCGCAGCGGGTTCGTGGAGGACCGCGGAGAAACCCTCTGCCATCTGTGCTCGAATCGGTATCCCGGGTACAGGGTTGGCCGGGGCTCCCTCGATCCCGCTAGCGAGTAGCGCACCGACTGCAACGGCGGAGCCCATCACGAGGAACACCCAGCCGGGGCCTGCGACCGCGAGCAGGACGCCGGCAATCACGGGTGCGACGAGCAGGCTGATGCTTTCACTCCAGACGGCAACGACGTTTGCGGCGGTCAGTTCCTCTGGCCGGTGACAGAGGCTCGGAGTGAGAGCTGCAAATGTTGGCCGGGTAACCGTCACCGCCGTAGCAACCACTGCCGCGCAGGCATAGACAAGTGGCGTGGGGCCTCCGAGGAGAAGCACGGCGGCAGTGACGCCCATCCCTACGGCCTGGAAGACGTAGCCGTACATGAGAACGCGAGCGGGACGGTAGCGGTCGCCGAGGACAGAGGCGAATGGCGCAAAGAGCATTGCCGGAACGAGTTGGACGACCGCGACGATCCCGGCAGCTGTCGCGCCACCCTTGCCGTAGGCGTACACGAGCATTGCGATCCACACGGCCCATTCGGCCCCGTTGAAGAGTGCGAAAGAGATTTCGATGCGGCAAAGCTCACGGTTGCCACTGATGATCGCTCTGACGCGGTCAACCTGAGGGAAGGGGTTCTTCACGTCCCTTGCATCCGAGTGCGAGGGATCACGCTGACATGGCGGATCGGTGGTGCCGCCCCGTGGGTCACGTAGAGCAAGCTGAGAGAAGTATCACTCACGG
The DNA here is from genome assembly GCA_037139935.1 of Thermoleophilia bacterium. Taxonomy (GTDB): domain Bacteria; phylum Actinomycetota; class Thermoleophilia; order Gaiellales; family Gaiellaceae; genus Gaiella. The sequence continues at coordinate 7,180 of JBAXFL010000018.1, read as the reverse complement.
GCATGCACTGGTACCACGGAATGGCGGGTAGCGCAAAGCGTCCTTCTGATTCGCACCACTGCTTTCATCGGTAGCGAACGCCCGGATGAGCTTGTGGCCGATGCAGGCGACGCTGTCCTGCGCGAGCAGGAGCGGCTGCGCGTGGCCCTCTCCTCTGGGGCTGCCCTCCGTGTGAAGGCCCGTGGCCTCGTGGTCGAGGCCGGCGCCGTCGCCTGCGATCTTGCCGCGCTACCGGTGATCTCCGATGCGGTTGGAGCAGGCCGTAGGGCAGTCGTAGCTCGGTGGGCAAAAGAGTTCATGGCCGGCGAGAACGGGCGGCGGGGTGATTATGGAAACGCAGGATCGTGGGGCCGCAGGTCGAGCGAGCCGCCGTTGCGGCAGCCCGGGGGAAGGCGATAGTCGAGTCGCGCGACGCTTGCATCGGAGAGGTCACGAGCCCGCTGTGCCTGCACCAGAGCGCGCGCTGTCACAGGATCGAGGCCAAGGCGACGGCCGAGCTCAACGCCTTCCTGGAGCGCGAAGCACTCCGTCTGCGCTTCGTTGCGGATCCCGCGTAGGTGGGTCGCCTCGTGGGCCAGCACCGTGATCGCGAATGCAGCATCCTCTCGCGAGCCGACGGCGTCCTCGAAGGCGATGCGGTACAGCGATCGGCAGATCGTCGGCTCGAGATACGCGAGGCCGCGGGTGATGAACGCCTCGCCAGCGGCATCAGACCCGACGCCGGTGAAAGAGTAGGCGTCATCGCAGTAGACGTGGACGGAACGGCCGGCGATGTGCGATGCCTCCGTGGTGAAGCGTCGCTCGGCTCTCGTCTTCTCGGGTGCGGCGACCGACGACCAGCCGGCCTCCTGATCGACGCGATACGCTGCGATGAAGAGAACGAGTCCGACGAGGATCACGATGCCGAGCGGGAGTCGCGCCGTTCGCCGTTGACGTGGAGCCGCGGGAACGAGGATCGGCGTGCCGTCCTCGCCCACTGCTTTGACCCACCCGAGGTCGGCATCGTCCGCACCCGGCAATCGGGACGATGCAGGCCTGGAGGGCATCCAGACCCGTCGCGCGCGCAGTCCACGGACGACGAACTCCACCTCCAGCACGGCGAGGGCCACGAACGGGAGCCAGAAGGGGATCGCTGACTGAAGTCGCGCCGACGAGAGCCAGGCGACGACGAACACGAGAGCGCCCACGCGGGAGGCGGTTCGGGCACGATCCCGCGGGTGGCTCTCCACGCATGCAGCTTAGGCCCCGCATAGGACCCTCCAGGACGTTGACGTTGCGATCGTGGGGGCACCGATGGACGACGTCACCTCCGACAGGCCGGGCACCCGGTTCGGCCCCCGCGCGATTCGCGCGGCAAGCTGCCGGCGGGGCCGCTGGTATCGCTCGTAGAAGGTGGCGACTTGAGCCCTTCGATGGATCACCGTTGCCAGACAGCCTCCGAGGGGTGACCGACTAGAGTCTTGCGGATGACGGCGGTGAAGATGGACGGCAAGCAGCTCGCGGCGGAGGTGCGCGAGGGTGTCGCGCGCGAAGTGGCAGAGATCGGCCACGTCGGGCTTGCAACCGTTCTGGTGGGTGACGACGAAGCCTCACACGTGTACATCGCCGCCAAGCACAGAGCCGCAACCAACGCGGGTATCGATGCCCGGGACGTGCGCCTTCCGGCCGACACCCCCGAGGAGGATGTCCTTGCGCTCGTCGATCGTCTCAACAACGACGAGGAGGTCGACGGCATCCTCGTGCAGTTGCCGCTTCCATCGCACATGAGCGAGACGAGAGTGACCTATGCCGTCTCGCCGGCCAAGGACGTGGATGGCTTTCATCCATTCAACGCAGGCAACCTCTACCTTGGCACGCCGATTCACGTTCCCGCAACGCCGTCAGGATGCATGGAGTTGCTCCGTGCCTACGGCATCGACCCGGCGGGGCAAGAGGCCGTCGTGATTGGCAGGAGTGAGATCGTCGGCCGGCCGATGGCGATGTTGCTCATGCACGCGAATGCCACCGTTACCATCTGTCACTCGCGCACCGCAGACCTCGCCACTCACGTTCGCCGGGCCGACATCGTCGTTGCTGCCGTCGGACGTCCCGGGATCGTCACGGCCGACATGGTCAAGCCAGGAGCCGCCTGCCTCGACGTCGGCCTGACGCGAACGGAGGACGGGATTCGCGGCGATATCGACGCTGCCGTCGAGAGCGTGGCGGGGTTCCTGACGCCGATGCCGGGCGGTACGGGGCCGATGACGATCGCCATGCTCCTGCAGAGCACGCTCAAGGCAGCCCGCTATCGCCGCGGGCTGCTTGCATTTCCCGGCTCCTGACGCTACCGTTCATTTCTGTTCGGTCAGTCGTACGGTTCCGTCGTTGGGGCCGTACATGGTTCAGGAGGACGTTCGTTGTCAGAGATTGGCACCGTCAAGTGGTTTTCGAACGAGAAGGGCTTCGGGTTCATCGAGCGCGAAGGCGGGGAGGACGTTTTTGTCCACTTCTCGGCAATCACGATGGACGGATACAAGTCCCTCACAGAGGGACAAAAGGTGGAGTTCGAGGTCGTCCAGGGGCCCAAGGGTGCCCAGGCGGCGAACGTCTCGGCAGCTGCATAGGCTTACCGGATGCGAGCTTCGTGCGACGGGCCCCGGAAGGGGCCCTTCGTCTTTCTTCACCCGTGCTCCGTCCGATGGGCTCTGTATGCTGTTCTCTATGAAGGCAACAAAGATCGAGGATGTGGCAGCTGGTGTTGCAGCGCGTGATGCGGCGGTGGCGGAGAGGGTGGATGAGCTCGCTTCTCTATCTGCGCATGTGAATGCTGCGACGGCGCGTTGGCTCGAGCTCGTGTGGGAGATGAACGAGGCAGGTGACAGCAGCGACCTGCAGGCGTTTCTGGCGTGGCGTTGTGCGATCACGGGTCGTGAGGCGCAGGAGTTTCTGCGGGTGGCGGAGGCACTGCAGGGGTTGCCGCTGACGGCGGCGGCGTTCGCGCGGGGTGAGTTGACGTTCACGAAGGTCCGGGCGTTGACGCGGGTCGCGACTGCGTCGTCGGAGGAAGGGTTGCTGGACTTGGCGGGGGCGTTGACAGCGTCGCAGTTGGAGCGGGCGCTTCGGGCGTTTCGGCGGGTTGCGGCGGAGGATGTTGCGCACGCGCAGGCGTTGGAGTACGTCGACTACTACGTGGACGACGATGGGACATTGTTTCTGCGGGCGCGGCTTGCGGCCGAGGATGGGGTGTTGGTGGTAAGGGCGCTCGAGTTGGCGCGCGAGCGCGTGCTGGAGCGGCGCCGTGGGGAGCGTGTTGCGGCCGCTGGCGACAGGCACGAGCAGGCCTTGGCTGCGGAGAAGGCTGACGGCGCGCTGGCGCCGGCTCTCGAGGGAGACGAGGTGGGGTCTGGGGCGGGTTGGGAGCCGGTTGGTGTGGCGGATCCTCCGCGGCCTGTGCGGGTGGAGGCGTTGCTCGATCTTGCGGGTGCGTCGCTTGTTTCGGTGGACGAGCCGCGGCGCGAGCGGGCGCGGCTCGTCGTCCATGTCGATGCTGCAGCCCTCTGCGCTGACGATCGCGGACCTTCGGAGCTCGAGGACGGCCCGCTGATCTCCCCGGAGACGGCCCGGCGGCTTGGCTGCGACGCTGATGTGATGGCGCAGATCGAGCGTGACGGCCTCCCTGTTAGTGTCGGTCGCAGCAGGCGCTCGGTTCCTCCGGCGTTGCGCAGGCTGCTCGAGGCGCGCGACGACCGCACGTGTTGTTTCCCCGGCTGTGAGAGTCGGCGGCATCTAGAGGCACACCACCGGCAGCACTGGGCGCATGGCGGCGAGACGAGTCTCGAGAACCTCGTCCTTCTCTGTTACCAGCACCATCGGATCGTGCACGAGGGCGGCTACACCGTCGAGGGCGACCCCGAGACCGGCATCCGCTTCCGCAACCGCTATGGGGTGGTCTGGCCGCTCGCGCCACCCAGACCACCGTCCGCACGGGCCGGCGACCTCCTCGCCGCAAACGACGCGCACGGTCTCCGGATCGACGCGGACACGAACCGACACGGTGGCTTCGGCGGCTTCGACCTCCAACGCGCAGTTGAAGCGATCACGAGCGCAGCCGCCTAACACCGCACGCGGGCGCCGAACACCGAACTCATGGTGGCCCGGTCAGGGCTTCGTCGTTCCACGCGACGTCTGTGCGAAGCACCTTCGGTGTCGGTGCAGCAACAATGATGGTCTCCACCAATCAAAGAGAAGGCAGCGGGAATGGCGATCGACAGAGAAACGGTGTTGCACGTTGCGCGGCTCGCGCGGCTCGACCTCACAGACAGTGAGGCCGATCGCCTCACGCTCGAGCTCGGCGCGATCCTCGAGGCGGTCTCGAAGGTCGCGGAGCTCGATCTCGCCGACGTTCCCCCGACGTCGCACCCGCTCGATCTCGTCAACGTGTGGGCCGACGACGAGCCGCGGCCGTCCCTGTTACTGGACGAGGCGCTCGCAAACGCACCCGCTCGAGAGGGCGACCTGTTCCGCGTCCCGCCGTCGCACGGCCCCGAGGTGTCCGCATGATCGACACGCTGCGACTCACCGCCGAGGAGGCACTGGCGCTGATCGAGAGCCGCCAGGTCTCATCCACCGAGCTGCACGCGGCCTACACCGCCGCGGCCGGCGAGCGGGACGAGGAGCTCCACGCCTACCTTCGACTCTGCGAGGCCACCGAGAGCGGCGGCGTGCCGGTCGCGCTCAAGGACGTCATCTCGACGAAGGGCATCGAGACGACCGCCGGCTCGAAGATCCTCTCCGGCTACGTGCCCGTCTTCGACTCGACCGTCGCTGCCCGCTGCAAGGCGGCAGGGATGCCGATCATCGGCAAGACCAACACGGACGAGTTCGCGATGGGCTCGTCGACCGAGAACTCGGCCTATGGCCCGTCGCACAACCCGTGGGACCCGACGCGCGTGCCGGGTGGATCGGGCGGCGGCACGGCTGCCGCCGTCTCCGGTGGGCTCGCACCCTGGGGCCTCGGCTCCGACACGGGCGGCTCGATCAAGCAGCCGTCTGCCCTGTGCGGCAACGTCGGTCTCCGCCCGACCTACGGCACCGTCTCCCGCTACGGCATCGTCGCGTTCGCTTCGAGCCTCGACCAGATCGGCCCGGTGGCGAAGACCGTGCGCGACGTGGCGCTGCTCTACTCCATCATCGCCGGGCGTGACGTGAACGACTCGACCACGGTCGAGCTGCCCGAGGCAGTCGAGCTGCCGACTGCGGAGAGCCTCGCCGGCGTGCGCATCGGGATCCCCAAGCAGGTATGGGATCTCGCGGGTATCGAGCCTGGCGTCCGCGCCTCGTTCGAGGCCGCGATCGAGACGGCTCGTTTGCTCGGCGCCGAGATCGGCGAGTGCGACCTGCCGCTTTCCTTCGACTACGGGATGGCGTGCTACTACCTGATCGCCCCGGCCGAGGCCTCCTCGAACCTGGCCCGCTACGACGGCGTGCGCTATGGCCCTCGTGTCGACGCACCGACCTATCGCGAGATGGTCGAGCAGACCCGCGACGCCGGCTTCGGCGACGAGCCGAAGCGTCGGATCATGCTCGGCACCTACGCGCTCTCTGCCGGCTACTACGACGCCTACTACGGTCAGGCGCAGCGGGTGCGGACGCTCCTGATTCGAGAGCACCGCGCGGCGCTCGAGCAGTTCGACGTCATTGCGACGCCGACGTCGCCCACCGTGGCGTTCCCGATCGGCGACCGTGCGGCAGATCCGCTTGCGATGTACGCCTGCGACGTGATGACGATCCCTTCGTGTCTTGCCGGCCTGCCCGGGCTGAACATCCCATCGGGGCTCTCCGAGGGGCTTCCTGTCGGCTTGCAGCTGATCGGCTCGCAGTTCGGTGAGAACGCGCTCTTCCGTACTGGGCACGCGCTGGAGCAGGCGATCGCCTTCGACACGGTGCCGGAGCGACTGCGATGAGCGCGTCCTGGGAGATCGTCGTCGGCCTCGAGATCCACGTGCAGCTCAAGACGCGCACGAAGATGTTCTGCCGCTGCGCCGCGGGCTACGGGGCGGGGGAGAACACCCAGACGTGCCCGGTCTGCCTCGGCTTCCCTGGCGCACTGCCCGTGATGAATCGCACCGCGATCGAATGGACGGTGAAGCTCGGGCTCGCCCTCGGCTGCGAGATCGCGCCGCGCGCCGTGTTTGCGCGTAAGAACTACTTCTACCCCGATCTTCCGAAGGGCTATCAGATTTCCCAGTACGATATGCCTTCTTGCGAAAACGGTAGCATGATAGTACCTATGCCGGAGGGCGAGCTAACGGTCGGAATCGTGCGCGCCCACCTCGAGGAGGATGCGGCAAAGACGGTGCACATGGGCGGGCACACGGGTCGCATCGGCGGCGCCGAGTACTCCCTCGTCGATTACAACCGCGGTGGCACGCCGCTGCTCGAGATCGTCACGGCGCCCGACATCCACACCTCCGAGGAGGCGAAGCGCTTCCTGCTCTTGCTGCGCCAGACCGTCGTCGAGCTCGGCATCTCGGATGCTGAGATGGAGAAGGGCACGCTCCGGGTCGACGCAAACGTCTCGGTCCGCCCGGAAGGCTCCGACGAGCTCCGCACCCGGTGCGAGATCAAGAACATGAACTCGTTCAACTACATCGCCCGTGGCATCGAGGCCGAGGCGGCGCGCCAGATCGCGATCTGGGAGGCCGGGGGAGAGGTGAAGCAGGAGACGTTCGACTTCGACGCCGGCTCGGGCACCCTGACGCCGCGCCGTTCGAAGGAGGAGGCCGACGACTATCGCTACTTCCCCGAGCCCGACCTGATCCCCGTCGCGCCCCCCGCCGAGATGATCGAGCGGCTGCGAGCCGAGCTCTCCGAGCCGCCGGCCGAACGTGTCGTCCGGCTCGGCAAGGAGCTCGACCTCGAACGCGCCCTCGTGCTCGTCACGGGAGGCCTCGACGGGCTCTACGTGGCCACCGTGGCGGCCGGTGCCGATCGCATCGCGGCCTCGAACGTGATCGCCAACAACCTTGTCGGCGCGGGTGTCGATCCGGCGACGGTGGACGCCGTCGAGCTCGCAAAGCTCGTCGCTGCCCGCGAGCGGATTCCGCGTGCGGCCTTCGACGAGGCAATCGGCAAGTCGGGCGATCCCGGCTTCTCCGCCGATCCGTTCCTCGCGCAGGAGGTCGTCAGCGATGCCTCGGAG
>JBAXFL010000017.1:0-45079 GCA_037139935.1 Thermoleophilia bacterium | reverse complement strand
CTGCGTTCCAGGTGGCGGCTGCGTTCCAGGTGGCGGCTGCGTTCCAGGTGGCGGCTGCGTTCCAGGTGGCGGCGACATTCGCCTGGGCCAGTGCTTCCCGGATCGGGTCATGGTTGCGCTTCCAGGCATCTGCTGCACGCTGCCAGGAGGCACTTGCGCGGTCGCTACCACCTGCCTTCGTCCAGGCGAGAGCTGCTGCCTCGAAGGAGGTGGCTGCCAGAGCGAAGTCATGCCCGCGTTTCGCAGCGTCGGCGACGAGCTCCCAGGCAATCCCGGCCCCCACGGGGCTACCGAGGCGATTCCAGTTTGCGGCGGAGAGGCCCTCGAGCTTGGCTGCTCGATCAAATTCGTGGGCACGCATCCAGTCGGCCGCGGCGTTGTGATTCGCGATCGCTGCGTTGAGCAGCATCGGCCCCCACAGCGCGCCTGCTGCGCCCCACGCTTTTCCGGCCTTCTCCCAGTCGCGGTTGTTCTCGTAGCGGGCGGCGCTGCTTTCCAGGGCGGTGATTTCGAGCTCAGTCGCTGGATCGACCGTTGCGGCAGTTTGGCCGTTCGTACTCACGGTGCCGGTGGAGGCGAGCGCGGCGGTGATGTCGAGTGCCGGAGCAGCACCGGCTACGGGCCGGGCCGTCTTCGTGAGGAGCCACTTCACGTTGTCTGGCGTCAATTCCGGGTGCTTCTGGAGGAGGAGTGCGACCGCGCCTGTCACCTGGGCTGCTGAGGCCGAGGTTCCGTTCATCCTCAGGTAGCCAGGCTCGACGTGGTTCGCGGCCGGTGCGATCGTGTCGAGCGTTGTTCCTGCCGTGACGGCGGAGATGATTCCGCGCCCGGGGGCCAGCATGTCGGGCTTGGCAAAGCCAGCGGACGTCGTTCCGTAGGACGACCAACTAGCCTGTATGTCATCCTCGGTTGCGGTCGTCAAGTTCGTGTCGCTCGACCCCACGGTGATCGCGAGGGGACTGTTGGCAGGCGCGAAGTCGACCTGGCCGGCCCCGAGGTTGCCGGCTGAGACGACGACGACGACACCGGCGCGCCAGACTGCTTCGACAGCTGCATCGAGTGCGCTTGTCTGATAGGTGCTCGGCGTGGTCTCGGAGAGAGAGAGGTTGACGACGCGGATCCCGAGCCTCGTGTGGTTGTTTTTCACCCACGTGAGGGCCGTGATGATGTCGCTGGTGTAGATGCTGCCGCCGCGATCTACGTCAAGCGTGAAGAGTTTGGCGCCAGGTGCGATGCCGATGTACCGGCCGTCTGCCGTACGCCCGCCGGCGACGCCAGCCATGAACGTGCCGTGTCCGTAGGTGTCACCAACTGCCGCGATCGTGGTGTCGAAGGTCACATGGGTGAGGCGGCCCTCGAAGTCCGGGAGGTCGGCTGCGCCACTGTCGATGAGTGCAATACCGACACCGGCACCGTCAACGCCGCTCGACCAGGCGCCCGTTGCGCCATCTACACGGGGGTACAGGTTCTGCAGTTCTTTTTCGAGCGCGACGGGGGTCAGAGCCGAGGTTGCTAGATCGCCGTTCAACTGCACTGGTGCGTCCGAGGCAACGTACGACACACCGGAGTCATCCAGCACGGCGGTCACTGCGTCGGCCCGGACGAGTCCGCTCGCTGCGGAGATCAGGCTCAGATTCCTCACTCCGGTAGCGCCGGAACGCAACAGTGCGCCATCGGCGTCGTTGCCGTAGGCGATCACGCGCATCAGGGTGGCGCCTTGCTGCGCCTCCATCGACTCCTTGACGACCCGCGGATCGACACGGCTCATTGAGGAACGAGCGGCCCAGGAGGGGGGTGTCGCCAGCGCCGCCTGCGAAGCAACAGCAGCAAGAGCTGTGGTCGTGGCGACAAGAGCGAGCAGGAAGCGGGCGCGCGACGATCGGGCGAACTTGGAGGTGAAGTTTTTCATGTCTGGAATGTACCCGCGAGACAGGGAGAGTCTCATCCCCCGACGGGGGTATCTTTTTTCCTCCTTTGCCATGGCGCCGGTTGGCCGCTCCGGCAGTCGCTGCGCTGCTCGAGTCGGGGCCGGCGGCCCGAATGGGTAGAATCCCGCTGTAATGGTTCCTCACCCAGAGGCGTTCGACCGGCTTTGCGCCGCAGGCCTAGCCGAGATCGACCCCGACATCGCGGAGTTACTCGGCGAAGAGGTCGAGCGGCAGCGCAACCAGATCGAGTTGATCGCGTCGGAGAATTTCACCTGGCCATCGGTGCTCGAAGCTGTCGGGTCGGTGGCGACAAACAAGTACGCCGAGGGGTATCCCGGCAAGCGGTACTACGGCGGGTGCGAGGTCGTTGACCGCATCGAACAGCTCGCCATCGACCGGGCCCTGGCTCTGTTTGGCGCCGAGCACGCAAATGTCCAGCCTCACGCGGGTGCGCAGGCGAACATGGCGGTGTATCTCGGTCTGATGCAGCCCGGTGACACGGTGCTGTCTCTGCGGCTCGACCACGGCGGTCACCTGACGCACGGCCTCAAGGTCAACTTCTCGGGTCGGCTCTACACGATCGTGCAGTACGGCGTCTCGCGTGAGACGAGCCTCGTGGACTACGACGAGGTACTGGCGCTCGCGAAGGAGCATCGGCCGAAGATGATCGTGTGCGGTGGCTCTGCCTACCCGCGCACGGTGGAGACGTGGGAGTTCCGCAAGATCGCCGACGAGGTGGGTGCGTTGCTGTGGTGCGACATGGCTCACTTCTCGGGGCTCGTCGCCGCGGGACTCCACCCGAACCCGGTGAGTGACTGCGACGTCGTCACCTCGACCACACACAAGACGCTTGCCGGGCCCCGCTCGGGATTTATCCTCTGTCGCGAGGAGCACGCGGCGGCTATCGACCGCGCCATCTTCCCGGGACTTCAGGGCGGCCCGCTCGAGCACGCGATCGCCGCGAAGGCAACGTGTTTCCGGATAGCCGCCTCGACCGCATTCCGCCAGTATCAGACGCAGGTGCGTGCCAACGCCGACGCCCTCGCGGCCGAGATCATCGATGGAGGCCTCGACGTGCTGACGGGCGGCACGGACACCCACCTCCTGCAACTCGACCTGCGCCGGACCGCGTGGACGGGCAAGGACGCCGAGGAGCGCCTGCACGCGGCGAAGTTGACCACCAACCGCAATACGGTGCCCTTCGACGAGCGGCCACCCACGGTGGCGTCCGGTGTGCGGATCGGAACCCCGGCGGCGACGATGCGAGGTTTCGACGAGGCCGACTTTCGCGAGGTCGGCAGGATTATCGTCGGAGCACTCGCCGGCGACGCGGATGTGTCGGCACTAGCGGCCCGAAGCGAGGCGCTTTGCGTGCGACGGCCGCTCTATCCCGGTTTTCGCGGCTACACGAGCTACCTGTGACTCCCGTGGTCATCGAGGTCGATCACCCACTCGTCCGCCACAAGCTCGGCCTGCTGCGTGATGTCACGACGACGACCCATATGTTCCGGCATCTCGTCAACGAATTGACGCTCCTCCTCGCCTACGAGGCGACAAAGACGCTCAAGGACGAGGAGATCGAGATCGAGACGCCGCTCGAGCACGTGACCGCGCACCGGATCTCCGGCCACAAAATAGCGGTGTGTCCGATTCTGCGCGCGGGCGTGGGGATGCTCGACGGCATTCTCTCGCTGGTCCCGGATGCACGCGTCGGCTTCATCGGCCTCTACCGTGACGAGGAGACGCTGCAGCCGATCGAGTACTACGTGAAGCTTCCCGACGGCATAGCCCACCACGACGTGCTCCTGCTCGACCCGATGCTCGCGACCGGCAACTCGACGGCCGCCGCCATCGAGAAGATCAAGGAGGCGGGTTCGATGTCCATCCGGCTCATCGCCCTCCTCGCCTCACCCGAGGGTATCGCACGCGTCCATGGTGCACATCCCGACGTCGCCATCGTCGTTGCGAAGATCGACCGTGGATTGAACGAGAAGGGATACATCGTCCCGGGCCTCGGAGACGCAGGCGACAGGCTCTACGGCACGAAGTAGAGGGCTGTGAACGAGCTTCGGGCCAACCCGGAGGTTCTCTACGGCGCTGCGATCGCTCTTCTGATCGTTGCTCTCTTGACGCCTGCCGTCGGTGGAATGGCACGTCTACTCGGTGTCGTTGACAATCCCGACGAACGCCGCCTCAACCGGCGGCCGATCCCCCGGCTCGGTGGGCTCGCGATCTTCATGGGGATTCTTGTTCCCGCGCTTGCCTTCCTCGACCTCTCGAGCGAGATGCGGGGGATTCTGCTCGGCGCCGCGGTAGCCTGCGTCGTGGGCGCGATCGATGATTTCCGGGGGCTCGCGCCGATACCGAAGCTGGCCGGCCAGGTGCTCGCAGCGGCGATCCCGACGTTCTTCGGCGTCTGGATCGACCACTTCACGCTCCCGTTCCTCGGCGCCGTTGACCTGCCGCCCTGGATCGGGATCCCGATCACGATCGTCTGGATCGTGGCGGTGATGAACATGGTCAACTTTCTCGACGGGATGGACGGGCTCGCATCGGGGGTATGTGCTATCTCGGGCGTCACCTTCGCCGTGATCGCCCTGTCGCTCGGGAAGGTCGATGCCGCCGTTCTGTCGGCGATCGTCGCCGGTGCGTGTGTCGGTTTCCTGCGTCATAACTTCTTCCCGGCCCGGATCTTCATGGGCGACTCCGGGGCGCTCGTGCTCGGATATACCCTTGCGGCCGTTTCGGTCGTGGGGCTTCTGAAGACGGCGTCCACGGTAGTGCTCTTCCTGCCGCTGCTCGTGCTTGCAGTTCCGATCATCGACACGTCGTTTGTCGTGCTGAAGCGCCTCAAGTACCGCCAGCCGCTCTCGACGGCGGATCGCTCGCACCTCCACCATCGGTTCATCAATATCGGCTTCAGCCAGCGGCGGGCGGCGCTGACGATGTGGGCCTGGACTGCGACCCTTGGTGCTGCAGCGCTCGCGACACGTTTCATTCCGTTCCGCGAGGGCGGTATGTGGCATCTGTGGGAGACGATCGCGGTGGTGGTGATAGCGCTCGGTGCGCTTGGATTCTCGGTCTACGTCGTCTATCTGCTCGAGATAGTCAAGCTGGGGAATCCGCGCGTCCGCCGGCGCGTCGCGGAGCGAGAGCGCGCAGAACGGCGGGCGTAAGCCTCTGTCCAGGGTACAGACCGCTGATCGTCATCGTCGCTCTTCTGCGGCCGCGATGAAGGCGGCCAGTCGGTCGTTGAACGCGGGGTGTTGCTGTGCCGTATGCCCGTATCCGGGCAGCACGAGGTGCTCGGCGCCGAGGTGCGATACGAGAACGTCGCAGATTGCGTCGAAGGCGGGATGGTGCCCTCCAGAGACGACGAGGGTCGGGAAGGGCGCGGCGGCTAGTGCGTCGAGTGGGATGTCGGCCTCCCACGGCCCACGCTCCGCGATCAGGGCGCGGGCGCCCTGCTCCAGCCGAGCAGGCAGCGGACTGGGTGGGACGTAGTCGGAGCCGACGGAGACGAGGAACCCCCGCAGGAACGCCTCCGGGTCGTGGGTCGGCCCCGTCTGCCACCACTCGATGCTTTCGCGTGCGAACGCGTCCGCGGCAGGATTGCCCTGCGCGACTGCGGTCGCCGGTGGCTCGATCACGGTGAGTGAGCGAACTCGCTCGGGGACCGAGGCCGCGGTCAGCAAGGCGATCACAGCGCCGTACGAGTGGCCGACGAGGTGGGCGCCGCCGCGGAGGCAGTCTGCCACGAGCGGTGCATGATCCTCGAAATCGACCCGGTCAACGGCCGGGTTGGGCGGGAACCCCGGCCGCTCGAGGATCTCCAGTCGAAAGCGGCCGGCGAGGCTTTTTTGACCGCTCCATGTCGGCCGTCCGCCCATAACGCTCCCGTGGACGAAGACGATCCGCGACCGTTCATCCGACATGTCACAAATGTAGTCGTTTGTGTCCGAAACAGTGGTGATCACCGGTCGCAAGCAGCCTGATATGCTCCGGCTATGGTCGCCCCTACGCCCACCACCGCGCCGCACTCTCTTGCGACCGCCTCCGGGCTGTTGCTCGGCACTGTCTCTGCTGCAATGGCCGGCGGCGCCTGCGTCGGATGGCTTCTCGGTGCGGGCGGTCTCGGCTTGCTCGTCGGTGCAGTCGTCGGGATTCCACTTGCCGTGTTCGTCGTCTACAGGGTCTACGCATGATCTCCGACCTCTACACGAAGCCGCGACCGGTACCGGGCCGCCTCACGCCGATGCTCGCGGGCACCGGCCTGATCGCTCTCGCACTTCCCGTGTTTGCCGTCGCCGGATGGCCGCTGAAGGGGTGGGCACTCGCAGCCGTCCTGTGGGTGGCTGCACAGTCCTTCGGCGCGTTGCTGACGCGACTCCCCCTCGACGAGGGTAATCTTGCGGCCTCGGGGATGCGAGGCATCGGAATGGGATTCAGAGCATTTATCGTCGGCATACCGCTCGTGGCAGTGACGGTGGCCGACGCGCGGGTCGGCGCGGCAGCTGCGGTGCTCTATGTCCTCGCCTACACCCTCGAGTTGGCCGTCTCCCTCGCTACGTTCTTCGGCGCGGATTCCAGGGCATGAGGAAGCTGTTCGGAATCTGCCTCGCGCTCTTCGTCTCGCTCCCGGCGGTGGCGCTCGCCGAGTCGGGGACGACCGGCGCGGAGGAGAAGTTCAATCCGGCCTCTGAATGGACGCTGCACGAATGGGTGCCGATCCACCTCGGGCCGATCGACATGTCGATCAACAAGGCCGTTGCCTATCTCATGCTGGGAGCCCTGGTCTCGTGCCTGCTCGGGATCGTGCTCATGCGCGTCAAGTTCGGCTCCGACCCGACGAGGCGTCAGGCACTGGGCGAGACGATCTACGAGATAGCCCAGGTGCAGATTGCCGAGCAGGGACTGCCGACGAAGGCGATCGCTCGGTGGTTCCCGTACGTCGCCTCGCTGATGGTCTTCATCTGGGTCGTCAACATGCTCGGCTTTATCCCGCTGCCGCTCTCGGATGAGAAGATCAGGATCGCCGGCGTCGAGGTGCCGACACTCGCCATCTTCGCTGCCACCTCGACACTGTCGGTCACGCTCGCGCTCGCGTTCATGACATGGATCTTCACGCATATCGAGGGCATTCGCGCCAACGGGTTGGTCAAGTATCTCAAGAGCTGGATACCCGATGTCCCGAAGGCTCTCTACCCGCTGATCATCCCGCTCGAGATCCTCGGTCAGTTCATGCGACTGATCAGCCTGTCGGTTCGTCTGTACGCCAACATGCTCGCTGGGCATATGCTGATCCTGACGTTCATCGGCCTGATCTTTCTGGTCACGCCCTGGATCTTTCCGTTCTCCGTTCTTCTCGCGTCCGTGTTCTACCTGTTCGAGGTCGTGATCGTCGTCTCGATCCAGGCCTATATCTTCGCTGCCCTCTCTGCCATCTACATCGGCTCGGCCATCGAGCCGGAGCACTAAGGAGGAATCACCCCAATGTTGTCCTCGTTTCTTATTCTTGCGGAGACCACCGGTGACGTCGCCGACGCCGGCAAGGCCATCGCGCTGGCACTCGGCATCGGCCTCGGCGCTCTCGGCGCCGGCGTCGGGATTGGCAATATCTTCGGCTCGATGATCCAGGCGGTCGCTCGCCAGCCCGAGTTGAAGGGCGAACTGCAGGGGATCCAGTGGCTTGGTTTCGCTCTCACCGAGGCGGTCGTGTTCTACGGCCTCATCGGCGGCCTCCTCGCCTACGTCCTCGTCTGAGCCATGTGGGATGTTCTCGCAGCCGCGTCGAGTAACGATCTGATCAAGGTCGTTCCCGGCCTGATGATCTGGACGCTGATCGCGTTCGCGATCACCTTCCTGGTTCTGAAGAAGTTTGCCTTCGCCCCGATCCAGAAGACGATCGATGCTCGACGCGATCGCATTCGCGAATCCGTTGAGGATGCCGAGAGGGCCCGGGAGGAGGCTCGCGGCCTCCTGGAGGAGAATCGCGCGATCCTGGCCGAGGCCCGGTCGGAGGCCGCACACATTCTCGCGGAGGCCCGCAAGGTCGGCGACGACCAGATTCAGCGGGTCAAGGGCGAGGCCGAGGTCGAGCGACAACGCCGGTTGGAGGAGACACACAAGCAGATAGAGGCCGAGACGGCCCGCGCGATCGACCAGATCCGCAGAGAGGTTGTCGATCTCACTCTGGAGGCGACCCAGCGGGTCGTCGGCAAAGTGCTCGACTCCGAGGATCAGCGTCGTCTGATTGGCGAGGCGATCGAGGGGCTCGATTTCTCCGTCCTCGAGCGGGGCAGAGGCTGATGCACCGCGCCGACGTCGCCCGCCACTCCGTAGGAGCGAGACCGGTCTCGCTCGCCAAACTTGGCACAGTTCCCGCCCGAGAGGCCCCCCTGCACGACACCTATGAGATCAGGCTCTAGCCGATGGCCGTTGCGGAACGCCTGTACGCCCGTGCGCTCTTCCAGGCTGCCGAGGAACAGGGCCGGGTCGAGGCGGTTCATGCCGATCTCTGCGCGTTCGCCGATGCGGTCGCCGGGTCTCCCGAGCTGGCTGCGTTCCTCTCGAACCCCGAGGTCGAGACAGTCGCCAAGATCGGTGTCGTCGGAGAGATCTCCGAGGGAGGCGACATGCTCGTCCACAACTTTCTGCGTCTCGTTGCCGAGAAGGGGCGAGCAGGGCAGATCCCTGGCATGCGCGACGAGCTTCAGGTGCTCGTCGATCGTGCTCAGGGACGCGTCGCGGTCGCGTTGACCACGGCATTCGAGCTGTCCGACGACGAGGCCTCCTCGATCGTCGCGCAGATCGAGCAGGCCTCCGGCCGTACGGTCGAGGCATCTCGTACAGTCGATCCCGACCTCGTCGGCGGCATGATCCTGCAGGCCGGCTCGCTGCGCGTTGACGCCAGCGTGCGCGGCCGCCTGGAGCGTCTCCGCCAAGAGCTCGTCACCCGGTAACGAAGGAGAACACAGTGAAGCTACGTCCCGAAGAGATCACGTCGATCCTCAGATCCCGGATCGAGCAGTACGACGTCGAGACAGACCTTTCCGAGGTCGGCACCGTGCTGCAGGTCGGCGACGGCATTGCGCGCGTTCACGGCCTCGAGAACTGTGTTTCGCTCGAGCGGCTCGAGTTCGAGCACGGCGTTGTCGGAATCGCCTTCAACCTCGAGGAGGACAACGTCGGCGTTGCGCTCTTCGGTGCCTGGCCGCTCGTCAAGGAGGGTCAGCCGGTTCGCCGCACCGGCGAGGTGATGAGTGTCCCGGTTGGCGAGGGAATGCTCGGCCGCGTCGTTGACCCGCTCGGTAACCCGCTCGACGGCCAGGGGCCGATCGCGACCACCGAGAGGCGTCCGCTGGAGTTCAAGGCACCAGGCGTGATTCAGCGTCAGCCTGTCAACCAGCCGTTGCAGACGGGCCTCAAGTCGATCGACGCGATGATCCCGATCGGCCGGGGGCAGCGCGAGCTGATCGTCGGCGACCGGGGCACCGGCAAGACGGCCGTCGCGATAGACACGATCATCAACCAGAAGGGCGGCGATGTCGTCTGCATCTATGTTGCCGTCGGTCAGAAGGCCTCGACGGTGGCGCAGGTCTGCGAGAAGTTGCGTGACGAGGGCGCAATGGACTACACGATCGTCATCTCGGCCCCGGCACAGGAGGCCGCTCCGATCAAGTGGATGGCGCCGTTCGCCGGCGCTGCGATGGGCGAGTACTTCCTCTATGGCGGCAAGAACGCCCTCGTCATCTACGACGACCTCTCGAAGCATGCCGACTCCTACCGGCAGCTCTCGCTGTTGCTGCGCCGTCCACCGGGTCGCGAGGCGTTCCCCGGCGACGTCTTCTATCTGCACTCACGCCTGCTCGAGCGGGCCTGTCGGCTCAGTGAATCACTCGGTGGCGGCTCGCTGACGGCGCTCCCCATCATCGAGACGCAGGCCGGCGACATCGCCGCCTATATTCCGACGAACGTGATTTCGATCACCGACGGGCAGATCTTCCTGGGGTCGGAGCTGTTCCACTCGGGCGTGCGACCGGCCATCAACGTTGGTACCTCGGTCTCGCGAGTGGGGGGCAACGCGCAGTCGAAGGCGATGAAGAAGGTCGCCGGCCGGCTGCGGCTCGACCTCGCCCAGTTCCGGGAGCTCGAGGCGTTCGCCCAGTTCGGCTCAGAGCTCGATCCGGCGACGCAGCAGGCGCTCGGCCGCGGCGAGCGGATGGTCGCCACGCTGAATCAGCCGCAGTATCAGCCCTGGCCGTTCGAGGAGCAGGTCGTTGCCATCTACGCGGGCAACAACGGCTACCTCGACCGCGTTCCGGTGGGCCTCGTGCCTCGCTTCCAGGAGGAGCTGCGCGAGACTCTCCGGTCGGGTGGCGATGTCTACAAGGCAATTCGCGAGACGAACGATCTTGGCGAGGAGACGGTCGCCCTGCTCGATGCTGCTCTGGCGAAGTTCGTCGAGGGCTTCGATATCGTCGAAGAGAAGGGCCTCGTCGGGTAGATGGCGACCGTTCAGGACCTGAAGCGACGGATCAAGTCCGTTACGAGCACGCGCAAGATCACGCGTGCGCTCGAACTCGTCGCGGCGGCCAAGCTGCGTCGTGCCGAGGTGCGGATCGAGGCAATGCGGCCGTATGCCGATACGATGAAGGATCTCGTCAGTGGAGTCGGCAGGACGGCCGGGTCGCTCCAGAGCCTGCCGTTGCTGCAGCGGAGAGAGAACGTCGAGACCGTTCTGCTCGTGCCACTGACCGGAGACAGAGGGCTTGCAGGAGCATTCAACGGCCAGGTGCTGCGACGGGTGTTCAGTCTCGAGAAGGAGCTCGAGGCCGAGGGCAAGAAGGTGCAGTTTGTTGCGGTCGGCAAGAAGGGACGCTCGACCCTTACCTTTCGTGGGCGTGACGCGAGCACGGCTTTTGTCGGGTTCTGCGACGGCCCGTCCTACGCCGATGCGCAGGCGATCGCCCACCGGGTCGCCGAGCTCTATACGGATCTTGAGGTCGATCGTGTCGTCCTCGTCTACAACACGTATGTCTCGGTGCTGGCGCAGCACGTCACCGAGCTCGACGTCCTCCCGATCTCGGCCGACGTGCTCGAGACCGACGGCGAGGATGACCGTGCCGATCAGATGCGGGGTGACTTCATCTTCGAACCGGAGCCGGAGGAGATTCTCGCCCGGCTCCTTCCGGTCTACCTCGAGACGTTGATCTACCGCGCGCTGCTCGAGTCGGCAGCCTCGTTCCAGGGGGCACAGATGACGGCGATGCGGAATGCGTCGAGGAATGCCGGAGAGTTGATCGACAGAGTCACCCTGCAGATGAACCGGGCCCGGCAGGCCGAGATCACACAGGAGATTCTCGAGGTCGTCGGCGGGGCCGAGGCGCTCGCGTAGCTATCGTGCCGGCGGGCTACATGTGCCAGAGCCCTGGCGTTCCAGATCTGGATCGTTGACATCGCCACGCTTTCGAGCTGTTGGTGAGCAGTACGCCACCAGACCCTTTCGATCCCGGTGAGGAGTCCCGTCAGGCGGGCCTTACGCGAGGAGAGACATTCGCGCCTGCCGGTGCTGTCCGGACGCTGCGGCAGGGCGATCTCGAAGCCGGCTTTCTCGGCGCAGAGGACGCAGAGGAGCATCTTGGCCCGCACGGGCCTGTGCAGGCTCGCGGCTACTGGGAGAGCATCTGGTTGCGCCTGCGCACTGACAGGCTCGCGATTGCGGGCGGCGTCTTCATCGTCGTCCTGTTCCTCGTCGCGTTCATCGGGGCGCCACTTGCCGAACATCTGCTCGGTCACGGGCCGAACGACATCAATCCCATTCCCGGCCCCGGCGGCGGTATCGACGACCAGCTCCTTCCCGTGACGCCCTGGACCTACGTGAACCATCTCTTCGACGACGGCACTGTCGAGAGTCAGCTGTACATCCTCGGTGCCTCCGACACAGCGGGACGTGACGAGTTTCTGCGCCTGCTCAAAGGTGCCCAGGTGTCGCTCGAGGTCGGGGTAGGCGCCACGGCCATTTCGATGTTCATCGGTCTCGTCCTCGGATCCATGGCGGGATTCTTCCGTGGCACGATCGACACCGTCATCTCCCGGATGACCGAGATCACGATGGCATTTCCGTATCTGCTCTTCGTTATCGCGCTTGCCTCGACCGTCGGTACCCGTTTCAACAAGATTACTCTGGGCTTCCTCGCGGACGGTGTGTTGACGCTGATCGTCGTCTTCGGGCTGTTCGGCTGGTTCTACTCGGCCCGGGTCTTTCGTGGGATCACGCTCTCGCTCCGCGAGAAGGAGTTCGTCGAAGCAGCCCGCATGATCGGAGCCAGTGACGTGCGGATTGTTCGTTCTCATATCTTCCCTCATCTCGTGGGGCCGCTGATCGTCTTCTCGACGCTTAGCGTGGCGGGTTTCATCCTGGCCGAAGCCGGTCTCTCGTTCCTCGGTCTCGGCGTCCCCCTACCGACTGCGAGTTGGGGCAGCCTCCTTGCCGACGCGCCGAACTTCTATCTCACGCGGCCGCTCCTGCTTCTCTGGCCTGGGTTGGCGCTCGTCTGTACGACCCTTGCTTTCAACCTGCTGGGCGACGGTCTCCGTGACGCAATGGATCCTCGTAGCTCTCGGTAGGCCGTGCACCCTGAGAGAACGTCGAATGCAGTCTGTTCTCGAACGCATCACCTGTGGATCTGCATGCGAGATGCCGTCTGCACGCCTGGCTCTAACTATGCCGCCGCCGCCTCGTCAGAGGATGAGAGAGCGGTAGGTAGAATCTCGCCTGACGTCTGAAAGTTGCCTTTAGGGTGATCTCGAACCGAATGTGGGGGTGCCAGATGGAGAGGAAGCTCGCTTGCTGTGTGGTGGCTGCAGCCATTGGTGCAGTGTTGCTCGTTGCCGCGGCAGCCGCTACACCGGACAAGAGCGTGGCCAGTAAGGGCCAGGCCAAGAAGGGTGGCACATACGTTGTCACGCGAGACGAGGATTTTGACTTCGTCGACCCCTCACTCGACTACATGACTGCCGGGTGGGAACTGCAGTACGCGCTCGCCTGCAAGCTGTACAACTATCCGGACAAGGAAGCCCCCGCGGGCTCGCAGCTCGAGCCCGAGGTCGCCGCCGGTCTGCCGGTCGTGTCGAACGGTGGCAAGACGTACACGATGAAGCTCAGAAGTGGCTACAGGTTTTCGGACGGAACAAAGGTGACGGCGGCGAGCTTCGTGGACGCTTTCAACCGTGCCGCCAACCCGAAGCTGGTGTCGCCGGCCGCGTCATTCATAGACGTCGTCCAAGGTGTTGGGGCAGTGGTGGACGGTAAGGCGCAAAAGATTAGCGGTGTCACTGCCACGACTCCAATGTCTCTGCGGATCACGCTCACCCGACCGGCACCGGACTTGCTAGCGCGCCTCGCGATGCCGTTCTTTCAGGCGATCCCGAAGAGTCTCGCCGCAAATGCTGATCCGAACGGCGCCGAGGTATTCTCCAGTTGCGGCCCCTACTACGTCGCGGCCCATACGCGGGACAAGTCCATCACCGTGAAGAGGAACCCGTTCTACAAGGGTGCTCGTCCGTCCAACGTCGATGTCATTCAGTTCAACATCGGCAGCTCGTTGGAGGTCGCACAGCAGGACGTCGAGTCCGGCCGGGCAGACCTTGCCGGCACGGGCGTGCCTCCGACGTCGTACGCAACGCTTGCGGCCAAGTACGGTGTCAACAAGGGTCGATTATTCGTCAAGCCGGAGCTTGCCGTGTCGTACCTCGCCATGAATCACGACCGGCCCCTGTTCAAGAACAACCCACAACTAGCGAAGGCTGTCAACTGGGCGATTGATCGGCGAGCACTTCTCGGCCAGGGTGGTTTCCTTGCCGGTAAGCGCAGCGATCAGATCCTGCCCCCCGGTCTGGAGAGCGGGAAGGACGAGGCGATTTATCCGCTGGAGGTCACTGCCAGGACGGCCGCGAAGGCCAAGGCGCTTGCTGCCGGCCACACGGGGGACGGTAAGGCCGTGCTCTGGACATCGAACCGTCCCGCATCCCTCCTCCAGGCACAGATCATGCAGTACAACCTGAAGCAGATTGGCCTGGACGTGTCAGTGCAGGCGTTTTCCCGTGGTGTGCAGATAGAAAAGACCGGCACACGCGGTGCCGAATTCGACCTTACGCCGGAGTCGTGGGGTGCCGACTACGCCGATCCGTACGACTTCATCAACATTCTCCTCTCGGGAGATACGATTGGTTCGTCCAACAACCAGAATGTCGCATATTTCAATAGCCCGAAGTACAACCGGCAGATGAGAGAGGCATCGTCCCTCAGGGGCAACGCTCGGACTGCCGCCTACCACAAGCTCGATATGGACATCACGAGAAACGACCCTGCATGGGCGGTTCGTGCTAACTCGAACGCCCGCATTTTCGTGTCGGCGCGTACGGATTGCTTCACCTACCAGCCGGTGTATTTATTTGATTATGCGGCGGTGTGTCTCAGGTAATACATGCAGTCTGGGACGGGGGTGGGGGGCGGCACTCGCCCCCCACTTTGTCGCCGCACAGCGAGCGGCTTCGCTAGGGTGACCCTTCGTGGTTCGCTACCTCATTCGGCGCTTGCTCTGGGCCGTCGTACTCTTCCTCTCGGTCACGATGGTCACGTACATGATCTTCTTCGTGATTCCTGCGAATCCGGCCCAGCTTGCGTGTGGTCAGAGGGCGACGCCGGACTGCATCAGGAACGCGGAGGTGCGCCTTGGGCTCGACCGTCCTGTAGCGGTGCAGTACGGGATGTTCCTGAGGCGCCTTGTGATAGACCGCTCTCTGGGCCGGTCGTTCACAAACCGACAGGACATCAACGAGACAATCCTCGAGGCCGCCCCCGTGACAGCCTCACTCGTGATTGGTGGCGCGATCCTCTGGATGCTGGTGGCTCTCCCGATCGGGATTCTCTCGGCGTTGCGGCCTCGGTCGTCACTCGATAGAACAGCAACGGTGTTCGTGTTGCTCGGGATCTCCCTACCCGTTGTCTGGATAGGACTCGTCCTCCAGTACATCGTCGGATACCGGCTTGGTTGGACGCCGAATTCGGGCTACTGCGATTTCTTCGATCCCCCCGACTACGCGAGCTGCGGTGGCCCGGCGGACTGGGCCTATCACCTGCTTCTCCCCTGGCTGACCTTCGCTCTTCTTTTCGCGGCGATCTACGTGCGCATGATCCGCGCAAACGTGATGGACACGCTGGGTGAGGACTATGTTCGTACGGCGCGGGCCAAGGGTGCTCCTGAGTCCCGGGTGATGCGCAGCCATGTCCTCCGCAATGCGCTCCTGCCGGTTGTCACAATGCTCGGGATGGATATAGGCATTGCGCTCGGTGGCGCCATCTTCACCGAGGCGATCTTTGGACTCCCCGGCCTCGGCCGTCTTGCGGTGCAGTCGCTCAACACGTTCGACCTCCCTATGATCCAGGGAACGATCGTCTTCGCGACCCTCTGCATTATCGTCTTCAATGTCATCGTCGATGTCGCCTACGCGTTCATCGACCCACGGATCCGGCTCGATTGATGACGGCCCTTCTCGAGGTCGAGGACCTCAGGACATATTTTACGACAGATGACGGAATAGTGCAGGCGGTTGACGGCGTCTCGTTTACCCTCGAAGAGGGTAAGACGCTTGGCATCGTCGGTGAGTCGGGGTCAGGCAAGAGCGTCACCTGTCTGACGATCATGGGCTTGAACTCCAGGAAGTCGGCAACGAGCAAGGGGCGCGCGCTTTTCCGAGGCGAGGATCTGCTGCAGGCCTCTAACCAGCGACTCCGCGAGATTCGTGGCAACGACATAGCGATGATCTTCCAGGATCCGATGACCGCTTTGAACCCCGTTCACAGGATCGGCGACCAGATTGTCGAGGGGATCCTGCTGCACCGTGACGTCTCGAAGAAGGAGGCCCGTAGGCGAGCGGTCGAGGTTCTCAAGGAGGTCGGGATTCCCAGGGCCGATCGGCGGGCCGACGACTACCCGCACCAGTTCTCGGGCGGGATGCGGCAGCGCGTGATGATCGCCATGGCGCTTGTGAACGAGCCCTCCCTTTTGATTGCCGATGAGCCAACGACCGCGCTCGACGTGACGACGCAGGCGCAGATTCTCGCACTGATGCACAAGCTGCAGCGCGACTATGGCACGGCGATTTTGATGATCACTCACGATCTCGGCATCGTCGCCGAGATCGCCGACGAGGTGGTTGTGATGTATGCGGCCAGGGTTGCCGAAAAGGCCCCGGTCGTCAAGCTCTTCGAGGAGCCGTTGCACCCATACACCTGGGGGCTTCTCGGTTCGCTACCGCGACTTGGGGGCGACATCGATCGACTCGTGCAGATACCGGGCGCGCCGCCGTCGCTCCTCTCGCCGCCCCGCGGCTGCCGGTTCCACCCTCGCTGCGCACACTCACTCGACCGCTGCAAGGAGGAGCTACCGGAGCTCGTTGTTTCCCCGAGAGACAGCGAGCACCTGCAAGCCTGCTTCCTCGATGACGCGACCAAGCAGCGCGAAGCGGAGCGGACGCTCGCGGCGTTTGCCACGGAAGTCTCGTAGGAGACCGTGGCAGACGAACTCCTCAGAGTCGAGAACCTGACCAAGCACTTTCCGGTCAACCGCGGGATCGTGTTCCAGAAGCAGGTCGCGGCGATCAGGGCCGTTGACGACGTCTCGTTCACCGTCACCCGGGGTGAGACTCTCGGCGTGGTCGGCGAGTCGGGGTGCGGGAAATCGACGGTGGCTCGCTGCATCATGCGCCTGCTCGACCTTACCTCCGGCACCCTGACCTTCGAGGGCCAGGACATCTCCCGGCTGTCCCGCACCGAAATGCGCCCGATCCGCAGGGAGATGATGATGATCTTCCAGGACCCGTACGCATCGCTGAACCCGCGTAAGCGCGTCGGGTTCATCGTCGGCGAGGCACTGGTCGTGCACAAGATGGGCACAGAGGCCGCGATCAAGCGGCGTGTCCAGGAGTTGCTCGAGGTCGTCGGTCTGAACCCCGAGCACTACAACCGTTTTCCACACGAGTTCTCGGGCGGCCAGCGCCAGCGCATCGGGATTGCCCGTGCGCTCGCCGTCAGCCCGAAGCTGATCGTCTGCGATGAACCCGTCTCGGCACTGGACGTCTCCGTGCAGGCACAGATCCTCAATCTGCTCAAAGATCTACAGAAGGAGTTCGGCCTCACCTACATCTTTATTGCACACGACCTCAACGTCGTCCGCTATATCTCGGATCGGGTGCTGGTGATGTATCTCGGCAAGGTCGCCGAGATCGCCCGCAGTGCCGATATCTACACCCGGCCGAAGCATCCGTATACCGGGGCGCTCCTTTCCGCCGTACCGATTCCCGATCCACGCCTCGGACGGGCTCGAATCCCGATCGTGCTCGAAGGCGATGTCCCGAACCCGATCGACCCGCCCGACGGGTGCCGGTTCCACCCTCGCTGTCCACGATTGCAGGAGGGCGTCTGCGACACGTTGATCCCGGAGGTCGTGGATGTCGGCACCGATCACGTGGCCTCGTGCTTCTTCCCACTCGGACACTGGCCGATGACGGTCGAGGAGATGCAGCGCGTCGCGAACCCGACGCCTGCATCCTGACGGACAATGGTTGCAGCCGGCTGCCGTCTCGGGGCCATCTTCGGCATCATTCTCGGTAGCACCGTTCTGGGATCCCTGCTTATCGGCTGGCTCCTCGGGTCAGAGCCCCAGCGCGCCGTGTCACTCGGCCTCGACGTGGTGGGTGCTTTCTTCCTCGTGATCGGTTTCTTCATCGGGGTTCGAGGACCGTTCCGACTGGGTGGCTCGCCGGATCAGGGCTCCGCCCACCGGTTCGTTCGCGTGGCCGAGCCCGATGAGCGAGTCGAGACCATCAACCTCTCGGCTCTCTTTGTGACGATGGGCTTTGCGCTTGTCCTGGCCGGCTTTGCGCTCGATCCGCGCTACAATCTCGTGTGAACGAAGGCGACAGGAGGCGCAGAGTGTTGGTCCGCTACCACGAACTACGGCCCCTGCACTCTCTGCTAACCCTCTGTGCGCGGAGGCGTCATAGATGTTGATGGGTGTCCTACCACGGAACTGTGAGCGGGCCCGTAGCCGGGCCTCACTTCATCTCGACGATGAGCTCTCGGAGCTCGAGGAGTCGATGTTGGTCGGGCACTTGGCCAAATGTGCCTCGTGCGCAGCCTTCGCGTCAGAGCTGTCGGCGATCACGAATGCTCTGCGTTTCGCGCCGCTCGAGCAAATCCCGGCTCCCGTCGCGCTACCCCCGGCCCGCCGGGTAGCCGGTCGATTCGTCCAGACTGCCGCCGCTGCCGCCGTGGCCCTGCTTGCGGTCGGACTCGGGACGCTCCTGTCGCCAACGTCGGGTACAGAGTCTCTGCGTACTGCTGCCAGTCAGGCGCGCTCGGGTGTGCTGCTGGAAGGCTCCTATGACGACGAGGCGCGGGGCCTACCGAGGCATCCGCTGGTCTCGTTCCGCTCCAGGGCGAGCCGTGAGCAGGGGCGCTCGAACCTCTAGAACTTCAGCAAGCGAAACCTGCTTCGAGCGACGGCGAGTACCATGCCGGCATCGCGGCGAATGCAGACCCGCTTCCGTCACTTTGAGTGCGTGCGATGCCGTGTGTTCTCGAGCGACTGCGGCCCATGCTGCATCAGACGAATCGCGTTGCGGATGGGGCTGGAACGATCACGCGTCGCACGTTCAGGTGGCCTGCTTCGCTCTGGATCCGATAGGCTGTGTTCTCTAGACGGATAGTCCACGTGACCGATTCGTCGCCCTATACCTCGCGCACTGACAGAAAGAGTTCAGGAGAGCCATGACCACCGAGAACGCCGCCAACATTGGCCAGATCATCGAGATCAAGGGAGTCGTGATCGATGCCGTTTTTCCCGACCGCCTCCCCCAAATTCTCCACGCTGTCGAACTGGAGATTGTGCGTCCTGACGGTACGGCCACAACCCTGGTAGCGGAAGTGCAGCAGCACCTCGGTGACGACCGTGTGCGCGCGGTCGCAATGGATTCGACCGACGGACTCGCCCGCGGTACGGCTGTCGTCGATACCGGTGCGCCGATCACCGTCCCGGTGGGTGAAAGCACGCTCGGTCGCATCTGGAATGTGCTCGGACAGCCGGTAGACGACAAGCCTGCCTCACCGGATGTCGAGCGATGGTCGATCCATCGGGAGCCACCCGCCTTTCACGAGCTGAAGCCGTCGGTCGAGATCTTCGAGACGGGTATCAAGGTCATCGACCTGATTGCTCCGTACATCAAGGGGGGCAAGGTCGGTCTCTTCGGCGGCGCTGGTGTCGGTAAGACCGTCACCATCATGGAGCTCATCCACAACGTCGCGAACGCCCACAGTGGCGTCTCGGTATTCGCCGGTGTCGGCGAGCGCACCCGCGAGGGGAACGACCTCTATCTCGAGATGGAGGAGTCGGGCGTTCTCGACAAGGTCGCGCTCGTCTACGGCCAGATGAACGAGCCCCCTGGCGCGCGCCTCCGTGTCGCCCTCTCTGGTTTGACGATGGCCGAATACTTCCGCGATCAGGGCCAGGACGTTCTCCTCTTCGTGGACAACATCTTCCGGTTCGTCCAGGCAGGCTCGGAGGTCTCGGCGCTTCTCGGTCGTATGCCGAGCGCCGTCGGCTACCAGCCGACTCTCGCAACCGAGATGGGGCAGCTCCAGGAGCGCATCACCTCGACCCGCACGGGTTCGGTGACCTCCGTCCAGGCCGTCTATGTGCCGGCAGACGACTTCACCGATCCGGCGCCGGCTGCCACGTTCGCCCACCTCGACGCCACGACGCAGCTGTCACGGGCGATCGTCGAGAAGGGCATCTACCCGGCTGTGGATCCACTTGCCTCCACCTCACGCGCGCTCGCACCCGGTCTCGTCAGTGACGATCACCTCGCGACGGCGACGGCGGTGCAGAAGATCCTGCAGCGCTACAAGGATCTCCAGGACATCATCGCGATCCTCGGGATGGACGAACTCACCGACGACGACAAGGTTGTCGTCTCGAGGGCTCGTAAGATTGAGCGGTTCTTCTCGCAACCCAACTTCGTGGCAGAGCAGTTCACGGGTACGCCCGGGAAGTACGTCAAGCTCGAAGACACGGTGAAGGGGTTCAAGGAGATCCTCGAGGGCCTTCATGATGATCTTCCCGAGGCGGCGTTCTACATGGTCGGGCCAATCGAGGACGTCGTCGAGAAGGCGCGTCAGCTCCAGCAGGCCGCGGTCTAGTGAAGATCGATGGCTGACGCCCACCCCAGGTTCAACGTCTCCGTTGTCACGCCCGACGGCCCGGTCTACCAGGGGAAGGCCGAGATGCTGATCGTTCCCGGCCAGGACGGAGAGATCGGTGTGCTCGCTCGTCACGCGCCGCTCGTTGCGACGCTCAAGGCGGGTTCGACGCGCGTGCATCTCGGTGGTGACGAGGTGCTGGAGTTTGCCACCGGCCCCGGCTTCTTCAAGGTCGAGACGGATACTGCGCTGGCGCTCGTCGATGAGGCCGTGAACATCAGGCAGATCGACGAGGCGCGAGCGACAGCCCAACTCGAGGCCGCCAAAGCAGAGCTCGAGAAGATCGAAGCGGGCGAGTCGAAGGGTGATCGCTGGCAGGTCGAGCAGCGCCTTCTGCACGCACAGAACCAGCTCGACGTCCTGGGCCACACGACCGGCTCCGCGTAGAACAGAGGGTTCAGGTCGATCGCGGATCACCGGCCTGCGGTGCCGCACCGGCCGCGGAGTTCAGGAAGGCGGAGACCCGGTCTCATCCGGACCTCGACCACGACGCCGGACGGTGCGCGACTGCGCCTCGGCCTCACGTGTCCGCTCGACCTCGTCGAGCAGCGTGGCAATACGGTTGAAGGCGTTGCCGGGAGTCTCGCCCCCTGCTTCGATAGAGGGTAGAGCGAAGGTCGATGTCGCAGGCTCCACCCCATTCGAGCGGCGCAGGGCCGAGATGACGATCGTGTTCAGATAGCCGATGAGAAGAAGCGCTGCGCTGATGCCCCAGACCATCCGTGGGCCGACAGTCATTGTCAGAGGACCGGCCGCGAGCGTCCCGATCAGCGTGAACATCTGCACGAGGCTGCCGAGCACCGCGAAGATCTGGCCGCGCCGATCATCCGCGACGACCTGCTGGATCAGGCTCACGTTGCAGACGAGCCCGATTCCGTTACCCACGCCGAAGAGTGCCGCGCCGAAGCATCCGAGTGCGAGGTTCGGGCTGACCGCACAGATCGTTACGCCGGCGGCGGTAATGAGAAACGAGGCGCGGTAGCCGCCGTACACCGTCATCCGACCGATGAACGACGGAGTCACGAGGTTGCCGATCAGGATGCCTGCGGCCGAGAACGCTACGAACACGCCGAAACCCGCGCTCCCGACGCCGTAGGCGTCGGTGGTGAGCACGATTTCCGCCACGTTGATGCCGGTGTAGGCGAGTGTCGCCCAGCTCCAGATCAGGAAGAGCGACGAGAGGTGATTGTCTCTGCGTACGAGGGAGAATCCGCTTCGCACCTCGCGCCAGTGGGCACGGCCAATCCGCGCCACGAGGTGCGACTGCAGCCCGTTGCCGACGCGAACGAGGAGGAGGGCCGAGATCAGGAAGCTGACGGCGTTGAGCGCGTACACCGTGCTCGAGCCGAGGAGTACGATTCCGACCCCCGCGATCACGGGCCCCATCAACGTAGCGAGATTCTCGGCGCCCTGAAGGAGAGCATTCGCCGCGACCACGTACTCCTTGCTGACGAGGTTCGGGATAGCGGCGTAGCAGGCGGGTCGGAAGAAAGCAGCCGAGAAACCGGCCAGTGCAGAGATTGCGCAGATGCCGGCAGGGGAGTGGACGAAGGGGAGCACGCCGAAGCAGGCGGCACCACCGAGATCGGACAGGATCATCATCTTCTGACGCGGCCAGCGATCGATCAGCGGCCCGACTGCGATCCCGAGGATGACGCCGGGGACGAGTTCGGCGAAGAGCAGGATGCTCACCCACCAGGCGGAGTTCGTCTGGTTGTAGAGCGCGATGCGAACGGCAAAGAACGCCGTCCAGGTGCCGAGTGCCGAGATCAGGCGTCCCACGAGAAGATTGCGGTACGAGCGATGCTCGGGCATCCCGACAATCGAAAATTGCGCGGTGAACGTACGGAGCATAGGGACTGAGCCTACAACCCTGATCGCACGGAGGCAGCTACCCGAGGAGGGTCGGCCTGTGCCGTAGAGTGGCTTCGATGGCACGGACTTCCTGGACGCACGAGCAACTCGTCGGCGGCATTCGCGAGGGCGACCGGCGCGCACTCGCACGCGCGATCACGCTTGTCGAGAATCGTGACCCCGCCGCTTCGACGCTCGTCTCGGAGCTCTATCCGCAGACCGGCACGGCGTTTGCCGTCGGGATCACGGGGCCGCCGGGTGTCGGCAAGTCGTCTCTGATCGCGGCACTCGTCCATCACGTTCGTGGTCTCGGGCTTACGGTGGGCGTCATCTCGGTCGATCCCTCGAGCCCGTTCACGCAGGGCGCACTGCTCGGCGACAGAATCCGGCTCGTAGACCACTTCCTCGACCCCGGCGTGTTTATCCGATCCATGGGCACGCGCGGTCATCTGGGGGGGCTCGCCGAGGCGACGCTCCAGACGCTGCTCCTGCTCGATGCGGCGGGACGGGACATCATCTTCCTCGAGACGGTCGGCACGGGACAGAGCGAGGTCGAGGTGATGGGCATCGCCGACGAGGTGCTGCTCGTGCTGATGCCGGGCTCGGGAGACTCGGTGCAGGCCCTGAAGGCGGGGATCATGGAGATTCCCGACGTGATCGCGATCAACAAGATGGATCAGCCGGGTGCGAAGTCGCTGCTCAACGACATCCGCACGGTGATGTCTCTCAGCCCCGATGCAGAACGGCGTCCGGAGATCGTGCTGACCGAGGCAGTGCGGGGAGAGGGCATCGGCAGTCTCTGGGAGGCGCTCGTCGAACGGCGCGATGCACTGGCTGCGAACGGCGCCCTTGAGGAGAGACGCCGCCAGAACCTTGTCGGCGAGGTCATATCCGCAGCGACCGCCCGTGCCCGCACCCGGATCGAAGGGGCTATCGCTCGAGACCCGGAGCTGGCTGCGCTCGTTTTCGGTGTCCAGCAGCGTCAGGTAGACCCGCTGACTGCCGTTGACGCGGTCGTCGCAGCCGTGCTGCGTGAGATAGCGCAGTGAACCGGCCGACGATCGACGACATCCGGGCAGCCGGGGAGCGTCTGTCCGGTATCGCCCAGGTGACACCACTGCACTCGTCGGGTACGCTCAGCAACCTCGTCGGCCGCCCTGTGGTGCTGAAGGCCGAGAACCTCCAGCTGACCGGCTCGTTCAAGATCCGCGGTGCCTACAACACCGTTGCCCAGCTCACCGAGGCGGAGCGGGAGGCAGGCGTCGTCACCTCGAGCGCCGGGAATCATGGTCAGGCAGTCGCGTGGGCGGCTCGGCAGGCCGGAATACCGGCCACTATCTTTGTTCCCGAGGGAGCTCCGAGGGCCAAGTTCGACGCTGCCGTGGGCTACGGCGCAACCGTCATTCTCGCCGGCGAGGGCTTCGACGAGGCGGTTGCGGCAGGGCTTCGGCACGTGGAGGAGACCGGTGCGACGTTCGTCCACGCCTTCGACGACCCGCGGGTCATCGCCGGGCAGGGTACGTTGGGTCTCGAGCTGGCGGAACAGTTGCCGCCGGGGCCGGGAACCGTCGTGATTCCCGTCGGGGGCGGCGGTCTGGCATCGGGTATCGCAATCGCGCTGCGCGCGCTGCGACCGGAGTTGTCGCTCGTCGGCGTCCAGGCGGCGGCGTGCGCGCCGTTTGCCGGGCGAGTGCCGGTCGGCGCGACGATCGCTGACGGGATCGCGGTCAAGATGCCTGCCGCGTTGACCTCCGCGATTCTGCGCGACCTTCTCGACGAGGTGGTGGTCGTGGATGACGCGGCAATCTCGCAGGCACTCCTCCTGCTCCTCGAGCGGTCGAAGCTCGTTGTCGAGGGGGCGGGGGCTGCCCCCGTCGCCGCGCTGCTCCAGGGGCTCGTATCCGGTGACGGACCGGCCTGTGCCGTGCTGGCGGGCGGCAACATCGACGCGACGACGCTCGTCTCGGTGACCCGCTTCGGCCTCGCGTCATCCGGCCGTTATCTCGTCGTGGCAATCCTGATTCCCGACCGTCCGGGACAACTCGCGCGTATCGTTACGGCGGCAGCAGCTCTGCGGGCCAACGTGCTCTCCGTCACCCACCACCGGGAGGGGCGCAACATCGGCGTCCTCGAGACCGAGGCGGAGCTGACGCTCGAGACGCGTGGGGAGGAGCATTCACGTGAGATCGTCGCGGTGCTCGCCGCAGACGGCTTCGAGGTTCGGCGTCTGACCTGAGCGGCAACCCGCTCGGGTGGCAGACACCCCGTGACCCTCTGTGCCGCGGGTGACGATCGTGCTCTCCGAGAGCGTCGGCCCGATCCCGTACCGCGTACCGCGTACCGCGCCGGCGTTGTGCGGCCGCAGCCGGCGTCCGCGAGATCCGCGAGGCTCAGTGTGAGCCGCAACGCCTGAACTCGACCGTTCCACCGCCGCGGGCGCGCCAGTCGATCATCCCGCCCTCCGCGATGGGGTGTGCGTCGTACCCGCGCTTGCGGAGGATGCTTGCGGCAATCACGGCGCGCGGGCCGGAATCGCAGATCGTCACCACGGGACGGTCGAGCGGAAGGTCGGGGCAGCAGGACCCCATCAGCCGGTAGGGCACGTTGCGGCTACCGCGGATGTAGCCGCTGTCGCGGTCGCCCTTCTCGCGTACGTCGATCACGGATGCTCCGCTCGCAATGAGGGCGTCGAGCTCGTCGATCGTGACAGGGGTGGTCTGTTCGTCTCCGCCACCGAGTACGTAGCCGGATATGTCGAAGAACGCAACCGACTGGAGGCCGCGGATCGCCTGCTGCGCCTCCGCAACGGTCTCCGCAAGCACACAGACGGGTTGTGCCGCGTCGAGGACGAAACCTGCCTTGGTAGAGAAGCTGCTGCCGGAGACCGGAACGGAGATCGCGCCGGGGCGGTGACCGGCGAGATGAGCCGGGATAGCACGCACGTCGAGGAGCTGTGTCTCGTCGGGCGGCGACAACAGCTCCTCGGGTGCGGGTAGAGCCGCCACGAATGGCCCCTGATTCACCTCGACGATGCGAGCGAGATTTGGCGGCTTCGGCGCGCTGACCGCGGCGGTTTCCACGATGAAGTCGTTGATATCCACGATCTGCAGCGTGCGGTTGAAGCGACGCTCGAATCCGATCGTGGTGGAGGGCTTGGAGCTCATCGATTTGCCGCAGAGCGAGCCGGCGACGTGCCCCGGGAACACCTCGACGCCGTCGTCGAGCTCGAGCAGCCGATGCAGCGAGTGGAAGAGCCCCTCGGCACCCTCTCGCGCCGCAACGGCGAGATCGGGCCGAGCAGCGTCGCCGACAAACAGCGAGTCGCCCGTGAGGACGAGCCAGGGCTCACCACCGCGCGAGTTGTCAACGACCGTGAGACAGCAGTGCTCGGGCCGGTGGCCCGGTGAGTGAATGACGCCGAGTGTGACTGCTCCAACCTCGATTGCGTCGCCGTCGTGCATCGGGTCGTTCGGGTAGGCGACCCCGGCAGCGGCGTGCACGCTCACCGCGATGCCGTACTCGAGTGCGAGGCGGCCGTGGCCCGAGACGTGGTCGGCATGGGTGTGCGTCTCGATCACCCGTACGATGACAAGGCCGCGCCGCTCTCCTTCGGCGATCACCGGTTCGATCGCGAAGGGGGGATCGACGACAACGGCAATCCCCGCGTCCTCGTCACCGATGAGATAACACGCACATCCCAGATCGTTATTCAGAAACTGCTGGAAGATCACCAACCGACCGTAGCACCCGGTTCCGCTATCTCACCTGAAGTGATCTCCGGCGCAGGAGGAGAAGACCAACAAGGCCGCAGGCGATGATGAAGAGTGCGACGCCCGCCACCGCGATGATGGCCCAGGGGCGTGGTTCTGGCGCGACACCCGTCGCGGGGAGGACTGTCAGAGCAGAGCTCCAGCGGACGGTCGCACCGTCGTCGTAGGTCTGCCCGGCCCTGATGGTGGAGGTTCCGGGGTGCACGTTCGTGAGGATCCGAAGCGAGAAGACACGTGTGTCGTTTCCTTCGAGGCGTCCACTCGACCAGGTAGCGGTCGAGCCGTCAACCTCGGCTTTCCAGCCTGTCGGCGCGGCGGCCGATTTGATCGAGATGCCGGAGGGCGTGGTGACGCGGACGAGGACGGTGGCGTGGGGGGGACGCTCGTTTGGGACAGTGAAAGAGATCTCGGTCTCGACGCCGTCATCGACAAACGGCGGTGAGATCGTGACATGGGCAGCAGCCGCTGCGGGAAGGAGCAGCACGGCTGTCAGCCCGGCGAGTATCCCTCTCATCGAGTGCCGAGGCTGCACGGGGTGACGGTCTGCCGGCTTTGGGATGGACAAGAAAGGCTGGGAGCCAGACCCGTGAGGCGTGCCCCGCGACAGCCGGGGCGAGGAGCGGAGATCCGGGTTCATCCGGGTCGATGCTAGCGGACCGTCGGAGCCTCTCCGTCTCAGCCGTCGATTGCGCGGTACTTGCGAATCGCAAGCGGCATGAAGATCGCGAGCAGCGTGACTGTCCAGACAACCGACATCAGGATGGGGTGAAGTCCGGGGAAGGAGTCCGAGATGAACGGGTTCGGGTTGCCAAACAGCTCGCGGGTGGCTCCCGTCAGGGAGCTCACGGGATTCCACTCGGCTATCGGCTGCAGGACAGCCGGGAGCGTCTCTGTCGGTACGAAGGCGTTCGAAAGGAAGGTGACCGGGAAGATGACGAGGAAACCAACCTGTTGTGCCACCTCGACCGTGGGGACGGAGAGCCCGAGGAAGACGCCGATCCAGGCCATCGCATACGTGAAGAAGAGGAGCAGGACGACTCCTGCGAGAAAGTCGCGAGCGCCGTCGTTGACGCGCCAGCCGATCGCGAGGCCGGTTATCATCAGGACGGCGAGAATCCCGATGTTGTAGACGATGTCGGCGAACGTGCGGCCGCTGAGTACGGCCGAACGCGCCATCGGCAGCGAACGGAAGCGGTCGATCAGCCCCTTGGTCATGTCGTCGGCGATCGAGACCGCCGTCGTGATCGCGGCGAACGCGAGGGTCTGGACGAAGATGCCGGGCATCAGGAACTCGCGGTAGGAGCCCCCACCGGGAAGGGGGATCGCCCCACCAAAGACGAACGCGAACAGCAGTACGAACATGA
Source organism: Thermoleophilia bacterium (assembly GCA_037139935.1). Taxonomy (GTDB): domain Bacteria; phylum Actinomycetota; class Thermoleophilia; order Gaiellales; family Gaiellaceae; genus Gaiella. The sequence goes on along the minus strand of JBAXFL010000017.1, from coordinate 17,841 downwards.
TTGACTGGAGGATCGCGAAGATGGCGAGCTCCGGGATGCGTGGTACCCGCTTGAGGTTGCGCCAGCTGATGACGATGCCGTCGGCGACCGCGATCCGTAGGCTGCTCATCGGCCCTTCTTCCCGGCCGTCGCAGTCTCGTCGTCGGTCGCCGCGCGCTCTGCCGCATGGCCCGTGAGCGCCAGGAAGACATCGTCGAGCGTCGGGCGTCGAAGGCCGACGTCATCGACGCGGATCTGTGCCTCACCAAGGCGGAGCACCACATCGACGAGTTGCTGTGCGCCGCCCTCGGCTGCGACGGTCAGCCGCCGGGTGTGCTCGTCCACGGTGGCGGAGCCGTCCGGGGCCGCGACCTGTGCCGCACGGTGCAGGAGGTCGCCGTCATGGACGACGATCTCGATCCGCTCGCCACCGACCTGCGTCTTCAGATCGTCGGCCGTCCCACGCGCGATGATCGTGCCGGCATCTACCACGGCTATCTCGTCTGCGAGTGCGTCCGCTTCCTCCAGATACTGCGTTGTCAGGAGCACCGTTGTCCCTTTGCGAACCTGACCCCGGATGACGTCCCACATCCCGAGGCGGCTACGTGGGTCGAGCCCGGTTGTTGGCTCGTCGAGGAACAGCAACGTCGGCCTGCCGATCAACGCGGCTGCGAGGTCGAGGCGACGACGCATCCCGCCGGAGTAGGTTTTGGCCACGCGGTCGCCTGCGTTCTCGAGATCGAACTGTACGAGCAGTTCGGTGGCGCGCCGCTTTGCGGCGGCAGACCCGATCTGGTACAGGCGCCCGAACATCCAGAGGTTCTCGCGCCCGGTGAGGTTCTCGTCGATCGCCGCGTATTGGCCGGAGAGGCCGATCAGGCGGCGTACCGCCTGTGCGTCGCGTGCAACATCGAGCCCTGCGATGGTTGCACGCCCTGCATCCGCGCGCAGGAGAGTGGAGAGGATCCGCACCGTCGTCGTCTTGCCGGCCCCGTTTGGCCCGAGGAGGCCGAGCACCGTCCCCTCCCGTACCGCGAGATCGAGGCCGTCGAGTGCGCGCACCTCGCTCCCACGCGAGCGGTACACCTTCACGAGCCCCTCTGCTTCGATCACCGCCATGCTGTCAGGCTAGCTGTGGAGGGGCGCGTGGGGCCTAGACTGGGAGTATGAGCCAGTCCATCGACCCCAAGGGCATGACGATGCTGTCCGGTGGGCATCTCGCGGCGGACTTCGCATCCGGGAGCGTGCCGGCGCTGCTGCCCTTCTTTGCGCTGAAGTTCGACCTCAGCTACACGCTCACTGCCGTTCTTGTGCTTGCCGTCCTCGCCTCGTCATCGCTCACGCAACCTCTGTTCGGGCTCTGGTCGGATCGCCGGGGTGCACTCTGGCTTCTGCCTGTGGGGGTTGCGCTCGCCGGAGTAGGGATCGGTCTCGCGGCAGTCGCCCCGACCTATGGACTGCTCCTCGTACTCCTGTTCCTGTCGGGCCTCGGCATTGCCGGCTTTCATCCCGAGGGGGCAAAGTGCGCGGTCTTCGCGAGCGGGCACAGGCGTGCGAGTGGCATGTCCCTCTTCAACATCGGTGGCAACACCGGCTACGCGCTCGGCCCCGTCGTCGTCACGCCGCTCGTTCTCTGGCTCGGCCTCGGTCCTGGAGGCCTGCTGGCCTCCGCGCCCGTCATTCTGGCCTCCCTCGCTGTGCTCGCGGCACTCCCCTATGTCTCGCGCCTGCGCGTGCAGCGCGAGCCCGCAAGCGGCGTCGTGGATGGAAGGGACGACGTGCGCGCGATGATGATCCTGACGAGCGTGATCGGCCTGCGCAGCGTTGCCTGGTTCGGTCTCCTTACCTTCGTGCCGCTCTGGGTCGTCTCGCTCGGGAACTCGGCGGCCGATGGAGCACGTCTTCTGGCCCTGATGCTGTTCGCCGGCGCAGCGGGAACGCTTCTGCTCGGACCGATCGCAGACCGGGTGGGCATTCGACGAACGCTCCTTGTTGCCCAGGCTGTGCTTGCGCCCATGATCCTCGTCTTCGTTTTCGTCGGGGGCGTTGCGGGCGCCGTAGCGCTCATGGTGGTCGGCACCTGCGTTGTTGGCACCTTTGGCCTCACGATGGTGCTGAGCCAGATGTATCTCCCCCGGCATGTCGGCATGGCCTCCGGGCTCTCGATCGGCCTTGCGATGGGTCTCGGCGGGCTTGCCGCTGTCGCCCTCGGCGCCATCGCCGATGCTGTTGACCTCAGGACGGCACTCGTCTGCTGCGCCTTCGCACCCTTGCTCGGCGTCGTCCCGTGTCTCTTTCTTCCGCGCCCTGGTGTTCCGGGTGCTGCTGCGACGACTCCGTCCTCCGGATATCCTCTACTCGACTGACGTCGTGAATGCAGGCCAACCGTTCGACCAGGGAGATCCGATGACCGTGCAGGAGTTCTTCGATGCTTTGCCCTCGAAGGTTGACCCGGCCAAGACGGTGGGGGTGAACAACAGCTTCGCTTTCGATATCGCGGATGTCGGTATCTGGACGGTGATCGTCGCAGACGGCGTCGTCTCGGTCGTCGAAGGCAGTCAGGAGCCCGACTGTACGTTCTCCACGAGCGAGAAGACGCTGCTCAAGATCGCCAGCGGCGACGCCAACCCGACGACGGCCTATATGACCGGCAAACTGAAGATCAAGGGTGATATGGGCGTCGCGTTGAAGCTGCAGAAGCTGTTCTAGGACATCCTGGGAGCAGGGAGGACGCATCAGATGTACCTCGCCGTCCGCCTTCTGGTCGTCTGGGGCGCAAACGTGCTGGCGCTCATTATTGCCGGCTGGGTGTTCTCCGGCTTCCTGGTCGAGCGGTGGTGGCCGCTCCTCCTCGCTGGCGCGGTGTTCAGCCTCGCGAACGTCCTCCTCAAGCCGCTGCTGACGTTCATCGCGATCCCGCTGATTATCCTTACCTTTGGCGTCGCCTACTTCTTCGTCAACGTCGCGATCCTCGCGTTCACCGTCTGGGTCGTACCGCACTTCTCGATCGACGGCTTCTGGACGTATGTCGGCGCCGTGATCGTGATGTGGCTCGTCAATATCTCTGTCGGAAAGCTCCTTCGCGCAGTCGCGGGCAACGAGGCCGCGGCGGTGTAGTCGGGTTGCACGCGAAGCGCCTCTGTGCCGACATGGTCGTCGCAACGGGCGCTCGTGCGGCTATCTCCATTGCAGTTGCCTCGAGAGTCATGGGCCTCGAACGGCTATCCCGACGAGGCGACCGCGACGGCGACGAGTGCGCAGACAACGCCCACGTACTGCAGTCGCGAAAGCCGTTCGCGCAGGATGACACCTGCAAGGAGCACCGTTGTGACGGGGTACAGGGACGCGAAGACCGATGCGATTGCCACGGGCCCGCGCTGCAATGCCAGCAACAGAAGCACCGACGCAACCAGGTCGATTGCCCCGATTGCGAGCACGTAGGGGAGCAGGCGGCGAGCCGCCTCGACCGGCCCGCGCGTCAGTGCGAGAGCGAGCACGACCAGGGTTGCGGCAGCAGCGACGCGTTCGAGCGTGACGGGCCACATGCCCGCCTGCTCCGAGACCCGCGAGAATGCGATCAGGAAGAGTCCGAAGAACAGGCCGCTCGCGAGGGAAAGGGCAAGCACGCCACGGTTCACAGCTCCGGCATCGGCGTTTTGTGTCCCCGGTGCGACCGAGACGACGATCACCGCGACGAGTGCGAGTACGAGGCCGATCTGGGCAGTGGTGCCGGGCCTTTCACCGCGAGTGATGGCATAGCCCACCGGGACTATCGCAGTCATGACGGCAGACACCGGGGCGACGACGGTGATCAGGCCGCGCCCCATGGCGGAGTAGAAGCAGCCGAATCCACAGGCGGCGGCGACGCCCGCGAGGAGCGACCATGACGCATCCACCGCCCCGAGTCGCTCCGCGCCATAGGCGATCGAAAGCGGTAGCGCGAACGCCAGGCCGACGACCTGCGCGAACAGGGCTACCCGGATGCCGTTTGCAAAACGTGAGGCGTAGCCCCCGGCAAAGTCTGCCCCGCCCGCGATGGTGGCGGCCAGGAACGCGAGGAGGGCGGTCACGTTTCGGGTTGCGGTGGAGGCATCCACGGTGGGCGTTCGCGCTCGACAAACGCCCGTAGCCCCGCTTGTCCCTCGTCACTCGTTCGTCGTTCGGCAATGCGGCGGGCGGTTTCCGATCCGTCGGGTCGGTCGAGCACGAGGCGCTTCGCCTGTCGTGCCGCCCGGGGCCCCGCCGTGCGCAGCTCACCGAGGATCACCTGGAGAGCGCTCTCCAGATCAACCGTGACCTCGTGGACGAGGCCGATTCTCAGGGCGGTCGCTGCGTCGAAGCGCTCACCGGTGACGAAGTACCGACGCGCAGCGCTCTCGCCGATCTTTCGTAGCGCGTACGGAGATATCACCGCTGGGATGATCCCGAGCTTGACCTCCGAGAAGGCGAAGACGGCCCGCTCGTGTGCGATCGCGATATCGGCGGTCGCCACCAGTCCCGCTCCACCGCCGAGAGCATGTCCCTGAACGAGGGCGATCACGGGGGCCGGACAGCTGTCGATTGTGTCAAACATCCGCCGTAGGGCGTTTGCGTCGGCAACGTTCTCCTCGTACGTGAGTGATGCCGAGCTTCGCATCCACTCGATGTCGGCTCCGGCGCAGAAGCTCTCGCCTTCCCCCGCAAGCACGACGGCACGCGCTTTTCCCACGTCAACGAATGCCTCGGCCAGCTCCTCTATCAGCGTCGCGTCGAACGCATTCCGCGACGAGGGTCGGGCCAGAGTGACCCGGAGGACATCGTCGTCCCGCTCGATCTGCAGCGCGCCCATATCCTCGCAGTCTAGAGTCACGGCCATGTCCACCACCCCTGTCCTGCACGGGACGCTTGCGGCCGCGGTGACTCCTCTCCTCGCCGGAGGGGATCAGCTCGACGAGGAGGCGTTCGGGCTGCTCGTCGAGAGATATGTTGCTGCGGGACTCGACGGTCTCCTCGCGTTCGGGACAAACGGCGAGGGTGTCCTGTTCTCGGTCGAGGAGCGGAAGCGGGGCTCTCGACTCTTCGTGGAGGCGGCCCGAGGGAGGCTCGATGTTGCCGTTCACTGTGGAGCACAGACGACTGCGGATACGGTCGCCCTTGCAGCTGACGCCTCCGAAGCGGGCGCTACGGCGGTTGCCGTCATCGGCCCGCCGTACTTTCTGCTCGACGAGCCCGCCCAGCTTGCGCACTTCGCCGCCGCCGCGAACGCGTGCGCGCCGCTGCCCTTCTATGTCTACGAGTTTGCCCGCACGAGTGGCTACGCGATCGGGCTTGACGTGTTGAGAAACCTGCGCGAAGCGGCATCGAACTTCGTCGGGATGAAGGTGAGCGACGCACCGTGGGAGGCGTTCGAGCCGTATCTTTCGCTGGGCTTCGACGTCTTTGTCGGCCCCGAGGCGCTCATTTACCGCGGCATCGAGGGTGGGGCGGTGGGCGCCGTGTCGGCGCTTGCGGCCGCCTTTCCCGAACAGGTGTCGGCTGTCGTCCGCGAGCCGAGCGCCGCCGGTGCTGATTCGCTTGCGACCCTCAGGGCTGCGGTCGAGCGGTTCCCCCGCCAGGCCGCGATGAAGCGCATCCTCGCCGCGCACGGAGTGGCTGTCAGGCCCGATGTTCGAGCGCCACTTCGTGACCTCTCGCAAGCCGAGTCTCACGAGCTTTTGGCCTGGCTCGCCACGCTGTAGTTCCGGCGGACGAGGTCATCGTCCGCCTCCGCCGGCTAGGGAACGGGAATCGCTGACGGAGCTCCGCGCGGAAACAGGGAGCCGAGCACGATGTGAACGGTCGCCGTCCCCTTGTTCTGGGCCTGGTGGATCGAGCCGGGCTGTTCCACCACCGTGTCCCCGACCGCAAGGACGGTGGTCTTTCCGGGTTCGACCCTTCGTGACAGCAAAGGCGTCCCGTCAGGACCGGTGCGGTAGACATCGACGCCACCCGTGAAGACGTGGTAGTTGAGCTTTCCGGCGAGAATGGTCGCGACCTGTGTTCCCGCATGTCGGTGTTTGGCGAGCGTGACACCGCCGGGAACAAATACCGATGACAGTGCCAGCACGCGGCCGGGAGCCCCGCGGGCTGGAGCTTCGGCAAGCACCGTGCGTGTTGCTGTCTTGTCGAGGACGGCAGCAAGGACGACCGGGGCTAGAGCGACGGCAAGTCCCGCGAGGACGAGGGCGAGGAGGCCTGCACGGCGCTGGATGGGCGAGAGAGAAAGCTGGGACATCGATGGCTCCTAGTTGCCGAGAAAGTAGGTAAAGGTGTGTGTCCATGTCCCGTCCGGGTAGTGGACGGTGCGGCATGATCCCCGGGCGCCGTCGAAGCTACCGGAGCCCCCGATTATCGGCCGGATCGTGATCGACGTCGTCGCGAGGGTCGGAGCCGTCTTGTTGTAAGCGGCGATCCCACCCACGACGATCTGGTTGGCCTGCGCGCCTACGACGAAGACGAAGTTTGCAGTCCGTAGCTCCTGGTCGGGGCCGGGCTTCTCCTCCGCAACGGTGAGCATCGACCCGGAGAAATAGCCGATCTCCCCGACCTTCCCGGGCAGCGTGAGCGCCGTCCACACCGTTCGCACGTCACCGACGCTTGCCCCTTCCGGCGCAGCATCGACATACGGGAGCGTGACGGGGCCGTGCGCGACCGTGAGGGTCTTCTTTCTGGGGGATGGCGTCGCAGCCGCCGGTAGTGCTGCGAGAAGGACAAGCGCAAGCACTGCCGCGAATGCCGAGAGGATCGCTGTGTTCCGTGGTTTGCGTTGCCTCATAACCGGGCCTCTTTCCACTGTAGTTCCGTCGATATAGTGAGATAATATCTACCGGCCAATCCGGTCACAGGCTCGGTGGTTGCCTGCGTGCTGATGGCCGCGTCGCCACAGGTCGTCGGTACCTGCGTCAGGAGAAGGGTAGTCGAAAATAAGCTATCGATCGATGATCTGCACGCTGATTCTTGTGTCTGTCGGCGTCGCATCTGCGTTCGGCTGTGCTGGTCCGGCCGATAATCAGAGCGCCCCGGTCAGGGACGGCGCCATCGCCTTCACGAGTAAACGGGATGGCAACTACGAGGTCTACGTGATGGACGCGGACGGCGCCAACCAGACCGACCTCACGAGGAACACAGCCGCGGACTACGACCCGTTGTGGTCGCCGGACGGCAGCAGGATTGCCTTCACGAGCAACAGGGACGGCAACTTCGAGATCTACGTGATGGACGCCGACGGGAAGAATCAGACCCGTCTCACCCACACAGCGGCCGACGAGAAAGGTCCAGCGTGGTCACCGGACGGAGAACAGATTGCGTACAAGAGCAACAGGGACGGCAACTTCGAGATCTACGTGATGGACGCCGACGGAAGCCATTCGTCCCGACGTACGGCGACAGCGGCAGGCGACAAGAACCCAGCGTGGTCGCCGAACGGCAAGCAGATAGCGTTTACGAGTAACAGAGATGGGGCTTTCGAGATCTACGTGATGGATTCAGACGGCAGTCACCCGAGCCGTCTGACGACCGCCGCAGTCGGTAGCCACAACCCGGCCTGGTCACCCGATGGCAGCCGGATTGCCTTTGACGACGACGATGGCAGGATACGTGTCATGGACGCGGACGGTGGGAGCCAGGTGGCGCTCGCGGGCCCTAACCGCTCCAAGGGGCCTGGCTGGTCGCGCGATGGAAAGCGGATCGTGTTCTTCAGCTTCCAGGATGGGAATGCCGAGATCTATACGATGGACGCACGCGGGCACAGCCAGATGCGGCTCACCCGCAACACGGGATATGACTCGTGCCCTGATGTTCGCTCGTAGGTCGGGCGCGGACGGATTGCACGAGGGCTACCTGAGCCCGATACCGGAGGAGAAGACGTCTTGAGGAAGATGCGCTGGATCGCCGGGGTGACGGTCGTCGTCACCATGTTCGCCGTCTCGAGTGCCATGGCGGCGGGCCCGCAGGGCCCGGGTTGCGGCACAGTCAGGGTCGCAAAGGACGAGAAGATCGAAAACCGGTCTTTTCCTAAAGGACTGTACCGATTACACGCGATGGGTATCTCGTGTGCGAAGGTGGCGGGCAAATACGGGCTTTTCGACCAGTTCCTCAGCCAGGGAGACGCTACGCTGTTGCCCCGTCCGTGGAAGTCTCTCACCGGTGCGGTCGGAGCCCCGAAGTTCGTGGCCGACGTCGGTGTCGGTTTCCGGGCCCAGCGGGTGTCTGACTAGCCGCACTCGTGGTTCGAAGCGTCGCCCCCGGGGTCACCACCACCCGGGGTAGCTTTTTGCTGATTGCGAACTATGATCACTGGGTAATCAGGCTATTTTGGCCAGGAGCCGTCTCGGAGATTGACGCTGCAAGGAGGTGTCGTCTCGAGACCTATGACAAGTGACGAGGAGTGTTGGTATGGACCGTCGAACGTTCATTGCCGCCGGCGCGGCAAGCGCGATCAGTGCTGCAGGAGTGACAGTGGCCGGTGCGGCAACTGCCCCTGCTTCCCCTGCAGCCCCCGCTGCGACGCTTGCCGCCCCGCCGCCCGCGGCTTCGGACTATGTCTGCAACTTTGCCGCCGTCGTGCCGACGGTCTTTCCCGGCGGCGAGATTCGCTCGGTCACGGATGCGACCTTCCCCGTGCTCGTCGGTATCTCGTTCGCGGCTGTTGTTCTGAAGCCCGGAGCTATCCGCGTGCCGCACTGGCATTCGGGTAACGAGTTGGCGCTCGTCACCTACGGGTCTACGAGGTTCGGGATGATCGTGAACGGCGTTGGTAGCGAGTACTCGGTCAAAGAGGGTGAGACGGTGTTCCTCCCTGCCGGATGGGTGCACTACTTCGAGAACGCATCCAGGACGAAAGAGGCGCGCCTCTACTTCACGTACACCGATGCCGCGATCAAGACGTACGATCTCGGTGCCAGCCTGAAGACCCTCTCGCCCGATGCTGTCTCACACTCTCTCGGAATAACCGCTGCGCAGTTGAGCGCTATTCCGGCCAGCCAGCCGAAGCTGCGTGACGCCCGCTGACGATGAGGGCATAGGAGGACGCATGATCCCGTCGCGGTGAGCCGATCCTCCGGTTCAGGCTCGGTGCGCGAGCGTGAGCAGTGCCTACGGGCTTAGGTTGTGGTCGGGAGACTCGTCCTCGTAGGTTGTCGAGGTGCGATGGAGGATGCCATTCTCGTTGGTCTCGTAGTGGCCCATACGCCACAGTGGGGGCGAGTAGCAATGGACAGTCACGGCCGGCTGTCCTTCGGCGTAGCGCACTCCATGGATGTAGAAGGCGTCGAAGTCGAACTGCTCGCCGGCCGCGTACCGGTTCGTCCGCTCGCGGATACAGCCGTCCTCACCGCGGTGATAGAAGTCCTCGACGACGGCACCGTCGCAGACGTACACGGCGCCCTTTGAGTGTTCGTGGTCGTGATAGCCCGTGCCCTGCCCTGCCGACCAGCAGATTATCCAGACGTCGAGGTTGGGATCGCGGTGGAGGTGGACAAAGTGTCGCTCAGCCTCGTCAATCTGGACGTGATCGTTCCACAGAGCACGTTCTGCGACGATTGCGCCGGCAAGCTCGCGCAGTTCCGGCCGCGTCAAATCGCGGTTTCCCGGGATATGCCCTGCGATCCAGCTCTCGATCACCGAAAGAGCCTGAGCGGGCTCTGCACCCTGATCTGTCGTGCCGTAGACTCTCCGAGTTCCGAAAGAGCCTCGCATCCGACGGCAGTGCTTACGACCGGCGTGTCTGTTCCGAAAACCATCTGCTCGGAGCCAAACAGATCTATTTCGAGATCGAGGCCGCGATGGCCGTAGGACGCCGTGTCGTAGAAGATGTTGTCGTGCCGAGCTGTGCTGATCTCAATCCCGCGGGATTCGAGGCGCTCGAGTTGTATCGGCCCGCCACCTGCACCGATGGCAAAGACGACGTTGACGTCCGGCCATCTCTCCTGGCAGTGCGCAAGCCAGAAGAAGTAGGCCTCCTGCATGTGTCCCGTGTATTCCACGACGGCGGGCCACCATGCGGGAGCGTCGGGGTGCGGAGAGCTGGCGACCGGGTGGACAAACAGGTAGCCGCCGCCGCGCAGCGCGTCGAGGGTTGTCTCGATCGCATCTATGTCGGTAAGCGACTCGGTGCCGACCGTTACGCCGAAAAATCCGGCCCGGGGTCGCCTGACCGAGAGGGCCCTGATGCGGCCATTCGCGGCGGCGGTGATTTCGAGGATGCCTTCTTCCCAGATCTGCTCGAGGTGGTCTCGATCGGTGTCGTCGAGCAGCTGGAATCCGAGCGACGGCTGGAGTGAGACGACCGCGACGTCGATCCCGTAGCGGTCGAGTAGGGCAAGCCGCGTTCCGAGGTCATGGGCGTCGAGATCCGTCTCCGACGAACCCTCGGAGCAATGCAGAATCGTCCCCTCCAGATATGGCTCTACCTCTCGCTCGGCCAACGCAGCGACGAAGGAGGGGGGCCAGAGATGCTGGTGTACGTCGAAGCTCGTCATTGTTGAGGCACACCATATCTCGACCTGTCGAATCCACCGCCCATGAATGCGCAAAGTTTGAGTCGTGGCCGTGCCCTCTGGCGACCGGGGGGTGTTGGCGGTGTGCCACGTTCCACGGCGTGAGTTCGCCGCCTTCTGGCCGTGGTTCTCGTTCCGACTGCCGCGGGTTGGGCGATGCATCCACTTCGCCGTCGAGGGGGACAAGGCAGGGTTTGCCTCCGGGAGGAAACGGATCTAGGCTTTCCCCATCGTCGAGGTACGCGACTTCTCCGGAGCCTTGTTGTACGCCCACGAGGGTTCAACTCTGGCTGGTGCAAACCTGGCCGGCGCCTATCTTGCCGGCGCCTATCTCGCCGGTGCGAACCTCGAGGGTGCGAACCTCGAGGGTGCGAACCTGGCCGGTGCGAACCTGGCCGGTGCCTACTTGGCCGGTGCGGACCTGGCCGGTGCGAACCTGGCCGGTGCGAACCTTTTCCGTACGCGCCTTCTCGATGCGAACCTCGCTGGCGCAAACTGCACGCGTGCGAACCTTCCCGGTGCATACATTGGCCGCGCAGACCTCACGGGCGCAGACCTCACGGGCGCAGACCTCACGGGCGCAGACCTCTTCGGTGCGAATCTCCTCGATGCGAACCTCAGCGGTGCGAACCTCGAGGGTGCACACCTTGTCAGTGCGAATCTCAAAGGAGCAAATCTTACGGGTGCAAGCCTCCGGCACGCAGACCTTTTTCAGGTGGCTCTCGAAGGTAGCGACCTCACCGGTGCGGATGTCGAGGGAATGATTCGTGACTAGCGTGAGTTCTCCGGGGTCGTGTGAGGCGTCGAGCCCACTGCGATCCTTGCCGACGTGCGCAACGTAGGCTGAGCCTGCACCTACTGTTCTGCATGCTCGCGAAGCGTTTCTCGGGGCCGTCAGGATGTGGGAGCAACGAGATGCGGAGGCCCGCACGGCCCGATGCGTCCATCGTCTCTCTCTCTCTCTCTCTCCACACACACCGTGTCCGACGGCAGCCTACGTCGGTCATGACAAAGAGGGAGAGAGAGGCCTGGCATCTGGACGGCACCACGTCCCGGAGGCTGGCCGAGATCGACCATGCCCCTATGAGAGAAAGACAACGCTCCGCCCAGCGCTTTCCGGCGACACAAGTCTGATTGTGATTCGAGTTCTTAGACGGTCTCTGTCGCGGGCGAGCGCGTTCCGGCGCCGCCGAGTGCGAGGCTCGCTCTCGCGGTGAGCAGATGGTAGAGGATGAGCACCTGAATGACTGCGAGCGACTCCGAGCGATGGAGGTCGGTGCCGATTGTGAACTCTCCCAGCCGCTCGGTACGAAGGTGGCTTGCGAAATGCATCCGATCCCAGATTTCCTCCTCGATCTCGGCGGCTGTTTCCGGGGCAACCGAACCGGCGACACGAAGGAGCACCTCGCCGTTGCTGCGCTCGCTCATGGAGATCCCAGCGTCTCCACCGACGAGGCCACTCAGGTCGGGGTGGCGGAGGCTTGAGCGGAGTACGAGTTCAGCGTCGAGATGTTCCTGGTCGCTCTTACCATCACGGTTTGGGAGATAGCGTACGACGATGTCGGAGTAGCGCTCCTGTGGTCGAATGAATTCGCTCGCGTCGGCTTCGCGCCGGTCGAGTTCGGCGAGCACCTCATCGGTGGTGTAGCCACGGCGAGAACAGTCGCGCTGTACCTTCCACGTGCGGCGCAGTTCCTCGGGTGGGGAGAGAAAGACGCGCACGTGGTAGACATCGCGCATTGCCGCGGTGTGGTAGCCGAGTAGGCCCTCGACCACCGCGAAGCGGGTCGGCTTGATGTAGACCGGCGCTCCAAATGTGCCATCGTGGTGTTGATAGACCGGCTTCAGAATCGGCTCTCCGTTATGAAGGTGAGCGAGATGCTGCGCGATCATGTCAACGTAGTTGCAATCGGGGTGTAGCGGAGTAAGGTTCAGCTCGGCTCGCTGCTTACGATCGTAGCGGTGGTAGTCATCGGTACAGACGTGGGTCACGTTGTCTTCGCCGAGAAGGCGCACTAGGCCGCGGGTGAGGGTTGTCTTGCCGGCTGCCGAGTCTCCGACGACGCCGAGGATGACGGGTTGAGGCATCAGGCAGCGCTCCTTGCAGGGTCGATGGCTTCTGGTGTGTGGCCGCTGAAGACGCTGCTTCTACGGATATCTTCGGGCAGGATCGTCGTCAACTGCTCGATGCTGAGCTTGCCGCCCTGGGCGAAGAGGCGGTTTGCCTGCCGCAGGCGAGCACGATCGATCGCATTGCGGACGCTGCGCGCGTGCGAGAAGCGGGGGCGGGCGAGTCGGAGTGCGAGATACTCGAGAAATGTCTCCCGCGCCTCGTCGGAGAACTGGTAGCTCTGCTGGTCGAGCATCATGTCGGCGATCGCGATCAGCTCCTCTAATGCGTAGTCAGGGAAGTCGATGTGGTGCGCGACCCGCGAGCTCAGACCCGGGTTGGAACCGAAGAAATCATCCATCCGATCTCGGTACCCGGCGAAGACGACAACGAGCTGATCCCGCTGGGCCTCCATCACCTGCAAGAGAATCTCGATCGCCTCCTGGCCATAGTCCCGTTCGTTCTCGGGCCTGAACAGGTAATACGCCTCGTCGATGAAGAGCACGCCGCCGTAGGCACGCTTCAGCACTTCCTTCGTCTTCGGCGCCGTGTGGCCGACGTACTGACCGACCAGATCGTCACGTGTGCAGGCGACAACCTGAGCCTTCTCTATGTAGCCGAGGCGGTGAAGGATGTCGGCGATCCGCAGCGCGACGGTTGTCTTGCCGGTGCCGGGGTTCCCGGTGAACGACATGTGGAGCGATGGCCGGTCGGACGTGAGCCCGACCTCGGTCCGGAGCCGATCGACGACAAGGAGAGCCGCGATCTCGCGGATCCGCGTCTTTACCGGCTCGAGTCCGACAAGGTCACGGTCGAGTTGATCCAGTACTTCGATGACATTCGTCTCTGCGAGTACAGCGCCGAGATCAGCCTCGACAGCTGTTTCTGCTGCCGAGGTCTCGGTGGTCATTCCTCCGACCCCTGCCCGTATCTTTGCCCCGGTGGCTGCTCTGTCGCGTAGGAGTGAAGCCCGTAACGAACCACGCGATCGTGCGCATCCGTGCGGTCGAGCCGGAATCCTGGCTCAACAGCGGGTCGGTTGACGATGAAGCTGAGCGCCGTTGACTGCCGATTGTACGAGGCGTCGGAGGCAATCACCTTGATGTAGTGCGAGGGGAATCCTTCGCGGCAGGCACGAACTTCACGCATCGCGGTCTCGACCTCATCGACCGAGAGATCGAACATCGGTGTGCCCCATAGATCCCAGTACGAGTTGCGCGGGTGAGGATCGTCCGTGTACTCGACCGAGATCGACCACCCGTTCTGCAGCGCATACCGTAGTTGTGCCTCGATCTGCTCGTCGGTCAGATCGGCGAGATAGGAAAACGCTCCCTGAGTAATGCGCATCGAAATTCCCCCTTCAGCCGACCGTTGGAGTCACGAGAAAATCCGGGGTGTCGGTTGACTCGTAGTTGAATGTAATGTCTTTCCAGATCTCGAGTGCAGCGTCGAGTTCGGGGCAGCCCTTGGCGGCTCTCGCCAGAATGTCCGGCCCCTCCTCGTAGAACTCGCGTCCCTCGTTCCTCGCCTGGATCATCGCTTCGACGGCGACGCGGTTTGCCGTTGCGCCGGCCGCAATCCCCATCGGGTGCCCGATCGTGCCGCCGCCAAACTGGAGCACGACGTCCTCGCCGAAGTAGTGGAGCAGTTGATGCATCTGCCCTGCGTGGATACCGCCCGAGGCGACGGGCATCACGGCCGGCATCGAGGCCCAGTCCTGGTCGAAGTAGATTCCGGTTTCCGGGTCTTCCTTGATGAAGTCCTTCCGCAGCGTGTCGTAGTACCCCTTGACCATGGCTGGATCGCCTTCGAGCTTGCCGACGACGGTGCCTGCGTGAATGTGGTCTACGCCGAGCAGGCGGCACCACTTCGCTATCACCCTGAAGCTGACGCCGTGGTTCTTCTGGCGCGTGTATGTCCCGTGCCCGGCGCGGTGGAGATGAAGGATCATGCCGTTCGCCCGTGCCCACTTGGACATCGAGGTCATTGCCGTGTAACCGACCGTGAGATCCATCATGATGATCAGGGCACCGATCTCCTTGGCAAACTCCGCGCGCTCGTACATGTCCTCCATGGTGCCGGCTGTCACGTTCATGTAGTGGGCCTTGAGTTCGCCGGTTGCTGCCTGCGCCTTGTTCACCGCTTCTGTCGCGTACACGAACCGGTCGCGCCAGCGCATGAACGGCTGCGAGTTGATGTTCTCGTCGTCCTTCGTGAAGTCGAGGCCACCGCGAAGCGCCTCGTAGACCACGCGGCCGTAGTTCTTGGCGGAGAGCCCGAGTTTCGGTTTGACGGTCGCTCCGAGCAACGGCCGGCCGAACTTGTCGAGCATCTCGCGTTCCATCACGATCCCGTGTGGCGGCCCTTGGAAGGTCTTCACGTACTGCGTCGGAATACGCATGTCCTCGAGGCGCAGTGCCTTGAGGGCCTTGAAGCCAAAGACGTTCCCGATGATCGAGGAGGAGAGATTTGCAATCGATCCCTCCTCGAACAGATCGAGGTCGTAGGCGATGCGTGCGATGTATTGGCCCTCGACCCCGGGGACGGGTTCGACGCGATACGCTTTCGCCTGGTAGTGCTGGTAATCGGTCAGCCTGTCAGTCCAGACGACTGTCCATGTCGCGGTAGACGACTCTCCGGCAACGGCAGCGGCTGCCTCTATGGCGTCAATTCCCGGCTGAGGGGTGATTCTGAACGCGGCCAGGATGTCGGTGTCCTTCGGCTCGTAGTCCGCGTCGTAGTACCCCATCTCCGCGTACGGCGTGACACCGGACGACCAGCGGTCCTTCGATGGATTGTCTGCGGGTCCGGACATCGATGTCATCTGTAGCCTCCTCGTTTACGACATCACGAAGCCGAATCAGAACAACCTCTGGTTGATACGGCTCGAAATATCCCTGTTTCCGAGATTCTCGATCTCCACAAAGGTACCCGGCTATTCGATCGAATACAATCAAACTTTAGTAGAAAAACATAGATAGCCGTCTATGTATTGCTTATCGTTATCCATCGACCTCCAGGATCACTGAGCGCGCGGCGTCGCTCGTGACGAACTCCAGGAAGCACGCGACGGCTGGACGGAGGTGATCTCCCTCGATCGTCAAGGCATACCAGTGACGAACGGGGAGGCCCCGGAGCCGAACGGTCGCGAGGAAACCCGTTCGAAGCTCGAGTCCAATGGCTGCGCGTGACTGGAGTGATATCCCGAGGCCCATCCGTACCCCTTGCTTGATCGCTCCGTTCGAGCCGAGCGTCAACGTTGTGGGAGAAATGTCGTTCCGTGCAAGCAGTCCTTCGACCATAGCCCTCGTCCCCGAGCCCTCCTCTCGCAGGAGCCAGGTTCGATCGCTCAGTCCGGAGAAGGTCACGGTCTTTCGGCCGGCTAGGTCGCTCTCCGGCGGCACGATCAGGACGACGTCGTTGCGGAGAAACGGGTGGCCGACGAGACCAAGCGCAGTCCCGGGCGAGCCACCGATAGCTACGTCAACTGCCCTGTCGAGCACTTTCTCGAAGACGTGCTCCCGATTACCGACCTCGAGCGTCAGCGTGATCTCGGGATGGTCTTCCGCGAATCGCCGCAGGATCGGGGGGACGATGTACTCCGCCGCGGTCGTCACGGCAGCGATACGCACTTCGCGGGTCATGATCTCGGCAGCCTCGTGCGCGGCGCGTCTCCCCTGCACGAGTGCCCCGAGGATGTCGGTCGCATGGGGCAAAAAGGCCTCCCCGGCTGCAGTGAGGCGCACACCTCGCCCGACCCGTTCGGTGAGGATAACACCGAGTTCTCGCGAGAGCGCTGCGAGTGCGGCAGAGACGGACGGTTGCGTGACGTAAAGCTGCTCGGAGGCGCGTTTCACCGAGCCTGTCCGAGCGACGGCAAGAAAGGTAGAGAGTTGGCCCAGGGTAATCGCCATCGCTCGAGATCAGCATAGAGCGGCGAGACGATCTGACGTCAGCGAGCCTGTTCCATGTAGCCACGGAGCGATGCTGGTTCCGGCGCGCAGACGCCTGGAGGCAAAGCGCGCGGCTCGAGTTCCAAGCCGTGTCCGTCTCGGACAGGGCGGACTCTCCGGTGCACCGCCGCGATTCCGTATGTGGATGCAATACGGGAAAACTGGCCCTGGTGCCGCCGGCAAGAGATGCGTCAGTGAAGAGAGGTCTTCTGCACTGTGGCTAACATCCTCTCGTTGTCGTATCCTCTCCACGTGGCGGAGATACGAACCGACTCGGGAGTGCTACTGCACGAGGTCGAGGGTGACTCACTCGTCGGTGCGAACCTCGTCGGTGCGAACCTCGTCGGTGCGAACCTCGTCGGTGCGAACCTCACCGACGCGAACCTCACCGACGCAAACCTCAGCTACGCAAACCTCAGCTACGCGACCCTCACCCGTGCGAACCTCACCCGTGCGAACCTCGACCGGGCGAACCTCATCAGTGCGGACTTCAGCTACGCGAACATCACCCGTGCGAACATCACCCGTGCGAACCTCACTGATGCGAACCTCACCAGTGCAAACCTCGCCGCTGCGAATCTCAAGCAAGCAAACCTCACCCGCGCAAACCTCGCCGGCGCAAACCTCACCGTTGCGAATCTCACCGTTGCGAATCTCACTCATGCAGGCCTCACCGACGCAAACCTCACCGACGCAAACCTCACCGTTGCGAACCTCACCGATGCGAACCTCACCGATGCGAACCTCACCCATGCGCACCTCGGCTACGCGACCCTCAGCCGCGCGAACCTCGCCGGCGCGAACCTTGCCGGCGCGAACCTTGCCGGCGCGAATCGCGAGTGAATGATCCGTTCGACTCGCCGCACGCAACCCCGGCGCCGCGGGGGTAGCATCTCCCGAGTCTTGCGACTGAGCGCGTAGCGTGTTGTAGGGTTCCTAACGCCCTTGTATAAGCGATCGAGAGGAGTACCATGACCGAGGTTGTCGAGTTCACGTTGCATGTCAAGCCTGGCCACTATGACGAGGTCGCTGCGCTCTATTCTGATTTCGTCCACGACTATGTCGAAATCAACCCGGCATTGAGCACCGTGCTAATCGTGGGCGACCCCGCTGCGGGACTCGTTCGTGGAATCGGTGTCTTTGATACAGCAGCCGACGCGGCCGAAGTCAATAGTGATCATATCTTCGCCACCTTCAATGACCGGATCGCACCGCTCATCAGCGGTACCCCCGACCGCGTGATGCTCGACCTCCTGCACGTCTGGGCAGACAGCAGGTGATCGCT
>JBAXFL010000016.1:0-45745 GCA_037139935.1 Thermoleophilia bacterium | reverse complement strand
ACCTCCGACGAGCAGGCGGTCGCGATGGCAAACGATGTCCGCTACGGCCTCGCCTCGTCAGTGTTCTCGGAGAACGTGGGGCGGGCGATGAAGGTCGCAGCCGGACTCGACTTCGGCTGCGTCTGGATCAACGAGCACCTGTTCCCGCTCACGCCCGAGATGCCCCACGGCGGCTTCAAGGAGTCCGGCTACGGCAAGGACATGTCGGCCTACTCGATGGAGGAGTACACGCGGGTCAAGCACGTCTGTGTGAAACTGGACTGATCCGGCATCCCTCTTGCCCGCGAGGCCGAGCCCGGCCGGATGCGGACGGGACAGAGGGGGTTTGACGGTCGCGATGAGGTAAAGGAGAACTCGATGACAGTGGGGAGGAATACGCTTCCACCGGGATCGGCTCCCGGCGAGAAGGGACTTCGCACAGGGGTTCTCGGCCTGCTCTCCAGCATCGTGATCGGGGTCGCCTCGGCCGCCCCCGGCTATAGCTTCGCCGCCGCACTCGGCCTCATCGTCGCTGCAGGCGGCCTCTTCTCGCCGGCGATCATATGGGTGGCGTTTGTCCCGATGCTCTTCATCGCAGTGGGGTTCTACTACCTCAACAAGGCCGATCCCGACTGCGGGACGACGTTTACGTGGGCGACAAAGGCCTTCGGGCCCTAGGTCGGCTGGCTCGGCGGCTGGGCGGCTGTGACCGCTCAGGTGATCGTCATCGCCAACCTGGCGGAGATCGCCGGTGAGTACAGCTTCCTGCTCGTTGGCCTGGACGGCCTTGCGGACAGCACATTCTGGGTCACCGTGATTGGTGTGCTCTGGATCGTCGTCATGAGCAGCATCTGTTATGTCGGCATCGAGGCATCGGCACGGTCGCAGTACGTGCTGCTCGCCGTCGAGATCACGGCGCTCATGATCTTTGCAGCCGTTGCGCTGTACAAGGTCTACACCACGGCTCCGGCCGGCTCGATCAGGCCCTCGCTGAACTGGATGAACCCGTTCGAGATCTCGTCGTTCAGTGCCCTTGTGGCAGGCATCCTCGTGGCCATTTTCATCTACTGGGGTTGGGACTCCGCGGTCAGCGTCAACGAGGAGACGAAGGACTCGACGAGGACACCGGGCCGGGCTGCGATCCTGAGCACGATCATCCTGCTCGCCATCTATGTCATCGTCGCAGTCGCCGCGCAGGCGTTTCATGGTCCTGCATTCCTCGTCGCGAACGAAATCGACGTCCTCGCCGCGCTCGGACGTGACGTGCTCGGCTCCCCGTTCGACAAGATCCTGCTCCTCGCCGTCCTCACGTCCGCCGCCTCCTCGACCCAGACGACGATTCTCCCGGCCACGCGGTCTACGCTGGCGATGTCCATTCAGGGAGCGTTCCCGAAGCAACTCGGCAACGTGCACCCGAAATACCTCGCGCCAGGAACGGCAACGATCTGGGTGGCCGTGATCTCGATCGTCTGGTACGTGGGGCTCACGCTCGTAAGTAAGAACATCCTCTACGACTCGATCGCCTCGATCGGCATGTTCATAGCGCTCTACTACGGCGTCACGGGACTCGCCTGTGTCTACTTCTTCAGAAAGCAGTTGACGAGGAGTGTCAAGACCTTCGTTCTCGTCGGCGTCGTTCCCCTCCTCGGAGCGATCATGATGGGCTTTATCCTCGTCAAGTCGATCATCGACCTGTCCGATCCCGCCAACTCGGAGTCGGGGAATGCGTGGTTTGGCCTCGGCCCACCGCTTGTCATCGCCATCGCGTTCATGATCATGGGGGTCATTCTCATGCTCTGGCGCTGGTTGAACCATCGTGCGTTCTTCCAGCGGCACACGGAGGTTGCAGACCCCGCAGTGCTCGATGCGTAACACCATCCGGCAGGGCGCCGCTTCGTCGGGTTGATGTCTGCATCGTCCTCGGGTACGAGATCAGCAGCTCTGGTGGCCCTGTCGTCGAGGGTAAATCGACCGACGTTCGCAGCCAACCCGAGGGTGTCGGATCGCGGGCGGTCGTCAGGGCAGTTGCCGCTGAGCTCGGGGCCGGTACGATTATCGTTGGAGCCGTCGGGGGGAACCCCGTCAGCGGTGCTCTACCCGGATCAGTGGTACGCAAGCCCATGCAACGGTCATCGACTCCGGTGCTCATCGTTCCCACACAGAAAGGCGCGAAAAGTGGCCGCAGCTGACCTGCAACAGAACGCGCGAGATCACCTCTGGATGCACTTCACCCGCATGGGTGGCTTCGGCGAGGGACAGGACGTGCCGATCATCGTCAAGGGCGACGGCTGTTACCTCTGGGACGCGAACGGCAAGCGCTACCTCGACGCTCTCGCGGGCCTCTTCTCGGTCAACATCGGCTACGGCTACGGCGAGGAGATCGGCCAGGCTGCGCTCGAGCAGATGCGCGAGCTGCCGTTCTACACCAACTGGTCGTATGCCCATCCGAAGGCGATCGAGCTCGCGACCGAGCTGGCCTCGCTCGCACCCGGTGACCTGAATCGCGTGTTCTTCGTCTCAGGTGGCTCCGAGGCGGTCGAGGCGGCGTGGAAGCTCGCACGGCAGTACTACGTGGCGCGCGGTAATCACGGCGGGCCGCTCCGCTACAAGGCGATCGCGCGGTATATCTCCTACCACGGCACGACGATGGGTGCGCTCTCGATCAACGGCTGCCCGTCCCTGCGGGGAGTCTTCGAGCCGCTCGTGCCCGAGGTACGCCACGTCCACAACACGAATCGCTACTATCGGCCGGCCGACGAGACCGAGGCGACGTTCACGCAGTTCCTCCTCGACGACCTCGAGCAGGCGATTCTCGCGATGGGCCCGGAGACCGTGTGCCTCGTCCACATGGAGCCGGTGCAGAACGCCGGAGGGTGTTTTACGCCTCCTGCGGGCTACTGGGCGGGTGTGCGGGCGATCTGCGACGCGTACGACATCCTGCTCTCTGCCGACGAGGTGATCACCGGCTTCGGCCGGCTCGGCCACTGGTTCGGCTCGGAGCGATACGACATCAGGCCCGACATCATCTGCTGCGCCAAGGGCCTCTCCTCGTCGTATGGCCCGATCGGAGCGGTGATCGCGAGCGACAAGGTGATGGAACCGTTCCTCGGTGCAAAGTCGAGCTACTCCCACGGCATGACCTTCGGCGGACATCCCGTGATGTGCGCCATCGCCCTGAAGAACATCGAGATCATGAAGCGCGAGGGCATCATCGAGCACGTGCGAGAGACGCAGGACGTCTTCCGTGCCAGGCTCGAGACGCTGCTCGACCTGCCGATCGTCGGCGACGTGCGCGGCACCGGCTTCTTCTACGCGCTCGAGCTCGTGAAGGACAAGGAGACGCGAGAGACCTTCAACGACGACGAGTGCGAGTCGCTGCTGCGAGGCTTCCTCTCAACGGCGCTCTTCGAAGCCGGGTTGATCTGCCGCCAGGACGACCGCGGCGAGCCGGTGATCCAGATCTCGCCGCCGCTGATCGCGGGCGAGGCAGAGATGGACGAGATCGTGACAATCCTTCGGGTTGTGCTGACAGAAGCAGCGGAGCGGATGCAGCTCGGCGGCTAGCGGCTCGATGGGTACGATGCGACCATCTGTAGATGTTTTGTCTAATGATCCGGGTGGATCGAGCCGGGAGGCACGGGTGGAGAGTGGGGGTGGGAGGGCGGTTCTCGTCGCACGGGATGTGACGCGGCGCTACGGCGACGGAGATACCGCTGTGGATGCATTGCGCGGTGTCTCGGTCGATGTTCCCGCAGGCGAGTTGACGGCTGTGATGGGTCCGTCCGGCTCCGGTAAATCCACGCTGATGCACATCCTCGCCGGACTCGACAGGCCGAGCACCGGCTTGGTCACCGTCGCCGGCAAGGAGATAACCGACCTCGGCGACAGCGAGCTGACGAAGCTCCGGCGCGAGCACATCGGGTTCGTCTTTCAGTTCTTCAACCTTCTCCCGATGCTGAATGCCGAGGAGAACATCATGCTGCCTCTGACGATTGCCGGGGTCAAGCCTGACAGAGCCTGGCTGGACGAGCTGATCGGCTCGGTGGGTCTCGGGGACAGGCTTCACCATCGCCCCTCCGAGCTCTCCGGTGGCCAGCAGCAGCGCGTCGCCATCGCGCGGGCGCTCGTCTCGCGGCCCTCCGTCGTCTTTGCCGACGAGCCCACCGGGAACCTCGACTCGAGAACGGGCGGTGAGATCCTGGAGCTCCTCCGTCATGCGGTCGAGGAGATGGGGCAGACCGTCGTCATGGTCACGCACGAGGCGCGTGCGTCGGCAATCGCCGACAGGGTGCTGTTCCTCGCAGACGGAATCATCGTGCGTGAGCTTGCGGGAGCCTCCGCACCCGAGATCGGCGCTGCGATGGAAGCGATCAGCTCGGAGTGATCAGGTTCTCGCTGAAGGGCATGGCGGGAAGGAAGCTGCGGACAGCCCTCACGGCTCTCGCGGTGATTCTCGGCGTGACGATGGTGAGTGGGACGTTCGTGCTCACCGACTCGATCGACAGGGCATTCGATGCGATCTTCTCGAGCGTGTACGTGGGGACGGACGCGACGATCACGGGGAAGTCGGCCTTCGACATCTCGAACGGGTCAGGTACGACGGCGCCGCCGTTTCAGGAGTCGTTGCGGCCCGAGGTCGCGGCACTGCCGGACGTTGCCGATGCGATCGGCGGCGTTGCCGGAGATGCGCAGCTGATCGGTAGGGACGGTACGTCGATCGTGTTCGGGGGCGCACCGAATCTCGGTTTCAGCGTAGACCCGACGAGGCCCGACTTCAACACCCTCACGCTCGAGAAGGGCGCGTGGCCCGGCCGCGGTGAGGTCGTGGTAGATGTCTCGACCGCCTCGAGGAAGAAGCTCGACGTTGGCCAGGAGATCGGTGTCCAGGCCGAGGGCCCGGTCGTGCAGTTCAGGATCTCCGGCCTCGTCAAGTTCGGCTCCGTGGACACGATTGGCGGTGCAACGCTTGCGGGATTCGACCTTCCTACAGCGCAGGCGCTCTTCCGTAAGGTCGGAAAGCTCGACCAGATCCGCGTCGCCGGTAAGCCGGGTGTCTCGAGGTCGCAGCTCGTCAGGGAGATCCGCGCGATCCTGCCTCCTGGCACGCAGGTCAGAACGGGCACCGAGCAGGCAGCCGAGGACGCGAAAGCCACGAACGAGTTCATCTCGTTCCTCCGCTACTTCCTGCTGGCGTTCGGCGTGATTGCCCTCTTCGTCGGCGCGTTCGTCATCTTCAACTCGCTGTCGATCACGATTGCGCAGAGGACGCGCGAGCTTGCCACCCTGCGGACTCTCGGGGCATCACGTCGTCAGGTGCGGCTCTCCGTGATCGTCGAGTCGCTCGTGATGGGCACGATTGCGTCGATCCTCGGCCTGTTCCTCGGCCTCGCGCTCGCAACCGGACTGTTCAGGCTCTTCGACGCCGTCGGATTTACGTTGCCAAACAGCGGTCTCATCTTCAGCGCACGCACGATTGTGGTCTCGCTGCTGCTCGGGATCACCGTGACATTGATCGCAAGCATCCTGCCGGCGTTCAAGGCGACGCGTGTGCCCCCGATTGCGGCAGTGCGCGAAGGAGCGACGATCGCCCCGGGACGGTTTGCCCGTTTCCGGACTCCCATCGCAGTCGTGATCACGATGCTTGGCTTTGCAGGCCTGCTCTGGGGGCTCTTCGGCCCCGGCCTCGATACGACGAAGATCCTCCTCTTCATGATCCTCGGGATGGTGCTGGTCTTTATCGGGGTCGCCATGCTCTCGGCGCCGCTGATTCCGGGCCTGACGGGCATCCTCGGCTGGCCCGGCGCGCGGTTTGGCGGCGCTGCCGGTGCCCTGGCGCGTGACAATGCCCGCCGCAACCCGCAGCGCACAGCGTCCACGGCCGCCGCGCTGATGATCGGACTGGCGCTCGTGACGCTCGTCGCGACACTCGCCGGGAGCGTGGTGCAGACGTTCACGGGCGCCGTCAACGAGATCTTCGTCGGGGACTACGCGATCACGGCCAGGAACAACTTCTCGCCGATCCCGGCCGATGCTGCTGCTGCTGCTGCCCGGGCACCGGGTGTGATGGCGGTCGGGAGCGTGCGCACCGGTCAGACGCTCGTCTTCGGTACGTCCGATTTCTCGACCGCCGTAGATCCGGGTGCGGGAGCCGTGATCAATCTCGACTGGGTCTCCGGGTCGAACGCCGTCCTGGCCGACCTCGGAAAGGACGGCGCGTTCATTGACGAGGAGTTCGCGAAGAAGCACGACCTGAGAGTCGGCTCTCCGGTCGAGGTCACCTTCGTCAACGGCAACACGGGCACCTTCGTCATCAGGGGCATCTTCAACCCACCGTCCGGGGGCTCACCGTTCGGTGCCGTGACGATCTCGGCCGCAGCCTGGGACGCCGAGAACCCGGCTCCGAAGAACGTCTACTCGTTCGTGCTGATGCGCGGTGGCGAGACGGAGGCGACCGCCGCCGCGCTCGAGAAGGCTCTCGCGCCGTTCCCGAACGCGAAGGTCGCAACGCGCGAGCAGTTCGTCGAGAACCAGATCTCCGGGCTGAAGTCGATTCTCAACGTCCTCTACGTCCTCCTCGCACTCTCGATCGTGGTGAGCCTCTTCGGGATCATCAACACGCTCGTCCTCAGCGTCTTCGAGCGGACGCGCGAGATCGGGATGTTGCGCGCGATCGGGATGACCCGGCCTCAGACGCGCTGGATGATCCGGCACGAGAGCGTGATCACCTCCATGATCGGCGCGGTCATCGGGATCATCCTCGGCGTGATCCTCGCGGGCCTGCTGATCCTCAAGATCGATCTGATCGACTTTTCGTTCCCGACGCTGCAGGTGATCGTCTTTGCGGTCGCTGCGGTGCTCGTCGGAGTCCTCGCAGCGATCTTCCCGGCGCACCGCGCAGCAAAGCTCGACCCCCTAGAGGCCCTGCACTACGAGTAGGGGCGGAACCCGTCCTGCCCGCGAACGCCCATCAGGGGGTCGCGGGTGTATCCCACCCGCGGTGTTGCCCGACCTCAGGTGTGCGAGCGCCGTGCTACGCCGTCGCGCTCGGCGGCTCCGGCTACGGCAGTCGCGACCGCCGCCGCGACCTCGCGGTTGAAGACGCTCGGAACCACGTATTCCGGCCCCAGTTCGTCGGCCGCGATCACCGACGCGATGGCGTGGCCTGCGGCGACCTTCATGCCCTCTGTGATCGTGCTCGCCCGGACGTCGAGCGCTCCCCGGAAGACACCGGGGAACGCGAGCACGTTGTTGATCTGGTTCGGGTAGTCGGAGCGGCCCGTCGCCACGACCGCGACCTTGCCCGGCGGTAGGTCCTCCGGCGCGATCTCCGGCGTCGGGTTCGCCATCGCGAAGACGATTGCGTTGTCGGCCATCCGCTCGATTCCGGCACGTGAGACCGCGCCCGGCAACGACAGCCCGAGATACACGTCGGCACCCGCGAGCAGTTCGTCCGCCGACCCCTTGATCCGACCGGGATTCGTTCGCTCCGCGTAGGCCTGCTTGATCGAGTTCAGATCCTCGCGCCCGTCATAGATGGCGCCTCTCTGGTCGCAGCCGATCATGGTGCGCACACCGGCGTTGAGCAGGATGTCCGTCACCGCCACGCCCGCCGCGCCGACACCCGTCGTCACGATCTTCACGTCTTCGATTTTCTTGTCAACGACGCGAAGCGCGTTCAGGAGTGCGGCGAGCACGACGATCGCGGTGCCGTGCTGGTCGTCGTGGAAGACGGGGATATCGAGCTCGGCGCGCAACCGCTGTTCGATCTCGAAGCAGCGGGGCGCGGAGATGTCCTCGAGGTTGATACCGCCGAAGCCGGGTGCGATGGCCTTCACGATCGCGACGATCTCGTCGGTGTCCTTCGTGTCCAGGCAAAGCGGCCAGGCGTCAACCCCGCCGAACTCCTTGAACAGCAGTGCCTTCCCTTCCATCACGGGCATCGCGGCCTCCGGCCCGATGTCACCGAGCCCGAGGACGGCCGTGCCGTCGGAGACGACCGCGACGGTGTTCTGCTTGATGGTCAGGTTCCAGGCCGCTTCGCGGTCGTCCGCGATCGCCATGCAGATCCGGGCGACGCCCGGGGTGTAGGCCATCGAGAGGTCGTCGCGCGTCTTGACAGGAACCTTCGAGCGCATCTCGATCTTGCCGCCGAGGTGCATGAGGAACGTGCGGTCGGAGACGCGCTCGACCTCGACGCCTTCGGTCTCGCGCACGCTCTCGATGATGCGCGCGAGGTGGTCGGCGTCCGATGCCTCCACAGTGACATCGCGAACCTTGGTGTCCTTTTCCACGCGCACGAGGTCGATGGCGCCGAACGAGCCGCCCGCGTCCCCGATCGCCTGGGCGAGGCGTGCGAACGATCCTGGCGCGTCCGACAGCCTGACGCGGAAAGTGGCGCTGAACGATGCGGACAGATGGCTCATTCTCCGATAACTCCTTCTGCGGCAAGCGCCGCGATCTCTTCGGTCTCGTAGCCGGCCTCACGGAGGATCTCGGCGGTGTGCTCGCCGACGGAGGGCGGGGCAAAACGGTGAAGTGCCCGTTCGCCGTCGAACGAGAGGGGAAGGGCGGCGAGCTTCAGGTCGGGGATCGACGGGTGGGGGAGGGGCTGCAGGATCCCGAGTGCCTCGGTCTGAGGGGCCCGGACAACGTCTGCGACGTCGGCCACCGGTGCCACCGGAACGCCTCCCTCCGACAGTCGCGCCTGCCAGTCCGCCGAGTCGCGCTCGCGGAGCCGTTGCTCGAGGATCGCGCACAGCTCGTCACGATTCACGACCCGGTCGCGGTTCGACCGGAAGCGGGGATCGTCCACCAGGGCGGGCAGCTCTACGATCGAGCAGAGTGCGGCAAAGAGGCGATCGTTGCCGCCCGAGATCATCAGCGCGCCATCCCTGGTCGGAAAGACCTGGTAGGGCGCCACCATTGGGAACCGCGTTCCCTGGCCGCCTGGCACGGTGCCGTCTGCCAGGTAGCCGGCAAGGTGGTAGCCGATATAGCCAAGGGTGGTCTCGTACAGCGAGACGTCCACAACTGATCCCTCGCCGGTTCTGTCGCGCTCGAGGAGCGCAGCAAGAATCCCGAGAGCCGCCCAGGTGCCGGTGCCCTGATCCACGACGGACGAGCCGACCCGAACGCCGGCCCGGCCGGGTTCTCCGGTCATCGAGATCAGCCCGCCTGCCGCCTGCATGAGCGAGTCGTACCCTGCCTCGTGGCTGAGTGGCCCTACGTGGCCGTAGGCACCAACCGTGCAGTAGACGAGCCGGGGGTTGCGCTCGCGCAGCGCATCCGGTCCCAGGCCGAGCTCGTCGGCGAGGCCGGGACGGAGGCTCTGGAGGAATACGTCGGCACCGTCGGTGAGCCGCAGCAGTGCCTCGCGGCCGCGAGGGTCTCGGAGCGACAGCGCCAGCGAGCGCTTGCCTGCGTTAGCGGAGAGAAACATCGTTCCCTCCCCGTTCCAGAAGGGTGGCCCCCAGGCGCGTCCGTCGTCGCCGGTATCCGGTCTCTCGACCTTGATCACGTCGGCTCCGAGCGCCGAGAGAATCTGGGCACAGTAGGGCCCGGCGATCGATGTCGTCACGTCGAGCACGCGCGTGGTCTCGAGGGGCGTGGAGGCCATCTCCCCCATCATGGCTGTTTGCCTGTCTGCGAGGATGCAGTCGTGTTCCAGATTATGGTTGACTGGGTCTCGGGCTCGAACTGGAGTTACGTGGCGATTTTCGGCGTTGCTGTGATCGACGCATTCCTTCCGATCGTCCCGAGCGAGACGATGGTGATCGTCGCGGGAACCCTCGCCGGTGCCGGCGATCTCAGCCTCCTCCTCGTGATCCTCGCTGCCTGGGCGGGTGCGGTTGTGGGTGACAACGTCTCGTACGGGATCGGCAAGTTCGCCGGGGAGCGCACCGTGAGGCGGCTCTTCCGATACGAAAAGGCCCACCGCGGCTTCGACTGGGCAGAGGTGCAACTCGAGGAGCGCGGGAGCTACATCATCGTGATTGCCCGGTTCATTCCGTTTGGCCGTACTGCCGTCACGTTCACCGCGGGCTACACGCGTGGTCTCCCCTGGCACCGCTTCCTGCGTTACGACGTCGTCGCAGGCGGGTTGTGGGCGACCTACGCGACGATGCTCGGCTACCTCGGTGGCAAGCAGTTCGAGGAGCAGCCGTGGAAGGGCGTGGTCATCGGCCTCGGGATCGCATTCGGTGTGGCGTTCGTCATCGAGTGGTTGAGGCACCGGCGGCAGCGCCACGCATCCGTGACGGCGGTGTCGCTTCCCGCATCCGACGACGACGACGGCGAGGCGTCCTGAACCGCGGTGCGGCTTGCCGATGACAGCCGGGATCGCATGAACCGTCTCGGAACCGAGACGAGTCCGTACCTCCTCCAGCACGCGGAGAACCCGGTTCACTGGCTCCCGTGGGGGACCGAGGCGCTCGACCGGGCGCGGGCCGAGGATCGCCCGATCCTCCTCTCGGTCGGCTACAGCGCCTGCCACTGGTGCCACGTGATGGCCCACGAGTCGTTCGAGAGTACGGCCACGGCTGCGGTGATGAACGAGCACTTCGTCAACGTCAAGGTCGATCGCGAGGAGCGCCCGGACGTCGATGCCCTCTACATGGAGGCGACCGTCTCGATGACCGGACAGGGGGGTTGGCCGATGACGGTGTTCCTCACGCCCGCCGGTGAGCCGTTTTACGCGGGCACGTACTTTCCGCCCGAGCCACGCCACGGGATGCCGTCCTTCACGCAGCTTCTGCTGGCTGTCGCCGAGGCGTGGAGCGCGCAGCGAAGCGACATCGTCGCGCAGGCGAAGCGGCTCGTCGAGACCGTGGGCCAGTCGGCGCGCGCCGAGCCGTCGAGCGAGCCGCTCACGGCCGCGTTGCTCGACGAGGCGGTGCAGGGGATCACCCGCACCTTCGACCGTGCGAACGGCGGCTTCGGCCGGGCACCGAAGTTCCCGCCCGCCTCGGTGCTCGAGTTTCTCCTGCGCCGTGACACACCGGGGACGCTGGAGATGGTCGCAAAGACGCTCGATGCGATGGCCGAGGGAGGGATGTACGACCTCGTGGGCGGTGGCTTCCATCGCTACTCGGTGGACGACCGCTGGCTCGTACCGCACTTCGAGAAGATGCTCTACGACAACGCGCTGCTCGCACCCACGTACATGCATGCCTGGGTCGTGACGGGTACTTCGCGCTACCGCACCGTTGTCGAGGAGACGCTCGACTACGTGATCCGGGAGCTTCGCCTGCCCGACGGTGGGCTCGCGTCGGCGCAGGACGCCGACACGAACGGTGTCGAGGGGTTGACGTTCACGTGGACGGAAGGCGAGGGCGTCCCCGCGGAGCTGCTGCTCCCGTTCGAGCACGGCCGTTCGATCATCCGCGGCGAGCTTCCACCCGACCTCCGGGCGCGGTTGCACGAGGAGCGGGACAGGCGGCCGCAGCCTGGTCTCGACGACAAGGTGCTCGCCTCCTGGAACGGCCTCGCGCTCGCCGCACTTGCCGAGGGTGCGCGGAGGTTCGAGCGCGCCGACTGGCTCCGGGCTGCGCGCGACGTGGGGGAGTTCCTCCTCGGGCCGCTCTCACGCAGCGACGGCAGGCTGTCGAGGTCGTGGCGTGAGGGAAAGGTGAGCGGCGAGGGCTTTCTGGACGACTACGCGAACGCCGCCCACGGGTTGATCGAGTTGCACATCGCGACGGGTGAGGTGCGCTGGCTCCAGGAGGCGCGGCGTCTCGCCCTGCTCGCGGTCGAGCTGTTTGCCGATGCCGAAAATGGCGGCTTCTTCCTCGCGCCGACGGGTGGCGAGGAGCTTGTCGCGCGGACGAAGGGCCTCGACGACAATCCGATTCCGTCGGGTAACTCGATGCTTGCGCACGTGCTGCTGCGGCTCGGGCGGCTCTGGGGCGACGACGACCTCGAGCGTCGGGCAGTGTCGGTGCTGCGGCTCGCGGAGCCGGTGCTCGGGCGGGCGCCGGGCGCTTTCGGTTGGATGCTCTGCGCACTCGACCTCTGGCTTGCCCCTCCGCGTGAGATTGCCGTTGTCGGCACCGTTGACAGCCCGGTCGCACGTGCAGCGCTTGCCCCGTTCGCGCCGAACACCGTTGTCGCCGTAGGCCCCGCGGACGGCGTGCCGCTGCTCGCGGGCAAGGGCCTCGTGGGTGGGCAGCCGGCCGTGTACGTCTGCGAGCGGTTTGCCTGTCAGGCCCCGGTGACCGATGTCGTAGCGTTCGGCGCCGACCCACGGAGGTAGCGAGGCGCGCGGCGAGGCGAGGTGCTTCTCGACGGCCACGTCCCGCTGATCAACCGCGCCTTCTCGGAGTTGCCCGACGCGGAGGTACGGGACGGTATCTACCGCACCGAATCCTGAACCAACCGTTTTGCGTGATCTCGTGGCGCTCGCCCGATTCCGGGGTGCACTCCCGGGTTCGACTCGCCTCGTATCGAGGCCGAGCGCAACCACAATGAGCCAGAGGTCACTGGCAAAAGGGGTGGTCGAGAGGTTGTAGAAGGCCGAATCTCCCCATGCATGGATCGGCGGCTCCATCTGTCACGGCGCCGACGAGCGTCGGCTGTCATGACCCGGTGGGAAAACCTTCTGTACTCCGGGCTAGTCCTTCAATCATCTAGAATTCGCCGTATGACGGCTATCGAGCAGACGGGTGCGGAAGATGTTGCGTGGGATCTCTCCGACCTCTACGCCTCCGGTGACGACCCACGCATCGAGGCAGACTTTGCCGAGGCGGCGGCGGCGGCAACGGCGTTCCGCGATCGCTACTACGGCACGGTGGCCTCACTCTCGGCGACCGATCTCGCGGCCGCAATCGACGAGCGGGAGCGGCTCGAGTCGATCGCGACCCGTGCCCTCTACTACGCGCACCTCCGCTTCTCCACCGACATGGTCGATCCGGTGCGCGGTGCGCTCCGGGCGAAGCTCGACGAGAAGGCCGCCGTCCTCGAAACGCAGCTCCTCTTCTTCGGGCTCGAATGGGCCGCGATCGAGGATGGCCCGGCCGACCTCCTGCTGGCCGACCCCGCGCTCGCTCGCTGGCATCACTGGCTCCTCGCCCAGCGCGTTTTCCGCCCGTACGTCCTGACTGAGCCGGAGGAGAAGATCCTCACGGAGAAGGCCGTCTCCGGCTCCTCGGCCTGGCAGCGGCTGTACGAGGAGGTGCTCGGAGCGATGCGGATCGACCTCGGAGACGTCGAGCCGGTTTCGCTCGAGACGGCGATGGCGAAGCTCTACGCGACCGACCGCGACGTGCGCCGTGGTGCCGCCGAAGCCGTTACGGTCGCGCTCGAGCCCGGCCTGCGCACCCGGACGTCGATCTTCAACACGCTGCTCGTGGACAAGTCGATCGACGACCGGCTTCGGGGCCTCCCGACCTGGATCACCTCGCGCAACCTCTCGAACGAGACCACCGATGAAGCGGTGCAGGCGCTGATCGACGCTGCGACATCACGCTACGACGTGCCGCAGCGCTACTACAGGCTCAAGGCGAAGCTTTTGGGCCTCGACCGGCTCGAGTTCTACGACCGTTTCGCACCCATCGCGGAGGACGCCTCGAAGACATCCTGGGACGAGGCTCGAACGCTTGTCGTCGGAGCCTACTCCGACTTCTCGGAGGAGGCTGGCGCCGCCGTCGAGCGGTTCTTCTCGGCGGGCTGGATCGACGCTCCAGTGCGTGACGACAAGCGTCACGGTGCATTCTGTGCGACCAACGTGCCCGGCGTCCATCCATACGTTTTCATGAACTACACGGGCGACCGCCGCTCGATTCTCACGCTCGCCCACGAGCTCGGTCACGCGTTGCACGGCACGATGGCGCAGCCGCTCGGATACTTCAACGCATCGACGCCGCTGACGACCGCCGAGACGGCATCGGTGTTCGGCGAGGCTCTCACGTTCAAGCGGATGCTTGCCCTGGAGGACGATCCGCGCAGGCGGCTCGACCTGCTCACCGGCCAGCTCGAAGATGCTATCGCGACGACGTTCAGGCAGATAGCGATGAATCGCTTCGAGAATCTCGTGCACACCGAGCGGCGGGAACGTGGTGAGCTCTCGAGCGACCGGCTGGGCGAGCTCTGGCTCGAGTCTCAGACGGCACTTTTTGGAGACTCGGTCGGAATCGGCGGCTACGAGACCTGGTGGAGCTATGTTCCGCACTTCACGAACTCACCGGGTTACGTCTATGCCTACGCCTACGGCTACCTGTTCGCACTCTCGATCTTCCGTGCCTACCAGAGGGACGGTGACGCGATCGTGGCTCCCTATCTCGATCTGCTGCGGGCCGGTGGCTCGAAGAAGCCGGAGGACCTCGCGCGGAGTGTCGGTCTCGACCTCTCCGACCCCTCGATCTGGGCGAGCGGGATCGAGGCAATGTCGGACGACCTCGACGAGGCAGAAGCCCTCGCGACGGAACTCGGGCTCGGTGTAGAGGGTTGATCGGAAGGACGCTGCTCGGATGAGGTGCGGCCTCCGCCTTCCTCGATCAGGGGCTATCATGCGGGTTGCGGCGGGTTCAGGGTAGATCCCGGCTTTCAGGTCGGAGAGGGGTTGTCCATGCATAGAGTTCTGCTCTCATCGCTCACCGTGGTCGTCGTGCTCGGGGTCATGGCAACAGCAGCAGCAACGTCCACGACCGAGGTTGGGATTACCCCGAAGACCGTCACGATCGGTGCCACGTTCCCTCTCACGGGGCCTGCGTCCTCCTACGGGGTCATTCCCGCGGCGTTCAAGGCGTACATCGCCTACGTCAATGCCGGTAGGGGGCCTGACGGCAAGCGGGGCGTCGGTGGACGTCAGATTGTCTTCAAGTACTACGACGACGGATACAACCCGGCCACGAGCATCCAGAATGTCCGTCAGCTTGTGGAGCAGGACAAGGTGTTCGCCATCGTCGGGGCGCTCGGAACCGATGTCAATATCGCGATCAGGCCATACCTCAACGCAAACAAGGTCCCTCAGCTCTTCGCTGCAAGTGGCGCCACGACATTCGGTAGAGACACGAAGGACTGGCCGTGGACGATCGGGTATCAGCCGAACTACCAGTTCGAGGGCAGGATCTACGGGGCGAAGATCGCGAAGAACAGCCCGAATGCGAAGATCGCCGTTCTCTACCAGAATGACGAGTTTGGCAAGGACCTCCTACAAGGACTCGAAAGCGGCCTCGGAGCCAGGGCGTCGAATATCGTCGGCAAGGAGCCCTACGAGGTGACGGCGCCCGACGTGAAGAGCCAGATTGCAAAGCTTCGCGCAACAGGAGCGAACGTCTTCATGATCTTCGCAACGCCAAAGTTTGCCGTGCAGGCATACGCGATCGCGAACGGGTTGAACTGGTCGCCGGACGTGATCTACACGACCGGAGTCACTGCAAACGCGGTCATCCTGTCTCTGGCCCAGCAGTCGGGCGGTGGAGCCCTCGTCAACCGCACCCTCACCTATCAGTACGCCAAGGACCCGGCGAACCCCGTCTGGGACGAAGACGCGGGGATGATGCTCTACAGGAAGGTGCTGGCGAAGTACGCCCCCGGGCTTGATTCCAGGAATTATTTCAACCTCTACGGTGTTGGTACGGCCGAGGCATTCGTCCAGCTCCTCAGGAAAACCGGGCCCAATCCGACGCGAGCGGGCCTGATGAAGGCCGTTCGGTCATGGAACGAGAAGAACCCGTTCCTGTTGCCGGGTAACCGTCAGAAGACGGGGCCTGGTGACCAGTTTCCGATCAGCTGCGTCGAGATCGTAAGGTTCACGAACGGCCTGCTTTCACGGGTATCGCAGCTCCAGTGCGAGGCGCCGACCCCCTGACTTCCCCCTGGTTTGTGTCTCGCGCTAGCTGAAGCGCCCGAGATACTTCGGGCTCGCGACGACGAGCTTCGCCGCCACCTCGAGCTTCAGCCGTACGAGGTCGTCTTCGCGGATGTCGCCGGCCCGGAGCCGGCGTGCGATCTCGTAGTCGCGCTCGACCGGGCCCGGAGCCTCGCGCTCGACGATGGAAAGAGCGTTCATCGCGACCAGGGTGCGGAACCGGAGCCGCTGGTCGTCGAGCGTTGGCAGGATCTCGGCCTCGAGGAACTCGCGCACGGCCGTTGCAAGCTCCGCAGCTGTCGGGCGGTCGGCGCCGTCGTCCGGGGTCATCCGGCCCTCTCGATCAGGTCGAGCAGCTCGTACTCCATCTCGGCTGCGAGTCTGCCGAGGATAGCGAGCTCGACGTTTCGCTCCTCGCCCCGAAGGTGACGGCGGGCCTGGGTGAGAGAGCCGATCGCCCACTTGCAGTTGCCGAGCACCTCCCAGGCGAGCAACTCCTCCGGGGGGACAGAGATGCCGGTCAGCTCGTTGTAGCGGTCGAGGAACGGTTCGGGGTCACCGATGCCGCCGAGCCGCTTTGCATCGTTGCCAAATCGCCAGGCACGGACGAGCGGCCAGGCGAGATCCTCCGCCGGATCCGCCACATGCGCGAACTCCCAGTCGAGGACGGCCACGATCCCGGCAGCGTTCACCATGAGGTTGCCGACCCGGAAGTCACCGTGGCTGACGACGTGTGGGCGCTCGAGCGGGAGCCTCTCCCGGCACCAGGCGAGCCCGAACTCGATCGCTGGATGCGGCTCGTCAACCGAGTCGAGCTCCGCGTAGAGCCGCTGCCAGAGATCGCCACCAGCGAGGAACGGGAGGGCGGCCGGCGGAATCGCATGGATCTTTGCCAGTTCCTCCGCCATCTGCATCTCGAGGCCTGGCGGCGGGTTCCTGACGATACGCCGGCCGATCGTCTCGCCACGGACGAGCTCCATCGTAAATGCCTCGCTCCCGTCGAGAGACCCGAGATACTCGAGCGGTTCCGGCACCAGGACCCCGGCGGCTCTGGCAGTGACGAGCACGTCGAACTCGTCGCGCAGCGAGAGCGAATCGAGGTGGATCGTTCCGCCGCCCGCGCGGCGAAGCAGCAACTCCCGCCCGTCGGCCGTCGTGACGGCCCAGGCCTCCTTCGAGGCACCTCCTGCGAGCTGCGTCGCCTGCGTCACCGGGGAGCCGAGCGCTGCGGCCACGGCCTCGCCGAGCGCCTCGTTCACCCCGCGAGTTCCGCGAGAGCCTGCAGTGCCTCGGGCTGTCGCGCCTGCAGGACGAGGGTCGTCGCGCCACTCTCTCGCCAGGCGGCTAGCCGGTCGGCGATGCGCGAGCGGTCACCGACGAGCGCAATTTCATCTACCAGGGCATCGGGGACGGCTGCAGCGGCCTGCTGGCTGCGCCCCTCGAGGAAATGATCCTGGATCTCGGTCGCCTCGGCCTCGAAGCCGTAACGCTGGGCAAGGCGGTTGTAGAAGTTCTGCCCGCGGGATCCCATGCCGCCCACGTAGAGCGCCAGAGTCGGCTTGAGCGCATCGCGGCATGCCTGGAGGTCGTCGCCCATCACCACCGGCACGAGGGGCGCAAGATCCCAGTCGGCCGGGCGTCCACCGCGCGCGGCGAACCCCTCGTCGAGTGCGGGGCCGTGGACGGCGGGCGCGCGCTCGGGAGAGAAGAAGATCGGCAGCCAGCCGTCTGCGATCTCGGCCGTCAGAGCGACGTTCTTCGGGCCGATCGCCGCCAGGTAGATCGGTATCTCGCGCCGGACGGGATGGACGATGATCTTCAGTGGCCTGCCGAGGCCCGTCGCGCCCGGCCCGCTGTAGGGAATGTCGTAGTGCTCACCGTGGTGCTCGAGCGGCGCCTCACGGAGCAGGATCGTACGCACGATCTCCACGTACTCGCGCGTCCGCACGAGGGGTTTGCCCCAGGGCTGGCCATGCCAGCCCTCGGCGACCTGCGGGCCCGAGGTACCGAGGCCGAGCAATACGCGGCCGCCGGACAGGATGTCGAGCGTCGCGACCGTCGTCGCCGTAGCGGCAGGCGAACGCGCCGGCATCTGCATGATCCCGCTCCCGACCCTGATCCGCTCTGTCGTTGCTGCGACCCAGGCCATCGGCGTCACCGCGTCGGTACCGTAAGCTTCGGATGTCCAGACGGAATGGAACCCGAGTCGGTCGGCCTCCTGCGCGAGCGCGACGCCGCCGATCGGGTCGTCGTACCCGAGTTGCAGAGCGAGCCGCATGTGAGTGATTCTACCGGTGTGAGCGCATCACTCTTTCCTGACGGGTACATCGAGGCGCGGGCGCGATACCGCTCGTTCGTGGAGGAGCACGTGATCCCGGCCGAGGGTGCGCTGGGCCGGGAGGACGACGACGCCCTCCGGCTGATTGCGGCACTGCAGCAGCGGGCTCGCGAGGCCGGTCTGTGGGCACCTCACATGCATGCTTCGGTGGGAGGCACCGGCGAGGGATTTCTCTACTACGCCTGCATGAACGAGGCGATCGGGCGTTCCTACTGGGCTCAGCTGGTCTTTGGCTGCCAGGCGCCCGACGCCGGCAACGCCGAGATTCTGCACCTGCTCGGAACCCCGGCGCAGAAGGAGCAGTTCCTCGAGCCGCTCATCGCCGGTCGTGCGCGATCGTTCTTCTCGATGACCGAGCCGGACGTGGCGGGATCCGACCCGAGGTTGCTGCGTACCCGGGCCGTCGTGGACGGGGACGACTGGGTCGTGGACGGCCTCAAGTGGTTTTCCACCGGCGCAGAAGGGTCGAGCTTCGGGATTGTCTTTGCGATCACCGACCCGGATGCCGATACCTACGATCGCGGGACGATGATTCTCGTGCCGACCGACACGCCGGGACTCGAGATCGTACGCCCGCTCTCTGTGATGGGACACGAGGGTCGGGCCTGGAACACCCATTGTGAGGTTCGCTACAGCGGCGTTCGGGTTCCGTTGGCGAACACGCTCGGCGGGCGTGGCGACGCGTTCAAAATCGCCCAGCAGCGTCTCGGCCCCGGCCGTATCCATCACGTCATGCGCTGGCTCGGCCAGATGCAACGGGCCTTCGACCTGATGTGCGCCTACTCGCTCGGACGCGAGGCGTTCGGGGGCCCGCTTGCCGAGAAGCAGACCGTACAGAACTGGATCGCCGACTCGGCCGCGGGGATCCAGGCGTGCCGTCTAATGACGATGGACACCGCCCGCAAGATCGACGAGGGCTCGGAGGCGCGTGTCGAGATCTCGATGCTCAAGTTCTATGCGGCAGGCGTGCTGAACGACGTGATCGATCGTGCCATCCAGGTGCACGGCGCCCGGGGTCTCACCGACGAGACGCCGCTCGCGCAGATGGCTCTCCACGCACGCGCCGGGCGGATCTACGACGGCCCCGACGAGGTGCACCGTATGGTTGTCGCCCGCCGTGTCCTCAGGAGGTACTCCGCCGGCGACGGCTGGCAGTTCACCTGATCGACCTGCCCTGCCTCACGGGTCGCTGGCGGGCTCAGCGCCCTGTGAAGTGTGGCTCTCGCTTTTCCACGAACGCTGCAACGCCCTCCTGCCCGTCCTCGCTCAGGAGACAGCGGTGGAACGCATCGGCCTCGCGCCGCAGCCCCTCCTCGAGAGAGAGGTCACGTGTCGCGAGTGCGAGTTCCCTGAGCACGGCGACGGCGTGCGGCGAGCGGGCGGCGAAGGTTGCGGCAACCGCGGTCGCCGCCGGGATCAGGTCGTCGAGGGCAACCACTTTCTCGACGAGTCCCCAGTCATAGGCGGTCGCAGCGTCGATGAACTCGCCACCCAGGTTGAGGAGGTTCGCGCGTCCGACGCCGACGAGCCGCGGTAGTCGCTGTGTTCCACCACCGCCGGGGATCAACCCGAGTTTCACCTCCGGCTGGCCGAACATCGCGTTGTCGGCGCAGACCCGGACGTCGCAGCACATCGCAAGCTCGAGGCCGCCGCCGAGGCAGAAGCCCTTGATCGCCGCGACGACCGGCGTCCGCGCCGCGTCCATGCGGTGGCCGAGGGAGTGAATCCCGCGGGCCGCTCCGCCGCCGCCGCCGCTCTCGCGCAGGGCCGGGAACTCTTTGATGTCGGCTCCGGCGACGAATGCCCGCTCACCTGCGCCCCGGAGGACGATCGCCCGGGTTGCGTCGTCGTCGTCGAGTCGGCCAAGCTCTGTTTCGAGCTCCTGTACGAGGGCCGCAGAAAGAGCGTTCAGCGGCGGGTTGTCGATCGTGACGAGGGCGACTGCGCCGTCGTGCTCCGTGCTGATGAAAGGTGGCAAAGCGTCTCCTTTGTGGACGTTACGAGAAGCGTTCTCTCAGAGCAGTCTTGCGGAACTTGCCGACCGCGGTCTTCGGAATCTCGTCGATCACCTCGAAGCGCTCCGGCAGCCACCACTTCGCGAAGTGGGGGGCAAGGAAGGCCCGCAGCTCTTCCACGTCGGCCGACCGGCCCTCGTGGAAGACGACGACTGCGAGTGGGCGCTCCGTCCACTTCTCGTCGGGCACGGCGATCACTGCCGCCTCGAGCACGGCGGGATGCCCCATCAGGGCGTTCTCCAGTGCGACCGTCGATATCCACTCACCGCCCGACTTGACGAGATCCTTGGAACGGTCCTGGATCTGGACGTATCCGTCGGAGTGGATCGTGACGATATCGCCCGTCCTGAACCAGCCGTCGTCCGTCCAGCTGTCGTCGCTGTCGGGCGCGTCATGGTAGGACGAGGCGATCGTGGGGCCACGCACCTCGAGCTCGCCCAGAGCAACCCCGTCCCAGTCGATGAAGCCGCCCTCGCCGCGCGCCCTGATCTCGACGAACGGGATCGGCGGCCCCTGGAGCGCTCGTCTGTCGTATGCCTCCTGCGGCGCGAGACCGGTCTCCTGACCGCGGACGCCGGAGACGGTGCCTACAGGGCACATCTCCGTCATCCCCCAGCCGTGTGTGATGTGGAGCCCGTGCCGTTCGCCGAATGCCTCGATCATCGCGCGTGGTGGGGCGGCACCGCCGATCATCATCGTCCGCATCGCCGAGAGGTTCCAGCGGTCGGGCTCGGCGTCGAGGGCCTGCAGGATGCTCATCCAGATCGTCGGAACACCGGCACTGATCGTCACCCTCTCGCTCTCGAAGGCGTCGAGCAACGAGGGTGCGTCGAGGTGCTGTCCTGGATAGACGTGCTTGACTCCGGCGAGAATCGACGAGAAGGGGAAGCACCAGGCGTTGGCATGAAACATGGGCACCACCGGGAGACAGACGTCGTCGCAGGTCATCGCGAGTGACGCGTTCAGGGTCAGCGCGTGGATTGCGATTGCCCGGTGGGAATAGACGACACCCTTCGGCCGGCCCGTCGTCCCGCTCGTGTAACACATTGCCGCCGCCGCCCGTTCGTCGATGTCCCGGTCGGCCCAGTCGGCCGCGTTCTGCGTCGCGATGAGCTCTTCGTAGTCGATCGTGCCATCGGGCGTGGGCCCCGCACCGACTGCGATCACGTGCTCGAAGCCGACACGATCCCGGAACGGCTCGACGAGCGGCCACAGCACCTTGTCGGCGATCAGGACGCGGGCGCCGCCGTGGGTTGCGATGTAGGTCAGGTCGTCGGGATGGAGCCGGATGTTGAGCGTGTGGGTGACGAGCCCGCCCGCGGGGGCGCCGATGTACGCCTCGAGATGCTCGTGGTGGTTCCAGGCAAAAGTGCACACGCGGTCACCGTCCACGAGGCCGAGCTCGTTGCGAAGTGCCAGCGCGAGCTGTTTCGTGCGGCGGCCGAAGTCGGCATAGGTGGTGCGATGCCAGCTCCTGTCCGGCAGCCGGCTGACGATCTCTCTGTCACCGAACAGCTGCTCCCCGCGGCGCAGGATCGCCGGCACGTTCAGCTGGTAGTCCATCATCAGGCCGTCCATCAGAGCCCTCCGCCGAGAAGGTGCTCTGCGATCTCGGCGCGTAGCCGTTCGCTCGATGCCTCCCAGGACTGGATCCCGAGTGCCCGCTTGTAGAGCCGGTGCAGGGGGTGCTCCCAGGTGAAGCCGATGCCGCCGTGCACCTGCATCGAACGCTCGCAGGCGGCGACGGCTGCATCGGCGCAATGGGATTTCGCCGCCGCCGCCGCTATCGCCGCCCTCGGGTCGTCGGTCGCGATGCACCAGGCGGCAAAGAGCGCAAGAGACCGCCCGAGCTCGAGCTCGAGCAGCGTCGTTGCGAGCGGATGGGCGACCGCCTGGTAGGTGCCGATCGGCTTGCCGAACTGCAGGCGCTTGCCGGCGTGGTCAACGGCAAGCTCGAGCGCGCGCGCTCCCACCCCGCAGGCCTCGAGCGAGAGCGCCGTCAGTGAGCGCGCCCGGAGTCGTGGAAGCACCGTGGAGCTCGCGAGTCGCCGGCCCGCCTCGCCACCCGACACGACTCCGAGCGGTCGGGTTGTGTCGTTTGTCTGCAGTATTTCCCGGTCGGCCCCGACGAGCTCCCAGATCGAGTCACCGCCGACATATGCGACTCTCGTTGCCGAATCGAGATCGGTGACGAGTGGCCCGGTCACGAGCGTCCAGCTCGCTTCGCCACGCGCGACCTCGGCCCGGAGGTCGGCCGGGAGTGCCGGAAGGACGACCGCGACCGTAGACCAGTACGGCGCGTGGGTCAGTGCGCGTCCCATCTCCTCGAACAGGACTGCCTCTTCGAGAAAGCCGAGACCTGCGCCCCCATCGGCTTCCGGCACGGACACGCCCGTCCAGCCGAGCGCCGCGAGCTCGGGCCACGACGGCTGTGGGTGTTCGGCAAGGTACCCGCGCGCCCCCGTGCGGAGTTCCTTCTGCTCGGGGGTGGGCGAGAAGTCCATTAGCGCGACCTCGGGAGGCCGAGCACGCGCTCGGCAACGATGTTTCGCAGAATCTCCGAGGTGCCGGCCTCGATTGTGTTGCCCCTGCTGCGCAGCTGGAGGTGTTGCCAGTAGCCGCCGTAGGGGGCGTTGCTGTCGAGGAGTTGTGCGTCCGGCCCGAGTAGCTCCAGCGCAAGCTTCGTGATGCGCTGATTGGCCTCCGACCATTGCAGCTTCAGGATAGATCCTTCGGGCCCGGGTACGCCCGACTCAGGTGCAGAGAGGTGGCGGTAGGCCGTATAGCGGAGCGCTTCCAGCTCGACCCATTCACGTGCGATCGCATCGCGCTGGACGGGTGTTGCGCCACGGTCGCCTGCAAGCTCGATCAGCCTGCGCATCGTCACACCGAGGCCCGCAGCCAACGAGAAGCCGAGCGTCCCTCGCTCGTGGAGTAGCGTCGTCATCGCAACCCCCCAGCCGTTGCCGACCTCACCGAGGACGTTCTCGACAGGGACATCGACACCCGAGAAGAAGATCTCGTTGAACTCCGCCTCGCCGGTGAGCTGGCGTAGCGGCCGCACCTCGATGCCGGGCGAGGTCATCTCCACGAGCAGGCAGGTGAGCCCTGCGTGTCGCTTCGGCGCGGCGTCGCTGCGGGCCAGGAGAAGGCACCAGTCGGCGATGTGAGCGTAGGACGACCACACCTTCTGGCCGTTGACGACGAAGTGGGAGCCGTCGAGGCGGGCACTCGTGGTGACGGCCGACAGGTCAGACCCTGCTTCGGGCTCGGAGAACCCCTGACACCAGATCTCGTTGGCCGAGAGGATCCGCTCGAGGTGGCGTGCCTTCTGGGCCTCGGTTCCGACCGCGATGATCGTGGGTCCGACCATCCCGAGGCCGATCACCCCGAGATGCTGGGGTGCCCCGGCGCGTGCAAGCTCGTCGAAGAGGATCGCCTCGTAGCCGGAGGGCCTACCTCCTCCGCCGTGCTCTGCGGGCCAGGTGAGCCCGCTGTACCCGGCGTCGTAGAGCCTTCGACTCCAGTTTCGTCGTTCATCTTCTCGGTGTGCCGCCTCCTCCTCCTCTGCCACGCCGGTCACCGAGGCGGGCCGGTTCTCGGCGAGCCAACTGCGCAGGTCGCTGCGGAACTGTTCCTCGTCGGGCGTGTCACGGAGATCCACAGCCCGATCCTACGCGAGGGCTCTCGACCGGGGACTCACCCGGGTCGTGCAACGCCCCGGTGGTGCTCACGCGGATAGAGAGCCTCGGCGTGATTCGGGCCCTCGTCGCTGCTCTACGGTCGTGATCGCCCGGTGTGACGCAGCACAGTAGGCTCGTTGACTCAGTGGCGACATTGCTCTCGGTCGAGGAAATAACCCTGCGCTTCGGAGGCATCGTTGCGCTCGACGGTGTGTCGTTCGCTGTCGAGGCGGGAGACATCTCGGGGCTGATCGGGCCAAACGGTGCCGGTAAGACGACGGTGTTCAACGTCATCACACGGCTCTACACGCCCGATCAGGGACGACTCGAGCTCGACGGCCGTTCGCTCCTCGAGGTACCAGCCCACCGCATCGCCGAGCACGGTATCGCCCGCACGTTCCAGAACGTCAACCTGTTCACCTCGATGTCCGTGCTCGAGAACGTCCTTGTCGGAGGGCACCGGCTCGGCCGTGGGGTGGGAGAGAAAGAGGCGCGGGCCATGCTCGAATCCGTGGGTCTCGGGGTGCGCGCCGGTGACCTCGCGTCCTCGCTGCCATACGGGCTCCAGAAGCGGGTCGAGATCGCGCGCGCGCTCGCCGCGAAGCCGCGGCTCCTCCTGCTGGACGAGCCTGCAGGAGGGCTGAACCACGAGGAAGTGGAGGAGCTCGGCGACCTCATTCTGCAGCTCCGCGACGATCATGCGCTGACGGTGCTGCTCGTCGAGCACCACATGGGACTCGTGATGCGCATCTCCGACCACGTCAACGTCCTCGGTTCTGGCCGCAAGATCGCAGGCGGCACGCCGGCCGACGTGCGAGCGAACCCCGACGTGATCGAGGCGTATCTCGGAAGCGAGGCCGGCCCGTGACAGCGCTGCTCGAGCTCCGCGGGGTCGAGGCACGGTACGGCCCCTTGCAGGCGCTTCGTGGGATTACGCTCGACGTGCCCGAGGGCTCGATCGTCGCCGTGCTCGGCGCGAACGGTGCCGGCAAGACGACGACGCTGCGTGCCGTTTCGGGAACGGTGAAGCGTGACGGTGAGATCACCTTTGCCGGCAAGCCCCTGCGAGGGGGGCCCGAGGCTGCAGCGAGGGCAGGCGTAGCCCATGTCCCGGAGGGGCGCGGCACGTTGGCCGAGCTCTCGGTGATCGAGAACCTGAGGCTCGGTGCCTACACCCGGCGCGGTCGGTCGGTGCGCACCGACATCGAGCGGATGGCAGGCTACTTCCCCTGGATGCACGAGCGCGGCGACCAGATGGCGGGCACCCTGTCGGGCGGAGAGCAGCAGATGCTCGCGCTCGCGCGGGCCCTCATGAGCAGGCCGCGGCTCCTGATGCTCGACGAGCCCTCCGTGGGGCTCGCACCGTTGGTCGTCAGAGAGATCTTCAGCATCATCTCTACCCTGAACGAGCAGGAGGGCCTGACCGTGCTCGTCGTCGAGCAGGAGGTACGCATCGCCCTCGAGGTGGCGGCAACCGCATACGTGCTGGAGGTCGGAACGGTCGCGCTGTCGGGAACGAGCGCCGAACTGAGGGGAGACGAGGCCGTGCGGCGCAGCTACCTCGGCTACTGATGGCCGCGTTCTTCCAGCAGGTCGTCTCGGGCCTTGCCTCCGGATCGATCTACGGCGCGTTGGCGCTCTCGATCGTGCTGATCCACCGCGCCACAGGAGTGATCAACTTTGCCCAGGGCGAGATGGCGACGTTCTCGGCCTACATCGCCTGGACGCTCGTCACCCATCACGGCTTCTCCTACTGGCCTGCATTCGCGGTGGCCCTGGTCGTCTCGTTTCTGGGTGGCGTCGGCATCCACGAGGCAGTGATCCGACCTGTCGAGCGAGGGCCACGAATTCGCGTCGTGATCATCACAATCGGCCTGCTACTCGTGTTGAACGGCCTGGTCACCTGGATCTGGTCGGGTGAGGTGCGTGCGGTACAGAGTCCCTTCCCGGCTCGTACGATCGACGTCGGTGGCGTTGCGATCTCCTGGCAGGACATCGGCACAATCGCCGTCTGTCTTCTGGCGGTTCTCGTCCTCGGGGCCTTTTTCCGTTGGACGAAGACCGGGTTGGCGATGCGCGCAGCGGCCACGAACCCTGCCGAGGCCCGACTCGTCGGCGTCGGGGTTACGCGGATGCTGGCGGTCGGCTGGGGACTCGCTGCAGCCCTCGGGGCAGTCGCCGGCATGCTGACTGCGCCGAGCGTGTTCCTCAGCCCGAACATGATGCTGACGGTGCTCATCTACGCCTTCGCCGCAGCGGTGCTCGGCGGGATCGACTCGCCGGTCGGTGCGGTGCTCGGCGGGCTCTTGCTCGGTGTCGGCCTGAACCTGCTCGGGACGTACGTGCACTT
This sequence comes from Thermoleophilia bacterium, assembly GCA_037139935.1. Lineage (GTDB taxonomy): Bacteria > Actinomycetota > Thermoleophilia > Gaiellales > Gaiellaceae > Gaiella. The sequence goes on along the minus strand of JBAXFL010000016.1, from coordinate 19,575 downwards.
CGTCGGCTCCGACCTCGGGTTGCCGGCGGCGCTTCTCGTCATTCTGGTCGTGCTGCTCGTTCGGCCGGCCGGCCTCTTCGGCAAGCCGCGCGTGAGGAAGGTCTGATGCGCCGGGAGCCGCTCCGAGGCCTGGCCCTCTTCGCAGCGCTTGCCGCAGTCGTCTTCGTGCTGCCCGCGTTCGTGAACGACTTCCGTGCCCAGCAGTTCGCCTACGTCGGTATCTACCTCGTCGCGTTGACCGGACTGAACATCCTGACGGGCTATGCGGGGCAGATCTCGCTCGGCCACGGAGCGTTCATGGCGATCGGAGGGTACACCGCGTCGATCCTGATGATCGACCACGGGGTCAGGGATATCGCGACGATTCCCCTCGCAGTCGTCGTCGCAGGCATCGCTGGTGTCCTCTTCGGCCTTCCGGCCGCCCGGCTCTCGGGTCTCTACCTCGCTCTCGCGACGTTTGCGATCGCCGTTGCTGCCCCTGCGACGATCAAGAGGTTCGAGGGGTTCACGGGCGGCGGGACAGGAGTGAACCTGTTCGGTATCCCGGAGCTGACGGCATCGGCTACGCCGTTGCAGCTCTTTGGCTTCGAGCTCGACTTCAACAACTGGATCTACTACCTCTCGTGGACGATTGCTATAGCCGGCTACATGCTCGCGTGGTTGATCCTGCGCGGGCGCACGGGACGCGCCTTCCGGGCCGTCCGTGACAGCGAGATCGCGGCGGTCTCGTCGGGCATCAGCCTCACGCGGACAAAGGTACTCGCATTCGGGATCAGCGCAGCCTACGCGGGTGCTGCGGGGGCCCTGTTTGCCATCGCCACCGCCTTCGTCAATCCCGATACGTTTCCGGTCACCCTGTCGATCTTCCTGCTCGTGGGCATCGTTGTCTCCGGCATCGGGTCGTTGCAGGGCCTCGTCGGGGGCGCCGTCTTCATCGTGTTCATGCCCCTGTGGGCACAGACCGTCTCGAAGTCACCAGGAGCCCCTTTCGTCGTCTACGGCGGGGTATTGATCGTCGTTGTTCTTGCGCTCCCCGGGGGCGTTGCGGGCCTGATCGCGAGCGCCCGACAGCTGACACGGCGGCGGCAAAACTTTCCGAAGCCCTAACACTCAGCGGTTACGATCCCGAGGTGTCCTCGACTGCAAATCGACTGCCGCGTGTACCGCGGAGTGCCGTGTTGTTGAACCCGAGGCCTGGATCGGCCTGTGTTGCGCTCATCGCCGCACTGGTTTTCAGTGTCACAGCGGCCGTTGCCGGCACCGTGCGCAGTGGGACGGAACCAGGTGTTGCTGTTGACTCGATCGTCCTCGGAGGAACGGCACCGTTGACCGGTGCGGCATCCAGGTACGCGGCGGTCGCTCGAGGTGCGGAGGCCTACTTCCAGTACGCGAACGAGCGGGGTGGCGTCTACGGCCGCAGGATCCTCTACCGGTACGTCGATGATGGAGACAACCCCGCGAACACCGTGACGGCTACACGACAACTGGTTCAGCAGGACAACGTCTTCGCGATCTTCAACTCGCCCGGTACCGCCACCAACCTGGCGGTGCGAGGTGAGCTGAACGGTGGCAAGGTGCCCCAGTTGTTCGTCGCATCGGGCGCGACGACGTGGGGACGGGACTACGCCCAGTACCCGTACACGAGTGGCTTTCAGCCGACGTATCGGGCCGAGGGCTGGGTCTACGGCAAGTACCTCGCCCGGACGGCCTCGGGCTCAAGGGTCGCAGTGCTCTTCGAGAACGACGACTACGGCAAGGATCTTCTCGATGGTCTCAGGCGCGGCCTCGAACGGTCGAGGGTAAAGGTGGTCGCAGCCGAGGCGTACGAGGTCACGTCAATCGATGTCGCGTCGCAGATCGCGAAGCTGAGAGCGTCGGGGGCGGACACACTGGTTCTCTTCGCCACGCCGACCTTCGCAATCCAGGCGTACCAGGCCGCGAACAGGATCGGCTGGAAGCCGAAGCATGTGGTAAACAATGCCGCCGCCACGGCATCGGCAACGATGCAAGCTGCGTCGTTCGGCGGCCGAAACAGGCTGGTGAGTGGCACGATCTCGATCCAGTTCCTCAGAGATCCGACCGATCCGAAGTCGAGGAAAGATCCCGGGACGGTGCTCTACCGCAAGATCATGAAGCAGTACGCGCCGGGCGAGAACGCCGGCGACCCCCTCTACGTCTACGGGATGGCGGCTGCCTGGACGGTGGTGGAGGCACTGAAGAAGGCCGGCAAGGACTTGACCCGCGCGTCACTCGTCGCAACGCTCGATACGTTCACGGCCGCAGGGAATCCCTTCCTGCTCCCCGGCATCGTCGTGAAGATGGCAGGCAAGGACCACGACCCGGTCGAGCAGATGCTCCTCCGGCGGTGGCAGAACGGCTCCTGGAGAGCGTTTGGCGGGCTCTGGGCCTACCCGGCTTCGTAGGTCGTGCGTCGAGCGTGGCGGTGATGGAGCCGTCAGCCGTCAGCCGTCAGCCGTCAGCGCTGCGCGCCGAACGGCTCTCGACTATGATGGTCTCTCCGGCGCGAGGAGACCGCCCGGCGAACCGAGCACCGCGCCGATGACCCACCTCGTCTCCGAGATACTCGCCGCATCCCCCGATGACCTCATGGCCGAGGCGCGGGGGCTTCGCCGTGGGCACCTCGTTACGTACTCGCCCAAGGTCTTCATTCCCCTGACAACGCTGTGTCGCGATGTCTGCGGGTACTGCACGTTCGCGCGTCCGCCCCGACGTGGCGAACGCGCGTATATGTCGTTGGACGACGTGCTCGAGGTCGCGCGCGCGGGCGCTGCCGCCGGTTGTACCGAGGCTCTCTTTACGCTGGGCGACAGGCCCGAGGCGCGGTACGGCGTCGCGCGCGACGAGCTTGCCTCGCTCGGCTTCGCGAGCACCATCGAGTATCTCGCCCATTGCGCCGGACGCGTGCTCGACGAGACCGGGCTCCTGCCGCATCTGAACCCCGGTGTGATGAGCCGGCAGGAGCTCGAGCTTCTGCGCCCGGTGTCGGCGTCGATGGGGATCATGCTCGAGTCGGTCTCCGACCGGCTGTCCCGTAAAGGTGGGCCACACTGGGCCTCTCCCGACAAGGTGCCCGCCGTCCGGCTCGAGACGATGCGCCTCGCGGGCGAGCTCTCGATCCCGTTTACGAGCGGCATCCTGATCGGGATCGGGGAGACCCGTACCGAGCGGCTCGAGGCGTTGCTTGCCCTCAGGTCTCTCGGTGAGGAGTACGGGCACCTCGGCGAGGTGATCGTGCAGAATTTCCGTGCCAAGCCCGGCACGCGGATGGCCGACCACCCGGATGCGGGATTCGACGAGCAGCTGTGGACGATCGCCGCGGCGCGCGTCGTGCTCGGCTCCGACTGGCATCTACAGGCGCCGCCGAACCTTGCCTACGACGACTTCCCACTTCTCCTCGATGCCGGGATCGACGACTGGGGCGGAGTCTCGCCGGTCACGGTCGATCACGTAAATCCCGAGGCACCCTGGCCCGACGTCGAGCGACTACGCGAAGCGGTGGCCTCGCGTGGGCTTGCTCTTGCGCCACGTCTGCCGCTGTATCCCGAGTACGTCGCCGACCTCGACCGTTGGGTTGACCCTGCCGTGCGGCCTGCGGTCCGCAGGGCCTCCGACGCTCTCGGGCTCGCCCGCGAGGATCGCTGGGCGCCGGGCGAGACGGTGGACGTGCCGTTCATCGTGCGTCGCGATGCGCTCCCGCTCGAGTTGACCGGCGAGGATCTCGGCCCGACCGAGATCGAGCGTCTTTTCGCAGCGCGGGGAACCGAGCGCGAGCGTGTCTTTGCCGCCGCAGACAGGCTGCGACGAGAGGTGTGCGGCGACGAGGTCTCGTACGTCGTCACCCGGAACATCCAGTACACGAACGTCTGTTACTTCAGGTGTGGGTTCTGCGCGTTCTCGAAGGGCAAGCTCGCCGCAAATCTCCGCGGCCCTGCGTTTCTCGTCCCGCTCGACGAGATCGTGCGGCGGGCGGTCGAGGCGTGGGAGAGAGGGGCGACCGAGGTGTGCCTGCAGGGGGGTATACACCCTTTCTTCACGGGCGACTACTACGCCGATGTCGTCTCGTCGATCAGGGCAGCGGTTCCGGGGCTGCATATCCATGCGTTCTCGGCACTCGAGATCTGGCAGGGAGCAGCAACCCTCGGCGTTGCGCTCGAGGAGTACCTCGCGCGGCTCCGTGACCTCGGTCTCGGCTCGCTTCCCGGTACGGCTGCGGAGATCCTCGATGACGAGGTGCGGGCGCTCATCTGCCCCGACAAGGTCTCGACGGATCAGTGGTTCGCTGTGCATGACGCGGCGCATCGCGTCGGCCTGCGCTCGAATGTGACAATGATGATGGGCCACGTGGAGAGGTCTCGACACTGGGCGAACCATCTGCTGCGCACGAGGGAGCAGCAGGTGCGCAGCGGCGGCTTCACGGAGTTCGTGCCGCTGCCCTTCGTGCCGATGGAGGCACCAATCTTCCTCAAGGGCCTCGCACGTCGTGGACCGACCTTCGGAGAGGTGTTGCTCGTGCACGCTGTTGCCCGACTCGCGCTCCACCCGCTGATCACGAACGTCCAGGTGTCGTGGGTCAAGATCGGCCCCGACGGTGTCCGGCAGGCGCTCGCTGCGGGTGTCAATGACCTCGGCGGGACGCTGATGAACGAGTCGATCTCTCGCGCCGCCGGGTCGGAGTGGGGGCAGGAGCTTTCTCCCGAGCAGATGGAGGCGTTGATCCGCTCTGCAGGCAGGGTGCCGCGCCAGAGGACGACCGTCTACGGAACGCCGCCCGAGGAGCAGGTTCGACGGTCGTTCGGTGCTGCCCCGCTGAGCGAGCCCGTCAACCCGCCGGTTCGCGACTCGGGCCTCGAGCGTCCGGCGCGTCTCGTGCGGCCGGGGCTCGTCGGAGCATCCTCCTAGTCCGGCCGGCACCGTTCTAGCGGCTGCGGAGAATCCGCAGCGGCAGGGTCACGCCCCAGCCGAAAACCGTCAAGCGCGAGCGCGAGAGAGCGCTGCTGATTCCGGTCATCGCCTCTCTGCCGTGGAGGCCTTCGCCGTGTCCGACGAGCAGATGCTCGGGATCGTAGGTGCCTAATCCCCGTGGCGGGGTCAGCTTGAGCAGGCCGTGGACGCCGACGGGGTCGTCTCCGATGGAGAAGAACGCGCTGGTGCCGAGGGCCTCCGGGACAACGAGCGTCCGCTGCTCGGGCCACCAGAGAGCGCATTCTCGCCAGTACCGTGCAGCCTTGACGGGGATCACTTCGAAGGGAGTCCCTGGCAGCACGTCAGGCACGACGAGGTGGGGGACGCCGAGGCGGTCGGCGATCGCTGCGCCGTCACGCTTGTGGCGGTCGAGAAGCTGCAGGACACCCGCAGGACGGCCGAGGGTGACCGCGCGGTCGACAGCCTCGGGCCAGTCAACAGGATCGACGAGCCAGACCCGTTCATCGCTTGCGAGCACGTGTGATGTCCGGGCCATCGACTCCTTCGCGATCCACGAGAAACCGTTGTCACCGAGGTCGTCACAGAAGCGGAAATCCATGCCCACGGTGAGAATATCTGGCGGTCGTCCGCCCGGTGAGCTACACTAGGTCTGTGCGTACGATGTTCCGTCTTTTTCTCCTGCTCGGTGCCGTCGTCCTCGTAGCCCAGATCGTGCCGTACGGTCGTGGCCACGCCAACCCGAGGACGGTTCAAGAGATCAACTGGAACTCGCCGGCCACCCGGGCGCTTGCAACCGGTGCCTGTATGGACTGTCACTCGAACCTGACCCTGTGGCCGTGGTACACGAACGTCGCACCGGTCTCCTGGCTCTCGACGCGCGACGTCGCGGGTGGGCGTGCGAAGCTGAACTTCTCGGAGTGGCAGCGGCCCCAGGAGGTCGATCTGCAGGAGGTCATAAAGGTGATCCGCGAAAAGGAGATGCCGCCGCTCGACTACAAGCTGATGCATGCGGGAGCGCGGCTGAGCGACAACGAGCGGCAGCAACTCGAAGCCGGCATCAGAGCAAGCTGGATCGCCGACCCGCCGGGCCCCTGATGCCGCACGGACTCGCTCGCCGGGGCACGGACTCGCTCGCCGGGGCACCGACTCGCTCGCCGGGGCACCGACTCGCTCGCCGGGGCACGGTGGCCGCCCTGGAGCCCAGCCACCGTGCGCGTGTTTGGCTCTTGGGTGAGTGGGGGCATGTGAGGATGGCTCTCCGCCGGTGGGCGGGGCCGTACGGTCAGTTCCGCGGCCTCCTTCACGACCCGGTCGGGCGCTTCGCGGTCATTCGTCCCGTTTTCGGATGCTCGCGTGTGCCTCCGCGAGCGTGAACCGTCCCGCGAGTAGCGCACTGCCCGCGATAGCCGCCTCACAGCCGAGGTCGCAGACCGCGAGAAGGTCATCGATCGACGAGATACCTCCCGCAGCGATGACGGGAACGTGGGCGCGCAGGACCTCTATCAGCAACCCGACATCCGGCCCCGCGAGCGAGCCGTCACGCGTGGTGCTCGTGACGAGGAGTCGCTCGATTCCGGCGCTCGCACACTCGAGGGCCAGCGCGGCCGGTGTCGTGTCCGATGTTCGCGTCCAGCCGTCCACGGCGACCTTGCCGTCTCTGGCGTCGATCGCGATCACGAGTTGCCGGCCAAACCGGGTGGCGGCGTCTGCGAGAAATGTCGGCGAGAGGGCGGCGGTTCCGACCATGACCCGGTCGGCGCCCGCGCTGATCGCAGACTCGATCGCCCCGGCCGTTCGGTAGCCGCCTCCCACCTGAAGCGGAAGGCCCCCGGCTGCCGCGATACGCTCCACGAGCTCGAGCGTCGGCGTACCGCTGAAGGCGCCGTCGAGATCGACGAGATGCAGCCGGCGAGCGCCCTCGTCGCGAAACCGGCGTGCGAGCTCGACGGGATCACCGCCCTCGATCGTCACTACCTCGCGGCGCCCCTGCGAGAGTCTCACAACCCGGCCTTCGAGAACGTCGATTGCCGGAATCACATCAAAATGCTCTGTTATCATGCTATCATGCTATCATGAAAACCATGACACAGACGCGAAACTCCTCGCAGCCCTCGATCGACCGCTCCTCGACGGTCGAGCCGGTGGATGCGGGCGAGGGCATCACCGATCTCGCTGCGGCCGTCTGCACGCTGCGGACGGTCAACGAGGTGTCGGCATTTCTCCGCGATCTCTGCACGCGGGCCGAGCTCGAGGCGCTCGGCCACCGATGGCAGACGGCCCGGCTGCTCGACGAAGGCATCCCGTACCTCGAGATCGCCGAAAGAGTGCCCACCTCCACGGCAACGGTCACGCGGGTTGCGCAGTGGGTATGGCATGGAACGGGCGGGTATAGGGTCGCCCTCGACAGGGTAAAGCGGCGATGAGCGCGTTCAGTCGGGCAGGCGAGAACGGGCGGCTGACACTGGCCGTCCCGGCCAAGGGTCGCATGGCCGAGCCGACGCTTCGGCTCTGTGCCGATGCCGGACTGTCCTTTGAGACAACGGAGCGCTCGCTCGTCGTTCCCTGCGCCAACGCGCCGGTCGATCTCCTTCTCGTGCGCCCGAGCGACATTCCCGAGTACGTGCAGGATGGTGTCGTGCACCTCGGGGTCACGGGTGCGAATCTCGTCACGGAGGCTCAGGCGGACGTGGTCACTCTGGCCGAGCTCGGCTTTGCGCGGTGTACGCTCCAGGCCGCCGTACCGAACGATGCAGCACAGGTCTCGATCGACGATCTCGGAGGGCTTCGGATAGCCACCGCGTATCCGGTCTCGACCAGAATGCTCCTGATGGAGCGCGGGATCGAGGCCGAGATCGTGACGGTGTCGGGCTCGGTTGAGGCGACGCCCCGGCTCGGTCTCGCTGACGCGATCGTTGACCTCGTCTCGACAGGCTCGACGGCAAGTGCGAACGGGCTTCGTCTGATCGGGACGCTCCTCTCCTCGCAGGCCGTCCTGATCGGTGGGCGACCAGCCGCTTCCGGAAAGCATGATCTCGTCGAGCAGCACGAGCTCGTCGAGCGACTGGAGCTCATGCTCTCTGGAGTCGTTGCGGCGCGACGCCGGCGCTACGTGATGATGAACGCCACGACCGAGACGTTGCCTGCGATCCGGGCGGTGCTGCCGAGCATGGGCGCGCCGACGGTGCTCACGCTTGCGAGCGAGGGCGACATGGCGGTGCACGCGGCTGTCGCTGCCGACGATGTCTGGTCGCTGCTTCCGGCGCTGCGCGACGCGGGGGCGACGTCGATCCTCGTGTTCCCGATCGAGCGGCTCGTTCCGTGAGGGGCGCAGGACTCGACGACGCGATCGGCGTTGTCATACCGATCGTCGCCGACGTCCGTGAACGCGGCGACGAGGCCGTGCGCGAGTGGACGGAGCGGTTCGACGGGCCGCGGCCCGAGGGGTTTCGGGTCTCGGACGCGGCAATTGCAGAGGCGGTCGTGGGCGACGACGTCCTCGAGGCTCTACGCGCGATGATCCTCGCCGTCCGGACGTTCAGCGAGGCGCAGCGCCCCACCGACACGTCTGTCGAGGCGGCGCCGGGGATCGTCTCCGAACGCCGTTGGCTTCCTCTCGATTCGGTGGGCATCTGCGTTCCGAGTGGCCGCTTTCCGTTGCCCTCGTCGCTCGTGATGGCCGCGGTTCCCGCGCTCGTTGCCGGGGTGAGGCGCATCGCGGTCGTGACGCCTCGTCCGGTTGCCGCGACGCTCGTCGTCGCTCGTGAGCTGGGCCTGACCGAGATCTACGCGATCGGTGGCGCCCAGGCGGTCGCGGCGCTCGCCTACGGAACGGCGACGATCGAGCCCGTTGACCGCATCGTCGGGCCCGGCAATGCGTACGTCACGGCAGCGAAGCTCCTCGTTTCGACCCGCGTCGGGATCGACATCCCGGCCGGCCCCAGTGAGGTCGTCGTGATTGCCGATGCGACGGCCGATCCACGCGCCTGTGCAGCAGATCTTCTGGCCCAGGCCGAGCACGGGAGCGACAGCGAGGCGCTGCTCTTCAGTACCGACCGGATGCTGTCCGCCGAGGTTGCTAGTCTTGTTGCTCAATATGACAACATCAAGATTGAGACAGTTGCTTCACTTGCTGAGGCATTGGCGCTCTCGGAGGCGTTTGCGCCCGAGCACCTCGAGCTGCATGTGCGCGATCCTGAGGCATTGCTCGTCGGCGTTCACAACGCCGGATCGGTCTTCATCGGCGGCTCCGCCGTCGTGGGAGACTACGCGGCCGGTGCGACGCACGTCCTTCCGACGGGTGGCCTCGCGCGCTCCTCCGGCGGCCTCGGCCTCGAGATGTTTATGAAGCCGCTGCAGATCGTCCGGGCAACGGCGGCCGGTGCGGCGGCTGCAGCCCTCGTTGTCGGGCCGATCGCTCGGGCTGAAGGCCTTCCGCTTCACGCGGCCGCTGCCGAGCGCGCCCTCGAGCCGGTATCCGCGTCGGCGTCGATGGAGCAGCCAACGTGACTGCCTCGGACGAGGGGCCGACCGTGAGTCGGAGTGCAAACCCGAGTCAGGGAGGCCCGAACGCGGTCCCGCTGCCCCAGGCGTTCGCGCCGTACCGATGGGCCGCCACGGTGGAGGAGGTTGCCGCACGACATGGCCTCGACCCGGCCGAGGTGTTGAAGTTCGACCAGAACACCCCGCCGTTCCCGGGTGTCGCCCAGATCCCCCTTGCCGAGAGCTTTGCCACCCTGAACGGATATCCCAGTGGCCTGTATCGAGAACTCCGGGAAGCAGCGGCGGGGTATCTCAATGCAGGCTCCGGAGCTGATGTCGGCTGGGAGCAGATCGTCGTCGGCGCAGGTGCAGACGACCTCATCATGCTCTGCGCCCGCACCTACCTGGCTCCGGGCCGGAGCGCGGCGATCTTCCCCCGCACCTACCCGCTCTATCGCATTTCGACGTTACTCAGCGGTGCCGAGCCGACAACCGAGGTGGCCGGTGCGAGCCTGATCTGGCGGTGTAACCCCGAGAACCCGACGGGTGAGGTGACGCCTGTCGCCGACCTTGTAGATCTGGCACGGCGTCATCCGGATGCGGCCGTCGTCGTTGACGAGGCGTACATCGAGTTCGGTGGTGAGTCGGTCGTTCCCTGGCTCGACGCGTGCCCCAACCTGATCGTCCTTCGTACCATGTCCAAGGCGTTCGGCTACGCCGCACTCCGGGTCGGCTACGCGGTCGCGGCGCCGGCGACTGCCGCGGTTCTCGAGGCGCGGCGGGCACCCGCGCCCATCGCGGCGCCCGCGGCACGCATCGCCGCCGCGGCACTGCGCGACCCTCGCACCGACGTCGTCTCGGAGATCGAGGAGCGAGAGCGGGTTCGGGCCGCACTCGTCGCCGCGGGCTTCGACGCTCCTCCGGCAGCCGGCAACTTCGTCTGGGTGCGGTCGGACGCAGACCCGGGTGCCGCCCTCGAGAGACAGGGCATCATCGTCCGCCGCTTTCCGGACGGGATCAGGATCACGGTGCGACGACCGTCGGAGAACGACATCCTCCTGCGGGCGCTCGGGGCCGAACCGACCCCGGTACGGGGGCGCGAAGCGACGGTTGTCCGCACGAGCACCGAGACGGCATTACGCATCACGCTCCGTCTCGAGGGCAGCGGGCGAGCGCACGTGCGGACGGGGATCGGCTTCCTCGACCACCTGCTCACGCTTCTCGCTTTCCACGCCGCATTCGACCTTGAATGTATTGCGGGCGGCGATCTCGACGTTGACGAGCACCACACCGTCGAAGACGTTCTCGCGGCCTTCGGTGGCGCACTGCAGCAGGCACTCGGTGCCCGGGAAGGGGTGGCACGCTACGGCTTCGCCGTTGTGCCGATGGACGAGGCTCGCGCCACCGCGGCCGTTGACCTCGTGCGTCGAGCACACGCCGAAATCGCACTCGCATTCACGGGAGAGCGCGTCGGCGGACTTGCTGTGTCACTTGTGTCACACGCCCTCGAGCGGTTCACGATGGAGGCGGGCTGCACCGTCCATGTCGAGTCGTCCGGTACCGACGACCACCACATCGCCGAGGCTTCCTTCAAGGCTCTCGGACAGGCTCTGCGCCAGGCCGTCGCTCCCGGCGACGGCGGTATTCGCTCGACCAAGGGGCTTGCATGAGGGCGCGCAAATGAGGGTCGTCCTTGCCGATTACGGCGCCGGCAATCTCAGCTCGGTCGCATCGGCCCTTGCGCGCGCCGGTGCAGAGCCGGTGATCACGACCGACGCGAAGGCTGTACGTGAGGCGTCACTCGCGGTCATCGCGGGCGTCGGACACGTCGAAAGCGCGGCCCGCGGCCTCGCGGTGAACGGCCTCCACGACGCAATTCGTGAGCGTGTCAGGGAAGGTCGGCCCGTACTCGGTATCTGCGTCGGGATGCAACTCCTCTTCGGTGAGAGTGACGAGGGCGGCTGCGGACTCGAGATACTTGCGGGGCCCGTGTGCAGGGTGCAGGCATCGCGGGTGCCGCACATGGGCTGGAACAACCTGTCGGTCACGCAGCCCTCGCCAATCGTCAACGGTATCGAGGGCAAGGACGTCTACTTCGCGCACAGCTACGCCGTCGAACCGGCCGATGAGAAGGTCGTCGTCGCCGTCGCCGACCACGGTGGCCGCATCGTTGCAGCAGTGCAGCATGGAGTGGTTGCCGGCGTTCAGTTTCATCCCGAGCGCAGCGCCCTCGCCGGGGCACGTGTCCTCGAGAATGCGCTGGCATGGTCAAGAAGCGCGTGATCCCCTGCCTCGACGTCGCCGGCGGTCGCGTCGTCAAGGGCGTCAATTTTGTTGACCTGCGCGAGATGGGCGATCCGATCGACCTCGCCACCCGGTACTCGGAGCTCGGCGCCGACGAGCTCGTCTTTCTCGACATCACGGCCACCATCGAGGGACGCGGTCCCATCCTCGACCTGATCCAGCGTGCAGCAGCAGAGCTGACGATCCCCTTTACGGTCGGTGGCGGCGTCACCGGCCTCGAAGACGCCCGGTCGCTCCTGCGGGCCGGTGCCGACAAGGTGGCGATCAACCGCGCAGCCTTCGACGACCCCTCGATCCTCACGGCGCTCGCGGACGAGTTCGGCTCACAGGCGGTCGTCTGCGCTATCGACGCCCGCGGTGGTGAGGTCGTCACGCACGGCGGAAAGACACCCCGCGGGCGAGATGCTGTGGACTGGGCAGTCGAGGCTGTGAACCGGGGGGCCGGTGAACTTCTGATCACGTCGATCGACGCCGATGGCACCCGTCAGGGCTACGACCTCCCGTTGACACGTGCCGTTGCGGCCGCGGTGGAGGTTCCGGTGATCGCGTCGGGCGGAGCGGGTGAGGCACGCCATCTCGCCGAGGCGTTCGAGGTCGGAGCCGAGGCCGCGATCGTCGCCTCGATCGTGCACGAGCGCCCCGAGCGACTCCCCGAGTTGAAAGACGAACTGAAGGAGGCAGGATGGAACGTCAGGATATGAGTGCGTCAGAGTTGACCGCGGCGATCGTGCAGGATGCAGCGAGCGGGCGCGTCCTCATGCTCGCCTGGATGGACGAGGAGGCACTGCGTCGCACCCGCGAGTCGGGTGAGGCGTGGTTCTGGAGCCGGTCGCGCGAGGAGTACTGGCACAAGGGAGCGACGTCGGGGAACACATTGGCCGTCGTCGAGTTGCGTGACGACTGTGATGGTGACGCGATCCTGCTCCGGGTCAATCCGGCGGGCCCCGTCTGTCACACCGGTGCGGGGTCGTGCTTCGCGCCGTGGCTGTGGCGCGTGGTTGCGGAGCGGGCAGCAACGCGTCCGGAAGGCTCGTACGTCGCCGGCTTACTCGCGAGCGGAACCGCCGCTGTGGCTCAGAAGGTGGGCGAGGAGGGGGTAGAGGTCGCGCTGGCGGCAGTCGCCGACTCCGATGAACGGCTTGTCGAGGAGCTTGCCGACCTCTGGTTTCACAGCTACGTGCTGCTTGCCGCGCGCGGTCTCGACCCCGAGCGGGTCGAAGAGGAGCTCCGTCTCCGTCACGCCGGCGGTTGAGCTCGGACTCCGGTTCACCCGCTTACACGGTCCATTCTCCGGCGAGCAGACGGGGTACGAGCTCATCGAGCAGGCGGAGGGTCATCCCCCAGAGGACGTGGCCGCCCACGTCGATTCCCTCCACCTCGAGAGGCGTTCGGAAGTGCGCCGACGTGAACTGACGGAGTCCCCGGCGGCTGGGGTCGTGCAGCATCTCGACTGCGGGCGTGAGAAGGCCTGCCACCTCGTCGGGTTGCGGTTGCCAGTTCACGTCCGCCGGTACGCGGCCGAGAAACGCGTGTACGCGGAATCCCGTGGACATCGTCTCCAGGGGATCGAGCGCAGCAAGCACGGTAACCTGGTCGGGCGAAAGTCCAACTTCCTCCTCGGTCTCCCGCAGTGCTGTTGCGATGAAGTCACGGTCACCCGGCTCCACGCGCCCTCCCGGAAGCCCGATCTGGCCGCCGTGGATGCCGTGGTCGGTGCGCAGCAGCAACAGGATCCGTAACACGCTGGAGGCATCACGAAACACGGGGGCCAGCACGGCGGCATCCTCGAGCACGGCAGCCGTATCAGACCTCTGCGCGGAGCAGGTCGGCGACTGTCTCACGACTGCGGATCAGGCGCGCCACTCCGTCGCCGACGAGAACGGCGGCGGGACGAGGAACGCCGTTGTAGTTCGATGCCATCGCGAGCGTGTAGGCGCCGGTTGCAGGCACCGCGAGGAGGTCTCCTCGCCGTGGAGCGGGGAGGGCGACGTCGTCGATCAGGACGTCACCGGACTCGCAGTGCATCCCGGCGACGCTGACGCGTTCGTCAGCCGGTTCGTCGGCCCGTCCTGCCGAGAGCGCCGTGTAGACAGCGTCGTAGAGCTGGGGCCGTGGGTTGTCCGACATGCCCCCGTCTACCGTCACCCATGTCCGTTCGGGCAACCGCTTGACGGCGCCGACACGGTAGAGCGTGACACCTGCGGTACCGACGATAGAGCGGCCCGGTTCGAGCCAGACCTCGGGCTCGGGTAGTCCGGCCCCGGCAAACGCAAGATGTGCGGTCTTGACGGCACTCGACGCGAGTATCGAAGCGTCCATTGCGTGCTCGTCGGTGGTGTGGCGGATGCCGAACCCACCGCCGAGGTCGGCGATTCTCGCCGTCCAGCCGAGTGCATCGCGACACGTTCCAGCAAACGAGGCGAGACGGGCGATCGTCTCTGCCTGGGCATCGAAGTCTGCAAGTTGTGATCCGATGTGGACGTGCAGTCCGAGAACGTCGAGGCCCCGGGTGAGGGCTTCCTCGACCAGTTCGATCGCCTGCGCGGGAGGGAGGCCGAACTTCGACCCGTGATGACCCGTTCGGATCGCCTCGTGTGTGTCGGCATCGACGCCGAGCGTCACGCGCACGAGCACTCTGCGGACGCCGGCAGCAGCAGCGAGCCCTGCCTCGTCGGGCGCGTCGAGTACAACGGCTGCCCCTTCGACCCCTGCTTCGGTGAGGAGCGCAGCATCTTTGTTGTTGCCGTGAACGATGATCTCCTCGCCGTGGAAACCGGCGGCGCGTGCGAAGGCGAGCTCACCGGTAGAGGCGACATCGACCCCGAGGCCCTCCTCGCGGAGTAGACGCAGGACGGCAACGTTCGCGAACGCCTTCGTCCCGAATGCGACGTGTCCACCCTTGACAGCTGCTTTCAGAGATCGCGCCCTGCTCCGCAGTGTCTGTTCGCAGTAGACGACGAGAGGCGTGCCGAAATCGGCGGCGAGCGCCTCTGCTGAGAGCCCGTCGATCATCAGCCGGGCTCCGTTGACGAGCACCGAATCGGGAAACAGGCCGAGCACACCGTGGCGGACTTCGCTCATCTAGACCGTTGCGGCCGCCGCTGCATAACCGGCCTTCATCTCGTCGAGCGAGAGCGGTGCGTAGTCGCCGGCATGCCCTGCCTGCCCGAAATCACGCATCCGCACCGCTAGCAGCTGTTGCATCGCGGCACGGGCCGGCTTGAGATAGTCGCGCGGGTCGAACTTCTCCGGCGACTCGGCCAGCACCTTGCGCACCGCACCGGTCACCACGAGCCGTAGGTCGGTGTCCACGTTGATCTTGCGGACACCGTTCCTGATGCCCAGCTGGATCTCTTTGACCGGGACGCCCCAGGCGGCTTTGAGCGCACCGCCGTACCGGTTGATCTGCTCTATGAGCTCCGGAGGGACGCTCGAGGAGCCGTGCATGACGAGGTGCGTGTCGGGCAGACGCCGGTGGATCTCCTCGATCAGGCTCATTTTGAGGACATCGCCATCAGGAGCGTGTGCAAACTTGTAGGCACCGTGCGAGGTGCCGATTGCCACGGCGAGCGCGTCGATTCCGGTCGCCGCGACAAACGCGACAGCCTCGTCCGGATCGGTCAGATGTACTTCGCCGGAACCGTGGCCGTCCTCGATCCCACCGAGGGTGCCGAGCTCACCTTCGACGGTCACCCCTCGCGCGTGCGCGTAGGCGACGACCTCCTGCGTGACGGCGACGTTGTACTCGAACGAGGCCGGGGTCTTCCCGTCGGCCTCGAGTGAGCCGTCCATCATCACGCTTGTGAAGCCGAGATCGATCGCCGAGAAGCAGGCCTCGGGCTCGTTGCCGTGGTCGAGGTGTAACGACACCGGAATCTCGGGATAGACCTCGACCGCGGCCTGCATCAGATGCCAGAGAAAGAGATCGTTCGTGTACGTCCGGGCGCCCCGCGAAGCCTGGATGATCACCGGCGAGGACGTCTCACGGGCGGCCTCCATGATCGCCTGGATCTGCTCCATGTTGTTGACGTTGAACGCCCCGACGCCGTAGCCGCCACTGGCGGCTTCGTCGAGGAGTTGGCGCATCGAGACGAGTGACATATTCGGTTCTCCCTCTTTGGTGGACGTCGCCCAACCAGCGTAGTCACCCGCGCCGGTGGAGGCAGCGCAAGGCGGTCATCGGCAGCCAGCGACGGTGATAGTATGAAGCAGGTGCTGCTGCTTCCGTAGATCAAAGAGACATCGGTGGCGGAAGCCGCGGCGATCTCCCTGAAGCCTCTCACGCGAGAGGCTTTTTTGTACCCGGATTCTCGAGCCCGACGACGAATATGACGGAGAAGATGGAACGCTACGACCCCCAATCGATCGAGCTGAAGTGGCAGAAGGTCTGGGCCGACGAGCAGTCGTTCCACGTCCGAAACCCCGACGCAGCGGAGTTGGCCGGCGACCGCGCCAGGTCGTACGTCGTCGAGATGCTCCCGTACCCGTCGGGCGACCTGCACATGGGGCACGCGCTCAACTACACAATTGGCGACGTGATCACCCATATCCGTCGCCGCAAGGGCATCCAGGTGTTGCGGCCGATGGGCTACGACGCGTTTGGCCTGCCTGCGGAGAATGCTGCGATCAAGGAAGGCGGTCACCCTCGAACGGTCACCGAGCGCAATATCGCCTCGATCCGGACGCAGATGCACCGCATGGGATGGGCGATCGACTGGGGCCGCGAGGTCTCCACGCACGATCCGGCCTACTACCGCTGGACACAGTGGCTCTTTCTCCGGTTCTACGAGCGTGGTCTTGCGTATCGCAAGGAAGCGCCCGTCAAGTGGTGTCCGAACGACCAGACGGTGCTCGCCAACGAGCAGGTCGTAGACGGCCGCTGTGAGCGTTGCGGCGCCGAGGTCGAGGCGAAGAGCCTGACCCAGTGGTTCTTCAGGATCACGGACTACGCGGACGCATTGCTCGACGAGATGGAGCTACTGGAGCAATGGCCGGCTCGCGTTCTTACGATGCAGCGCAACTGGATCGGGCGTTCGCAGGGTGCGCGAGTTGTCTTCAGCGTTGAGGGGAGCGGGGAGGAGTTGCCCGTTTTCACAACCCGGCCCGACACGCTCTTTGGAGCGACCTTCTTCGTCCTGGCACCAGAACATCCGCTCGTGGCGGCACTCGTAGCCGACTCGGAGCACGCCGAGGATGTCCTCGACTACGTCCGCCGCACCGCAGCACGGTCTGAGGTGGAACGGGAGGAGAAGGACAAGGACGGCGTCTTCACCGGGCGCTTTGCGGTCAACCCTGTCAACGGCACGGCGATTCCGATCTGGGTTGCCGACTACGTCCTGATGGGCTACGGCACGGGCGCGATCATGGCCGTTCCCGCGCACGACGAGCGCGACCATATGTTTGCGGAGCGCTACGGGATCGAGATCGTGCCGGTCGTCGTACCCGAGGGTGAGGAGGTTCCCGAGGGATCCGCATATGCCGCGCATAGCGCGAGCGAGGTGCTGGTCAACTCCGGGGAGTTCGACGGCCTTTCGAGCCCCGAGGCAAAGGAACGGATCGTCGCGTGGCTCGGCGAGCGAGGCCTCGGCGAGGCAACGATCGGATACCGGCTGCGCGACTGGCTCTTCTCGCGCCAGCGGTACTGGGGCTGCCCGATTCCGATCGTGCACTGCCCGTCCTGTGGTGAGGTTGCCGTACCTGACGAGGAACTGCCGGTCGTCCTGCCGGACATCACGGAGGTCGCCCCGAAGGGCCGCTCGCCGCTCGCTGCTGCCGAGGACTGGGTCAATACGACGTGTCCGGCCTGCGGTGCGGCCGCTCTGCGCGAGACAGACACGATGGACACGTTCGTTGACTCCTCCTGGTATTTCATCCGCTACACCGATCCGGCAAACACGGGCCTCCCGTTTGACCCCGCGATTGCGGACTACTGGCTGCCGGTCAACCAGTACATCGGCGGCATCGAGCACGCAGTTCTACATCTTCTCTACGCGCGCTTCTTCACGAAGGTGATGAACGAGCTGGGCCTGTGCTCGTTCCGCGAGCCATTTGCACGCCTGTTCAACCAGGGAATGGTCACGGCCGGTGGTGCCAAGATGTCCAAGTCGAAGGGCAATGTGATCAACCCCCTCGACTACGTCGAGCGCTACGGGGCCGACACGGTGCGGCTGTACACGCTCTTCATGGGCCCGGCCGACGAGGACATGGACTGGCACGACAATGGTCTCGAGGGGATCTGGCGCTTCCTCAATCGCCTCTGGCGGATCGCCCACGAACAGGCTCTAGTCGTCGCGCGCGACCCCGGTGACGGCCCACTGGCACGCAAGGCGCACCGCACGATCGCGAAGGTGACGGATGACATCGACCGGCGCTTCTCGTTTCACACGCCGATTGCGGCGGTGATGGAGCTCGTCAACGAGATCCAGAGGAATCCTGACGACCCGGCGGCCCGTTTTGCAACCGAAACGGCCGTCTCCTTGATGCAGCCGTACGCCCCCCACCTTGCCGAGGAGCTCTGGGGTGTGCTCGGTGAAGGCAGGCTGTGGGAACGGGACTGGCCCGTGGCCGATCCGGCTCTGCTCGTCGAGGACGAGGTCGAGATCGTGGTGCAGGTGAACGGCAAGGTGCGGGACAGACTGCGCGTTAGCGCCTCGATCGGAGATGACGAGCTCGTAGCGCTTGCACTCGCATCCGAGCGTGTGCAAGCGCATGTCGGGGGCAAAGAGCCCCGCAAGACGATCGTCGTTCCCGGGAAGCTCGTCTCACTCGTCGTCTGATCCCGGTTCCGCCGGTCTTGCAGCTCAGACGAGACGCAACGCCCGCCCCGAACGGTCGCCGGGGGTGCGTTGGTCTACCGGGCGGTGGCAGGGCTGGCCGGTCGCGTGGGGTTCTCCCTGTTGCCTGCCGGTAGTGGACGGCTCGAGTCGGTCGCCGGGAGTGCTTCTGAGGTCTGCCGAGCGGTGTGTCTGGGTTCTGCTGAACGGTGGTGGAGTGGAGGAACCCCCCTGGTGCTCTGTCTCGGGCCTGCGGCTCTCTGCACCCTCTCATCGCACGCGCCCGTCACCGCCCCGGCAACCGACGGGTGATGGTGTCATGCGTTTCAGCAGTCGCGCGCGCGGTCGTTCGATTGCGCATGACGTCACCACCACGGCCTGTGGACACATCGTCACAAACGAGACCCGCACCCGGCACAAAGCCGTCACATATCTGTTGTCATAGTAGAAGACATGATCTTCGAGAAACTGCCGCGGAGACAGACCGCAATCCTTCTCGTTGTCGGTATCTGCGTGCTCGGGCTCGTGGGCAAGCGACTCGCGGCCACCGGGACGGCGCGTGCGCCCGCAGCTCAGGCTCTATCCGTCAGCGAGGTACAGGCGAGCGGTCGACCTGCGAGCGCGCCCGCCCTCGTCGTCTACGTGGTGGGTGCGGTGCGCCACGCGGGACTTGTCAGGCTGCCGGAGGGAGCGAGGGTCGCGGATGCGGTCGAGCGCGCGGGCGGCCCCACCAGGCGTGCGGATCTTGCCCTCGTGAATCTCGCGGCACCGGTGGCAGACGGCCAGCAGGTCATCGTTCCGCGCCGTGTCGTTGTCGCCGCCTCAGGTGAGGCGGCCGGAGCCATGGCGTCTGTCCCTGCGACGGTGAGTCTCGGAAGCGCAACCCTCGACCAGCTCGACGAACTGCCGGGAATCGGCCCTGTCACTGCGCAGAAGATCCTCGATTGGCGCCAGTCGCATGGCCCACTGCGCTCCGTGGAAGACCTTGATGCGATCCCGGGCATCGGTCCCGCCCGCGTGGAGCAACTCCGTGACCTCGTGACGCCGTGACTCCGTGACGCCGTGACGCCGTGAC
>JBAXFL010000015.1:0-46676 GCA_037139935.1 Thermoleophilia bacterium | reverse complement strand
TGCCGCTCGAGGTTCTCGAGGCGCAGCCGCAGTGCCGTGAGCGGTATGCGTAGCTCGTGGGAGGCATCCGCGACGACGTCCTTCTGCACGGAGACAACGACAGCGACGACTAGTCGTCCTGGAACCAGAAGAAGCCGACGGATCCGGGTCCGGCGTGCGTGCCGACCACGGCGCCGAGGTTCTCGACCAGCTCGATCTCGGCCAGAGGCCTCGACTCGAGTGCGAGCGCGGAGACGTCCTCCACCCACTCCGGGGCGTCGGCGTGCGCGATCGCAACCCTGAGCCCGGGGCGGTTTTCGGTTGCCTCCTCGAAGAGGCGGCGGAACTCGGCGAGTGCCTTCTGGCGGCCGCGGACACGGCCGACCGGGACGACCACACCGCTCTCGACAGAGAGGATCGGCTTCACGCTGAGCAGCGTCCCGGCAAGCGCCTGCGCCTTGCCGATGCGCCCGCCCCTCTGCAGATACTCGAGCGTGCCAACGGTAAAGACGACACCGTTATCGCGCTTGAAACGGTCGATCAGCTGCTCGATCTCGGCATCACTCGTACCCCTTGCGAGCCGCCGTTCGATCGCGAGCGCAAGCATCGCAACCGCGAGCGACGCGGTCTCGGAGTCGATCAGCCGCACCCTGTCGGCCCCGAAGATGCCCGCAGCCTGCACCGCGGAACCGTAGGTGCCCGAGAGCTCCCGGGACAGATGAAGCGAGTAAATGCGGTCGTAGCGCGCGAGGTCCTCGTACGCGCGCAGGAACTCACCTGGCTTGGGCTGCGCCGTTGTCGGCAGCGCCGGGGCGCTCCTCAGGCGCTCGTAGAACTCGTGCCCCGAGATCCCGACGTGGTCGAGGATGTCCTCGCTGCCAAAGAGGACGTGGAGGGGGACGACACGGATGTTGTCAAAGCGCTCACGGGCCTTGGCCTCCGGAAAATCGGAGGTCGAGTCGAGCACGATCGCGGTATTCTCGGAGGTGAGGTTCACGGGGCGCCCGCTGACCGTATCGCGTCCACGATCTCGGCCGTCGAACAGCCCTTCTCCAGAACACCCGATACACCTGCGGCGAGAATCCGAGCGCGCTCCTCGGGCGTCGCCTCGGCTGTCAGGCAGACGACGGCGACACTGGGATCGGCCGCGTGGATGACAGCGGCAACCTCGTCTCCCTGGAGCCCGGGCAGGCGATAGTCCATCACCACGACGTCGGGAGCGTGCTCGGCCACGGCAGCGGCGACCTCGCTCCCGTCGGCTACCTCGCCGACGACCTCGATCCCGTCGCGGCCATGCAGGAGCAACACGAGCGTCGAGCGGTACACGTCGTTGTCCTCGACGAGCAGGACGCGCAGAGGAGGCGGCGTCACGCGAACACGAGCAAGGGATAGTGGGGCTGGCCGCCGTCGAGCACCTCGAGCTCGACCCGTGGGAAAGCGTGCGCAAACCGGCTGCGGAACTCGTCGAGCCGAGGCCGATCAACACCCGTGATCGCGGTGAACGTGTCCGCTCCATCGGCAAGAACGCCCCTTGCTACCGCCAACACGACCTCGTCAAAGTCAGAGTCACACACGAGAACGCGTCCGTCGGCACGCCCGAGCCACTCGCCTGCTCGCACCTCGACGCCGTCGATGATCGTCGTCTCCACAGCTGTCGCAACGTCGCCCGTCCGGAGGCCGTCGAGCACATCGGCCATCGCCACCATGTTCTCTTCGGCCCGGTTACCGTGGAAATACGCCTGGTTGACCGCAACGAGGCCCGCCTGCAACGACGCCGTTTCGACGACGCGAACCTTCCTGGACGTGAACTCGGTTGACTGCAGGGCTACGGCGACTGCGGTCGGGTGGTTCGGTAGGATGACCACCTCGGGGGCGCGAGCTCTCTCTATCGCAGCCACGATCTCCTGCACGGACGGGCTGCCCGTGAGACCGCCCTCGATCACGATTACCTCCCCGAACTTTCTGCCAAACAGCCGCCGGTTACCGGCACCGGGCACAACGGCGACGACGGCCGTCTGCAGGTCGGTGAGCCTCTCGCGGATCTGCTCGTCCATGTCCGCGACGGCGACGCTCGACACGATGCCCCGAGACCGCGCACACTCGATGGCGCGTTCTGCGTCGTCTGTGTGGACGTGGACACGAAGCAGCGACGGGCTACCGACGACGTGCAACGAGTCACCGATGCTCCCGAGTTCTCCCAGGAGCGCCTCCCGGTCGAGAGTACTCCCCTCGACGACAAAGTTCGTGCAGAACTGGAAGGTCGAGAACTCGTGCTCGATCTCGGGGAACCCGTCCTCATCCACGGGTGCACTCCCGGGCACGGGGATACCCGCAACCGAGAAGTAGATGCCGCGCAGGATCTCGACGAGGCCGACACCGCCCGCGTCGACGACACCCGCATCACGGAGCTTCGGCAACTGGTTTTGCGTTTCTGCAACGGCTACTTCACCACGTTCGACGACGAAGGCGAGCAGTTGGGATTTGTCGAGCTCCCCTGCCTCGGGCAACTCCGCTGCTGCCGCCATCGCCTCCATCACCGTCAGCATTGTCCCGTGCACCGGATGATCGATTGCGCTCATGGCCTCGTCGGAGGCAGCACGGAGCGCATCGCGGATCGTCGCCGCTTCGACCCCGGCCTGCTTGCCGAGGACGCCTGCGAGGCCCCGGACGACCTGGCTCAGGATCACGCCCGAGTTTCCGAGCGCGCCCCGCAGGGCCGCATCCTCGAGTTCCTTCGCCACGGCCGCATGCCCCGTCGCCTGCGACCTCTCCAGCTCATCGACGATGAACTGGACGGTGAGCGTCATGTTGGTCCCCGTGTCGCCGTCGGGAACCGGATACACGTTGAGCCGGTTGATGCGCGCGCGGTGCGATTCGAGGTTCCGGAGCGCGTCACGCGACACCCTCCGGGCCACGTCCATCTCCATCAGGACCGACGCTCGCCGTCGATCGACCGCTCGCTCGCCTGCGCAGCCGTTCTGACCGGGGCCGAGATCCGCGCGAGGCGTGATATCAACGCCGGATGAAAGTACCTCTGCACCCCGCGAGAGTAACCGACGGAGGGCCGTTCGGAGTCACGCCGCACCCACGGTGACAGACCGAAGCCTGTCGCCAACTCCTAGATCGCCTTGGTGACCTTGCCGGCCTTGAGGCAGCGGGTGCAGACGTACGCCCGCGTCGCCTTGCCGTCGAGCATCATGCGCACCTTCTGCAGGTTCGGGTTGAAGCGGCGCTTGGTAGCGACCATCGAGTGGCTTCGGTTGTTACCAAAGCCGGGCTTCTTCCCGCAGAGTGAGCAGATCTTCGACATCCGGCTCCGGAGTGTACCGAAAGCGCGAACGCCGGTATGACGAGAGCTATCTGGCGGCCGCCGCGCGGAGGTTCGCGAACAGATCGGCCATTTCGAGGCCTGTGCGGACAGCCTCGGCTCCCTTGCCGTAACGACTCTCGGCCTGGTCTGCGTGGTCGAGGGTGAGCAGTCCGAAAGCGACCGGCACACCCGTCTCGATCGCCGCGAGTTGCAGACCGCTCGCAGCCTCGGCCGAGACGTAGTCGAAGTGGGGCGTATCACCACGGATCACGCAGCCGAGGGCGACGATGCAGCTGAAGCGGCGCGTCCTTGCAAGTGCCATCGCAGCGAGAGGCAGCTCGAATGCGCCTGGAACCGGCATCACGGTCACCGAGTCGTGCGAGACGCCGAGCGCGTCGAGCTCGGAGAGTGCCGAGGAGAGCAGTGCGGTCGTGACGTCCCCGTTGAACCGTCCCACGACGATGCCGACGCGCCGATTCTCCCCCGTCGTCTGGCCCTCGAGCACGGCATACCCCTCCGGCACCGAGAGATCACCGGGCGCATGTTCCGACACGCTGGTGACACGGTCGACGACGGGCGCCTCCACAGCCTCCGGAACTACCTCCTCATGCGGCACCTCGGCGGGAGCGGGATCGCCTTCGAGCTCGACCGGAGCAACCTCTGCAGGGGGCCACCCATCGAGAACGTTCTCGCTCGACGCATCGAGGTCTGACATCTCAGCGGCCTCACTCGCTTCCTGGAAAGGCGCGTCCTCGTCGGCCAGAAGGTCTCGGGGCTCGTCGGCCCAGCTGGGTGAGTCGTAGCGGTCACTCATACTCCTCCAGCCTAACGATCGCTCAGGAGGTCTCAGGGTCGAACCGCACCCGCTGGTGGTGTTCGATGTCCCCGATCGTATGTCCCAGCTTGTCGCGCTTCGCGTCGAGGTACTCCCGATTCTCGGGATTCGGCGCGATCTCCAGCGGCTCGTGCGAGACGACCGACAGCCCGAAACCGGAGATGCCACTGATCTTTTTCGGGTTGTTCGTGAGCACCCGGATCGTGGTGAGACCGAGGTCCGCAAGGATCTGTGAGCCGATGCCGTACTCCCGCGCGTCGGCTGCAAAGCCGAGCTGCAGGTTGGCCTCCACGGTGTCGAGGCCCTGCTCCTGGAGCTCGTAGGCCCGCAGCTTGTTCAGGAGGCCGATGCCCCTCCCCTCCTGCGCGAGGTAGAGCAGCACTCCCACGCCCTCCTCCTCGATGCGACTGAGGGCGCGGTCGAGTTGCTCGCCGCAATCGCAGCGCCGGGAGTGAAAGACATCGCCCGTGAGACACTCGGAGTGGACGCGAACGAGCACGTCGGCAACACCTGCGACGTCACCCTTGACGAGTGCGACATGGTGCTTTCCGGTCAGCACCTCCTCGTAGGCAACCGCCTCGAAGAGGCCGTGCTCCGTCGGCAGCCTCACCGAGACGATGCGGTCTACCAGCTTCTCGTGCCGGCGGCGATACTCGATCAGGGCGGCGACGGTGACCATCTTGAGCTCGTGGCGCTCGCAGTATCCGATCAGGTCGGAGACCCGTGCCATCGTGCCGTCGTCGTTCATGATCTCGCAGACCACACCCGCCGAGAAGAGGCCCGCGAGGCGGGCGAGGTCTACCGCGGCCTCGGTCTGTCCGGAACGCTGCAGGACGCCACCGGTGCGGGCGCGCAACGGAAAGACGTGACCGGGTTGAACAAGGTCGTAGGCGGTCGAGGTCGGATCGATCGCCACCTGAATCGTGTGCGCACGGTCGTGCGCAGAGATACCCGTCGAAACGCCCTCACGTGCCTCTATCGAGACCGTGAAAGCCGTACCGAAGGGGGTCTCGTTCTGATCGGTCATCTGGCGCAGCCCGAGCTCCTCACACCGCTGGGGCGTGAGGCAGAGGCAGATCAGGCCCCGGCCGTGCGTCGCCATGAAGTTGACGGACTCAGGCGTGACGAACTGCGCCGCAATCGTCAGGTCGCCCTCGTTCTCGCGATCCTCGTCGTCCACCACGACCACGAACCGTCCACAGCGGATCTCCTCGATCGCCTCCTCGACGGAGGCAAACACGGTATCGGGCGCCTCGATGCTCACGAGTGCATCGTACCCCGACGAGGAACGTTGACTCCACCCCTCCTACGCGCGAGACGGCAGCAGGCGCTCGACGTACTTTGCAAGCACGTCTACCTCGAGGTTGACGTGCTGCCCTGGCAGGAGCCCGGCAAGCGTCGTCCGAGAGACCGTATGCGGGATCAGCGCCAGTCCAAATGCGTCTTCGTGAAGCTCTGCGACCGTCAGCGAAACGCCCTCCACCGTGATCGACCCCTTCTCGACGCAGTAGCGAAGGGTTGCAGGAGGAGCCTCGACCAGCATCCTCAGCCCCTCCCCCTCGGCCTCGACCGACCGAACCCTGCCAATGCCGTCCACGTGGCCCTGGACGATGTGTCCGCCCATCGCGTCACCCGCGAGCAGGGCCGGTTCGAGATTGACGGCTGTCCCGCTCCCGAGTCCTGCGAGCGTTGACCGGGAGAGTGTCTCGGGGCCGGCGTAGAAGGTCAGTCGAGACCCCTCGACGGTCTCTGCTGTCAGGCAGACACCATTGACTGCGACCGAACCACCGATGCCGACAAGTGGAGCGGTGAGAGGCGCTGCAATCTCGAGCCGGATACCGTCCCCATCCCCACTGACGGCGGTGATCGCTCCCACTTCGCGGACGATTCCCGTGAACATGCCCCGAAGGCTACCGCGTCGGTGGCCTACGGCTCACGGAGGTAGGCCTCGAGGAGCACGTCCTCGCCGACCGGCCGCGTCGAGAATCGGAAAAGCTGCATTGACCCGGAGATCTCGCCGAGGAAACATGGCCCTTCGCCCGAGAGCGTCGGCGCGACGAAGAGGAGCAGCTTGTCAACGAGGCCTGCCTCCAGAAATGCCGTTGCAAGCATCGGGCCACCCTCGAGCAGGAGCGACTGCACGCCCTCTGCCGCAAGAGCTGCGAGCTCGTCGAGAAGAGGTCCCTCGCGGAGCTCGAGCCCCGAGCCGGCCGGCAGCGGGCCGCTGCCGAAGACAAGCCGCCGCGGTTGCCGCACGACCGGCACATCTCGCGCATCGAGGCGCGGTGCATCCGCACGCACCGTTCCCATCCCGACCGCTACGGCGTCCGAGGCAGCACGCAGCTCGTGCACAAGCCGTCGGGAGGCCTCTCCCGTGACCCAGCGCGCGCCCGGAACCGTCACTCTGCCGTCGAGCGTCATCGCCACCTTGTACGTGACGAGCGGGCGCGCGAGGGCCTTCCACGTGCGCCAGGCCTCGTTCTGTCGCCGCGCCTCGAAGCTGTCTTCGATCTCGACCTCGATCCCGGCCTGACGCAGCCGTTCCAGCCCCCCCGCTGCCTCGGGGTTCGGGTCGAGGCAACCGACGACAGCACGCGAGATGCCCGCCTCGATGACCGCATCCGTACACGGCGGGGTGCTCCCGTGATGGGCACACGGCTCCATCGTCACGTAGAGCGTGGCTCCACGGGCACGCCCGGCGGCAGCAGCGAGCGCCACGATCTCAGCGTGACGACCGCCATAGGCCTCGGTCACGCCCTCTCCGACAACCGTGCCCGCTGCGACGACGACGGCGCCGACCGTGGGATTCGGGTAGGCCACCCCCGCCGCCTCGTTCGCAAGACCGAGTGCGCGCTCGAGGCTCATCCAGCTGCGGCGGCGGCGATGCGACGATAGGCAGCGGCCGGGTCGGGGTCTTGGAAGACGGCGTTTCCGGCGACGAAAAGGGTCGCACCTGCCGCCCGTACCGCCGCCACGTTCGCCTCGCCGACACCGCCGTCTACCTGGATCGGGATCTCGACGAGGGTTGCGAGCTCCTCGATTCTCCCGTATGCCCCGGGCATGAACGGCTGCCCCGAGTAGCCGGGGACGATGCTCATGCAGAGGATCATCTCGGCTCCGGCATCTTGGGCAAACACAGCCGCGTCGGCAGGACTGGTTTCCGGATTGAACGCGACGCCCACCGCGAGCCCGAGCGCGCGCGCGGCGTCGGCCACGCCCCGGGGATCATCCGACGCCTCGAGATGAAAGGTGACCGAGTCGGCACCAGACTCTGCGAACTCGGCAAAATGATGGGCCGGGCGGGCGACCATCAGGTGACAGTCGATCACGCCGCCCGCTGCGTGAATCAGCGGTGCGATCGAGCGCAGAACGACCGGCCCGATTGTCACCGGTGGAACGAAGTGGCCGTCACCGACGTCGAAGTGGAAGATGCGGCAGCCTGCACCGAGCAGCGTTTCGACCTCCTCGCCGAGGCGGGCGAAGTCGGCGGCATACAACGACGGCTCGATCTCGCTTCTTCCGTTGACCCACGCTGCCCATCCCATGGCACGATCCTACGGCCTCCACCGGCCCCGGTGCGACGGAACGGTGTGACACTGCGTCACAGGATTTCGCTCACGGAATGCGGAGACGTGCAATGAAGAACCCGCTTGTCCGGTGGACATGCGGCAACGTCTGCAGGAAACCGGTCCGGGTGAGGTGCCGGAACTGCGGCCACTCCTCGGCGAGTGAGAGATCAACCTCGAGGCCGGACGCGTCAACCACGGCCTCTGCCTCGTCGCGGTTGACCGTGCAGACGGAGTAGACGACGGTGCCGCCCGGTCGCACCCGCGCCGCTGCTGCCCGGAGGAGCTCGAGCTGCAGCTCGGGTAGCGGCTGAGAGCGCCAACGGAGATCGGGCCGCGCAGCGAGCACGCCGAGTCCCGAGCATGGCGCGTCAACGATCGCCCGGTCGAATCCGGTCAGTTCGGCGGGAAGCTCACGGCCGTCGGCGCAGACGACCTGGACATTCGTGGCTCCGAGCCGCGCCACATTCTCCTCCAGCTCCCTGGCACGACTCGCACTTGCCTCGACTGCGACCACGTCTCCTGCGAGCATCGTCGCCTTGCCGCCCGGTGCCGCACACAGGTCGAGCACGCGCTCCCCCGCTTGCGAGCCGACACACAGCCCCGCAAGCTGCGAGCCGACGCTCTGGGGCCAGACCCGCCCCTCCTCGAGCATCCGGTCGTCCACGTGATCGACGTGCCAGGCACCCGGCACGTCAGGGTCGGCCACGCCCTCGACCTCACCGCGCACGAGCCGCACGACGGTCGGCGGAGCCTCGTTCTGGGCCTCCATCAGTGCAATCGCGCCCGCGGCTCCGAGGTCGCGCCACCATGTCTCGGCCACCCAGTCGGGGTAGGAATGGCGCAACGCCGCCTCCTCCCACGTCGCCTCGGGGAGCGACTCGACCGAGGCTCTGCCCTCGTCGGCTATCCGTCTCAGCACGGCGTTCGTAAACGGCACCGCCCGCTCGAGCCGCGCCCGGCGCACGAGCTCGACCGATTCGTTGACGGCCGCATACCGGGGAACGCCGTCCAGGAAGACGAGCTGGAAGGCGCCGAGCCTCAGAGCCGCGCGCACGGGGTCGTCGAGACGTCTGACGGGCCGCCGGCCGACCGTCTCGATCACGTAGTCGAGCGTCCGCGTTCTCTGCACGGTGCCGTAGGTGAGCTGCCGGGCGAGGGATCGGTCGCGATCAGCGAGCCCCGCTGCGGCGGTTCGCAGGGCACGGTCCGTGTACGCCTCGTGCTCGAAGACTCGTCGGATCACGTCGAACGCCGCCGCGCGAGCCGGCGAGATCGCTGCCGCTTTCACTGCAGGCCACGCACCCAGGCGGCCACGTCCATCCGCCTACCGCCATCGGGTTGAACCTCGATCGGCTCGAACGCCCCGCTCTCCCCCACGCGCGCGCGCCACACCGTCACCGTCCGGCCGTGCAACTCGGCCCGTGCACCGATGTGCGGAGAGAGCGCCCGCACCCGGAGGACGAGATCGGCGGCCTCGAGAGCGAGGTCGAGAATCCTGTCCTCCGGCGTGATCTTGTCGGCGTAGACGACACCACGGCTTTCCTGGGCCACGAAGGACGGTCGCTCGGTGGAGAGCACGTCGGCGAGGAGCTCGACTGCAACACGCGCAGCCTGCTCGAATACGGCGGCTGCATCGTCCTGCGGGCCGATCGGGAACGGCCGCCGTGCGGCTATCGGGCCGGCATCGAGCTCGGCCACTGTCTCGTGGATCGTCACTCCCGTCTCGAGGTCACCGGCGAGGATCGCCCGCTCGACAGGCGCCGCCCCCCGCCAGCGTGGCAGGAGTGAGGGGTGGACGTTGAGCCAGGATCGCTCCGCGAGCAGCTCCTCCGGGATCAGGAGGCCGTACGCACAGACGACGACGACCGGGGCACCGAGATCAAGGCCTGGCTCCGGGCGATCCGGCTGAAGCACCGGCACGCCGAGACGCTCCGCCACGACCTTCGCAGGAGGTGGTGCGATACGACGTCCACGCCCACGGGGGGCATCGGGACGGGTCAGGAGAGCCGAGATGTCGTGCTGTGCTGCGAGCTGCTCGAGCACGTCCGCCCCGAACGGCGCCGTCGCGGCGACGGCGATCCGGGCCACGCCTACCTCGACAGAACGAGCTTCGGCCGGAGCTGCGCGAGTGCCTCGCGCCGCGACTCTGGATCGGTGCGATCGATGATCAGCTTGCCGTCGAGATGGTCTAGCTCGTGTTGCGCGACGAACGCCGGCCATCCCTCGAGCTCGAGATACAGCGGCGCACCGTCGATACCCATCCCCTCGAGCGTCACCTCGACGGATCGCTCGACCGGCACGCGCACGGGGCCGAGCGAGAGACAGCCCTCGTCGTGGACGTCAACGCCCCCGCCCATCTTTGTGAGCACCGGGTTGACGACCACCAGATCTTCGTCGTCGCCGTTGTGGAAGACGAATACCCGACGGAGGATCCCGATCTGCGTTGCTGCGAGGCCGATCCCGTCGGCATCGTGCTCGAGCGCGAGCATCCGTTCCGTGAGCTGCACGAGCTCCTCGTCAAAGCTCTCCACCTCGTTCGCACGCATTCGCAGAATCGGGTCGCCGTACTGGCGGATCTGTGACAGCGCTGTCTGCCGATGCGCACGAGCCTCCGCCTCGAGCTCGTACTCGTCACCGTCACCGCCCCGGCCGTGGTCGTGATCGCCGTGGTCGTGATCGCCGTGGTCGTGGTCGTGGTCGCTCATACTGCGAGTCTAGCCACGCAGGGTGCGCATGCGCCCGTTCCTAGAGCGACTGTGGATCAACGTCTACGACCACGGTGAGACCTCGCTTGCGCAGCTCTGGACTTGCAGCGACGAGGAGTGCAGCGGCTCGCCGCGCGAGCGCCCGCGGTTCGCGCGTCTTCGCCACGAGCTGTGCACGGTGGCGGCCCCGCAGCCGCAGGAGCGGCGCCGGGCCAAGGACGGTTCCCTCGACGTCTTCGAGCCCGGCGCGCACCTCGCGCAGCAGCCGGGCGATGCCGACTGCATCGGCCCCCGAGGCGATGATCGAGACGAGATGGCTGACCGGCGGATAGCCAAGCGCCGTCCGCCGCTGCAACTCCTCGGCAAGAAACCCGACGACGTCGTGCCGCTGCGCAAACTGAAACGGCATCGCGTCCGGCTGGAAGGTCTGCACCAGCACGAGCCCCGGTGCGTCGCGGCCACTGCGGCCCGCGAGCTGGGTGACAAGCTGGAAGGTGCGCTCCTCGGCGCGGAAATCAGGGATGGAGAGACCGGTATCGGCATCCACGACGGCAGCGAGGTCTACCCCCGGGAAGTGATGGCCCTTGGCGACCATCTGGGTGCCCACGAGCACGGCCCTGTCGGCCGCCCGGAAGCGTTCGAGCACCTCGCGCAGCGCTCCCGGTCGGGCAGCCGTGTCGGCATCGAGACGGATACGCTCGAGCTCGGGGACATGTCGTTCGAGCTCCTTCTCGAGACGCTGCGTGCCGGCACCGATGTGCACGAGCTCCACGGAGCCACAGGCAGGGCAGGTCTCGGGGATCGGCTCTCGATGACCGCAGTGGTGGCAGTGAAGGCCGTTGTCACCATGCAGTGTCAACGCGACATCGCAG
This sequence comes from Thermoleophilia bacterium, assembly GCA_037139935.1. Classification (GTDB taxonomy): domain Bacteria; phylum Actinomycetota; class Thermoleophilia; order Gaiellales; family Gaiellaceae; genus Gaiella. The sequence goes on along the minus strand of JBAXFL010000015.1, from coordinate 35,406 downwards.
CTGTTACACCGTCGCGAAACCCCACAGGCCCGGCAGTGAAGCGCGGGTGTCACTCCACGCCGGTTGAGCAGGAGAATGGCCTTCCCGCCGCGATCGACCAACCGCCCGAGCTCGGTGAGCAGGGGCGCCGACAGCGGGTAGCCACTCTCACGACGGAGATCGACGATGCGCACCCGTGGCATCGGTGCGCCGATACGGGAGGAGAGGACGATCCGCTCGAGCGTGGCCCAGCTCTCCGGTCGTGGCGTGGCGCTGCCGTACACCGCAACGGCGCCCTCGATGACGGCACGCTTCGCAGCGACGGTACGCGCGTCGTACCTCGGGTCGGACTCCTGCTTGTACGAGGAGTCATGCTCCTCGTCAACGATCACGAGCCCGAGGCGGCGCATCGGAGCGAAGATTGCAGAGCGCGCACCCACGACGACACGGGCCTCGCCACGCGCAACGCGGTCGCGCTCGTCGCGGCGCTCCGCCTGCCCGAGTGCCGAGTGGAGAATCGCCACCGTGTCACCGAAGCGCTCGCGGAATCGACCGACCGTCTGGGGTGCGAGCGCGATCTCGGGGACGAGCACGATCGTGCCAAGCCCACGCGCGAGTGCGGCCTCACAGGCCTGCAAGTACACCTCCGTCTTGCCGCTCCCGGTCGGCCCAACGAGCAGGAGGTGCATGCCGACCTTCCCGTCCATCCCCACGACCACGCGCTCCACGGCCGCGGTCTGCTCCGGCGTCAGCGCGGCAGGGCTCGGCTCACCCGGAAGCGACTCGCGCGCCACAGGAGACGGTCGCTCCCCCCGCGGCGCCCGGCGCACGGGCGCGACAAGCTCGAGCGCTCGCGCCGGCGTCGTGCCGTAGTAGTCCCCGAGCCAGATTGCGAGGTCTACGAGCTCAGGTGGAATCTCGTCGAGCACCTTGCCGACGGTTGCGAGCCTGATCCCGACGGGGGGCTCGACCCCCACCTCGACGACAACGCCTCGCGTCGTGCTCCGCCCGAGCCGCAGCTGCACGACCGCCCCCTTGCCGACATCGTCTGGCACCTCATAGGTGAACAGACGAGCGACCGCACGCGAGGAGACGAGAGGGTAGACAGAGGCCGGCGGCATCCGCCGAGGCTAGCCGTTGCTCAGGCGGATGCCGACTTCCGGCCCGTCGGCCGGAAGAAGAGCCACAACGTCGGCGCAGCCAGAAGCACGAATGCACCCCACAGAATCAGCTGATCCTCGGGGATCACGCCGGCCGCGGCAAGCTCCTCGAGGCCCCTTGCGAGCAGCCATCCTGCAAACAGGAGCAGCATTGCGCTCGTGACCATGAAGAACCGCCGCAGGTCGAGTCGGTGCGAACCACGGTAGAACACGTACCCGAGGCCGACCGCGAGCAACAGGCCGATGGCAGCCGAGACGAGCGATACGAGCGGGCTCGTCGCTCCCGTCGTCGAGAAGAGAAGCAGCGAGGTCTCGATGCCTTCCCGCACAACGCCAACGAAGGCAACGGCTCCGAGGCCGATTGCCGAGCCGTCGGCAAGCGCGGCCTGCGTCTTCCCCTCCACGTCTGTCCGGATCGACCGGGACTGGCGGCGCATCCAGAAGATCATCCAGACAAGAAGGGTGGCGGCGACGATCGTCGTGATTCCCTCGAACAGGTACTCGGAGGTTCCCTCCAACTCAGCACCTACCGCAAAGAGCGTGATGCCGACAACCGCACTGACGCCGAGGGCGAGAGCGATGCCGATCCAGACGGCCACAAAACCGTCCCGGCGGTTACTCCGGTCGAGAAACGCGAGCACAGCCGCCACGACGAGTGACGCCTCGAACCCTTCGCGCAAGACAACGAGCCCTGAACCCATCCTACCCTTCCCACCTCTCTGTTGTAAGGTCTGCCTTACATACTACCGAGACTATAGTGAAAGCCGAGCAGCAGTGTCAATCGAGAGGTGATGCATGGCGCAAGGGCAGGGACATTCGGTGGACGAGTACCTCGAGACGATCTACTTTCTCGCGTTCCCGATCGGCGAGTATCGACCGGCAACCGCCTCGAATGCGATTGCCTCCCGCGTGGCCGAGATGCTCGGCGTCTCCCGGGCCTCCGCCGGCGAGATGCTGAAGCGGCTCGAGGCCGAAGGGCTCGTCGAGCGAGGAGAGCAGAAGGAGGCGATCCTGACGCCGACCGGCATCGAGCGGGCTGAGCGGGTCGTCCGCAAGCACCGCCTGATCGAGCGTTTCCTGACTGATTTCATGGGGTACACAGCCGCCGAGTCTCACATCCATGCGGATGAGCTCGGGGACACCTTCTCCGAGGACATGGTCGAGCGGATCAACGAGCGCCTCGGGTTTCCCGACCGCTGCCCGCACGGCTGGCCAATCGCGACCGACGTCGAACAGGCAGAGAACGCGGAGCTCGTTTCGCTCGCCGACCTCCCACCTGGAAGTGAGGCCGAGATCGTCCGGCTCGCCGAGCACAACGGTGACCTCCTCCACTGGTGCTACGAGAACGGGTTCGCACCCGGTATCAGGGTGCTCCGTCAGGTCGAGACCGGGGACGGACAACTCCTCGTCGAGATCGAAGGGGACACACGGGCGATCAACGAGGAGTTTGCACAGGGCCTGTACGTCCGCCCCTCTGCGTAGCGGACGGCGCGGGGGAACCATGCCTCCGCCGCGGTGCAAGGCTTCAGCCTGATCTCCCGGTGTTCTGGCTGACGGGAAACCTACGCGGAGGCGAATGCGGCAAGACCGGCGGCGGCCCGGAGTTCCTCGGCCCTGTCCGTTCTCTCCCACGTGAAATCGGGATCATCACGGCCGAAGTGGCCGTACGTGGCGGTCTTCTGGTACATCGGGCGACGCAGATCGAGGTCACGGATGATCGCGCCCGGGCGCAGGTCGAAACGCTCGTGCACGAGGCTCTCGATCATCTCCTGCGAGACGACGTTCGTACCGAAGCAGTCGATGAGCACGCTGAGCGGATGTGCGACCCCGATCGCGTAGGCGACCTGGATCTGGCACCGGCCGGCGAGGCCCGCGGCAACGACGTTCTTTGCCACGTAGCGCGCCGCGTAGGCAGCCGATCGGTCTACCTTGGTCGGATCCTTGCCCGAGAAGGCCCCGCCGCCGTGTGGCGCGGCCCCGCCATAGGTGTCAACGATGATCTTGCGGCCCGTCAGGCCCGTGTCGCCCATCGGGCCACCGATCACGAACTTGCCCGTGGGGTTGACGTAGACGAAGTCGCGGTCGCCATAGCGCTTCTCGTCGTAGAGGTCGGCCGGAAGGATCGGTCGCAGGACATGCTCGATCAGGTCGGGCTTGATCAACGACTCGGCGTCGAGCCCGTCGCGATGCTGCGTCGAGATCAGGACGCGCTCGATCTCGACCGGACGCTGGCAGCCGTGCTCGTCTACCTCGTAGCGGATCGTCACCTGCGCCTTGCCGTCCGGCCGCAGGTACGGCAGAACGTCGGCCCTGCGGATCTCGGCCAGTCGGTGCGTGATGCGGTGCGCGAGCTGGATCGGCAGCGGCATCAGCTCCTGGGTCTCGTCCGAGGCATAGCCGAACATCATTCCCTGGTCGCCGGCACCGACCCGGTCGATCGGGTCGGTATCGCCGTGCTGCACCTCGAACGACTCGTTCACGCCCTGGGCAATGTCGGCCGACTGTTCGTCGAGCGCGACGATGACCCCGCAGGTCTCGGAATCGAATCCGTACTTGGCCCGGGTGTAGCCGATGTCGGCCACCGTCTTGCGGACGATCCGCGGAATATCGACGTAGGTGGTAGTCGTGATCTCGCCTGCTACGACCACGAGGCCGGTCGTGATGAGCGTTTCGCAGGCGACCCGCCCCTCGGGGTCTTTTGCGAGGACGGCGTCGAGGACGGCGTCCGAGATCTGGTCGGCAATCTTGTCCGGGTGCCCCTCGGTGACCGACTCCGAACTGAAGCTGAACGAACGAGAACTCATCGAGTGAAGCCTAGCCAAAGGTCAGCGGGGGACATGAGAAGATCACTCGAAGGTCGGATCACGCCGCATCAGAGACCCCGTGAGACCGGTGAGCGGGACGCCCTCGAGCACCGCACAGACGCCCTCGGTGATCGGCATCTCGACCCCGAGTCGGCGCGAGAGATCACGAAGGACGGGTGCCGTCGTGAGGCCCTCGACGACCGTGCCAATCTCCGCGACCGCTTCTTCCGGCGTGGCTCCCCGCGCGATCAACTCACCGGCGCGCCGGTTGCGCCCCTCCTTCGACCAGCACGTGACGATCAGGTCCCCCATGCCGGCGAGGCCCGCACACGTCTCGGGGCTTGCGCCCACCGCCTCCGCGAGGCGCCCCATCTCGGCAAGGCCGCGGGCGACGAGGGCGGCCTTCGCGTTGTCCCCGAGCTCGAGCCCGTCGGCACCTCCTGCCGCAAGCCCGATCACGTTCTTCGCAGCAGCGCACAGCTCGACACCCGCGACATCGTCGTTCAAGTAGACGCGGAACACGGCAGAGTTGATCGCCAGCTGGAGCTGCACCGCGAGCGCGCGATCCTCACCCGCAACAACGGCTGCGGCGGGGAGGCCACGGGAGATCTCCTCGGCGATGGTCGGTCCCGACAGCACCGCCACCGGCCGGTTCCTGACAAGTGTCGAAAGGCGACTGCCGGTGGCCGGGTCGAGCCCTTTCGTGAGGCTGAGGATCGGACACCGGCCCGGGAGAGCCGCCACCGTGGAACCGAATGCGGCACTCGTGACCGCGACGACCGCGAGGTTTGCCTGCGCGACCGGCGCGGCATCGATTGTGGTGGCTGCGATTCCCTCGAGATCGAGGTGCGAGAGATAGCGGGGATTGCGTCCCGTCGCCACAATGGCCGCTGCCTGGGCGGAGTCGCGGCAGGCGAGCGTCACCTCGTGACCACGGTCGCGGAGCACCATCGCAAACGCGGTACCCCAGGAACCGGCGCCGATCACGCTGACGCGCACGTCTACTCGCTCTTCACGAAGTCGATCGACACGGGAACGCCCTCGAGCTCGAAGCGCTTGCGCAGCTCGTTCTCGACCCAGTAGCCGTAGTCGCGCGTGACGAGGCTCGGCGCGTTGACGAAGATCCGAAACCGCGGTGGGCGGGTACTCACCTGTGTCCCGTACATGAGCTTCAGCCGCCTTCCTCGCTCGCCCTGCGGCCCCGGACGCGCCTCCTTCAGCTCGCCGAGCGCCCGGTTCAGCTCGCCCGTCGGGATTCTCCCGTTGTGCTTTGCAAAGAGCTCCTCCACCTTGTCGAGCAGCCGGCCGACGCCACGGCCCGACTTCGCGGAGACGGCGATCACGGGCGGCCGCTGCCGCAGGCGGCGTCCAAGGTGCCCCTGCGCCTCGACGATCTCGAGTTCCGTCACATCCCATTTCGAGAGCACCGCGAGCGTCGAGCAGCCGGCCTTGCGGGCCACGTCGGCGACGGCGAGGTCCTGCTCGACGATCCCCTCCGACGCATCGAACAGCACGAGTGCCACGTCGGCGCGGTCGGCGGCCTGGAGCGCGCGCAACTCGGAGTAGTACTCGATCCCCTGCCGCTGCTTGCGGCGGCGGCGCAGCCCCGCGGTATCTACGAGCACGAAGGTCGTGTCACCGCGCTGTACCACCGTGTCGATCGCGTCGCGCGTCGTCCCGGGAACCTCCGAGACGATCACCCGCTCCCGGCCCACGATCCTGTTCAAGAGCGATGACTTCCCCACATTCGGGCGGCCGAGAATGGCGACCCTGATCGCCTCCGTCCCGATCGCGATCTCGCTCGTGCCAGGCAGGCGAGAGACGATCTCGTCAAGCAGGTCACCCGTCCCATGGCCGTGGAGGCCCGACAGGGGCCAGGGCTCACCCAGCCCGAGACGGTGAAACACGGCTGATTCGCTGTCGCGGCTCGGATCGTCGATCTTGTTGGCAAGCACGATCACCGGCCGCTTCTTTTTACGGAGAATCACCGCCAGCTCCTCGTCGCCGGGGGTGATCCCGGCGCGCGCATCGACAACGAACAGCACGAGATCGGCCTCGTCGATGGCGGCGAGCGCCTGCTCGGCGATCTTCGAGCCGAACGGCCCTCCGTCGGCCTCGTCCACCCCGCCGGTGTCGATCAGCCGAAACCACGTACCCGTCCATTCGCACAGAAGCTCCTTGCGGTCACGGGTCACGCCGGGCGTCTCGTGCACGACCGCTGCCCGAGTCTGAGTGAGACGGTTGATCAACGTGGACTTGCCGACGTTCGGGAAGCCAACGATGGCGACCGTCCCCGCTATCTCCCTCGGGGGCTCGACCACGTCGAGGTCGTCGAGGTCGTCGTCTGCCTTCTCGTCTGCCGCGTCGATGCCAGTCATGCCGGTGGCACTGCTTCCGGACGGCCAAGCTCGTGCATCTCTACGAGGAACGCGAAGAGCCCGTGAATCCTTGCCTGGAGCGTGGCCGATGCCTCCCTGTAGCCCTTACCACCTTTCGACAAGCCCTCGAACCGGATCGGCTCGCCCCAGGCAAGCGAGATCGGATGCAGGTTTCCGAGCTTCCACGTCTGCGTCCCGTGGATGGCGACCGGAATCACCGGGACGTCCTCCTGCAGCGCAACCATGGCCGCCCCCGGCTGAATGTCACCGGGGATACCACCCTTCTGACGCGTGCCCTCGACGAACAGGCCGAGCGCGAGCCCGTCACGCACGATTGCCCGCATCGTCCTCACGGCATCGCGGTCGGACTCGCCCCGGCGCACCGGGAAGGTGCCGAACGCGCGGATAGCCGTGCCCAGCCCGGGAACGCGGTGCGCCTCGACCTTCGCCATGTAGTGGATCGTACGCGGGCAGGCGGCACCCAGTGAGATCGGGTCTACCCAGTGGAAATGGTTGCAGGCGATCACGAGACCACCTTGCTGCGGAACGCGGTCCTTGCCGTAGACCTTGAGCCGGCCCGTGAGCTTGACAGCCGTTCCCAGAGTCGGCCGCCCGAGAGCCCAGACCCTGTCCGCCGTCGTGCTCATGCGACCCGCTCCTGCAACAGCCCTTCGATCCGGTCGATGACCTCGTCCAGGCTCAGCAGCGTCGTATCGACCTCGACTGCATCGGGCGCCCGGTGCGTGTTCGCTGCGTCACGCTCGTCCCGCCGACGCATGTCGTCGGCGGTCATGTCCACCGTGATGCCGTCTCTCTCCGCATGACGACGCTCGGCGCGCACTCTCGCGTCGGCGACGAGCCAGACCTTGAGCTCGGCATGCGGAGCGACGATGACGCCGATGTCGCGTCCCTCGATCACGGAGTCGCCCTGTTCGCCGAGGATGCGCTGGCGCTCGCGCATCACTTCACGCACCTCGGGATGGCGGGCGACGATCGGCACCGAGGAGTCGATCACGGGCTCCCTGATCTTCGTCGTGACATCGTAGCCCGCTATCGAGACCGCGTCTCCGTCGTCGAATTCGATCAGGTTGTCACGCGCGAGCTCCTCGAGCGAGGTCACGTCGTCGAGCGCGATACCCCGGCGAAGGGCGAGCCAGGTCAGGGCCCGGTACATCGCTCCGGTGTCGAGATAGCGAAAACCGAGCCGTGCGGCAAGCGCCCGGGCAACCGAGCTCTTGCCGGCCCCTGCGGGACCATCGATCGCGACGATCATTCTGCCGCCTCTCTGCGGAGTGAGTCGAGAAGATCGAAGAAGCCAGGGAAGCTTACCGCCACGCACCCGGCGTCCTCGATCTCGACGCCGTCGGCCGAGGCGAGAGCGGCGATTGCGCCGAGCATGGCAATCCGATGGTCGCCACGGCTCTCGATCCTGCCGCCACGCGGGCGGGTCGGGACACCGCGGATCCGGAAGCCGTCGTCGGTTGCGAGCACGTGCTGGCCCATTGCCCGCAGGGCATCGACCGTCGCCTCGACGCGGTCGGATTCCTTGGCACGGAGCTCCTCGGCCCCGCGCACACGGCTGTTCCCGTGCGCGCACGAGGCGGCGAGCACAAACAGCGGCAGCTCGTCGATCGCGAGCGGCACCTCGGGGCCGAGGACGGTCGTCGCCACGAGCTCGGCAGAGCGCACGTCGAGGTCGCCGGCGGGCTCGCCGCCGATGCGGCGACGGTTGTACACGGTCACGCGCCCGCCCATCCGCTGCAGGATCGTCAGCAGGCCGGTGCGTCGGGGGTTGAGGTTGACACCGTGAATGTGGAGCTCGGAGCCGGGAACGAGCGTCGCGGCGACGATGAACGGCGCCGCCGAGGAGAAGTCTCCGGGAACCTCGATCTCGCTCAACTCGAGCCGCTCCGCGGGCTGCACGGTGATGCTCTTCTCGCGCCTCGTGATCCTGACTCCCGCCGCCTCGAGCATCAGCTCCGTGTGGTCACGCGTCGGTGCCGGCTCCACCACCGTCGTCTCCCCGGTGGCAAAGAGGCCCGCGAGCAGAATCGCCGACTTCACCTGGGCGCTCGCAACCGGTAGCTCGTAGGTGATCGAGCGCAGCGGCCGGGCATCGATTCGAAGCGGCAGGTGGCCATCCTCGGTCTCGATGCCGGCGCCCATGCGAGAGAGCGGCTCGGTGACCCGCTTCATCGGGCGAGAGCTGAGTGATGCGTCTCCGGTGAGCTCGAACCGCTGCCCGTTCTGGCCCGCGAGGATGCCGGTGAGCAGGCGCACGAGCGTGCCGGCGTTCGCGCAGTCGATCGGCCGTCCCGGCGAGACGAGCCCGCGCAGCCCCTGGCCGAAGACGTGCAGCGTGTCGGCGTCGTGCTCGTAGACCTTGACCCCGAGGGCGCGGACGGCCTCGATCGTCGCCTCGGTGTCGGCCGAGCGGCCAAAGCCCGTAACCCGCGTCTCGCCGTCGCAGAGTGCCCCGAGCAGCACGGCCCGGTGCGAGATCGACTTGTCGCCGGGCACGGCCATGTGCCCCACGATGCGGGTGAGGGGCTCGACCCTCACTCGTCGATCACGGGCGCAAGAACGACACCGTAGCCCTGCTCTTCGAGCAACGTGCAGGCGCGCGTGGCCTCGCCCTCACCGGCAACGATCACCGTGAGCGTGCCTCCACGATCGGTCGAGAGATGCTCCAGCTCGAAATCCTCGACGTTGATGCGCTCGGCACCCAGCGCCTGGAAGATGCCGGCGAGCACACCCGGGCGATCCGGGAGATGGACGCGCAGCCGCTGGAGTGCGCCGGGGTCGCCGTAGGCCGTGGCGAGCATCCGGCGGCGGTTTGCCGCAGCCTCGGCGATCCAGCGCGCAAGCTGACCACCGTCCTGCGCCGTCAGCGCGGCCTCGAGCTGCTCGATCCGGCTGCGGTACTCGGCAAGCGCAGCGACGACGGCTTCGCGGTTGTCGAGAAAGATGTCCACCCAGATCCGGGGATTCGCCCCCGCAATCCGCGTCATGTCACGCAACGAGCCGCCCGCAGCCTGCAGCGGATCGTGGCCGTCCACTCTGGTCGCACCCGCCTGGTTGAGCAGGATATTCGCCAGAGCGTGCGGCAGATGACTCGTGACAGCGACCAGCCGGTCGTGCGCTCCGGCATCGATCACCACGGGCCGAGCGCCGAGTCCCGTCACGAACCCGTGCACGGTGCGGAGAAACTCGGGCCCCGTACCCACTGTGGGCGTCAGGAACCACGTGGCCCCCTCGAAGAGCTCGGCGTTTGCGCGATCGGGCCCGCGCGTCTCCGCGCCGCAGATGGGATGTCCACCGATGAAGCGAGCATCGTCCCGGGCGGCGGCACAGATGGCGCTCTTCGTCGAGCCTACATCGGTAACGACGCAGTCCGGGTCAGCGAGGTCGAGCACCTCGCAGATGACGTGCGGCAGTGCGGCAACCGGCGCCGCGACGAGCACGAGGTCGGCGCCTGCAACGGCCTCTGCGAGCGTGGCCGCGGGATCAACGGCGCCCCGTTCGGACGCGACGCGCAGAACATCCGGGTCGGGATCCCAGCCGCGCACACTCGCTCCCGAGCGCCGGGCCGCGAACGCCGCGGACGCGCCGATGAGGCCCGTCCCGACGACGGTGATATCCAGGAGCGCCATCGCCTCTACCCGCGCATCAGCTCTGCGACCCGGAATGCCAGGTCGAGCGACTGACGGGCGTTCAGGCGCGGGTCGCAGAGCGTTTCGTAGCGAGTGTCGAGCTGATCTTCGAGTACGGCTTCCGAGCCGCCAAGGCACTCCGTCACATCCTCACCGGTGATCTCGAGATGGACGCCGCCAGGCCATGTTCCCACCTCGTGGTGCGCGGCGAAAAAGCCCTCGAGCTCGAGAAGGATGTCGTCCAGACGGCGCGTCTTGTGCCCTGAGTCCGTCACGAAGCCGTTCGCGTGCATCGGGTCGCAGACCCAGACAACGGGAATCTCCGCCTCTCGCACCGCCCGCAGGAGCGGCGGCAGAAGCTCCCGGACGCGGCCTGCACCGAGGCGTGTGATCAGCGTCAGCCGGCCTGGCTCTCGCTGCGGATTGAGCTTCTCTGCGAGCGCCACGAGCTCGTCCGGCTCCATTGCGGGCCCGACCTTGAGCCCGATGGGATTGTGCAGCCCCGACAGGAACTCGATGTGGGCACCGTCGAGTTGCCGGGTGCGCTCGCCGACCCAGAGAAAATGGCACGAGCACGCATACCAGTCGCCCGTCGTCGAGTCCTTGCGCACGAGCGGCTCCTCGTAGTCGAGCAGGAGCGCCTCGTGACTCGTCCATACGTCAACCTCGTGGATCGAACGCTCGTCGCCGAGGTCGATGCCGATCGCCTGCATGAAGCGCAGCGCCCGGCCGATCTCGTTGGCGATCGTCTCGTACCGCTGTCCCTCGAGCGAGGTCGAGACGAACTCCTGGTTCCAGGTGTGCACCTGGGTCAGGTCGGCAAAGCCGCCCTTCGTGAATGCGCGCAGCAGATTGAGCGAGGAGACCGCCTGATAGTAGGCCTGCACGAGCCGCTCGGGGTCTGGCGTGCGGGCCGCCAGCGTGGGCTCGTCGGAATGAACGGCGTGACCGCGGAACGAGGGCATCTCGACGCCGTTGATCATCTCGGTGGGCGAGGATCGCGGCTTCGCGAACTGCCCGGCGATGCGGCCCACCTTGATCACCGGCAACGTCGCGCCGTAGGTCAGCACCGCAGACATCTGCAGCAGCAGCTTCAGCCGCTCCCTGATCGCGATCACTGACAGCTCGTGGAACGACTCGGCACAGTCGCCCGCCTGGAGCAAGAACGCCCGGCCCTCGGCCGCCTCGCCGAGCTGATGCCGGAGGGCGCGCGCCTCACCGGCGAAGATCAACGACGGCAGCAGGCCAAGTCGCTCACGAACGGCCGCGAGCGCGTCTGCATCCGGCCAATCCGGCTGCTGCAGCACCGGAAATCGGTGCCATGAGGAAGGGCTCCAGGTCGAGTCAATGGAAGACATGACCCCATTGTAGACACGGGTCGTTTTGACGCTGCCACTCAAAACGGCTACAAACTCAGGACAGTGTCTTCGCTCTCCCTCCCCGGCCTCGTGCAGGCCTCGTGCGCCGGCAGGGCCGGGCGTCTCAGCAGGGCCGGGTGCGCTCGCGCGTTTCGGCCGTGACCGCGAGCGAAAGGATCCCCCTGCGCATCTTCTCCGGCATCAAGCCGACCGGCGACTCTACGCTCGGCAACTACTCCGGCGGCTTCCGGCAATACGCCGCCACCCAGGAGCAGGGCGATGCGACCTTCTGCATCGTTGACCTCCACGCGATCACGGTGGAGTACGACCCAGCCGACCTCCGCGAGAGGACGCTCGACCTCTTCGCGATGCTGATCGCCACCGGCCTCGATCCCGATCGCACGACCGTGTTCGCCCAGAGCCACGTGACCGCGCATGCCGAGGCAAGCTGGCTGTTGTCGGCGGTCGCCGGATACGGCCAGCTGGGGCGGATGACGCAGTTCAAGGAGAAGGGCCGGGAGCAGGACCACGTTGCCTCGGCGCTCTTCAACTACCCGGTTCTGATGGCGGGCGACATCCTGCTCTACCAGGCCGACATCGTGCCGATCGGTGACGACCAGCGACAGCACCTCGAGCTCACCCGTGACATCGCGGAGCGGTTCAACGGGCGCTACGGTGAGGTGTTCACGGTGCCCGAAGGGGTCTATCCGGAGGTGGGAGCACGCATCATGTCCCTCCAGGATCCGTCCGCAAAGATGGGGAAGACGGGCAGCTCCGACCAGGGCACCGTACGCATGCTCGACAGCCCCGAGGCGATTATGAAGAAGTGCAAGACGGCGGTGACCGACTCCGGCCGCGAGGTGCGTCGGGGCGACGACAAGCCGGGTATCTCGAACCTGATCGACATCATGTCGGTTGCGACGGGGCACACCCCGGCGGCCATCGAGTCCGAGTACGCGGATGCAGGCTACGGAGCGTTCAAGCAGGCCGTGGGAGAGGCGGTGGTTGCCCTGCTCGAGCCGATCCGACTGCGCTACACGGAGCTGCGCGCAGACGAAGGCGAGCTGCTGCGCCTGCTTGCAGGAGGCGCGGACAGGGCACGGGCTGCGTCGGCACCGACGCTCGAGCGCATGTACGAGGCGATGGGATTTGTGCGGCTGTCGTGATGCACGCTGCCGTCGCAACGGGAGCGACGAGCGATGAGCACCGGCTTGGGGCGCCTGACCAATAGATCCCCCAGAAGGGGGATACGTTGTCGGCTGCGTCTGTCGATACCTGAGGTACCCCAACCTCCAGAGCATCATCCGAAACGGCCCTTTCCCCGGGGCCGTTTCACTTTGTGGGACGACCTACGCGTGTGGTGGCCGGAGCGGAGTGGTCTGGCGCACTAGAGGCCGACGAGTCGCCTGAGCGCTTCAACCTCGTCGCGGGTCAACGGCCGCGATTCACCTACGGCAACCCGACGGACGTCGAGGCCCGCGTAGCCGGTGCGCCGCAAGGCAACGACCGGATACCCGACCGCCTCGCACATCCGCCGCACCTGACGATTCCGACCCTCGTGCAGCACGAGCTCGAGCCGTGAGCGGGCGAGCTGACGCGCCCGCGCCGGAGCAGTGAGGCCGTCCTCGAGCTCGACACCAGCGGCGAAAGTCGCTATGGCAGCGGGCGTCAGGTCGCCTTCTACATCGGCGACGTACGTCTTCTCGACGCCGTAACGGGGGTGGGCCAGCCGGTGCGCGAGGTCACCGTCGTTCGTGAGCAGGAGCACTCCGCTCGTCTCGATATCGAGCCGCCCGACCGGCACGACACGGGCCTCGTGCCCGACGAGGTCAACCACGGTCGGACGCCCCTCGGGATCGCTCGCCGTCGTGATCACCCCGGCCGGCTTGTTGAGCAGAACGTGAGCGAGCTCCTGCTTGCCGACACGCTCCCCGTCCACCTCGACGACATCCGTCGCAGCGACGAACGTGTTGAGCTCGCCACGTTGCCCGTTCACGGTCACGCGACCCTTCTTGATCAGTTCGTCGGCGGCCCGGCGCGATGCGACACCGGCCCGAGCGAGATAGCGATTGAGGCGCACAACGAGGATTGTCGTCTACTCTCGTGTGCGGTGCGCGATTACACCGACCTGACCCGGAGACTTGCCGACCTGATCGTCGGCTACGGGGCAAACGTGCAGCCGGGCCAGCTCGTCGGGATCACGAGCTACCTGGGCAAGGAGGAGCTGACCCGGGAGATCGCCCGCGCCGCCTACGAACGAGGCGCGCGGTACGTGGATGTCCTCTACTGGGATCACTGGGTCAAACGTCAACGGCTGCTGCACGGCGACCCGGCGACATTCGACTACATCCCACCGTGGATGAACTCCCGCATGCAGAGCTTCTCCGACGAGCACTCGGCCCGGATCGCCCTGTCGGGAGCTCAGGCACTCGATGCGTTGGCAGGGATCCCGGCCGAGCGCACCGGAATCGACTCGCTCCCCTCTCTGCCGAGCACCGGCGAGATCGTCAATCTTCGCACGACGAACTGGTGCGTCGCCCCGGCACCGACGAAGGAGTGGGCAACAGCCGTCTACCCCGACGCCGAGCCCGATGACGCCTACGCCCGACTCTGGGACGCCATCGCGCATGTCTGCCGCCTCGACACCGAGGATCCGGTCGTGGCATGGAACGAGCGGTTTGCCGCGATCTCGCAGAGCGCCGCTGCCCTGACAGCCCGTCGATTCGACGCGATCCGCCTACACGGGCCCGGAACCGACCTCACCGTTGGGCTCTTCGCGTCATCGCGCTGGCAGGCGGCTGGGTTCTCGACCGTGGATGGCCTCCACCACTTCCCGAACATCCCGAGCGAGGAGACGTTCACGACACCCGACCCCCTCCGCGTGGACGGACACGTCAGCTCGACGATGCCGCTCGAGCTCTACGGCTCGATTGTGAGCGGGATCCGCATCGAGTTCGAAGCAGGACGCGCCGTGAAGATCAACGCCGACGCGAATGCCGACACGCTCCGTAGCGCCTGTGCAAAGGACGACGGCGGCACGCGCCTCGGAGAGCTCGCTCTCGTGGACGGCCTCGGCCGGATCGGCCCACTCGAAACCGTGTTCTTCGACACCCTCCTCGACGAGAACGCAGCAAGCCACATCGCTCTCGGCTCCGCCTTCGAGGAGGGAGTCGGCGACGAGACCGACAAGCAGCAGGCCAACAGGAGCCAGATTCACATCGACTTCATGATCGGCAGCCCGTCGGTCGCCGTGGACGGCGTCACACGCGACGGCGAGCACGTACCGCTCCTTCGCAACGGTACCTGGCAGATCTGAAGCCCCAAACCCCGGGACGGGCGGCACGACCACCCGCCCCACGCGGGCGGGACCCCCCCTTCGGGACAATCGTCCTCGGAACCCGGCGATTCGTTCCGACGCACCGTCAAACCCCGGGAGGGCTCACGTGCCATGTGAGCACGAACAGGCAACCACATCGTAACCGGGGCTCCCCATAGCGTTCTCGTTCCATTCGACGCAACGGAGAGGAAACACATGAAGAGGCTACTGGCCCTTGGAGCGCTCGGCGCGCTTGTCCTGCTGTCGTTCGCTGTGCTTGCAGGAGCTGATGACGGAAAGGGCGATCTGCGATCGGGCGGCGACGCGTCTCTCACGTTCGCGATCTATGGCGACGCGCCGTACGCTACGCAAACGGCTGATTACACGGTGGCGCCGACGAACCCAGACCATGCCCAGTTTGACGCCGCGGGCGAGTTCGTCGCGGCCGTGAACCGGGACAGGAAGGTCAAGCTGGTGCTATTCGCGGGCGACATCCATTCCGGCAAGGAGCCGTGCACGTTCACGTACGACCGCGCGATCTACAACCTGTGGTCGAACTTCCGCGAACCGCTGATCTACACGCCCGGCGACAATGAATGGTCAGACTGCCACAAGTCCAAGCAGGCCGGCGCGAAGCAGTTCCCGGCGAGCTCGGGCTACTACATCAACTATGCCGCCGGCAACCCGGTCGCGAACCTCGACCTCGTGCGCCAGTTGTTCTTCGCCGATCCCGGCCACGCCCTCGGCGGCGAGCACAAGAAAGTTCTCTCGCAGGCCCAGGTCAACGACCCGGCGCACCCGAACGATGCGCAGTATGTCGAGAACGTTATGTGGGAGCAGGCGGGCGTGCTGTTCGTGACGGTGAACATCCCGGGCGGCTCAAACAACGACGCCGACGCGTGGTTTGGAGTTGCCGAGACGGACATGCAGAAGCAGGAGCGCAAGCAACGCACGGAGGCCGACCTCCGCTGGCTTGACGCCGCGTTCGCGCAGGCGACTTCGGACAACGTAGCCGGCGTGGTAATCATGGAACAGGGCGACGTGTGGGACCTCGATGGCACGGTCGTGGCGGACAACCATCTCACGGGTTACGAGACGCTGATCCAGAAGATCGCCGACAAGACACACGACTTCGCACCAAAACCCGTGTTGCTCTTCAACGGCGATTCTCACTTCTACCGGTCGGATAATCCGCTCCAGAACAACGCCGCCTGTCTGACCGAGACGGCGACGTTCCCGACAACGGTCGCGTGCACGAATGGGGTCAGCCTCGCCGACGCGCACGACACCCACGGCGTAGGCTTCGATCCGTATGGGCCGGATGGTCTGACGAATTTCCACCGTCTCGTCGTGCACGGGGCGACGCAGCCGTTCGAGTACCTTCGCGTGAAGGTGGACACGAAACACCCGCCGGCCGCGAGCGACAACTCCTTCGGCCCGTTCAGCTGGGAGCGCGTCCGACCCTAAGTTGGTCGGACTTGGTGTGGGTGGGGAAAGGCGCAGCGCGCCTTTCCCCACCACGGGGATTCGTGATTCCACTGCCCCGGGCGGGCGCGGGCGGGACAGGTCACGCCCCTACGGGGCCATCGTCCCCGGAATCCGGCGATCCGTTCCGACGCACCGTCAAACCCCGGGACGGGCGGCACGACCACCCGCCCGCCCGGCGACCACACCCCGCATCACACTCCTACGAGGCTCGCGCCTCCGCTACCTCCAGCAGACGATCGCGGATCGCAGCCTGATCTGAACCAATGTCATCCAGACGCGGCAGTGCAGCAAGAGACTCCAGGCCGAAGACGCGCTCGAAGAGGGCGGTTGCGCGATAGCGCACTGCACCACCGGGGCTACTCTCACGGCCGGCCTCCGCTATCAGGCCACGCTCGACGAGTGAGGCGACTGCAGAGTCCGCTGCCACGCCTCTGATCTGGGCGATCTCGGGCCGAGACACCGGACCGAGGTAGGCAACGATCGCCACGGTCTCGAGTGCAGCCTGCGACAGACCTCTCTCTACCGGGCGCTCGAACAGGCGGGCGCAGGCTTCGGCTGCCTCCCTCGCGGCACCGAAGGCGTACCCGCCGGCCACGTGCTGCAACACGATGCCGCTGCGGCCCTCGCTGTAGCGCTCCCGTAGCAGCCCGAGCGCCGTCTCGATCCGCTCGACATCGTCGGCTGTCGCCTCGGCGAGCTCGCCCAGCGTCAGAGGCTGCGAGGCAACAACGAGTAGAGCCTCGATCACCCTGGCGAGCGCGTCTACCGGGTTCGAGGTGATCAGGCGGAGCGGGCGGTCCACTGCAGCATCCCTTCGTCGTCGGAATCAGACAGGGTCTCGTCGGCGCGGGAGATCCTGATCGAGGCAAACGGCGCAGCCTGCGCGATCGATATCTCGCCCTCCTTGCGCAACTCGAGCAGGGCGAGGAATGCGACAGCCTGCTCGACGCGTGAGAGGCCCTGCATCTCGGTGTCGAAGTCGAAGCGACGACGCCGCAGCAAGAGCGCCCGGAACCGTTCGACGAACTGCGAGACCGGTGGGAATCGGAGCGCCATATGCGAGAGCGAGACGGGCGGTGGCTCGACAGCGAGGCCACGCATCGCCTCGACGAGCCGCAGCGGCTCCTGCGGGGCAAGCCTGCGTTCCGGATTCGGCGCGAGCGGTGCGGGGCCGAGCCGGAAGTAGAGCTCACGCTGCTCCTCGAGCCGCTCTCGCAGCCAGATCGAGGCCGATTTCATCCGTCGGTACTCCGCGAGGCGACGGGCGAGCTCCTCGGCAGCCTCCTCCGGCTCCAGCTCGGAAAGCTCCGCCTCCTCGTCGGGAAACAGATGACGCGCCTTCAGCTCGAGCAGCGCGGCGATCAGGACGAGGAACTCGCCGCAGGCATCGAGGTCGAGCTCGTCGCGCTCGGCGAGACGCTCGACGAACGCCACGACGATTGCGGCCATGTCGATCTCGGAGGGCTGGATCGCATCCTTGAGCAGGAGCGTCAGAAGGAGGTCGAACGGGCCCTCGAAGGCATCGAGGTCCAGCTCTAGGTCACGGACGGCACTGGCCACAGTCGGACACTAGCCCCCTCATCGGACGCGGCTCCTTGGCACGTCCATCCTCGGCCCTACCGGCGTTTCCGGCGACGTACTTCGCCCCCGTCCCTGCGAGAGCACGAACCAGACGATTCCGACAACAAAGAAGATCGCCGAGACCCACGTGTTGACCCGGAGGCCGAGAATGTGATTCGCCGGGTCAACGCGAAGAAGCTCGATCCAGAACCGTCCGAACGAGTAGATCGCGATATACAGGGCAAAGAGGCCCGGCGGCCGGGGGTGGAAGCGCCGTTCAACGACGTAGACGAGGAGCGCCGCGGCGAGCAGGTTCCAGAGAGCCTCATAGAGAAATGTCGGGTGATAGGTGGCCTGGTCGAGTGCCGAGAGCGACCGGTGCGCGGTATCGATCTCCAACCCCCAGGGAAGACCTGTCGCCTTGCCGTAGAGCTCCTGATTCCACCAGTTACCGATGCGCCCGACGGCCTGCGCGACGAACAGGCCGGGTGCCAGGCAGTCGGCCAGAAGCCAGACGTTTGCCCCGGAGCGCCTGGCAATCAGGCCTCCGACGAAGCATCCTGCGGCGATCCCGCCCCAGACCCCGAGGCCACCCTTCCAGATTGCGAATGCCCCCCACCACTGATCGGGGACTTGATTCCAGCTCGTGATGACGTGGTAGAGGCGGGCACCCACGATCCCCGCGCCGACACCCCAGACAGCACAGCGGAAGATGAGGTCCCAGTCGCCGCCACGGTTGACCCATCTCGTGCCGGTGATCCAGATCGCAATGCCGATGGCAGCGAGCAGGGTCAGGCCATACATGTGGATTGTGAACGGACCGAGCTCGATCGCGCCGTTACCGGGTGAGGGGATCGAGGCGAGAAGGTTCATCGTGACCCATTCTCCCTCGGAGGGCGGACGCCTCTGTTCGCCGACGAGGAACGCCAGCCTCGTGGCCGGGCTTCAGATGCCGAGAAACCGGCTAGAGGAGGATCTGGAGAGCGAGGTCTACGGGACAGCCGTTTTCCACGAGGCGCACCGCGAGGTGTAGGTCTACCTCGTGCGAGGCCGCGAGAACGGCAGCCGATTCGGGGTCGTAGCCGACGCGCGAAAGTGACTCGGCGCGCCAGCGCTCGACGAGTTCTATCTGGATGTCGGGCCGCTCCTGCATCTCCGCCGTGGACATGGTCGCCTCTCTCAACACATTGGGGTCACTCTGTATTCGGTCGCGAGGCACAATTGGATCTCCCCCTTTTACGTGATCCATTGCAGAGACGTGCATCGCCCCGATCAGGATGGCGCCAGGGAGCGGCTTGTCTGACCCTCTCACCCTCGACCCGGGCTCAGGTCAGTGCTCGAGCCACGCGAGCAGCTGCCAGAACGGGTCGTTTGCAGGAGGAACAAACGGCGGCTGACGGCGGCCGGCCCGGAGCTCGGCCCAGATGACGTACGAGCGCAGCCGCTTCCCCAGGCGACGACGCGTAGCATCGGTTGGCGCGACGAGCGCCGTTGACAGGGCGAAGCGCCATGCAGCTTCCTCGCTTTCGAGACGACGTCCGCTGCGGCCCACCCCGACGAGATGGCCGATCTCGTGGAGCGCGATGAAGTAGCTGACCTGGCCGCGAACGGGAGGGACGCGGATCTCGAGCCGCCGCTCGCGACGGCCGTCACGGTGGCGAACGCTGATCACGACGGCGCGGCCCCTGCCCCCGACGCGCCTGATGCCATGAGACGTGCAGAGATCGTCGATGTGGAGGTCGAGAGTGTAGGGCTGCATCGCGCGAGCGTCGACCGTCCACTGGAGGTCACGTGCGCAGCGGGACGGGATCATCCAGGAGCTCCCTCCTGTACGGGCCGCGACATGTGCACGCTCCTCGGAGACTCCTCTAGACGACCGAGGCCTCCCCGAGCAACGCCTTTGCCTCCGCGATGAAATTCGAGTCCGCCTGCACGCGGTAGCCAGGTCCAAGCGCGAGGGTTCGCGCACCCATCGACGTCTCAAGCGCAAGATACACCGGTGAGTCGCCCGGGAACTCCCTGACGAGGCGGGCAAGCTCGGCGATCGTGCCGGCAGCGGCCTGACGCGCGTCGATCATGAAACGTACCTCGCGACGCTCGGCGACGGCCTCGAACGGCGTCAGCTCGAGGGCGATCAACTTCGTCTCACCCGCCTGCTTGTGGTCAACGCGCCCTTTGACGACGAGAATCCGGTCGGCGACACACAACTGCTGCACGTTCGCATAGAGGGCAGCGAAGACGACGACCTCGGCCGAGCCGGTGGGGTCTTCCAGCTGCAGGAACACCATCGGGTCGCCCTTCTTCGTCGTCAGGTGCTTGATCGCAGAGATGATTCCACCCACTGCAACCACCTCGCCGTCACGCCGTCGCTCGAGCTCGCCGAGCGTCGCATCGGTCTTGCGCCGCAACTGATCACGAACCGCGCTCAACGGGTGCTCCGAGACGTAGAGACCGAGCGTTTCCTTCTCGAGCCGCAGTAGCTCGGCCTTCTCGAACTCGCTCGTGCCAATGAGCGGATGGTGCTTGGGCGCCACCTCTATCTCCGCCTCCGGCTCGGCGCCGCCGAAGCCGAGGTCGAAGATCGACCCCTGCCCCGCAAGCCGGTCGGCGGCGAGCTTCTGGCCGTAGGCAAGTGCCTGTTCGAGCACGCCGAGCATCCCCATCCGCGAGGCGCCGGTCGAGTCGAGCGCGCCGCACTTGACGAGCGACTCGAGTGCTCGCTTGTTCACGACCTGTGGGTCAACGCGCTCCGTGAACTCCCAGATCGTCGCGAACGGGCCGCCGTCGGCGCGCGCCGCGATGATTGCCCGCGCCGCATTGTCCCCGACGTTCTTGACCGCGTTGAGGCCGAAGCGGATCTTGCCCTCGACGACGGCGAAGTCGGTAGCCGACTCGTTCACATCGGGCGGCAGCACCTCGATACCCATCTCGTCACAGGCGTTCACGTAGATCGGGACGCGGTCCTTCGTACTCATGACCGACGAGATGAGCGCGGCCATGTACTCGCACGGGTGGTTCGCCTTCAGCCAGGCGGTGCGATAGGCGATCAGTGCATAACAGACCGAGTGGGCCTTGTTGAACGAGTAGTCCTGCGACGACTCCATATCCTTCCAGAGCTGGTTCGCGACCGAGGGCGTGACGCTGTTCACCGCGCAGCCGTCGAGGAACTTCGGCTTCAGCGACGCCATCAGCTCGTGAATCTTCTTGCCGATCGCGCGACGCAGCGTCTCGGCCTCGGCGCCCGTGAAGCCGGCCATCTGCTTCGCGATCTGCATGAACTGTTCCTGATAGATGCAGATCCCCTGCGAATCGCTCGTGATCGCCTTCAGCCGCTCGTCGATGTACGTGACCGCCTCGCGCCCGTTCTTGCGTGCCGCATAGCTCGGGATGTATTGCATCGGCCCCGGCCGATAGAGCGCCACGAGCGCGATCAGATCCTCGAACTCCGTCGGCTTCACCTGCCGCAGCGCGTCGCGCATGCCCGAGGACTCGAACTGGAAGACACCGGCCGAGTCGGCCCGCGACAGCATCTCGTACACCTTGCGATCATCGAGCGGGATCGTCTCGATGTCGAGGTTGCCGCCGATCAGCTTCGCGGCCTTGTCGATCACGTCGAGGTTGCGCAGGCCGAGGAAGTCCATCTTCAGGAGGCCGAGTGCCTCGACGTTCTTCATCGAGACCTGGGTCACGATCTCCTGATCGGCGCCCTTCTGCTGGAGGGGAACGATCTCGATGAGAGGCTGCGCACCGATGACGACGGCAGCTGCGTGGATCGAGTCGGCCCGCGTCAGGCCCTCGAGCGGCCTGGCGAGATCGACGATCTCCTTTGCAACCGGGTCGTCCCTGACCGCGTTGGCGAGCTCCGAGCCCGACTTCAGAGCCTCCTCGAGCGTCTGGCCGGGGCCTTCGGGGATCATCTTCGCCAGCCGGTCAACGGTGCCGTACGGGATGTCCAGCACCCGCCCGGCGTCACGCACAGCAGCCCGGGCCGCCATTGTCGAGAACGTGATGATCTGGGCCACGCGGTCGCGCCCGTACTTCTCGGCGACGTAGTTGATCACGCGCTCCCGGCCCTCGACAGCGAAGTCGATGTCCATGTCTGGCATGTCCGTGCGGGACGGATTAAGGAACCGCTCGAAGAGAAGGCCGTAGCGGATCGGATCGACGTCGGTGATTCGCAGGCAGTAGGCGGCAAGCGAGCCGGCGGCGCTGCCACGGCCCGGCCCGACCGAGACGCCGTCGCGCCTGGCAAAGTCGATGAAGTCGGCGACGATCAGGAAGTAGTCGGCGAAGCCCATCTCGCGCACGGTCTTCAACTCGAACTGAAGGCGCTCGGTCAGCTCCGGCGTGACCCTGTCGTAGCGCTTCGCGAGCCCTGCCTCGCACAGCTCGACGAGGTAGTCGAATGCGTCGCGGCCGTCGGGGGTCGGAAACCTCGGCAACAGAACGCGCTCGAGGTCGATCTCGACGTTGCAGCGACCCGCAACCTCGAGCGTGCGGCGCATTGCGTCCTCATGGCCGGGAAAGTCGAGCGCCATCTCCTCGGGCGTCTTGAAGTAGAACTCGTTCGTCCCGAACTTCCAGTGCCCGGGGTTCTTCAACGTGTCGTTCGACTGGATGCAGAGCAGTGCCTCGTGCGGGTAGGCGTCGGTCGGATCGAGATAGTGGACGTCACCGGTTGCGACGAGCGGCAGGCCCCGCTTCGCAGCAAGGCCGGGCAGCGCCTGAAACACCGGCTGCTGGATATCAAGATGTCCGTTCTGGAGCTCGACATACGTGCTGTCGTGGCCGAAGATCTGCTCGAGCCGGTCGAGTTCCATCTCGGCATCACCCATTCGCGCCTCGGAGATCGCCCTGGAAACACGACCGGAGAGACAGCCGGAGAGTGCGATCAAGCCCGGTGCGTACTGCGACAGCAGCTCCCAGTCAACGCGGGGACGGTAGTAGTAGCCCTCGAGGTAGCCGAGGGAGCAGAGCTTGATCAGGTTCGCGTAGCCGGCAGTCGTCTCGGCGAGCAACGTCAGATGGGTGTTGTTCTTCGTCTGCTTCCGCCGATCGTCGGCCACGTAGACCTCACAGCCGATGATCGGCTTCACACCCTGGTTGCGAGCAGCCCTGTAGAGGTCGATCGCACCGGCCAGCGACCCGTGATCGGTGAGCGAGACGGCAGGCATCTCGAGCCGGGCGGCCTTCTCGACGAGCGCCGGGATCCTGCACGCCCCGTCGAGAATCGAATACTCGGAGTGGACGTGGAGGTGAACGAACGGCGAAGACATCGGGAGAGCCACTTTACCGTCGGCAGGTGACGGCGCTTTTTGCTGTCTTTTGTCGGTGCCTTCGGGCGTGAGTGCTCGGCCACCGAAGGCGTGTGCGGACGCAGGTGTAATGCTTCTGTACTGCACGTCGGGATCGGTGCGCGCGGTACGCATCCTCTTCCTGCACTCCGCCGCAACACCGGTGTAGCCGAGCCGACAGTAGAGGTACGGCCCGGGATCGGGTCGTACCTCTTCGTCGGCCGGGCCGGCGCTTGAGCGCTTCCTCCACCTCCACGAGCGCGTCGAACGGATGGAGCCTGTGAGTACGCTGCTTCAGTTGGCCGGGCGTCTGCGGGCTACGCAAGGGAACGTTGTGCCCTGCATCGTTGCCGTATAACGGGCAGAGTGAGGGTGTGAAGCGTGACCCTGACCGCAATGTCGTCGGCGGCGAACTGCTGCCCTGCTCGAGAGAGCCGGTCACCGGCTTCTTCCGCGACGGGTGCTGCTCGACGGGGCCGGAGGATCTCGGCAGCCACACGGTATGTGCGGTGATGACGCAGGAGTTCCTTGCTTTCAGTCTGCAGACGGGAAACGATCTCTCCACCCCTCGCCCCGAGTGGGGATTTCCGGGCCTCGAGCCGGGAGATAGCTGGTGCGTCTGCGCGTCACGGTGGCTCGAGGCCTACGACGCCGGTGTCGCCGCCCCCGTGATTCTCGGCGCGACCCACGAGCGAGCGCTCGAGGTGGTGCCGATCGAGGCGCTGACCGAGCGTGCGACTGCTCCGTAGCCGGGGCCTTCATCACCCGCGGTCGAATGCCGGCGGAACCGATCGACGTCGCATGACCGCCTCTCAAACCGCAGGCCACAATCGGTAACGTGTAAGCCTCGGGTGCGGTCGCACCGCCCCTCCGCATCGAGAGAGGCCGAGGGGCAAGCGGTGACCTCTCGGTAACCTGCCTCGGCGCAAGGTGCGGTATTCGGGGCGATGCAGGGCGAGGAGGAGAGATAGGCGCGGACGAGGCACGATCGTTCAACAGCCTGCTTGCCGCAGGGCACGTGTTGATCGCCGACGGGGCCACCGGCACCAACTATCAGACGATGGGCATGGAGCCCGGCCTCGCCCCCGAGGAGTGGCTCTTCGAGGCGCCCGAACGGGTCGTCGAACTTCATCGGGCGTTCGTTGCCGCCGGCGCCGACATCGTGCTCACCTGCACCTTCGGGGCGACGCCTTTGCGACTCACAGAGGGACCGCTCGCCGGGCGAACCCGCGAGGTGAACCTGCGCGCCGCCGAGCTCGCTCGCCAGGGCGCCGGTTCCGACCGGCTCGTTGCCGGATCACTCGGTCCTACAGGTCAGCTGATCGAGCCGTACGGGCTCCTGCATCGGGAGACTGCCGTGGCCGCGTATGCCGAGCAGGCTCAGGCGCTCCACGAAGGCGGCGTCGACCTGCTCGTAGTCGAGACGATCTTCGCCGTCGAGGAGGCAGTATGGGCCGTCGAGGGCGTGCAGAGCGCCTCCGACCTGCCGCTCGTCGTCTCGTTCAGCTTCGACATGGGCACCCGGACGATGATGGGGCTCCGCGCGACCGATGCCGTCGCGGCCGTCATCCCGCTCGGGATTGCGGCCGTGGGAACAAACTGCGGACGGTCGCTTGCCGACGCAGACCTCGTCGTCACCGAGATCCTCGCTGCCGCAGGAGACGTCCCCGTATGGGTGAAGCCGAACGCCGGTGTGCCGAAGATCGTCGGTGCCGAGGTCGTGTACGAGGCGGGGCCCGAGATGCTGGCCGAGCACGCCGCGCGCTACGTCGATCAGGGTGCGCGAATTGTCGGTGGCTGCTGCGGGTCAACTCCTACGCACGTCGCAGCGATCGCCGCCGCTCTCGGGCGCTAGAGGCGCAGCCGAGAGCCGAAAGCTGAGGCGCATTCGACCGTCCGCAGGCGGACGGTCAGCGAACCCCCGAGGCCTCACACTCGGCATTCGCGTAGCCCGAGCGGAACAGGCGCGCGGCACCGGTGTGCTCGTCGAAGGTGTGACGCTCGACGCACCCCGTGTCGCTCGCGAGCAGGTGGATCGAGACCGAGGTCTCGGCGGAGGTCGTCCGTATCCGGTGGACATCGTCGGTCGGGGGAACGAGCACGTAGTAGTCGCCGGGGACGAGCGGCCTCCTGCGCGCCAGTTCGATCGCACCGTCCCCCGGCACGTAGAACTCCTCGTCCTGCGTCCCGGCGTACAGGCCGACGAGCCCCCAGGCGAGGTGATCGTGAATCGGAGTCATGGAACCGGACGGGACAACGAGGCTGAAGAGGCAGAGCGAGCGATCAGCCGAGCGAAAGAGGAGCCACTGGCCTATGCCTCCGCCCATCCCGCTGTCGGGCACATCCCGCTGAAACGCGGGAGGGAGCCAGTCGCGTTCTGTCAGCGCCTCCTCGAAGACGGGCCGCATGACCTCACACGCGTCGGCAGCACTCGCCGATCGATCGATCCTCTCCCTGACCGTGGCAACGAATGTGCGCACGAACGGCGTGTCGAGCACGAACTCGTCGGCAGCAAGCGGCGGCAGTCCATGATGATCGTGCAGGTCACACACGAGGTTCCTTGCAGTAGCGGTCGAGATATCTGAGGGTGCCACATCCTATCCGCCATCTCCCTCGAGGTCGGCGCACTTTCGGCAGGTAGGGTCGGCGTATGCCGGCATCGGCTTTTCTGCTGGCTTTCGCGGCGGCCTGGATCCACGGGGTCAGCAACGTCTTCGTCGGGCGGCGGCAGGAGCCCGAGGCTGCTTTCGCGATCATGATCGCCGTCGGGGTGATCGCTTTCGCGCCGGTGGCAGTTCTGACGTGGGACGTCGAAGCCGCTGCTATCCCCTACATCCTCGGATCAGCGGTGCTGGAGCTCGGATACTTCGCATTCCTCGCAGCCGCCTACCGCGTCTCGGACGTCAGTCTGGTCTACCCGGTCGCCCGTGGCGTGGCGCCCGTTCTCGTGCTGCTCGGAGCCGCCGTCTTCCTGCGACATGAAACGACCCTCGGGCAGACTGTCGGAGTCCTCGCGGTCGCCACCGGAATCATGCTCGTCCGCGGAGTGAGCGCACAGGCCCGAAGCGGCAACGGCAACGGCTTCCTGCTCGCTCTCACGAGCAGCGTCTTTATCGCCGGGTACACGCTCGTGGACAAGCAGGCGCTCGCGCACGCTGCCCCGGCCTCGTTCATCGAGATCGTGCTGGTCGGGCCCGCGATTATCTACCTGGTCGCGATCTGGCGTGTACGAGGTACCCGCGCTCTACGACAGGAGGCGACGCCCGGCATCGCCCTCGTCGGCATCGTGCTCTTTGGCACCTACATCCTTGTACTGTTCGCCCTTCGACTCGCACCCGCAGCAAGCGTGTCCGCGGTCAGGGAGACGAGCATCGTGATTGCCTCGGCCGTCGCCGCACTCGTGGCGCGCGAGCGCGTCAGCCGAAGCCGCTTCGCCGGTGCCGTCCTCGTCTCCGCGGGCATCGCGCTCGTCGTCCTGCGCTACTAACCGTGCTGGTGCGGCACGGTCGAGAGCGTGCGACCTCCGGGCAAGCCGACCTCGCCGGTCAGCGCCGGATCAGGTTCTTCGCGATGAACAGCACGTTGGCGGGCCGCTCTGCCAGGCGCCGCATGAAGTAGCGATACCAGTCGGGGCCAAAGGGCGTCGCCACGAGCACGTCATATCCCCGTGCAACGAGGTCGAGTTGCAACTCGCTGCGCACCCCGTAGAGCATCTGGAACTGGAACCGGTCGCGGCCGATGCCGTTCGCTGCTGCATAGGTAGTCGCAGCGTCGATCAGACCGGTGTCGTGCGTCGCGATGGCCGTGAACCCCCCCTTCGACAACGAGCGCTCGACGAGCACGGAATATGCAGCATCCACATCACGCTTCTCGGGGTAGGCGACCGCTGCAGGCTCGAGGTATGCGCCCTTGACGAAGCGGATGTTCGGGGCGAAGTCGAGGAGTGATTCGAGGTCTGCGGGAGAGCGGTAGAGGTACGACTGCAGCACCGTCCCCACGTTGTCGTGGCCCTCCTCGAGAAGAGTCCGATAGACACGGAGGGTCGCATCGACGAACGATGACTCCTCCATGTCCAGGCGGACGAAGTTCCCGAGCCGTGCGGCGTGTTCGAGGATCTCGCCGATGTTCGCACACGCGAGCTCTTCGTCGAACCCGAGCCCGAGGTGGGTCAGCTTGAGAGCAATATTGACGCGAAGCCCCTCCGCCGCGACCCGATCGAGAATCGCCGTGTAGCTCTCGACCACCACGCGCGTCTCGGCCTCGTCCCCGACCCCCTCGCCGAGAAGCGTCGTGTTGGCGAGAAGCCCCTTCTCGTTGAGGCCGCGCAGAACGACGACGGCCTGGTCGAGCGACTCGCCCGCGACGAACCGCGCGGCGCCGAGGCGCATCCCGTGACGGAGTGCACCGCGCTGCAGCCGGGGGCTCTCGGCCGCCGCGAGGATCGCCTTTTTCAGCATCGCAGATCTCCTGAGCAACTCGCGGGCATCACCGGCGTAACTCTACGGTCAAGAAGCGCTCTCTTTCACGGTGAAGCGTTCTCTGCCACTCGCTCGAGCGGCGACGGCCGTCCACGAAGAGGGGTGCCGAATAGTCGATCTCGACCGCGATCACCCGGAGCGCAAGCCGAGAGGAGTCAGACGCAAAGCAGCCCGCGAGCCAGAACACGCCGGGGGCCATGCACCGGGTGCAAATCTGGATCGCCGGAGCACGCTCGAGTGAGCCACGCCCGACACCACGCATACGGGATCCCAAGGGCCATGACGAGGCTCCCGGACACGAGGGAGAGCACGAGGGGCCACACGACGATCTCGTCGAGGTCGAACATGTCCGTGACCCGGGTGGTGTCCACCCGCGCCCGCCAGATCATGCGCAGGCCGAGGAGCAAGCGGCCCGCCACACGTCAGATCGTCGAGGAGTCGATGTGAGGCCTGCGGCACGGCGAAGGAGAAGACGAGGTCGTAGAAGAGCTCGAGTTTCGATGCGTGCTCCCCCTCGTCGGACGACCTTCTGCGGAGATACCGGGCATGGGTGCGCCCACGCCGGCGATCGGGCGACGCGCGCCGAATGACAGGCGCACAATCTGCCTCTGGACATTCCGGCAAAACCGGAGATGCTACGTCCCATGGGGTTACAGCATGGCGACTGAGGAGCCACACAAGACAATCGAGGCCGACCCGCGAGAGTGCAAGTTCGAGCTTCCACCGATCGACCATGCTCCGTTCGCGAACGCGGCCGAGAAGGCACAGGCCGTCCGTCGGGTCATCGCGCAGGCCGAGCGAGAGCGGGCGGCCACAGCCGCTCGTGCGAAAAAGGGCTAACCGGCCTCACGGAAGAGCTGTTCGCGAAAAACCCGGCGGAGCTCGTCTACGGTGCCGGCCGCGAGCGTCCGGTCGGTCAGCTCCTCCTGCTCTGCACGGTCAAACAGGTTGAGAAAGGCGACCACCATCGGCTCGGGCCGTGTGGGACGACTTCCCGGCCGCCACGCACAGCGCTGTTCGAGGTGCAGGAGGTCGGTGCGCTCGTGGTCGCGAAGCGTCGGCTCGTGCTGCGACAACAGCCCGGCAAGCTCAGCCTGAAGGTCCGAGGCTCGATCGGCCACCAGGCGCGCTCCTTCGCCGCTAGCGGAGCCGGTAGACGATGCGGCCGCGGTCGAGGTCGTACGGAGAAAGCTCGACGCGCACACGGTCGCCGGGGAGCATCCTGATCCGGTATCGCTTCATACGCCCGGCGGTATAGCCGATCATCTCGTGACCATTGTCGAGCTTGAGCCGGAACATTCGATTGCGGAGGGCCTCTGTGATCTCGCCCTCCATCTCGATCTTCTCTTCCTTGACGGCGATGACACAGCTCCTTTCCTGGCTCGATGAGGGGGACGCGGCGCCCGTGACCGCCGTGGCGGCCACGGGCATCCAGCGACCGAACTACGAGACGACGACGACGTTCGTCGCCTCGGGGCCCTTCGCGCCCTCGCGGGCCTCGAACGTTACCTTTGCCCCTTCCGGAAGCGACTTGAAGCCGTCACCGGCGATGTTGCTGTGATGCACGAAAAGGTCTTTCGACCCCTCGGCCGGCTCGATAAAACCGAAGCCCTTTGCATCGTTGAACCACTTAACGGTTCCTTCTGCCATGTAAATACACCTCCCACCATTTATTCACGAACGCATTGGGAAGGCGCACACGCGCAAACCTGAGTCGCTCTAACTACCCGGCACGGTAGCAGTTCCCCGACAAACGCGCAGGCTCATTTCCGTGCAGAGGCCACGCGGCAGTATTCCACCCGCGATGACGGTGGCGAAGGAGCGGCCCACTATCCGATCAAGGCGTCGAGTGCGTCGTAGACCTCCTGCACCTGGGCGCGCGTGAGCGCATCGATGTCAGAGGTTCCCGTAACCCGCTCGACGAGGGAGACAACCTGGGTACGATCGACGCCGCCATCCGGCCGCAGCAGCCCTGCGGAGCGAGCCATCCCCCAGATTCGGCGGATCTGGGGCTCAGTCGCAGGCCGTGTATCGCCACGGGATCGCATCCGCATGAAGGCGGCGTCGTCGAGCTCAACGGTCTCCGGCGCGATCCCGTCCCCGAGCAGCACGCGCAGCAGTGCCAGGGTCGCGAGCACGTCGCTCATAGCATCGTGTGCTCCCTCGAGCGGGATACCGCGACGCTCGCAGATCGACTGCAGCCGGTGATTGTCGGCGAGTGGCTCCACGAACCGGAAAGCCTCCAGCGTGCAGGCCGTTGCCGGAGGAAGGTACTCGATCCCCGCACCCGCAAATGCGTGCTCGAGCATGGGCAGGTCGAACTCGACGTTGTGGGCCACGAACACCGCTCCGTCGAGAAGCCCGAGCACCTCGACGGCGATCTCCGCGAACCGCGGTGCCCCCACGACATCGGCGTCGGAGATGCCGTGCACGGCAGTCGCCCCGGCAGGAATCGGCCGTGTCGGCCGTACGAGCCACGCCGAGCGTGCAGTCTCGGCACCGTCCGGATCCACCCTCACCACCGCGAGCGAGACGATCTCGTCCGTCCGTGGGTTGGTTCCGGTGGTCTCACAGTCGAATACGGCGTACGCCGCTGGTGGCCGGACGTCGCCTCTCGCGCTCGCTCTACCGGGTCGCTCGATCAACGCGGCACCCGGGCTCGGGTCTGTCGAGTGTGCAGGGAGCGAAGCATCGTCATCGCGAGAATGTCGGCCAGGTCGGACGGCATCCGGCTGGGATCGACACATGAGGCTTCATCATCGGCCCCGCACCCGCTCGACCCGCGTGCTCTGGCTCCTCGAGGGACTCGGTGTGCCCTTCGACCCCACCGTACTCTCTCGCGACCGGCAAACGGCTTGGTGTCCCACGCCCACTCAACAGCATTGCCAAATCAACGTCGGGCGATCGTGAACGCGGTGGTGCAGCGGTTCATCTTGACACCGGTCGCGTGGTTCCTGCTTTTTGGTGCTGGTCTCTCGGGGATGGCCTGCTCCGCCGCAACACCCCCATCTCCCACCATCCTCACCGCAGAGGATCTCAAGGGCACCTGGAGTGCGACCTCGTTCACCTTCGTCGGCTCACACACCGACGAGGGGCAGTTGATCTTCACCCTCGACCGGGTCTTCGGTCGGACGGCCAACGGCACCTATAAGTGTCGGTACTGCCAGGGCCGTTCCGAGAAGTGTGCAAACCAGGACTTCACAGGTGAGGATGGATGGGGCAAGGACAAAGTCATCAGCCTCACCGTCATGCCTGACGGCCACGTCGTCGGAGCGCACGACAGGGGAATCTGGGTGGGGGAGCTTCAGCCAAACGACGTGTTCTGGCGTACGTACTCCCAGGTTGCAGACGCTGCGCTCGGTACGGTGGAAGACGGGAATGGGGCCCCGGCAGCAGGCCGGCTTCGAGTTGATCGAGCGAAATAGGAGAGCGGGGCTTCCTCCTCGTGCACGCGAACCAGGGGCATGGTTCGTCGCCGGGACAGGGTGGGTCAGTGTCACGCGAGGACGAAGCAGCGCACCGCCAGGCGTCTTCGGGCGGCACGCGCGTTGACAAAAGCTCTACCCTGAGCTCGATGGACCCCTCGGCCGAAAACCAGCAGGAACACACCCCACTTGCAATCGTCCTGAACGGCCCGAGCTCGTCCGGTAAATCAACTCTGTCCAAGGCACTGCTCGAGCGACTCACGGATCGAGCCGACGGAGATCCCACATTGGCCTTTGCTCCTGTGGCGTTCGACGACGTTGTTCTACTGATCTCGGACAAGCTGTATCCCATCAGCTTCGTGCGTCTTCAGGGAGGTGACCTCTCGCGCCTCGTCTCCCGCGTCCCACATGATGGGCGTGCAGGCTGGGAGTATGTCGATGAAAGCGATGCCTCAGGGAAGCACGGGGGGAGTCCTCGTGTGCGGCTTGTTCTCAGCCCCCTCGGCCGCCGCCTGCTTAGCGGAGTTCACCGAGGTTGGGGTGCTCAGCTCGAGTTGGGAACAAACCTGATCATCGATCATTTTCTCCAGGACACTGACTGGTACGAAGAGATGTTGGAGGTTCTGCACTCGGCGGGATGCCGCTTGTTCTGCGTCGGTGTCTACTGCTCAGTGGCAGAGCTAGAGCGGCGTGAGTCTTTCCGGAATGACGGTGAACTCGAGGGCCGGCCGCTCGGGTTGGCACGGCGGAGTGACGAGCTCTGTCACGGCCACAACCTCGACTATGACGTCATCGTTCACACGGATGTGGAGTCCACCGAGGAGTCGGTCGAGTCGATTCTGTCTGCGATGCGGCGCGGCGGCTTTCTGTAAGCAGTCGTCATTGACCTGACCCAAACAGGTTCAACGTCGAAGGGCCTCGGAAAAGGGCAGGAGTACGAGCGAAGCCGGGCATCGATGCGAGAGATCACCATGAGCACGCGCGAGGCACGAGTAGGAATCGTCGCCTGCCGCGCGCCGGGCTCTCGTCATTGTGCTGTGCATGGCCGGCGTTGGTCACGTAACGGCACAGCGGGTCGCTTGCCAGAGCAGGTGCCGTGGTGCAAAAAGGCTGCCGCACCCGTTATAGGTGGCCGTGGCGCCGCCAGAGGTGCAGGAGACACACATCCGGGCTGCGACGGACGTAGAGCAGCACAACCGCCACCCATCACACCCACAGTACCGGGGCCACGGTGTCCGGCTAGGATCGACACATGAGACTTCATCATCAGCCCCGCACCCGCTCGACCCGCGTGCTCTGGCTCCTCGAGGAGCTCGGTGTGCCCTTCGACCTGACCGTGATCTCCCGCGAGGTCAAGCAGACACCCGAATACCGCAAGCTCAATCCGCTCGGGAAGTCGCCCGTGCTCGAGGAGGAAGGTGGCCCCGTGTTCGAGTCGGGCGCCCTCGTCCTCCACATCGCCGATCAGAACCTCGATGCAGGCCTGATAGCCCCTCTCGGCTCCCACGAGCGCGCGCTCCAGTACCAGTGGTGCTTCTTCGGGATGACCGACGTGGAGGGGGCGCTGATGGACGTTGCACGCCAGCTCTGGAGCGACTCGCGGGAGCCCGACGCCGGGATCATCGAGCATGCGACCGACCGCTTCGTCGCCGCCACTGCGGTGATCGAGACTGCGCTTCGCGACGCGGACTACCTCGTCGAAAACGCATTCTCGGTGGCAGACATCATCGTCGGCTCGGTGCTCGGCTTCGCCCGTACCGGCGAGCTCACCGAGATCCCCGCAGGCGTCGTGGCCTACGTTGACCGACTGGAGGCCCGGCCTGCGCGCCAACGGGCCAACGCGGTCGCCGCTCCCGCGTAGCGCAGCTGATGAAGCTCCGGCCGGCCGCCATCAGAGCCATGGGCCGGAGCCACCGGGCGATCTACCGGCTCACCGGCGGACGCGTGCTCGGGCGTGTCGCGGGGATGCCCGTGCTGTTGTTGACGACCACCGGTCGCCGGTCGGGACGGAGGAGGACAACGCCGCTGACATATTTCGCGGACGGAGACACCATTGCGATCGTTGCCTCGAACGGTGGAGAGGACAACCCGCCCGCCTGGTGGCTGAACCTCTCTGCCGACCCACGCGCCTCGATCACGATCGGCGCGCAGTCGCAAGCGGTGCAGGCGCGCGAGGCCACCCCCGACGAGCACAGCCGCCTCTGGCCGATGATCACCGAGACGCATGCGGGTTATGCGGTCTACCAACGACGCACGACACGCCCTATCCCGATCGTGATTCTCGCAGGTGATAGAGGCTCGCCGTCGTCTACCACCCCACCCCCGCGCGACTGAGCCCTGACCTCCGGCCTGCCAATCGGTATGTTTTTCGGATGCTCGGACGTGTCTCGCTCACGCTTCCCGCCTCGCCGTCAGCGGTAGACCTCGGCGTCGATCTCGTGCGTTCTTTTACGCAGCAGGCCGGCATCGCCGAGGAAGATCGCAACCGGGTGCAGACGCTCGTGGCCGCGCTCCTGCAGTTCAGCGTCACCGAGTCGTACGAGGGCCGTGGTGACGGCGACATCGAGCTCGAACTGGAACTCGACGCAACGGGTGTGACGGTCAACGTGCATGACTGGGGCAAGCCGCTGCGGCGGGCAGGCGGGCCGTACGGGCCCATGCCGATGGGTCTCGAGGTCACGGAGGAGCTCGGGACAGACGCCCGCCTGATCAATCTCGCGAACGAAGGCAAGCGCATCATCCTGCACGTGGACGCTCCGCATCCGCTGCTCCTCGCAGCCCAACCCCCAGACGGCGCAACCGACGGCCGTCGTCTCTCGCGCGCGCAGGTGGAAGATCACCTGGTCATTCGCTACGCCGAGCCGGCCGATGCCGATCGTATCTCGGAGCTGCTCTGGCACGGCTACTCGCTGCTCTACGCACACCACCACTTCTACTCGCCGGCCTGGCTCGAGCAGGCACTCGCCGACGGCAGCGTCCGTAGCACCCTCGCGGAAGTCGATGGCGAGGTCGTCGGGCACCACGCGCTCATCTTCAACGGTGCCGACGAGGCAGGGGAGACCGGCGTGGCCCTGATCGACCGAGCCTGGCGTGGCCTCGGCCTGTTCGACCTGATGTTCGAGCGCACCATCGCCCGCGCCATCGAGAGCGGCATACCCGCCGTGTTCGGGCGCGCGAGCTGCGCGCACCTGTTCAGCCAGAAAGGTGAAATGAAGCAGGGGTACCGGGCTGCGGCAGTGGAGCTCTGCGCCATCCCACCCGCAATGGTGCAGGCACAGCTCGTCGAAGGTGCGCCACAGCAGAGTCGCGGTGCCACCGTGTTCTACACCCGGCCGCTCGCCGATGCATCACAGAGGCCGATCCACCTGCCCGAGCGCTACCGAGCCGAACTCGAGCGGATTGCAGATCACATCGGGATTGGCATCGCCGAGCCCGACGGATCGCTCACACCTCTCGGCGTGACGCTCGACTCGGCTGTCGATGTGGAGGACAGCTCGTCGGGCCTGAGCATCTCGGGGCCGCTCGACGACCCGCAGGGCACGATCGACCAGATGCTTCGCTCCGAAGGGGCGCGCAAGGCGGACGTCGTCTTCGTCGATCTCGATCTCTCACAGCCGAGTGACATCGCGATCGAGCACCTGCGGCTCAACGGCTTCTTCCTCGCAGGGCTGCTCCACGCCGGACACGCGGGCCGGGACTGGCTGCGACTCCAGAGGCCGCAGGCCGACTTCGAGCTCGACAAGGTGCAGATCGCCGACGAGACAGGACTCTGGCTGTTCGACCGCATTCAGCAAGACCTCGCCGACGTCAGCTGAACTCGCACCAATCCGGTTGACCGTGTTCTCGATGACCGAGCGGCGGCGCGCACCGCAACGGGCGACCATCGGCCGGACCAGAGAAATGCACCGAGTCGGTAGCTCCTTCGTCCAGCTACCCGACCAACCGTCGCTTGCGCTTCGGTCGCTCGGGAGGCCTTCAACCTCAGGTGCCCCGTGCTCGGTGCAAGAGAGAAGATAGGGATACCCGCGACCCAGCACAAGGGCGCCCGTAACAGGAAGACCGCAATTTGCGCACAGATTGTCTGCGGCGACTCCGGGCTATCGGCCGATCACGAGGAGGAGTCGATGTCGATCACGATGCGCGGCGGATCGGCGAGTCGCGTGACGCGAAAGGGTCGTTCGCCGCCGATGCCCGCCGCCCAGGTCAGCACGGCCTCGAAGCCGCCGGTGCGGACAAGTTCGACGACAACGGCCGTGTCGGGTGAGAACCGCGCCGGCCCCGTATAGGTGCGCGGCGCAGACTCCAGGGTGAGGTCGGCATCGAGTGCCGGCTCCATCCGGATGCGGAGAACGGCGGCTCCCTGGACGGCCACCTCCTCGCCCGATCCATCCGCGACCACGGGCCGCCCGGTGTATCCCACGTCGTATCCCGGGAGGCCGTTCGCAAACTCGAAGACCACTCGGTCATAGCCCTCGTGTCGCGCCGCCCGAACGCCGGTGAGTAACGCCGTCTC
>JBAXFL010000014.1:0-47840 GCA_037139935.1 Thermoleophilia bacterium | reverse complement strand
CGCTTCGCGTGGCTCCTGAAGCCGGGAACCCCCGGTTCCCCGTGACCCCTCCCCTCGCCTCTAGACTGTCTCTCGATGGCGAGCCCGGTGTCCGATCTCCGTGAATGGATCGCCCTTCTCGAGCGTGAGGGTGAGCTCGTTCGGATCTCTGCGGAGGTCGATCCCGACCTCGAGATCACCGAGATCGTCGATCGCGTCGTGAAGTCCGGCGGGCCGGCGCTCCTGTTCGAGAACCCGAGGGGCGCCGCGCATCCACTCCTGATCAACCAGTTCGGTACCGAGAAGCGGATGTGCATGGCGTTCGGCGTCGAGAAGCTCGACGACCTCGCCGACAAGCTGGGCGAGATCCTCGAGCTGCAGCCGCCACAGGGGCTCGTTGACAAGGTGCGCTCGCTCGGCAAGCTCAAGTCGATCGCCGACTCGATGCCGAAGGAGGTCTCGAAGGGGGCCTGCCAGGAGATCGTCCTGACGGGTGACGACGTGAATCTCGATCTGTTCCCGATTCAGCGCTGCTGGCCGCTCGACCCGGCTCCCTTCATCACGCTCCCCGCGGTGATCACGAAGGATCAGGCGACGGGCGTCCGCAACGTCGGCATGTACCGGATGCAGAAGATCGACCACCGCTCGACGTTCATGCACTGGCAGATCCACAAGGACGGCCGCGCCGATCTGCGTGCAGCGCCCGACGGCAGGATCCCGGTTGCGGTAGCGCTCGGCCTTGACCCCGTCACCGCGTACTCGGCGAGCGCGCCGCTCCCCAAGCACATCGGCGAGCTGATGGTCGCCGGCTTCCTCAAGGGCTCGGCAGTGCAACTCGTCAAATGCAAGACCGTCGATCTCGAGGTTCCGGCGAATGCCGAGATCGTGCTCGAGGGCTGGGTCGATCGCGATGACGTCGGGATCGAAGGGCCCTTCGGCGACCACACCGGGTTCTATACCCCGCCCGAGGAGTTCCCGATTTTCCGTCTCTCCGCGATCACGATGCGCCGCGATGCGATCTATCCGTCGATCGTCGTCGGCAAGCCGCCGGCCGAAGACGAGTGGCTCGCCAAGGCGACCGAGCGGATCTTCCTTCCCGCGATCCGGATGAGCGTCCCCGAGGTCGTCGATTACGACCTTCCGACGGCGGGCACGTTTCACAACTGCGTCATTGTCTCGATCCGCAAGCGCTTTCCCGGTCACGCGCGCAAGGTCATGCACGCGATGTGGGGACTTGGCCTGATGAGCCTGACGAAGTCGGTCGTCGTCGTGGACGAGCACGTGGATGTCCACAACTACGAGCAGGTCTTCTTCTATGTCTGCGCAAACGTCGATCCGGCGCGTGACATCCTGCTCAGTGAAGGTCCGGCCGACCAGCTCGACCACGCGGTCACCATCCAGGCCTTCGGGGGCAAGATCGGCATCGACGCGACTGCGAAGGGGCCGGACGAGGGTCGGCGTGAGTGGCCTCAGGAGATCGAGATGAGTCCCGAAATCCGCGCCCGGGTCGATGCGCGCTGGGCGGAGATCGGCCTTCCCGCTGCACTGCTCGGCAGAGATGGGCAGAACCGGGTTCGCGGCGGCACATTGACGCGGTTGCTGCGACGTTGACAGGCACGCACACGGTAAGGTCGAAGCATGATCCGGGGAGGTGAAGAGTGACGGGCGCCGCCGGTAACGAGGAAGAGGCAAGGGGACACAGCCTCTGGCCGATCGGTTTTGCGGTCGGAATCGCCTGCATTCTCATCGGGCTCGTTATCAGTTGGCCCGCCGTTCTCCTCGGTGCCGCCGTCACCATCGTCTCCGGGGTGCTCTGGATCCGCGAAGCCGCAGGCACCCATGGCCCGGTCGATTTCGCAGCCGATGACGCACTCGACGGAGGGAAGCCTTCGCCGGCCCTCGCCGCCGCCGAGGATCAGCACCTCGAGACCCACGGCCGTGCCGGCTTCCTGACACTCGCCACGATCGGTCTCGGTGGCGTCATCGGCGCTGCTGTCACCCTTCCCTCGATCGGCTTTGCCGTGCTGCCGTCCTTCACCGGCGCAGGAATCGAGTCCAACCCCGTTGATCTCGGGCCGCTCGAGAACTTTCCCGAGGGAATGTTCGTGATCACCACCTTCATCGGCAGCAAGGCCCAGGGAGAGGTGTCCAGGCGCACCGCCTACATCCGGAACAACGGACTGAGCGCAGCGAACGATCCCAGCTTCACGATCATCTACAGTCGGTGCGTCCATCTCGGCTGCCCTGTGCAGCCGAACGGCCCGAAGTTCGAGGACAAGATGGTCACCTACAGGGACGTGACTCTGACCCCGGTTCAACCCGCAGGATTCGGGTGTCCGTGTCACGGCGGTGCCTACGACACGGAGGGCAACCGGACTGCCGGGCCGCCCGTGCGCTCGCTCGACCGCTACGCCTTCTCGATCGTAGACGGCAATCTCGTGCTGGGGAAGCACTTCAGCGTCGGTACCGTCGAAGGCGTCGGGGCGGATGCGAAGATCAGCCGCTACGGGCAGGCGTACCCGGGCGTGCACGTAGACGGCCTCGAGCGCTGGCTGTATCCCATCCCGGTGCCGGGGGCCTGATCATGGCCAAGTCCGCGCGGCAGGCGCAGATAGAGAAGGCGGCCCTCTACCCGCTCGACTGGGCCGAGGAGCGCACCGGGCTCGTCGGGTACACGAAGTGGTTCCTCTTCCGTCATGTCCCGAGAGACGTCAACTGGATGCAGACGCTCGGTGCGGCAACGCTCACGGCGTTCCTCGTTCAGGCAACAACAGGTGTCTTCCTCGCGATGTACTACAAGCCGGATCCCAATAGCGCCTACGAGTCGATTCAGAACATCTCGAACGAGGTCACGCTCGGCTGGCTCGTCCGCGGGATGCACAAGTGGGGTGCGAGCCTCTTCATCATCCTGATGTTCCTCCACATGGCACGCACGTTCCTGTTCGGGGCTTACAAGTATCCGCGTGAGCTGAACTGGGTCATCGGCGTCCTGCTGCTCGTCACCGGCATGGCCGAGGGTTTCACCGGGTATCTGCTGCCCTGGGACCAGACGGCCTACTGGGCGACGGTGGTCGGCATCAA
Source organism: Thermoleophilia bacterium (assembly GCA_037139935.1). GTDB lineage: Bacteria > Actinomycetota > Thermoleophilia > Gaiellales > Gaiellaceae > Gaiella. The sequence continues at coordinate 44,780 of JBAXFL010000014.1, read as the reverse complement.
CATCAACGCCACGGCACCGTTTGCCGGGCCGTTCATCGCCCAGTTCCTCCAGGGTGGGGCGCAGATCGGTCCCGACACGCTGGCAAAGTTCTACTCGCTCCACATGCTCGTGATTCCGGGTGGGATCATGGCGATGATCGGCCTACACATGTATCTCGTCCTCCGGCTCGGCGTCACCTCGCCGCCCTGGTCGAAGACGGCCGCGGGCCGCCCGCGGCCCGATGCCGAGCCCAGCGGCGACCGCACCGGGCTGACCCGTGAGCCGTCGTCCGAGGAGACGAGCTAGCCGTGGCGAGCAAGAGGCAGCAGGAGTACCGCGCCGAGCACAAGCGTTACAAGGAAGATGTCGCGAAGGAGGGGAAGCCATTTTTCCCCTATGCGGTCTACCACGACACGGTCATGTCGCTGGTTGTCGTGGCCGTGATCATCGGTCTTGCCGTGATCTGGAAGTACACCGCGAACGGCACGGAGGCCGGGATGCTCGGGCCGCTCTACGAGGCCAAGGCCGACCCGGGCACGACCAACTTCGTGCCGCGGCCTGACTGGTTCTTCTACTTCCTCTTCTACCTGCTCCGTATCTTCAAGTGGCCCGAGACCGTCGTCCTCGGCACGGTCGGGATCCCGACGCTGCTGCTCGTGCTGCTGATCACGCTGCCGTTCTACGACCGCCGCCCCGAGCGGGCGGTGCTGCGGCGCCCCGTCGCGTTCGTCGCTGCGATCCTCGTTGTCATCTCCATGGGTGTGCTGACGTGGAAGGGTGCGACCGCGAAGGAGTCGCTCGGCTCGGAGACCCTGAGCCTCGTGCCGGACTGGGCGGACGAGGAGGGTTTTGCCGGGAACCCGGTTGCCGTCGCGGGGGCAGGGCTCTTCGCGGAGTCAGGCTGCCTCAACTGCCACGTCTACCTCGGTGCGGGCGCCCAGAACCTGGGTGCCCCCGACCTCTCGGCAGAGGGTGCCAAGGGCAGAGGTATCGAGTGGCAGGTCGCGCACCTCAAGAATCCGAGCAGCAAGACGCCGGGCTCGCCAATGCCTGCGTTCGCCGGCCTCGGTGAGGAGAACCTGATCAAGATCGCGACGTTCCTGGAAGCCTCCAAGGGCCCGGTGGAGTAGCGGGGCGTCCGGTCAGTCTCCCGGGTAGGGGTCTGGCATCTAGCATCTCGTTGATGCGGGTCTTTCTTGGAGTCACCGGTGCCTCGGGCGCTCCCTATGCTGCCCGGCTGTTGCAGTCGCTCGCGCAGGCCGACTGTGAGATAGGCCTCGTCGCCTCGGCCGCCGGCATCGAGGTGATCGCGACCGAGCTGTACGGCGACGCCACCTTGCCGCCTGCCGAGGTGCTCGAGCGCTTCGTCGGCGATGCCGTAGACCAGGTCACGGTCTACGGGATCAGCGACTACAAGAGCCCCTATGCAAGTGGCTCCGCGAAGGTTGATGCGTACGTCGTCTGCCCCTGCTCGATGAGCACCGTGGGCACGCTCGCGTCTGGCGCGATGGCGAATCTGATCCACCGTGCCGCCTCGGTCGCACTCAAGGAGCGGCGCAAGCTCGTTCTCGTTCCCCGTGAGACGCCGCTCTCGTCGATTCATCTGCGCGGCCTCGCAACCCTGCACGAGGCAGGTGCGGTGATCCTGCTCGCCGCTCCCGGCTTCTACCACGGAGCAAAGACGATCGACGACCTCGTGGACTTCGTGGTTGCACGCGCGCTCGACCAGATCGGCCTCGACAACACGCTGATGCCGCGTTGGGGTCAGCAGACGTGACCCACGAGAGCGGGACGCTGCAGCCGCACGGCGTGCGCAGCATGTTCGACCGGATCGCCCCGGTGTACGACGTGATGAACCGTGGGATGACGATGGGCCTCGACCGGCGGTGGCGTCAGGTCACCGCCCGTGCGGTCGTGCGGCCCGGTTCGCATGTTCTCGACGCCTGCTGTGGGACCGGCGACCTTGCCCTGGCCTGCGAGCGCGAAGGTGGCATCGTGACGGGTCTCGACTTCTCGGGGGAGATGCTTGCCCGCGCCCGGCGCAAGTCAAACTCGGTCGCGTGGGTCGAGGGCGACATGCTGGTGCTCCCCTTCGATGGCGGCAGCTTCGACGTCGTCACCGTCGGGTTCGGCGTGCGCAACGTGGACGACCTCCGCGCCGGCCTGCTCGAGTTGCGCCGTGTTCTGCGCCCGGGAGGAACGCTTGCGATTCTCGAGATCACGCAGCCGCGCGGTTCCCTGAAACCGTTCTTTTCCCTCTGGTTTGAGCGCATCGTGCCGCTGCTCGGGCGAGTTCTGCCCGGCGGCGAGGCGTACACGTACCTTCCGGCCAGCGTGCGGCGCTTTCCCGGAGCCGAGGATCTTGCGGCGTTGATCGACGAGACAGGGTTCGGCGGGACGACCTTCAGGCTCTTCGGCGGCTCGATCGTCGCCCTTCATACGGCGACGGCACGCTGAGCGCAACCCTCGAGACGGTGCGGGCCGCTCCGGGGCTCACCGACTATCTAGCCGACGTCGAGGAGCTGCTCGACCGCTCCGTGGCAGGGCACCCCGGCCTCGTCGCCGAGATCGGTGCCGAGGCACTGACGGCTGGTGGGAAGCGGCTTCGACCGATGCTCACGTTCCTCTCGGCTCCGGCCGGCAGGGCGCCGTCGGTCGCAGCGGGCGCGGCCGTCGAGCTCGTGCACATGGCGACTCTCGTGCACGACGACCTGATCGACGGGGCCAGCGTGCGCCGCGGCAAGGCAGCGGCATGGTCGGCCTTCGGCGCAGAAGCGGCCCGTGCAACAGGCGACTACCTCTTCGCACGCGCCTTCTCGGAGCTCACCGCAGACGGCGACCTCGCGGGTGTCTCGGCCCTCGCAGAGGCGTCACTCGCGCTCGCACGAGGCGAGGCCCTGCAGCGGCGGCAGCGGCATGATCCCGACACCACGGTTGACGGCTATCTCGAGCGATGCTCTCTCAAGACGGGGAAGCTCTTCGAGGCCGCGTGCCTGCTCGGCGGCGGGAGTGGCGACTACGGACGATTGCTCGGTATCTCGTTCCAGATCGTTGACGACATTCTCGACTGTGCGGGCGACTCGAACGAGACGGGCAAGATCCCCGGCACCGACCTGCGTGACGGCACCCCTACCTTGCCACTGCTTCTCGCCGCGCAGTCCGACGAGACCGTGCGTGCGGCGATCGCCGGCGGGCCCCGCGAAGGCGTTCTCGTTCGGGTTGCGGCAACCGGCGCCCTCGAGCGCTCCCGGGAGGTTGCCCTCAACTACGCTATACGGGCACGAGAGAGCCTCTCCGGCGAATCCCGCCGCCGGGAGCTCGAGGCTCTGGCAGACGCCGTCGTAGACCGCAACAGATAGGCAGTAGAAATGGCACTCCTCGACCGCACCTCAACGCTTGGCCCCGTTCGTGACAAGGTCGAGGCGGGCGAACGCCTCGACCTCGAGGATGGTCTCACGATCCTCGAATCCGACGATCTTCTCGAGATCGGTGAGCTTGCCGACCTCGCACGCCGCCTGCGCGGCGGCAACGACGAGGTCTCGTTCGTCCAGAACCTCTACCTCAGTCAGACGAACGTCTGTCGGGTGAAATGCAAGTTCTGTGCCTTTGCGGCGACCCAGAAGCAGGAGCACGCGTACTCGACGACGACCGAGGAGCTCGTGCGCGATGCGGTCGCCCAGCATCGCCTCGCCTCGTTCACCGAGATCCACATGGTCAACGGCGAGAACCCGCACATCGATCTCGACTTCTACCTCGACACGCTCAGGGCGCTCAAGGCCGAGCTGCCCGACGTGCACCTCAAGTGCTACACGGCCTCGGAGGTGCACCACATGACGACGCTTTCCGGCCTCACGCACGAGGAGGTTCTCGTCGAGCTCAAGGCGGCCGGGCTCGACTCGCTTCCCGGCGGCGGGGCGGAGATCTTCGCCGATCGCGTCAGGGCGCTCGTTGCTCCGGGAAAGGAGCACGCAGACATCTGGTTCCACGTCCATGACACCGCACATCGCATGGGCCTGCGCTCGACCTGCACGATGCTCTACGGTCACGTCGAGACCTACGAGGAGCGCATCGATCACCTGATCCGCCTGCGTGAGCAGCAGGATCGAACGGGCGGCTTCGTGGCGTTCATCCCGCTCGCCTTCCACCCGGAGAACACCGTGTTCGAGCGCCGGGGCTTCCGTCACTCGACGGGCTCCGAGGATCTCAAGATGATGGCCGTTTCACGGTTGATGCTCGACAACATCCCGAACATCAAGGCGTACTGGATCATGATGGGGATGCCGCTTTCGGCCGTCGGCCTGCATTTCGGAGCCAACGACGTGCAGGGAACGGTCATGCGCGAGACGATCTTCCATGCAGCGGGCGCGCAGACGGAGACGGAGCAGAAAATCGATCAGCTCGTGCGCTTCGTGCGCGAGGCCGGCCGGATTCCGGTGCAGCGCGACTCGCTCCACAACACGATCCAGATGTGGGACGCGGCGTGATCCGACTCGGCCGAATCAGCTACGTCAACATGGCGCCTGTCTTCCACGGCCTCGAGTACGAGGTGGAGCAGATCGTCGGCGTTCCGACAGAGCTCAACCGGATGCTGGTCGAGGGGAAGGTGGACGTCGCACCCATCTCGTCGATCGAGTACGCGCGCAATTCCGACACGCTACGGCTCCTGCCCCGCCTGTGTGTCTCCTCGGAGGGTGCCGTGGACTCGATCCAGCTCGTGACGCGCATGCCGCTCGGACGCGTGCGCTCCGTCGCCGTCACGCCCGAGAGCGCCACGTCTGTCGTGCTGACGAAGATCCTGCTCCCGGGTGCCGAGATCCGCTCGTTCGAGGACGAGGCCGATGCGCGGCTCCTGATCGGCGACGCCGCCCTCCGGAGCGCCTTCGAGGATCCCACGCCGCACTACGATCTCGGGCGGCTGTGGCTCGAGAAGACGGGCCTGCCCATGGTGTTTGCCGTCTGGGCGGCTTCCGAGCCGGTCGTCGAGGGCCTCTCCGATCTCGAGCACGCACTCGTCGCGTCGGTGCGTCTCGCCCGGTCGGAGCCGGAGAAGCTCGCCTACGAGGCGAGCGAGCGGTACGGCTACCCCGCGGGCTTCCTTGCCCGCTACTTCGAGAAGCTCCGCTACAGCTTTGGCCCTCGCGAGCGGGCCGGCTACTACACGTTCCTCGAGATGGCACGTGACGTCGGTGAGATCCACCGCGTCCCCGAGCTTCGCTTCTCCCTCGACGCCGAGGTCTCGCTGTGAGCCTGACCCATCACCCGGGAGACAGGCTGAAGCCACCCACTGCAGAGATCCTCGAGCGCGCGCTCGAGGGTGAGCGCATCACGGACGACGATGCGGCCACGCTCCTCCGCTCCCGCGATCTCGTGGCTGTCGGCCGTGTTGCGAACGAGCTGCGCAACCGCAAGGCCGACCCGAGCCGCGTCACCTTCATCATCGACCGGAACATCAACTACACGAACATCTGTGTCACCGACTGCGACTTCTGCGCCTTCTACCGCAGCCCGGGGGACACGCGTGAGGGATATCTGCTTCCGAAGCCGGTCATCTTCAGGAAGATCGAGGAGACGCTTGCGATCGGCGGCACCGGTGTGCTGATGCAGGGTGGCCATCATCCCGACCTCGGAATCGAGTTCTACGAGGATCTGTTCAGCTCGATCAAGAGCCGCTACACGGTGCATCTCCACTGTCTCTCGCCCCCCGAGATCCAGCACATCTCGCGCCGGTCGAAGCTGACGGTCTGGGAGACGCTCTCCCGGCTGCGCGACGCAGGCCTCGACTCGTTGCCGGGCGGCGGCGGCGAGGTTCTCGTCGATCGAGTCAGGGACATCATCGCCCCGAAGAAGACAAACACGGACGACTGGCTCGATGTGATGCGGCACGCCCACAAACTCGGCATGTCCACGACTGCGACCATGATGTATGGCCACGTCGAGACGCTCGAGGAGCGCGTCGAGCACATGCGCCGCGTGCGTGAAGTCCAGGACGAGACGGGTGGCTTCCGCGCGTTCATCTCGTGGACGTTTCAGCGTGACGGCAACCGCCTCTCCGCCCTCGTCAGTGACGAGCAGATGCCGACCTCGTTCGACTACCTGCTCACGCAGGCCGTCTCGCGTATCTATCTCGACAACATCTCGCACATCCAGTCGTCGTGGGTGACGCAGGGACTCAAGATCGGCCAGGTCGCACTCGCCTTCGGAGCAGACGACATGGGCTCCGTGATGATGGAGGAGAACGTCGTCTCGGCCGCAGGTACCTCGCACAGAACCTCGACCGACGAGCTGGTGCATCTGATCCGTTCGCTCGGCAAGACCCCCGTGCAGCGCGACACGCTGTACCGGGACGTTCGCGTCTTCGACTGAACCGGACAAAGTCGTAAGCAGGGCGTAAGGACGGGCCGCACCAACGGATCTGGCCGGTACCCTCGAACGTGTCAATGAGACGTCTCCTTCTTCTCCCCACGTTCGTCGCTCTGATCCTTGCCGCGCCCGCGGTGGCGCAGCCGCGGACGCTCTGGCCTGGCGTCACCTACGACACTGCAGTGCAGTTCACCTCGAACGGCCCGGTTGCGCTCAATGTGCTGACCGGGCCGCGCCCGGGTGGAACGACGACCCTGGTGCCCGCCCTGTCCAACGAGACCCTGACCGGCACCGAGACCCTGACGGCCATGCAGCGGCGCTTTGCGGGGGCGACGGCAACGGCGACGGCGGGGGTCAACGGCGACTACTTCTCGTTCGAGACGGGGTCCCCGAGTGGAATCCTGATGCGCGATGGGCAGATCGCAAGCCCGCCCTCCGGTGCCCGCTCGAGCGCGGGTATCACGACGGACGGGGCCCTCGACATCCGCAGGATCTCGTTCTTTGGCACCTGGCAGGGAGCCGGCGTCAAGCACACGCTCAACACGCTCAACAGGCCTCCTCCCCCGAACGGAACGGCCCTGTATACCCAGGCCTGGGGCCCGGAGACCCCGGCGTTTCCGGGCGCTACGGCCCTGATCCTCTTTCCGCTGCCGGCACCGGTGCCGAACGCCGACCTCGCGGCACCCGTCGTCGAGGTACGTACCGGTGGCGCTCCTGTCTCGATCCCGCTCGGTGGTGCCGTGCTCCTGGGTATCGGCTCGGCCGCGGCCGTGCTCGCCACGGAGGGACCGGTGGGACAGCAGGTTACGTCGCAGCTGATCTTCAGGCCCGAATGGCCCGCGATTGTCTCCGCGATCGGCGGCGGCCCACAGATCGTGCGTAACGGTGCCGCGGTCTTCCGTGCGGGGGAGGCGTTTACTCCCTTTCAGCTCGGAACTCGCGCCCCTCGCACGGGCCTCGGTCAGCTTGCCGACGGGCGTGTCATTCTCGTCGCCGTTGACGGCCGTCAGCCCGGATACTCGGTCGGGATGACCATGTTCGAGCTGGCCCAGACGCTCGTTCGCCTTGGCGCTGTCACCGCGATGGCCCTCGACGGCGGTGGCTCCACCACGATGGCGTTCAACGGGACGCTTCTCAACCGGCTCTCGGGCACCGAGCGGCCGGTCTCGACGGCGCTGCTCTTCGCGTACACCGGTGTCTTCGTGGATCCGGCGGCTGCTGTCGTCTCTCCCGACGGAGACGGCGTCTCCGACCGGCAGAGCCTGCGCTACAGGTTGGTGCGGCCGGCGACGACGACCGTGACGCTGACGGCACCCGGCGGCACGGTGGCCTTCACCGAGACCAAGGAACGCCAGCCGGGAAGCTTCCAGATTCCTTTTCCACCCTCGCCCACGGTACCCGTAAGCACGCCTGACGCGCAGCCGGCCAACGGTCGCTGGACGCTCGCTGTCGCTGCTCTCGACGAGATTGGGCAGCCGTCGGAGATGACGCAATCGTTCACCGTCAACACCACGGTCGGCTTTCTGAGCACGGTCCCGCGCAAGCTCTTCCTTCCGCCGCGTGGGAGGGACATAGGGATCACCTGGAAGCAGCCGCGACCTGCCCGGGTCGTCGTCACCGTGGAGACACCTGCCGGCGAGGTCGTTCGTACTCTGGCGAAGCGCTCGTACCGGGCCGGAAGCCCCGCTGTCGTCTGGAACGGTCTCGATCGCCAGAAGCAGGCGGTCAGGGGGGGCAACTACGTCGTGCGGGTCACGGCCAGAAATGCGCTGGGGACGATAGAGCTCACGCACGGTCTCCGGGTACAGCGGATCGTCGGGCCTCGCTGAACGTCCCGCGGTCGGGGTGTGCACCGGCCGTGTGCGTAGAATGCGCTGTCGATGCTCCTCTCCGTCCTCAGCGGGATCACCGATTCGATCACCTCTGCGATCGGCAACTACGGCCTCTACGCTGTTTTCTTCCTCATGCTGATCGACGCGGTCTTTCCCGCTGCGAGTGAGGTCGTGATGGTCTACGCAGGCGCAATCGCCTCCGGCCTGATTGCCGGGCAGACGGTATCGCTCTTCGGTCAGACCTTCTCTCCGGGGCTGTCGGCGTATCTCGCCATGGCCGTTGCCGGCACGGTTGGATACCTCGTCGGGGCGCTTGTCGGCTGGGAGATCGGCCGTAGGGGTGGGAGACCATACCTCGAGCGGCACGGGCGCTGGCTCCACCTCGATGCGGCGACGCTCGAGCGCGCCGAGGCGTGGTTTTTGCGCTGGGAGGACGGGGCGGTGCTGCTCGGTCGCGTCACTCCGGTCGTACGATCGTTCGTCTCGATTCCGGCCGGCATCTTCGAGGTGCCCATCCGGCGCTACACCGTGCTGACACTCATCGGTTCGGCGCTCTGGTGTTTCGCGTTTGCAGGCATCGGCTGGGCTGCTGGTGCGAACTGGGAGAGCTTCCACAGTGCGTTCCGCTACGCCGATGCTGCCGTCGCACTTCTCGTTATCGGGGCCGCGGTCTGGCTCGGCTGGCGCTTCTGGCAGAAACGCCGGATCACGGGTGAGACCTGATTCAGGGCGAGCACTTCGCCCGACACGGAGGGTCGTCGCACCCGTGCGGCAGCGACGTTTTCCCTGCATGTGGCGGTTGTCCGGGGCCGCCGCTCGGTACACTTCCCGCCTCATGATCCCGCTAGTCGATGTCAAGGCGCAGTACGAGCCGCTGATTCCCGCACTCAAGGAGCGTTTCGCCGAGGTTCTCGAATCGGGTCGTTTCATCTTCGGTCCCGAGGTCGAGGCTTTCGAGCACGAATCGGCCGCCTACCTCGACGTCCCTCATGCGATTGGTGTCGCGAACGGCACCGACGCGCTGGTTCTCTCACTCGAGGCGATGGGCATCGGCCGGGGCGACGAGGTGATCTGTCCCTCGTTCACGTTCTATGCGACGGCTGAGGCGATTGCCCGTGTCGGCGCGACGCCGGTGTTCGCCGACATCGACCCCGTCACGCTCAATCTCGATCCCGAGGATGCAGCAGCGCGCATCACGCCGAGAACAAAGGCGATCATGCCTGTCCATCTCCTCGGCCGCCCCGCCCCGCTCGCGGCGCTCGAGAGTCTCGACCTGCCGTTGATCGAGGATGCGGCGCAGGCCTTTGGCGCCGCAGGTGTAGCGCGTGCCGGCGTCTGCTCGACCTTCAGCTTCTTTCCGACCAAGAACCTGTTCGCACTCGGCGACGGAGGCCTTGTCGCGTGTCGCGACGACGAGGTTGCGGAGCGTGTCAGGATGCTGCGCTTCCACGGGTCACGGGACAAGCAGACCTTCGAGCTCATCGGCACGAACTCGCGGCTCGATGCGATCCAGGCCGCAGCCCTGCGCGTCTTCCTGCCGGAGCTCGAAGGGTGGAACAGAGGCCGCCGCGAAGGGGCAGTACGCTACGCGGAGCTGGGTCTCGGCGACGTTGTCGGCCTGCCGCTCGACGAGCCGGGCCACGTCTATCACATCTACGTCGTGCGAACCCCGCACCGCGCCCGGATCGCCGCAGCACTGCAGGAGGCCGGGATTGCCTCGGCGTCGTACTACGTGACGCCCTTGCACCTGCAGCCGGCGATGCGCTATCTCGGCTACGGGCCGGGCTCGTTTCCCGAGACCGAACGGGCTGCGGCAGACAACCTCGCGCTCCCGATGTGGGGCTGTATCGGTGCCGACGTGCAGGAGCAGGTCGTCTCGGCAGTGCGTACCGCAGTGGCCGTGGTGGCAGTATGAGCAGCCGGAACGCAAGGTAGCGTGCCCGTGCCCGTGCTTCGAGCAACCGTCCCACAGTGAGATCTCCGTTCAATCGCCATGCGCTGTGGCAACTCGTTGCCGACGGTTCGATCATCGCTGCTGCGTGGGTGCTCGCCTGGCTGCTTCGCTTCGATCAGGGACGACCGGTGTACTACGAGCGGTACCTCGACTGGCAGATCATCCTGCTCGTCGTCGGGATCCAACTGACCGTCTTTGTGCTCGCCGGCTTCTACAACCGCTGGTGGCGGTACGTCTCGACGCGCGACATGTGGGCGGCGCTGCGCGGGGTCTGCCTGGCATCGCTCGCCACGTTCCTGATCTTCACGCTCTTCGAGTTTCACCCGGCACGCGTGCCGAAGGGCGTCTGGTTCATCGATCTGCTCCTCTGTCTTGCGTTCATCGCCGGGTCGCGTCTCCTCGCCCGTACCCTGATCGAACGGCCGCTGCCCGGGCAGGTCGTGGCACGCGGGAAGGAAGCGATCGTGGTCGGGGCCGGTGATGCAGCGCACCTCGTGATCAAGGAGATGTTGCGTAATCCCGGGCTTGGCTACACGCCGATCGGGATCGTGGACGACGACCCGCGCAAGCGCAATCTGCGTCTGCACGGGATCAGGGTTCTTGGTACGACGGCCGACCTTCCGACAGTGATTCGCGACCGGCGACCGGACGAGGTGCTGATTGCGATGCCGTCTGCCTCGGGCGAGATGCGTGGCTGGATCGTCGAAGCGGCAAGAGCAGCAGGGGTTCCGGTCAAGACGCTTCCCGGCCTGGCAGAGCTCGTCAGCGGCGACTCCGGACTTGCACAGCAGCTGCGGCCTGTGGAGGTCGAGGACGTGCTCGGACGCGAGCCCGTCGAGGTCGATCTCGAGGCGATCGCCGGCTACGTCACCGGCGAGGTGGTGATGGTCACGGGCGCGGGTGGCTCGATCGGGTCGGAGCTCTGCCGGCAACTCTCCCGGCTCGGGCCGGCACGACTCGTGCTGGTAGACAACTCGGAGCCGGCACTCTTCGAGATCGATCGGCAGCTAGCGCGAGAGCGCGGATTTGCGGAGGGCGTCGCCGTCGTCGCGGATGTCAAGGACGGCCTCAGGATGCGCCAGGTCTTCGAGAGCCATCGGCCGGGCGTGATCTTTCATGCGGCCGCGTACAAGCACGTGGCGATGATGGAGATGAACCCGCTCGAAGCGGTCCGGAACAACACGCTCGGGACACGCACGGTTGCGGATGCAGCCGTCGAGTTCGGTGCAAAACGGTTCGTTCTGGTCTCGACGGACAAGGCGGCAAATCCACAGACGATCATGGGGCAGTCGAAGGCTCTCTGCGAGTGGATCGTCGAGACGTGGGGGCATCGGACGGATGTCTCGACACGGTTTGTCGCCGTGCGGTTCGGGAACGTGCTCGGCTCGTCCGGCTCGGTGATCCCGATCTTCCGTAGACAGATTGCGAGGGGTGGCCCTGTGACGGTGACACACCCCGAGATGACACGGTTCTTCATGACGATCCCGGAGGCAGTGCAGCTCGTCGTCCAGGCCGGCGCTATCGCCGAACGCGGGCAGGTCTACGTGCTCGACATGGGAGACCCCGTGCGCATCATGGATCTAGCGGAGAACATGATTCGACTCTCCGGGAAGGAGCCGGGGAGCGAGATCGCGATCGAGGTGATCGGCCCGGCACCCGGCGAGAAGCTGCACGAGGTGCTTGTCGGTGACGACGAGGTGGTGTCGGCGAGCCCGCATCCAAAAATCCAGCGCATCGAGCGCCCACCCGTTGAGGCAGCGTGGCTCGACGAGGAGCTGGCGGTGCTCGCGCGGTTTGTCGGTGAGGGCAACGCGGTCGAGCTCGTCGGAGCGTTGAGTCGGATTTTTGCTGGCCCTCGAAAGGTCGCCACTGCCGTAGTGCCAGGCTCCGGCTAGGAGACCGAGCCCCGGGGCTCGGTCTGGATTCACGCTCAGAGCGCAGAGAGCAGCAGGTCGAGCATCAGCTCCGGGTTGCGCTGCCCGACGGCGGTGCCCCCCGTTTTCTTTGTTACCACGAGCGCTCCGGCATCCTTCAGCTCGGCCATCCGGCCCGTGGCTATGAGGCCCTCGTCTATCGCGCCGAGCCTGCCCGCAAACGTCGTCCACACAGGCGTGCCGAGCGCGACGGCCTCGCGGTTCATCGTGCCACCTGCGGAGACGACGAGATCGGCGAGTGCGATCAGGCTCTGTGCGTCGATCGCGTGCTCGGGCACGACGAGCGACGGCAGAGTCAGCCCGCCGAGGCCGTCCCGCTGTGCCGGGGTGCGTGGGAGGACGACGGCCTGCACGCCGGCATCGCTACCGAGCCGTTCGAGCACGTCGGTGAACAGAGGGTTGCCGTGGCGGTGGTAGAGCGATACCTCGGGAGGAGTGCGTACGACTGCAAGCACGCGGTTCGGGTCGAGGCCGAGTGCGTCGAGCACGCCGCGGTCGGGAGAGAAGCCGGAGAGGTAGTACTCCTCCTTCAACCCCGGGTAGCGACGTACCTTCGTTGCCTTTGCACCGAGCCGCGCGAGGCGCTCTTCGGGAATCACATCGGGTACAACGACCCGTGTTGCGGCGTGCGAGCCGAGTGTGTGCTGGACGCGTGCGAACTCGTAGTCGTAGGCGTAGGCCGAGGGCACACCGAGCGAGCGAGCGGCGAGCGGAAGCTCGTGCGAGGCATGTGAGACGGCGAGGTCGAACCGCTGTGGCCGTGCCCAGTTGCGCAGCGCTCCAAGGCGTGAGCCCATGGCGCGGGCCTTCCCGAGGCGGCTCGCGCCGCCGTGCGGTGGTCCGACGACATCGTGCTCGATTCCGGCTGCATCGAGGAGCTCGAGCGTCTGGGCAAAGTCCCGCGCCGAGACGTGGACGTCGTGGCCCCGTTCTTCGAGCAGCCGGATCAGCGGCCGGAAGAACGGCACGTGCGGTGAGTTCGTCATATCGACCCAGACCTTCATGCTCCGACCGTATCGTGTCGTACGGTCGCGGTTCCTGCACGTTGCTCGGGAGCGGGCCAGTATCGGACTAGCCGAAATCGCGATCCTGGGATAAGGTTCGCTTATGGACACGCGCCAGCTTGCTGCCTTCTGTGCCGTCGTCGAGCGGCGCAGCTTCTCACAGGCGGCAGAGAGGCTCGGTGTGACGCAGCCGGCCGTGTCGCTGCAGGTTCGGTCGCTCGAGAAGCGGCTCGGGACGCAGCTCCTCGACCGTTCGGGCCGTCGCGTCGAGCCGACCGAGGCCGGGCTGCGGCTGTTTCGCAGTGCCCAACGGCTCCTCGAGCTGGAGGAGCAGATGCTCGACGAGGTCTCCTCCGAGAGTGCAGGGGCACTGACCGGGGAGCTCTCGATCGGAGCTTCGACAGGTCCCGCCGCCGTTGCCGTCCCACTTCTACTCTGCGAGTTCCAGCGGCATCATCCGGATCTCAGGGTCGCGCTCGAGGTGCACGACACCCAGACAGTGGTCGATCTCGTCGCCGACCGGGATCTCGAGCTCGGCATCGTCGGGGCCGCACGGCGTCATCGCGCGGTGAGCTTCGAGCCGATTCTGGAGGACGAGGTGATCCTCATCTGCCTTCCCGACCACCCCTTTGCCGGGCGCACGGTCGGGATCGACGAGCTCCGCGCCGAGACACTGATCGTGATGCAGGAAGGCGCCGGTGTGAGGCAGGTCGTCGAGGACGAGCTACGGGAGCGGGGCATTCGACTGCTCGAGCTTGCGACGTCGCTCGAGCTGGGCCTCCAGGAATCTGTTCGCAGCGCCGTTCAGGCCGGGTACGGGATCACGTTCATCTCGCGGACGGCGGTCGAGTCCGACCTCGCCGCAGGCACGCTTGCGGAGGCGCGGCTCGAGGGAATGACCGCAACCCGCGAGATCTCGCTCGCACGCGCATCCGGGCGGGTGTCAACCAGGGCTGCCACCGAGTTCGTCGCCTTCGTGCGGGCACGAAGCGCCCGAGGTGGCGGTTAGAAGCCACCACGGACAGGGCCCCGCTGATCTGCTGCACCGGTCTATTTTTCGGCAGCGCAGAGGTCGGCCGGACTCTCGCTAAGATAAGTTTATGTAATGCAACGCATAACAAAAAATGGTATGCTTGGGCGGATGTGGCCCTCGGCTCGATTTGACGTGCTCGTGATCGGTAGCGGTGCCTCGGGGCTCGCGGCTGCTGTCGCGGCGGAGCGAGCGGGAGCGACTGTCGCTCTCGCGACCAAGGGCTCGATCCAGGCCAATAACTCGTCCAAGGCACAGGGTGGGATCCAGGCGGCGTTTGCCGACGACGACTCACCGGAGCTTCATGCCGCAGATGTGATGCGCTCGTCGCACGAGACAGCCGACCCACGGCTCGTCGAGATCCTTACCGGGGATGCGCGATCGGCAATCCAGTGGCTGGAGGAGCTTGGCTGTGCGTTCACGCGGGAAGACGGCGGCTACCGCCTTGCGCGTTGCGGCGGGGCCTCCCGCAGGCGCCTGCTCCAGGTCGGTGACCGCACCGGGCACGCAATCACGAAGGCGTTGCGTGACGCACACGAGGGGGGCAGCGCCCTGACCTTTTCCGACCATGCGCTTGCTGCGCTCGAGCCAACGGCTTCGGGGTGGCGTGCCTCCTTCGAGGTGAAGAACGGCGACCCGGTAGCGATCGACGCGGGCACCGTCGTCCTTGCGGCCGGTGGCCGCTGCTTCGCAGAGGCAGAGCGGCGCCAGGAGCTCTCCACGAACCACCCGAATGCGACCGGAGAGGTAACCGGGATCGCACTCGACCTCGGCGCGGAGGCACGCGACCTCGATGCGCTGCAGTACCACCCAAACGGCGGCGCCTGGCCCGTCACGATGCAGGGCTACTCGATCCCCGAGACGACGCGCGCCTACGGCGCAGTGCTCCTGAACGCGCACGGCGAGGAGTTCACCGACTCGCTCGGGCCACGGGATGTCGTCTCACAGGCGATCTTCGACGAGGTGACGGCAGGGCGCGGCGTCGAGACCGAGGACGGCCGTCCCGCGGTCTACCTCGACACGACCCGGATCCCGGAGGCTGACGCGGACGTCTCGCTGCCGTACATGCTGCGGCGCTATCGCGGTGCCGGTATCGACCCGCTCACCGAACCACTTCTCACCTATCCCGTCCTCCACTACCAAAACGGCGGCCTCGTGATCGACGAGCACGCCGAGACCACGCTCGAGGGTCTGTACGCCTGCGGCGAGATCGCCGGCGGCACCCACGGGCGCAACCGCATGATGGGCAACTCGCTGCTCGAGTGCGTCGTCTTCGGACGCCGCGCGGGATGGGCAGCCTCGGAGAAAGCGAGCGTATGAGCACGACAACCACCACCGACCTCGATGGAGCAGTCGAGGATGCCGCGGCGCACCTGTACGTGTGGGCGCTGAAGGACATCCCGCAGGATCTCCGTGATGCACTCGCGGACGCACGCGACCGCGAGACCTCGAAGACGGGGATCCGGATTCTCGAGACGATCCATCGGAACGTCTCGATCGCGGACGAGCAGAAGAACCTCGTCTGCCAGGACACCGGGATCGCCGTCTACACGTGCCGTGTGGGCGAGTATTTCCCACTCCACCCGACCCGCATCTACGCGGCTCTCAAGGCAGGGACGGCGCGCGCGACGGTCGAGCATCCGTTGCGCTCGAATACGGTGCACGTGCTGACGCGCGAGAACACCGGCCCGAACGTCGGCTACCGGTTGCCCATCGTCCACTGGGACTTCATTCCCGACTGGGATGGCCTCGATGTGAAGTGTGTGCCGAAGGGCTCTGGCTCCGAGAACATGAGCTTCCTCAAGATGTGCGTGCCCGCCGACGGTGTCGTCGGGATCAAGAAGTTCGTGCTCGAGTCGATCGTTGACGCAGGCGGCAAGCCGTGCCCTCCCGGCATCGTCGGTGTCGGGATCGGTGGCTCCGCTGACTACGCGATGTACATGGCCAAGGAAGCGATCGCTCGGCCGGTCGGCACCCGCAACCCCGATCCGCTCGTGGCACAGCTCGAGGACGAGTTGTACGGACTCCTCAACGAGACGGGCATCGGCCCGATGGGGCTCGGCGGCGACGTGACGGTGTTGCAGTGCCACATCGAGCACGCCGACACGCACATGACCCTCAATCCTGTCGCCGTCAACTATCAGTGCTGGGCGGCAAGGCGTGCCTCGGCCCACATCGCCGCCGACGGCACGATCGACTTCGACAGGGAGTTCTAGGACATGGCCCATCACGAGATCACCTTTCCCATTACCGATCCGGCAGACATCCTCAAGCTGCGTGCCGGTGACGAGGTCACGGTGCAGGGACGGATCATCGGGATCCGCGACCGTACCCAGATTCGTATCTTCGACCAGGGAGTCGATCCACCGATGGATCTGACGGGGGCTTTTCTGCTTCATACCGCGCCGGGCGTGCGCAAGGTGTCCACCGATGCCGAGGGCAGAGGAACGTACGAGAAGGTCTGCATCGGAACGACGACGAGTGCCCGCATGGTGCGCTTCACCGAGGGGCTTGGCGCGCAGTACGGCGTCAGGGCGATCTGCGGCAAGGGGGGCTTCCCCGATGTCGCAATCGAGCCGATGCAGCGCCTCGGGATGGTCTACTTCGCGATCGTCGGTGGTGCTGCGGCGCTCGAGACGACGCAGATCGAGGAGATCGAGGAGGTGCTGTGGGAAGAGCTCATGCCGGAGTGCCTGTGGAAGTTCCGTGTCAGGGACTTCGGGCCGCTGATCGTCGGCATCGATGCCCACGGCAACTCGCTCTACCACGACGTTCAGGCCCGCGCCCACGAAAAACTGAAGGAGCTGTATGCCCGACTTTAACGATGGTTGGTTGGGTGTCCCCTCTCGGCCGGGCAAGCCCCGGCAGAACGGGCTGACCCACGTGATGGACAAGGGACTGAACATCCGTGATATCGAGGGGATGTTCGACACCGCCGGCGAGTTCGTGGACATCGTCAAGTTCGGCTGGGGCACGAGTTACGTGACGAACAATCTCGAGAAGAAGATCGCGCTCTATCGGAGCCTCGACACGCCGGTCGTCTGCGGAGGGACGCTCTTCGAGGCCGTCTACGCAAAGGGCAAGATCGATGATTTCAAGCTGTGGCTTACCGACCACCGGTTCGCGCATGTCGAGATTTCCGACGGCACGATCGCGATCCCGCGTGAGGAGAAGCTCGAGTTGATCCGCGACTTCGCACGCGACTTCGTGGTGCTCTCGGAGGTCGGATCGAAGGACTCCGACGTCGTCTACGCCCCGTATCAGTGGGTCGAGTGGATCAAGGAGGAGCTCGATGCGGGTGCCTGGAAGGTGATCACCGAGGCACGCGAGGGTGGCACTGCGGGCATCTTTCGCAAGGACGGCGACATGCGGACGGGCCTGATCGACGAGATCGTGCACGGCGTCGCGCTCGAAGACCTCATCTTCGAGGCGCCGACCAAGGCCTCGCAGGCCTGGTTTGTGAAGCAGTTCGGGCCCAACGTCAACCTCGGCAACATTCCCCCCGACGAGGTGATCCCACTCGAGACGCTTCGGCTCGGTCTCCGGGGCGACACCCTCAAGGAGATCCTCCTCGCCACCCCGGAGCAAGTGGTATAGACCATAATGGACTGGAAGCTTTCACTTGCCGGTCTGCTGATCGGACTTCTCGTCGGGATGACCGGCATGGGCGGTGGCTCGCTGATGACGCCGATGCTGATCCTCGTGTTCGGCTTCCAGCCGACGATGGCGATCGGCACGGACATCCTGCACGGGGCGATCTTCAAGTCGTTTGGTGCAGCACGGCACCGTCAACTCGGGCACGTTCATGCCCGGCTCGCGATGTGGATGCTCGTGGGGTCGATTCCGGCATCACTCTTCGGAGTGGCACTGTCGGCCTATCTCTCGCGCACCTACGGGGATGGCTACGAGGGCGTGGCGCAGAAGATCCTTGCAGCCGCGCTCGTGATCGGTGGGATCGGCTTCTTCGTGAAAGCGTTCGTGCGGCCCCACGGAAGTGACGCACCGTTCATCCTCGCCCGGCGCGACCGCGGTATCGCTGTCGTGCTCGGAGTCTTCGGTGGCTTTATCGTGGGGTTGACCTCGGTCGGATCAGGCACGTTCTTTGGCCTCGTAATGATGATTGCCTTTCCCCTCACCGCGGCGAAGATCGTGGGCACGGACCTCTTTCAGGCGGCAATTCTGCTCTGGGCTGCCGGTCTCGGTCACTTCGTCAGCGGCAGCGTCGATCTTCATGCGACGGGGTGGCTGCTGATCGGCTCCATCCCCGGAGTGCTGCTCGGAAGTCAGCTGACGGTCAAGCTCCCCGACCGCGCATTGCGCGTGGCGCTTGCGCTCGTCCTCTCGCTCTCCGGTGTCAAGCTCCTCAATCCGCCGGGCGCAAACGTGTTCATCGCCGGCGTCATCGGCCTCGCCCTCATCGTCGGGATCGGCCTCGCCACACAACGCCATGCTCGTCGCGGGCCCGTGCCTGGGTCAGATCTGACTACGGGGCCCGGGCCGGTATGACCTGGCCCGCAGGCCTCCCGGTGATCGGGGTGCGGATCGCTCGACCCACCGACCGCCTCGACGAGGTCGTCGAGTTCTACACCCGGGGTATAGGCCTCGTCGAGATCGGGCGCTTCGAGGGCCACTGGGGCTATGACGGCGTCACGCTCGGGCTCCCCGGCAGCGACTATCACCTCGAGTTCACCTCACACGAGGACGGAAGTCCCTGCCCTGCGCCGAGCGTTGACAACCTTCTCGTGCTCTACGTCGAATCGGAACCGGCGGCGGAGATCGTCGCGGGCCGACTTTCGGACATCGGCTATTCCGATGTCGAGCCGGAGAACCCCTACTGGGACGGGCGCAGCATCACGATCGCGGATCCCGACGGCTGGCGCGTCGTCCTCGACTGGGGGCTCGCGTGAGGGAATGCGCGATGGAAGAGCATATCGCTCATTCCCTC
Organism: Thermoleophilia bacterium; assembly: GCA_037139935.1. Classification (GTDB taxonomy): domain Bacteria; phylum Actinomycetota; class Thermoleophilia; order Gaiellales; family Gaiellaceae; genus Gaiella. The sequence continues at coordinate 25,741 of JBAXFL010000014.1, read as the reverse complement.
CCGCTAGTGCTTTCCGCACGCTTCGCGTGATCCTGAAGGGGCCCTCGCGTGAGGGAATGCGCGATGGAAGAGCATATCGCTCATTCCCTCCCGCTAGTGCTTTCCGCACGCTTCGCGTGATCCTGAAGGGGCCTGTCCTGGCCACAGGCTCCCGCATGACGTGGTGTCTTCGACTGCCGTCACGCGGTAGCGTCACCGGAAGGAACAGCTGGCGGCGGGCAGCTTACGAACGGCCGTCCGGTCACGACGTACCCGATCCTGTACGCGGTGCAGCCCGCACAGAACCCGGTCACCGCGGCGAGGAGCGCGAGAGCAGCCACGGTGCCGCCGAGGACCGCGCCGACCGTCGTCCAGCCTCCGACGTACGCCAGTGAGGCGACCGTGAGGAACCCCAGTCCGACCATGTTCGCGAACCGCGGCGGCCGGCTGTCCTCGAGTGGCCCCTCCCCGAACCGGGGCTGGAGCACCTCGAAGTAGAAGACGCACGCGAGGCACCAGCGTCTCCCGAGCGTGAGCCCGAGCGCGAGTTGCAGCGCGAGCAAGGCGAGCAGGAGCCACCAGCCGGTCACGACGGCGACGAGCGCAACGAGGCCGACGACCATCTGATTCGTGCGCGGCGCGCGTCCATCGATGACATCGGTGTCCCGGTAGGGGTCGGCCCGTCGCTTCATTGTGTGAAGTATGGCAGCGGCCGAACCTTCGTCGCACCCTACACTCACCGTGTCATGGCCAGATATGCGTCAGCCGTGCTCGTCGCGGTGCTGCTCGCCGCCACGGCACTCGCCTTCGTGTATACCGAGTCGCTAAAGCTGACACCGAGCCCGATTCTCGGGACACGGGTTCTCCCGAAGGCGATCTCTCCCGTCTGCGACTGTGAGACCGGCGCGGCCGTGATCGCCTTTCGGCTCCGCGAAGGCGACGCTCTCGACATCGAGATGATCGACGCGAGAGGCGAGGTTGTTCGCCGTCTCGTTTGGGGACAGAGGCGGCCTCGCGGGCCCGTGACCTTCGTCTGGAACGGGAGGAACGACTCCCGGTCGGTCGTTCCGGAGGGGGTGTACCGGCCGCGGGTCAGACTCAGGCAGCAGCACCGGACAATCGTCCTGCCGAACCCCGTGCGTGTCGATACGACCCCGCCGAAGGTTGCGATGACGCGACTCGCACCGCGGGTCTTCTCTCCCGACGGCGATTCCCGGAGCGACAGAGTCGTCGTCGGCTACCGGGTTGACGAGCCGGCCCGGGTCTCGCTCTACGTCGGTGGCAGCCGCGCCGTCCTCAAGAAGGGGAGTAGGACGGAAGGGACGATCGACTGGTTCGGACTCGAGTCGGGTATGTCGCTGCCTCGGGGCCCGTATGCGCTGCACCTCGGTGCCGTGGACATTGCCGGGAACGAGGGGCTACCGACGCGCTCGAAGATCGTTGTGATCCGCACCGTGGCACTCGGCCACACGAGCATCGAGACTGTACCGGGTGCACGGTTCGCCGTCCTCGTGCTCACCGACGCCGCTCGTGTGACATGGAGGCTCGGAGGCCGATCGGGTGGGGCAACGCCGGGCACGTTGCGACTCCGGGCGCCGTTGCAGCCGGGTCGCTTCACCCTGACGGTGACGGCAAACGGCAACAGTGCGCGTGCCGCGGTGCTCGTGCGGAGCGCGGCACCGTGAGCGTGATCGGGCAGGCCGGGAGCGTCGTCGGCTGCGCCGGACTGGCGCTTCTCTACGTTGCCCGTCGGCGCGACCTGCGTCTCGCGGGCCTCGCCGGCTGGATCATCGGGCTCGCGTGTCTTGCCGCCTCCCTTGCTCCCGACCTGAGCCTCGCCGAGTTCGGTGCTGCTGCTGCCGCAGGGCTCCTTGTTGCGACAGCGGGTGGCTGGGCACTGATCCGGGCTCCATACCTCCTCGCCTTCGCGACACTCGCGTGCCTGCCCGCGCGCGTCCCCGTTCAGCTTGGCGACGACGATGCGAACCTCCTTCTGCCGCTCTACGTGGTCGTCGGCTCGCTCGCCGTTGCGCTCGGCTGGCAACTCGTCGTGCGCCGCGATGCACGGGGCCGTGAGCTCGGCCCTGTCGCATTGCCTCTGGCCGCCTTTGTTGCCTGGACAGGGCTGACGCTCGTCTGGAGTATCGATCCCCGGGAGGGCGCGATCTTCGTCGGCGCCTTCGTTCTCCCCTTCGGCCTGCTCGCATTCGGATTCGCGCGGCTTCCGTGGCGCGGCCGTTGGTTGACATGGCTCTGGGTCGCGCTCGTCGGCACCGCGCTCGCGTATGCGTCGGTCGGCGTCTATCAGTGGGTGACGCGCGATGTGTTCTGGAACCCCAAGGTGATCGTCGGGAACGCCTACGCGCCGTTCTTCCGGGTCAACTCGATCTTCTGGGACCCGTCGATCTACGGCCGCTACCTGACGATCGGGATCCTCACTGCGCTCGCCGGCATCCTCCTCGCAGGCGTCCGCGGCTGGAAGCTCGTGGGCCTCTATGCCGTCGTGGCAGCAATGTGGGTGGGCCTGTTCTTCTCCTTCTCTCAGTCGAGCTTCGTGGCGCTCGCGGTGGGCGTGCTCGTGGCGGCGCTCGTCGTCTGGGGGCGCGCCGCAGCCATTATCGCTATCGGCCTTGCCACCGTTGCCGTTCTCGGTGTGCTTGCGGTGCCCCAGGCACGGAGTCTTGTCGAGGCAAAATCGCGTGCGGGGGCCGACTCGATCACGAGTGACCGGGCGACGCTTGTTGGACAGGGGCTCCGGATTGCGGTCACACACCCTGTGGGCGGCGTCGGCGTGGGCGGCTTCAGGCGGGCCTACGCCGATCAGACGGGCCTTCCAGGCAAGCGGCCGAAGAAGGCTGCATCCCACACGACACCCGTGACGGTGGCCGCGGAAGAGGGGCTGCCGGGCCTTGTGCTCTTCGGCTGGGTCTGCCTTGCAGCGCTCCTCGCGGCCCTTCGGGGGCTTGGTCGAGGCTTCACATCGCGCGTGTCGTTCGCCGTGGGCCTTACGCTGGTAGCGATCATCGTGCACAGCCTCTTCTACAACGCGCTCTTCGAGGACCCGATGACCTGGGCGATGCTCGGGCTCGTCAGTCTTGCGGTGAGCGTTCCGCGAAAGGGAGGAATGACATGATTGAGGGCTGCCGGCGAGCGCTCGTCCTTGCGCCGCACACCGACGACGGTGAGTTCGGGTGCGGAGGAACAACGGCACGGCTCGTAGAAGCGGGATGCGAGGTTCGCTATGTCGCGTTCTCGATCGCGACCCGGTCGCTTCCTCCCGGCTTCCCCCCGGACACCCTGGCACGCGAGGTGCGCGAGGCGACGGCGGAGCTCGGGATCCCGGAGTCGCACCTCACGGTGCATGACTTCGACGTGCGCACGTTCCCGGAGCGGCGGCAGGATATCCTCGAGTTGCTCGTCGCCCTGTGGGAGGAGTGGAAGCCCGAGATCGTCTTCCAGCCTTCGCATCACGACGTCCACCAGGATCACCAGACGATCGCGCAGGAGGGTCTACGGGCGTTCAAGCGGACGACGATCCTCGGCTACGAGATCCCGTGGAACAACTTCGACTTCTCCTACGGTGCGTACATCGCGCTCGAGCAGCGCCACCTCGAGCGCAAGGTCGCCGCGGTGGAGTGCTACGCCTCGCAGCAGCATCGCCGATATGCGAACGCGGAGTACATCTGGAACCTCGCCAGGGTGCACGGCGCAAACGTGAATCGGGAGCTTGCAGAGGTGTTCCAGGTGTACCGGATCGTTGCCTGAGCCGGTGGGTCTACGGTCGCGCGCGCAGCAACTCCTCGATCCGCGTGAGGCGCTCTCCGATCAGCTGCAACTCGGCGGTGGAGGGTTTCTCGCCGCTTTCGTTTTCGAGGTGCGCAGCGTCGCGTGACCGGGTCACGAATGCGCCCGTGATCGAGGCGGTGATCACCGCGATGAAGCCGAGCCCGAGCAACATGACGACCGACGCCAGGATCTGGCCCGCTCCCGTCACCGGGACGTGATCGCCGTAGCCGACCGTTGTCACCGTCTGGACGGCCCACCATAGTCCGGAGTTGACTGTCGGGAAACCCGCGTGATCCACCATCCGCATCAACACACCGGCGACGATCGTCAAGGAGGTCGTCACGGATGCGATGACGAGCGCCGCCTTGCGCGGACTCGACGCGTGCGAGAGCCAGCGCTCGAGCTTCCTCTCACTCTTTGACTCGTGGGCCATGCTGTCCGATTTCGCAGTGCCAATGTCAACTCCTGCCGAGTCCGAGCCCGGGGTTGCAGTAGGCGACTGCACCCGCTACTGTCGCCTACCATGTGCTGTCTCGCGCTCTCTGTAGGCCTTGCTGGCCCACGTTTCGTGCTCCTGCTCTGGTGGATCCTCGGCGACACGGTTGACGCGGCCTTTTCGAGCCTTCTCTGGCCGCTGCTCGGACTGCTGTTCCTGCCGTGGACGACGCTTGCCTATCTCGTCGCCTGGGGGCCGATGAACGGCGTTTCGGGTATCGGCTGGCTTCTCGTTGCGCTCGGCCTGTTTGCCGATCTCGCTACGTACTCGTCAAAGGCCGCCAGCGAGCGCTACGCGAGTGAGGCGAGATCAAGCTCGTAGTTCGTCGTCCGCAATGCGGGCCAGCACGACCGCATCCACCCGTGTTCCCTCGATCTCCCAGTACGAGCGCAGCACGCCTTCCCGCTGAAATCCCGCACTTCCCGCGAGCCGTAGCGCGGCTGCATTTCCGGTGGCGACGAACACCTGCACGCGGCCAAGGCCGACCGTGGCAAATGACCAGTCGGTAAGCGTGCGGAGCGCCTCGGCCGCGATCCCACGGCCACGTTGGGCCGGAACGACACAGCATCCGACCTCACCCACCCCGTGCTCTGTGAGCGCCAGCATCACCTCGCCGAGGTACCTATCGTCCCGGAGGTCGGCGATCACGAGATGGAGCAAGCTCCCCTCCCGGCGGCACGCGTCGTAGAACGCCTCGACCCCGGCACCGTCGGTTGCCGGCAGGGCCGACACCCAGCACGACGCGGCCACGTCCAGCTGGAGGTCGAACGCGTGACCGAAATCGTCCTCACGGAAGGGGCGGAGGACGAACAACGTACCTCTGAGCAGCGGCTCCGGATAGGGGATCGGCGTCTCGATATGCGAATCCTACGAGCCGCGCGGCTCATCTCTGCCGCATCCGGCTGTCCGTCGTCTCGTGCGGGAGCCCCGTAGAGCATCACGGGACAGCAGGATCGCGTACGCTTGGTGTCCGGTCACGGCGAAGTCGTGGGCAGTGCACAAGACGAAGGGAGAGCACCCGAGATGATGAGAAGAAGACCACTCAGGCGCGCAGCTATGGTCGGCGGAGTCGCCGTCGTCGCACACCACGCAGGCACGAAGTCTGCGGAGGGGAAGGAAGCCGAGGCGCAACAGAATCAGCAGATCGCAGACCTCCAGGCGCAGCAGGCACCGCCGGCTGCGGCTGCCGCTGCGCCCTCGGCCGGTGGGAATGACATGGTCACCCAGCTCGAGAACCTGAAGAAGCTGCTCGACGAGGGCGTGCTGACGCAGGCGGAATTCGACATGCAGAAGCAGAAGCTGCTTTCAGCTTCGTGAGTGGAGGGGAGTGAACAATGGCTATTGGCCCTGTACAGATGCTCGTGCTCGGATTCGCCGAGCCGAACTTCACCGGCAAGATTGCAGCCGAGCTCGATCGGCTGCGTGAGCACGAGTTCGTCAAGATCGTCGATGCGCTCGTCGTGCAGAAGGACGCCGAGGGAACTATCACCGCCCTCCAGGTGAGTGACCTCAGCCAGGACGAAGCCACGGAGATGGGTGCGATCGCCGGCGCACTGGTCGGGTTCGGCGTGGGCGAGGGTGACGAGGATGCGATCGAGGCCGGAGCCGAGCTCGGCGCCGAGGCGATGGCGGACGGTCACCTGATTCCAGAGGAGGATGCTCTCTACATCGCGGATGCAATCCCGAACGGCTCGACGGCAGCGATCATCCTGCTCGAGCACCTCTGGGCGATTCCGCTCCGGCAAGCGATCGTCGAAGCAGGTGGTACGGCGCTTGCCGACGAGTGGATCCATGCCAGTGACCTGATTGCCATCGGCGTTGAAGCGGCCGCTGGCTAAATAAAGAGTGGAGTCCGGGGTGGTGGCTCTCTCGGCCACCCCGGGAACCTCTTCACCCCTGGCACCACGGACACTGTGACCGATTCGGCAGACCCCACACCCACCGATCCGGCAGCGCTTCTGCGCAGCCGAAGCTACGTGATGCTGCTCGCGCTCGGCGCGATCATCGGGATTCCGGTAGCGGTGGCTGCACTGCTCTTCCTCAAAGGTGTTGCCGAGGTGCAGCACTACGTGTACGGAACCCTCCCCGGCGAGCTCGGATTCGACAGCCAGCCCACCTGGTGGTCGATTCCATTCCTCGCTCTCAGTGGCCTGCTGGTTGCGCTCACGATCAGGTTCCTGCCGGGGACCGGGGGGCACCGGCCGGCAGAGGGATTCAAGGCGGCGGGTCCGGTCTTGCCGATCGAGCTTCCCGGCATCATCCTCGCGTCGTTTGCGGCCCTCGGTCTCGGGGTCGTGCTCGGCCCGGAGGCACCTCTGATAGCACTCGGCGGCGGCATCGGCGTTCTTGCCGTCCACCTGCTCAAGCACGATGCGCCCGAGACGGCCAGCGTCGTTGTGGGTGCCGCAGGCAGTTTCGCGGCCGTCAGTGCCCTCTTCGGATCGCCTCTCGCGGGGGCTTTTCTGATGATGGAGGCCGTGGGGCTCGGCGGAGGAATGATGGGTGTCGTGCTCCTGCCAGGACTTCTCGCTGCCGGGATCGGATCTCTCATGTTCGTCGGGCTCAACAACTGGACCGGCATCGGCAACTTCTCGCTCGCGATCCCGAATATCCCGCCGGCCGGGAGCCCGACCGGTGCCGAGTTCCTCTGGGCGATCGTGATAGGTGTCGCTGCAGCGATCATCGGCACGTGTATCCGGAGGGTCGCGTTACTGCTTCAGGGGATCATCGAGCGGCGGATGCTGCTGCTGGCCCCTGTTGCGGGACTGGTCATCGGCGTCGCCGTTCTCGTCTATGTGGAAGCAACGGGGAGGAGTTCCTCCGACGTGCTCTTCTCCGGTGAGAACGCTCTTCCCTTGCTGATCGACAATGCCGCCGGATGGACGGTGGGCGCGCTCGTGCTGCTCTTTCTCTGCAAGGGGGTCGCCTATTCGGTGGCGCTCGGTGGGTTCCGTGGCGGGCCTATTTTCCCGGCCATGTTCATCGGGGCCGTGGGGGGCATAGCGCTGTCCCATCTTCCGGGCCTACCCATGATTGCAGGTGTTGCGATGGGCATCGGTGCGATGACGGTTGCCATGCTGGGACTGCCGCTCACATCCGTCCTCCTCGTGACGCTCTTTCTTCAGGCCGACGGCCTGACCCTGATGCCGTTCGTGATCGTTGCCGTGGTCGTCTCGTACGTCGTTACGGCGCGCCTCGCCCCTGCTCCCGCTCCTGCGCTCGGGCCGTTGCCGGCACCGTCGTGACCCGCAGGCCTGCACGACGATGACGCTGACGCCGCCGGTACGCTCCGAGATGCCTGTCTGGGACCCGAAGCGCCCCCGGTTCGGGCCCGTTCGCCTCCTGCTCTCCTGGCTGCTCGCCACGGTGGCGCTGCTCCTGGCCGTCTGGATCGTCCCCGACGCGACGGCCCTCGACTTCTCGAGTGCCTTCTTCGCGGCAGCAGTGATCGCTGTCCTGAATGCGCTCCTGCCGCCGGTCGTTGCAGCTCTGCGGCTCCCGTGGATCCTCGTCGTCGGACTCCTGCTCGTCCTCGCCCTCGATGCCCTGATGCTGCTCGCCGCCGACCAGATAACGGAAGGCAACCTCTACATCGGCTCGTTCTGGGCGGCACTCCTCGTCGCTCTCGTCGCGTCGGCGGTATCGGTCGTGCTCGACGTCGTCCTCGGAACCAACGACGACGACACCTACACGCTCCGCGTCATCCAGCGGATAGCCCGACGCTCCGGGGAGCGGGTCGAGACCGATGCCCCGGGTATCATCTATCTGGAGATCGACGGACTGGCGCTGCCCGTCCTCCAGCGGGCGATGCGCGATGGCAACGTTCCGGTGATGGCTCGCTGGCTCGAGGACGGAGGCTACACCCTGACCGAGTGGGAGACGGATCTCTCGTCACAGACAGGAGCCTCGCAGGCCGGCATCCTGCTCGGATCGAATGACGACATCCCCGCCTTTCGTTGGGTCGAGAAGGAGACGGCGACGACGATGACGTGCTCGGCGCCCGCCGACTGCGCGGAGATCGAGCGTCGGCATGCCGGCCACGGGTTGCTCGCCAACGGTGGCGCGAGCCGTGGCAACCTGCTCTCGGGAGAGGCCGACCACGTGATCCTCACCGTCAGCCGGATGGATGCGGAGAAGGGAGCGAACCCCGGGTATGCGGCATTTCTCTCCAACGGCTTCAACGTGACGCGCGTCTTCGTGCTCTTCTTCTGGGAGGTCTTCCTCGAGATCTCTGCCTCGAGCCGCGCAAAACGGCGCAACGTCCTTCCTCGCGGCCACCGCGGCGGCTACTACCCGTTGATGCGTGGCGCTCTCTGCGTCTTTGTCCGCGACCTCATTGTCTACGGCGTTCTCGGAGACATGCTGAAGGGAAGGCCCGCGATCTACGCGACGTTCTCGAGCTACGACGAGGTTGCGCACCACTCGGGCCTCGAGCGGGCAGACACGCTGGAGGCGCTGCGCAAGCTCGACCAGCAGTTCGGCCGGATCGAGCGTGCACGCCCGTACGCCCCGCGGCCGTATTCCATCGTCGTCCTCTCGGATCACGGTCAGACCCAGGGCGCGACATTCAAGCAGCGCAACGGCTATGGGCTCGATGAGCTCGTCGGGCGCTCGCTTGCGCGAGGCACCGTTGCCGGCGTCGTGGGCGGCGACGAACAGGGCTTCGTGGTCGGGAATGCGTTTGGCGAGGCGACCGGCAAGGCGCCGAGTAAGAAGCATCGGAAGAACGATGTCTCCGACAGGGACGTCGTCGTGATGGGGTCGGGCAACCTCGGGCTCGTCTACCTCATGGAGGAGCGCCGCCGGCTGACGCTCGAGGAGATGGATGACCGCCACCCCGATCTGATCCCGACGCTTCGCAACCACCCACATGTCGGCTGGCTGCTCGTCCGCTCGTCCGAGCACGGGCCGCTGGTACTTGGTGGCAACGGCACGCGCTACCTCGCCGACGGGCGTGTCGAGGGCGAGGATCCACTCGCGCCCTTCTCACCGACGGCCCCACAGCACCTGCTCCGTACCGACGGGTTCACCCACGTCGCTGACATCATGATCGGCAGCTTCTACGATCCCTCCCTCGAGACGGGCTGTGCGTTCGAGGAGCTGATCTCGTTCCACGGCGGCATCGGCGGCCCGCAGACGCGGGCGTTCATCTTGCACCCGACCGAGCTGGAGGTGCGATCGCCGGAGCTCATCGGTGCGGCATCTGTCCATCAGACGCTGCTCGGCTGGAGGAACGACCTCAACGGCAAAGCGACCGGAGCATAGACCCGCGCCAGTAATGGCTCCAGGGCGGCCGGCTCGCACGCGGATCGGAGGCAGGGTGAACGGCCCACCTGTGGCCCGCTACCGTCCTTGTATGCGAGAGTCACGATCGGTCGTTCGCTGGCTCGCCGGCCTCGTCCACGAGGTGCTTGTCCTGTACGGCCGCGTCGGAGGCTCGCAGTTCGCGGCTGCAATCTCCTATCGCGCCCTGTTCTCCCTCGTCCCCCTCGCCACGTTCCTCGCATCGATCCTTGCCTGGGTGCTGGTGTCCGACCGTGTAGACCAGCAGAACCTCGTCTCGGCGATCGGCGATCAACTTGGCCTCTCGGCGCAGGGCGTTGCCAGGCTGGATACGCTGATCGACGCGGTTCCCCCGCCCTGGAGCGCTGCCGGCCTCGTCACGCTCGGCCTCGCGCTCTGGGGGGCGACCGGGGTGATGAACGCGATGCAGAAGACGCTGGCCGTCATCTTTGATGACGGCGTCTCACGGAGCCTCGTGCGCAGAGGGGCCGTCAGCGGACTACTCGTGTTCGGTGCGATCGACGTGATCCTCTGTGGCGTGGCGGTCTCGCTCCTCGCACACTTCACCGACACGGTGAGCCAGAGCATCGGCGAGTCACTCGGTTGGCAGCCCTTCGGCTTCGGGATCCTGCTCGGTGTCGTCGTTCCCACCGTTCTGATCTTTGCCGTCTTCGTGCTCCTCTACCGCTACCTTCCCCACCGTCGCCCCGGCTGGCGCGCTGCGCTTGCCGGTGCTGCTGTGGCAGCCGTCGGATTCCAGGCGGTACAGGCCGGCCTCGGGTGGTATCTCGCCGGGCCCGCGGACTTCACGGAGGTCTATGCATCTGCGAGCGCGATCTTCGTCTTCCTCTTCTCGGTGTACCTGAGCGCCAGCGCATTCGTTCTCTGCGCGATTTGCACCTGCGTGCTCGACCAGCGTTTCGGTCACGGTCATGCCCCGGCGGCGAGCCGTCATGCTGAAATGGGTCGTTAGGCCGCACGTCTTGCCGGTCGCATGGCACGGTGGTTCGCGCGCGCGCCTGTCATCCGGTCTGCGATCTCGAGGACTACGAGCACCTTTGCAGACGCCTCTCCCGGTGCGCACTCAGATCCGGTCGGGACTCTTGACCTCGGTGAATATCGCTCCCTGGGCTGCGCCGGAACCTGCAGCGCCTCCACCGGGCCCGCGCAGCACATAGGCGGCACCGACTGCAAGCACGGCACCGACGAGCGGGCCTGCGACGTAGACCCAGTAACTCGTGAAGTCGTTGCCGGCAAGATCGGGACCGAACGTGCGGGCCGGATTCATCGAGGCGCCCGAGATGGGACTTCCCCAGAGCCCTGCAAGGGCAATGTATGCGCCAACTCCCAACGCGCCCAGGACGCCGATGTTCTGTGCGCCCGATGCGGTGCCGAGGATCACGCTGACGAGTCCCAGCGTGAGGACGGCCTCCATCAGGAATGCATCGCCGGCCGAGTAGCTTGCGGCCGGGTAGTTCGAGCCGTACGTCGAGGAGACGTTGATCACCGCGTGAAGGAAGAGCGCTGCGAGGCTGGCACCGACGAGCTGCACGATGATGTATCCCGGCACCCGACGCCACGGGAAGTCGCCACGGAGCGAGAACGCTACCGTGACGGCGGGATTCAGGTGCGCGCCGGACACCTTTCCCATGCACAGGATGATCGCGAGCACCATCAGACCCGGGGCAGTCACCGCTGTCGCACGGCTGACCTCGTTGGGGAATGCCTCACCCATCATCGGGCCGCCTGCAGCGACGAGGACGAGGAAGAACGTCCCCATGAGCTCCGAGCTGAGCCGACGCCATTCCTGGTGGGGGTCGTCGAAGTCTCCGAGCTTGCGACCGAGGTCGGTCGGGAGGATGCTGATGGCGGCTCCAGTGTCCGAAGGATATGACCCGGGCTATCGCACTGAGTCTTCGGCATGCGCCTGTCGAGTCCTTTCTTCGCGAGGCGAGGCGTATTTTCGGTAAAATGCCGGTCATGCGATGGATGTTTGACACCTTTCCCACGATCTGGATACTGATTGTGCCGGTCGTCCTTTCGTTTTTAGCCATCGTGCTGATCACCTGGATTGTCCGGAGGCTGGTGCCGGAAACGCGCGAGGCCTTTCATGCAGAGATCTCCGCACCGATGCTCGGTGCCGTGGCCGCACTGCTCGGCCTTCTGCTCGCATTCGCAATCATCATCGGCTACCAGGGCTTCCTCAGCACAGAAGCTAGCCTGAGACAGGAGGCAGATGATCTCGCCTCGATCATGAGAGACATCGAGTTTTTCCCGGAGCCGGGAGCTAGCCTCGTGGGTCGCGCCGTGGCCAACTATGCGCAATCGGTCGTCGATGACGAGTGGGAGGCGATGGCCCGAAAAGGCGAGGAGAGTCCGGTCGCTTCAGCCAGGTTTGACGATGTCTTCACCGCGTTCGGGGCGGTTCATCCGAAGACCGAACAGCAGATAGCTTTCTATAATTCTTCGGTAGAAAAGGTGAACAGCGCCGTTGGCGCCCGCAGGGCGCGGATCGCGGCAGCAGACGCTGGGCTGTCCATGGTCCTTCTCGGACTCATCATCTTCAGCAGTATGGTCCTGGTCTTCTATGCCCTGATGACCGGATCGACCAGCTTCTGGTTTCATGTGCTCGGCCCGGCCACGATGACCGTCGTCATTGTCGCCTCGATCTTTGTCCTCATGGATCTGGCATACCCGTTCTCGGGCGGTGTCATGCTCCGCCCGGAGGACTTTGCGAAGGGTGGACTCTCAGGGCTCGTCGTGAAGCCCTGAGGCAAGGGGGTCCACGCGGCCGCCAGCCTCCCCCGAGGTGCGCCTGGTCGCTGTAGTCGTCCTCTGGTCGCGCTAGCCTCGTTCCGATGAGCGTTCTCCACCAAACAGTTCGGACGGTGACACCGTTCCACGACGGGTCGCGGAAACGACGACTGGTCAAGGTAGCCACCTGGTTCATCGGCATCGCGGCGGTACTCGCTCTCTGTCACCTGGCAGGGTTCGGGGTGCTCGACTGGTTCGAGAACCTCTGGCAGACGATGACCGCGATCTCGGTCGGCTCCATCGTCGCGGGTGTCTTCTTCCAGACGATCCAGACGTCGCTCACGGCAGTCGCCTGGTACTCCGTCCTCACGGCGGCTTTCCCGGATGGAGGTGTCCGCTACCGCGACATCCTGGCCGCCTACGCTGCCGGGGTCGCGATGAACGGCGTATTGCCGGCGAACATAGGCTCCTTCGCCTCGTTGTTGATGTACGTCGCGCTGATCCGTGGCTCCACGTTCCCCGGCGTGATAGGTGCAACAGTCGTCCAGAAGATCTTCTACGTTCTGATCGGCGCGTTCGTCTATGTCTACCTCTTCATCTCGGTGCCGGGCACCTTCAACCTGCAACTCGGGATCGTGGATGCCCACCGGCTTCTCGTGCCGCTCCTGATCGTCGGCGGGGGCGTGCTGGTCGCGTTACTCGTCAAGATCTTCTGGGGCAGGGTGAAGGGCCTCTGGCAGAAGGCGAAACAGGGTGGCTCGATCCTCGAGCACAAGGGTGAGTACGTCGTCAAGGTGCTGCTGCCCTCGTTTGGTTCCTGGATTGCGAAGCTTGTCGTCATAGGCATCTTTCTTGCCGCCTACAGCATTCCGGTGACGTTTCACACGATCATGTCGGTGGTCGGTGGCAACTCGCTTGCAAACCTCGTGTCGTTCACCCCGGGTGGCGTGGGAATCACGCAGGTGGTGAACAGCGTCTCGCTCTCGAGTGTCACGACCACCGCCAATGCGGCGGCCTATTCGCTCGGTCAGCAGATCATCGTCACCGCCTGGAACATCACCTTTGCCATCGCCGTTGTCACCTGGGTGTTTGGCTGGTCTGGCGGCAAGCAACTCGTCGGGACGTCCTACACCGGAGCGAAGGAGGAGGCGGCGGCGCAGTCGGTCGCCCGCAAGGAGCGTAAGGCCCGAAAGAAGGAGGGGAAACGGGCCGAGCACGACGCAGGGCCAGAGGCCTGAGAAGGAGCTGTCGGTGGCCGGCAAGGACAGCGCATCAGCTCGTGCCGTAGCTCCGGGTACCCCGCCCGCCAAGGGGATGGCATGGGTGCCGGGGGGTATCTTCGAGCTCGGATCGAACGATTTCTACCCGGAGGAGCGTCCCGTCCACCGGGTCGCGGTGGACGGCTTCTGGATCGACGAGCACCTCGTCAACGCGGCGGAGTTTCGTCGCTTCGCCCGCGAGACGTCGTATGTGACGTGCGCTGAACGGGCTCTCGAACCCGAGCGGTATCCCGACGCCGATCCGGCACTGCTCGTGCCAGGCTCGCTCGTCTTCCGGAAGGCCGTGGGACGGGTTGGCCTCGATGACGTTCGGAACTGGTGGGAGTACCTGCCGGGAGCGAGCTGGAAGCGTCCGGGTGGTAAGGGGACGACGATCAACGGCCGCGATCGTCATCCCGTCACACATGTCGCCTACGAGGATGCAGAAGCCTACGCCGCCTGGGCCGGGAAAGAACTGCCGACCGAGGCGGAGTGGGAGGTTGCAGCGCGTGGCGGGCTCGACGGAGCGACGTTTACGTGGGGTGACGAGCACGAGCCCGGCGGTCGGCCGGGTGCGAATGTCTGGCAGGGCGAATTTCCGTGGCAGAACCTGAAGACGGACGGCTACGAGGGCACCTCGCCCGTCGGGTCGTTTGCGCCGAACGGTCATGGTCTCTTCGACATGGCCGGCAACGTCTGGGAGTGGACGACCGACTGGTTTCGCCCTCTGCGGCCCGAGGACGCGCCCGGGCCGTGCTGCATGCCGGTGAACCCGCGGGTCACGAGCAGCGAGGAGAGCTACGGGCCGGGCGAGACGATTCCACGCAAGGTGATCAAGGGGGGCTCGCACCTCTGCGCTCCGAACTACTGCTTCCGCTACCGCCCGGCCGCCCGCCAGGCAGAGGCGATCGACACCTCGACCTGCCACATCGGCTTCCGTTGCATCGTCCGGCCGGGTTGATCTTCCACTGGATCGTAGACCACTACCTATGCCGTAGGGTGTAGGAGGTGGCCGCAACTCTCGCACTCATCGCGGCGTTTCTCTTTGCCCTGGCAGCGGCACTGCAGCAGAAGGGGGCCCTGAACCTCCCCACGATCTCGCTCGTCCACCCGATCTCGCTCCTGCGACTCGGAGGCCAGAAGATGTGGCTGCTCGGCACGCTGGCGCTGCTCGCCGGCTATGCCTTCCAGGCGGTCGCTCTCGACAACGGCCGGCTGTCGATTGTTCAGCCGCTCATCGTCACGACCGTGGTGTTCGCGCTTCCTCTCGGCTATTTCCTGACGAAGCAGCGCGTAGGCCGTCGTGAGGTGAGCGGGTCGATCGTGATCATCGTCGGTCTTGCGTTGTTCATCTACTTTGGCGACCCTGCTGGAGGGAACGACAATGCACCCGGTACCCAGTGGGCGGTTGCCATTATTCTGCTCTCGGTCCTCTCTGGCGTGCTGCTCTATTTCGGCCGTAGCGGCGGACTCTCGATGAAGGCGGGCGTGTATGGCACCGTCGCAGGGCTGATGTTCGGGCTCTCTGCGTCGCTGACGAAACCGACGATCGACTATCTGAGTCAGAGCGTCGGCACCATGCTCTCGCACTGGGAGTGCTACGCGTTTGCGGTCGCGGGGATCATCGGCTTCCTGCTCCAGCAGGTATCGCTCGGAACCGGGCGTCTTGCTCCCTCTGTTGCGACCGTGTCGGTGGCGAATCCGATCGTCGGCATCCTGATCGGGATCATTCTTCTCAACGAGACCCTGAGCCGGCCGATGTGGCATGTCGCCATAGCTGTCACAGGCCTCGGACTAGCACTCGGCGGTGCCGTCATTATCTCGCTCGCTCACGAGGCGGCGAAGGACACATCGCCCGTTCCCGACAGCCCGGCCGCGTAGGCGTCGTGCGGCACGATATGCTCATCGGCCTTTCCGATGTTCGTCGCCGTGCATCCGGAGCCACATCGGTGACGTGATCCACAACGTGTTTGCGAAGGATGCGTCTGAGCTAGGATCAGCGGCGCACGAATGGCATTCGAGGGGGGGTTGACGTATGGGCTCACACGGGAAGGACTCGACGGTCGAGACGGGGACGACATCGCCTGACGAGGGCGGCAAAGCACGTCCCAGAACCCCCTCCGTGCGCGCCAGAGGCGCATTGGGTAGCCAGGGCACGGTTGCCGAGCGCCTCGCGCGAGGCAAAGCGGCGCGTCTCGAGGTGCCGCGGAGAACACTTGGTGACTGGGAACCTTCCGCTCAACGCCCTGATCCCGTGGATCTTCTCGAGGAGCAGGCCCGGACGCGCTTGCCGGACCTCGTACCGATTCGCTATGGCCGCATGCTTGGCTCGCCGCTCACGTTCTATCGGGGTGCCGCGTACCTGATGGCCTCCGACCTCGCGCACAGTCCGCGCACCGGACTCCATACGCAGCTCTGTGGTGACGCACATCTATCGAACTTCGGCGGCTTTGCCGCGCCAGACCGCAAACTCGTATTCAGCATCAATGACTTCGACGAGACGCTTCCGGGTCCGTTCGAGTGGGATGTCAGGCGTCTTGTAGCGAGCTTTACCGTCCTTGGTCGCGAGCGGGGATTCGACAAGGAGCAGCGAATGTCCATCGCCGTCGAGCTTGGACGGTCGTACCGGGAAAGCATCCGCAGGTTCTCCTCCATGCACAACATCGAGATATGGTATTCGCGCATCGAGATAGAAGAGATCCTCGCGAGCATTCATGCGGAGGCAACCACAGCTGATGCCAAATGGGAAAAACGCCTTGAAGCGAACATCGCCAAGGGCCAGGCCAAGGACAGCGTCAAGGCGTTCTCCAAGCTCACCACCATGGTTGACGGCGAGCCGAGGATCACGGGCGACCCGCCGCTCATCGTTCCGATAGAGGACATTGCGGGTGGGGATGCGGAGCTGTACCACACTGTGCTGCGTCACGTCCTCACCTCGTACCAGAAGACGTTGGCCGGCGACCGTCGGAAGCTCCTCGAGCGATACCGGTACGTGCACGCGGCGCGCAAGGTGGTTGGTGTCGGGAGCGTCGGAACGCGTGCCTGGATCTGTCTGCTGCTGGGCCGGGACGAAGGCGACCCGTTGTTCCTTCAGTTCAAGGAAGCACAGCCCTCGGTGCTCGAGGGGTTCCTTGGCCGCAGCGAGTACAAGAACTGCGGCCGGCGGGTGGTGGAAGGTCAGCGCCTGACGCAGGCGGCAAGCGACATCATGCTTGGCTGGATCAGGATCAGCGGCTTCGACGGCCTCCAGCGTGACTTCTACATTCGCCAGCTCTGGGACTCGAAGATCTCGGCGGACGTCGAGGAGTTGCAGGTTCGCGGTACGGCGAAGTACGCGCAGATCTGCGCCGAAGAACTCGCACGGGCCCACGCACGGGCTGGTGACGGGATTGCGATAGCGAGCTATCTGGGTGTGAGTGACACCTTCGATCAGGCGATGGCGCGGTTCGGCGAGGCATACGCCGACCAGAACGAGCGCGATTACGCCTCACTGAAGTCCGCAGTCGAGTCGGGCCGCGTGGCCGCAGAGTTCGGGATGTAGGAGCCTGTCCGTTTGAAGGCCAACCTGATAACGTCACGCCCATGAGGATCACGTTGCTTTCCAGGAGGTCCTCCCTCGCAGTCGTTGTCGCGGTCGCCGCCTTGCTCGCAGCGGGTTGTGGTGCCTCGGGCGGCGGCAGTAGTACTGACACCAGTGCCGGTGGCAGCGAAGCCTCTCCGGCGAGTGCCTGGGCCGATGGCCTCTGCACGGCGATCACGACGTGGACATCCTCGATCTCCACGATCGGAGATGCGGTCAAGGCCGGTGATCTGTCGAAGGACACGCTTACGAACGCGGTTGACACTGTGACCACCTCGACGGAGACGCTCACGTCCGATATCAAGGGCCTTGGTAGGCCCGATACCGATGCGGGCCAGCAGGCCGCAGATTCTCTCGATCAACTGGCGACCGATCTCGAGGAGGGAGTTGCGACGATCACGAGCGCATTCGACGGCGCATCGGGGATCGCCGCGATTATCGCTGCAACGCCCGTGCTTCTCACGACGCTCGCGACGATGGGTACACAGATCACCTCGTCCATCTCGGGTTTCGAGTCCATCGACGTGAAGGGCGAGCTTGCGAGCGCGATTGCGGCAGCCCCGTCCTGTAGCGCGATCGCGGGAAGCTGACAGGGGATTGAGGCTCGGAAGGCTCGAGCAGTCGCCTGGCGCGCTCGACCTGAAACGCTTTGGCGGCAGAGGCACGATAGCCTCGTGAGTCGCCGTGATTATCTCGGGCCCACCCTGTGTGCTCTCGGTGCTTTCTGCATGCTGGCTGCGCTCGCTGTGGATCTCGACAGCACTGCGGCGAAGGCGCTGATGGCGGCTTCCGCAGTGCTCTTCGTACCAGGCGCCTACGTGACCCTTGCGCTCGTGCGGCGCATAGCCGGGCCTCCGCGCTGACTCTGTCCCGGTCAGGAGCCCGACGTGTCGTGAGCATGCACGGCGCCGTCTTCGCTAGTGCAGCTCTCGTGGCCGCCGGTGCTGCTGCAGCTAGCCCACCGGTCGTCGTGATCGATCCAGGCCACGATCTCCGGGCAAATCTCCAGACCGAGCCGATCGGGCCGGGTTCGGGAACGAGGAAGATCAAGGATGGCGGCGGTACGAGCGGTGTTGTCTCGGGCACGACGGAAGCGCAGCTGAATCTTGCAATCTCGCTGCGTGTGCGTACCCTGCTCGAGCGGGCAGGCGTGCGGGTCGTGATGACGCGCACCCGTACCGCGGGCGAGAGCATCGGCAACGTTGCTCGCGCCGGGATCGCTAACCGTGCCGGCGCAGCGCTCTTTCTGCGCGTTCACGCCGATGGTGCTTCAGCGCATGGAGCACGGGGCTCGCACACCCTCTATCCGGGGCTCCGGGCCGGGTGGACAGACGACATCTACGTTCGCAGTCGTACCGCCGCTCGGACGGTGCAGCGAGAGCTCGTTCGATCACTCGGGTTCCCGGACCGAGGCCTTCAGGAGCGTGTGGACTTCACCGGATTCAACTGGGCCGACGTTCCCACGATCCTCGTCGAGGTGGGATTCATGACGAATCCGGTCGAGGACGAAGCGCTTGCGACGGAGGTGTATCGCGCGTGGGCAGCTCGTGGACTCTGCCGCGGCGTGCTGCGGTTTCTCGGCCGGTCACCAACACGTTGTTGAAGCCCTCGGAGGCCGCAGTATTTAGGCAAGGCTAAATATCCTGTTAGGGTGAGCTGATGAGCATCGATTCCGGCGTGGGGTCGGGACAACCCACGGAAATGCCCCGGCAGGCCGTGCCTCGCTCCCACGTCGTCGGTGTCGAGGATGCGCTACCCGGTGAAGCCGCAGTGCTGCGCGCGGCAGAGCGCTCACTCGACGGCACGAGGCGAGGGCCTGGCCGGTACACCCCCTTCCTCGGCCCGGCCTTCATTGCTGCGGTCGCCTACGTCGATCCCGGCAACTTCGCGACCAACATGGCAGCCGGATCGCGGTTCGGCTACCTGCTCCTCTGGGTCGTTCTCGCTGCAAACCTGATGGCGATGTTGATCCAGTCGATGAGCGCCAAGCTCGGGATCGCAACCGGGATGAACTTGCCGGAGGTCTGTCGAGCACGATTCCCCCGGCCGATGTCGTTTCTGCTCTGGATCCAGGCGGAGCTGATCGCGATGGCTACCGACGTCGCCGAGTTCGTGGGGGCGGCAATCGGCATCAACCTGCTCACGGGAATGCCTCTCTTTCCGGCGGCAATCCTCACGGGCATCGCTTCCTTCCTCATCCTGGCGTTCCAGAGTCGTGGCTTCCGCAAGTTCGAGGTCGTGATCGCAGCATTCGTCGGCGTCATCGTGGTCGCGTTCGGATTCGAGGTATTCCTGGCCGATCCCTCGGCTGTCGGGATCGCACACGGCCTGTTCGTTCCCGGCTTCGAGGGAAAAGAGAGCGTGCTGCTCGCCGTCGGCATTCTCGGAGCGACCGTGATGCCGCATGTGATCTACCTGCATTCGGCCCTCACCCAGCATCGGATAGTGGGTGCCACACCCGAGGCCCGCAAGAAGATCTTCCACTTCGAGCTCGTTGACCTCGTGATCGCGATGACCATCGCGGGCCTGATCAACATGAGCATGCTGATCACCGCGGCGGCGGTCTTCCACTCCCGCGGGCTCGCCGGCGTCGGTGACAACCTCAATGCCGTCTACGACGGCCTCGACGTCTACCTGGGCTCGGGCGCTGCGATCGTGTTCGGCATCGCGCTCCTCGCATCCGGCCTCTCATCCTCGAGCGTCGGCACCCTGGCCGGCCAGGTCGTGATGCAGGGCTTCATCAGACGCCAGATTCCACTCATGGTTCGTCGTGCAATCACGATGGTTCCCGCCCTCCTGATCATCGCCGTCGGCGTCAACCCCTCAAAGGCTCTGATCCTGAGCCAGGTAGTGCTGTCGTTCGGGATCCCGTTTGCACTCATCCCGCTGCTGCTCTTTTGCCGCAACCGCTCGCTGATGGGCGGTCTCGTCAACCGCCGCTCGACGACCGCCGCAGCGGTTGTCGTGACGGTCGTCATCGTCGGGCTGAACATCTTCCTGCTGCAGCAGACGCTGCTCGGCTAGTGAGGCTCTGACCCCGCTGCGGTCTCAGTGCGCGTGCCAGGCGGCAAGCAACTCCGCCTCGCGTGCTGGCTCGAGCCCGATACCCGGCACGGGCACGGTGTGTGCAAGCGTCGCTGCCACGGTGTCGTCGATTGGCCGGAACGTCAGGCCCGCGCCGATCGCCTTCGAGACGTCCACCCTGGCCCACGCCGTCGAGGAAGGGTCGTCGTCCCAGATCGGCAGTTCCTCGTCTGTGAGCTTTCCGGTGAGGAAGGCGTCGTCGATCACCTCGACGTTCAGAGCCGTGTCGCTTGCGCTTGCGGCCGCCTCGACGAGGTCGAGCATCGTCACCGGCGGTACGGGCCCGGTCGCGTTGAAGATGCCCGTGAGGGGAGAGCGGGCCCTGATCAAAAGGAAGTCGGCCAGGTCGCGGGTGTCGATCGCCTGGAACTCTCGTGCGAGTGACGCCGGCACAATCATCTCACCGCCCCGCGCTGCCCGATGGGCCCACCATGGAAATCGCCCGGTGTCGTCGTGCGGGCCGATGACGTATCCCGGCCGTACGATCGCCGCCCGCTCGCCGTAGACGCCTCTCACGGCTTGCTCGCCGAGAGCCTTCAGCGCCCCGTAGCTCTCTCCGGTGATCTCCTCCGTCGTCTCGTCCTCGATCGTGGCGAGCGGCCCACCCTCGTCGCGCGGCACCGAGAGATCGGCGTACACGGAGATGCTCGAGACGTAGACGTAGCGCTCGACGGTGTCGCAGAGCGCCGTGGCGGAGTTGCCGACAAGCCTCGGGAGGTACCCGGAGACGTCGATGCAGGCGTCCCAGCTCCGGCCCTCGAGCAGGCCGAGGCCGCCGTCGCGGTCGCCGAGCAGGTGCTCGGCGTCGGGAAACAGGCCGGGATTCGTGAGGCCCCGGTGAAAGAGGGTCACCTCGTTGCCGGCGGTGAGCGCGGCCTCGACGAGCGCACGTCCGACGAAGATGGTGCCGCCGAGAACAAGGATCTTCACACGAGTTCCGCGATGCCCGCGAGCAGGCGATCTACCTCTTCCTCGGTGTTGTAGTGCACGATGCCTGCACGGACGGCCCCCATCCACTCGTCGAGGCCGAGCGCGCGCATCGTCTCGAGCGCGTAGTAGTTGCCCCACCAGACGGCGACCTCGTGCTTGTCGGCAAGATGCGTCGCAACCTCCTCGGAGGTATGGCCCGGCACGTTGAAGCAGAACGTCGGGACGCGGCCCTCCATCGTGGGCAGCCCGTAGAGATCCAAGCCGGCCGGCACGCCGTCGAGAAATCGCTGCCCGAGCGCGCGCTCGTGGCCGAGCATTGCGTCCCAGCCCACCGACTCGATGTAGGCGAACGTGGCGACGAGGCCGGCAAGCAACTCGTGCTGGCAGGTACCGAGCTCGTAGCGGTGTCCTGCGGGGTCGTCGGCGGCCGGGCGCACCTTGTAGGGGCGCCAGGATGCGAGTAGATCCTTCTTCCCGTAGGCCATCCCCATATGCGGGCCGTAGAACTTGTACGGCGAACAGAGCAGCACGTCGATGTCCCAGGCGGTCACGTCGATAGGGCCGTGCGGCCCGAAATGGACGGCGTCAACCCAGGCGAGAGCCCCGACACTGTGGGCGAGTCCGACGATCTGGCGCACGTCGGGTGCCGTTCCGACCGAGTTGGCAGCGAGCGGGAAGGCGACGACGCGTGTGCGGTCACTGAGTTTCGAGGCGAGGTCGTCGTAGTCGAGCGAGAGGTCGGCGTTGATCCCGACGCTGTGGACGACGATGCCGATGTCCTCCTGCAGCGCGAGCCAGGGTGCGACGTTGCCGTCATGGTCGAGCTTCGTCACGAGCACCTCGTCTCCGGCCTTCAGCTCTCTCGCCAGTGCCCGTGTGAGAAGAAAATTGAGTGACGTCATACTCTGGCCGAAGGCGATCTCGTCGCCCGAGCAGCCAAGGAAGTCTCCGGCCCGCTCATGCGCGAGGTCAACGAGCGCGCTCGTCCGGCGAGATGTCTCGTAGGGAGCGCCGACGTTGGCGTTGTCGGAGCGCAGGTACCCGGAGATCGCATCGATCACCTCGTCGGGAACCTGCGTCCCGCCGGGGCCGTCGAAGAACGCAAGGCGGCGCTGCAGGGCTGTGAAGCGGGAACGAACAGCGGTGACATCGAGCAGAGTGGCACTCAAGAGTAGTCCTCTCCGTTGACAGTCCAGTGATAGTCGGGCTTTGCAGGCAGCGAGCCGCCGACAGAGAAGTCGCGCTCGCCGTTGCGCAGGAGAGTACCGATCTCTTCCACGGAGGGCAGTGTGGAGAACGTCCCATTCGGGGGACGTCCGGTCAAGCTCCAGAGCCTCTACCGTCCGAACGCTCACCTACGGTTCCGGCAGTGCAACGGTTGAGGCCGCTGAGTGAGGATGAGTGCTACCTCCGGTGCTATGGCCAGAGGGGCAGTGAGGACACCGTCAAGGTCGTCCGTCCCGGCGACCCCCTGATCGAGGAGTCCACCGCCGTCCTCACCGAGCGTATTCGCCTCGCGTTCGAGGCGCGGCTCGAGGCGCGCGAGCCCGAAGCGGCATAGCTGTCGCAGGGCAGACGCCCTCGGCGGTTCCCGACGTGCTTGCGCCGGGACTGCGGGTCGTCTTCTGCGGGATCAACCCCGGCCGCTTTTCCGATAGCGCGAACGCGCACTTCGCGAATCCCCGCAACGACTTCTGGCGGCTCTTGAACGAGGCCGGCTTCACGCCGCGCCTCCTCGATCCTGCCGAGCAGTTCGACCTTCTGCCACTGGGCATCGGCGTCACGAACGCGGCCCACCGGACGACGCCCGGCTCGGGCGATCTCCGCGCTGGCGACTTCGCCGGAAGTGCGGAGCGGCTCGAGGGACTTGCCCGGGAGTTGATGCCAAGCGTCATCGCCTTTGTGGGCAAGGAGGCGTATCGCGGGCCGTTTCGCGAGCGACCCGAGCACGGGCTGCAGGAGCGTCGCCTCGACGGCACCTCGCTCTTCGTGCTGCCCTCGACCTCTCCCGCCAACGCGGCCGTTCCGTGGGAGGAGCGGCTGCGGTGGTTCACCGCACTGCGCGACCTCGTGGGCGCTGCACCGTGACCGACCTCCGGATTCGCCCGGCGGCCCGGGCGATCGTGCTCGACCCGAACGACAGGATTCTGCTCGTCCGATTTCTGTTCCCGACCGGGAAGACGTTCTGGGCAACGCCGGGCGGTGGGATCGAGGTGGGGGAGAGTAGCGAGGAGGCAGTCCGGCGCGAGCTTGCAGAGGAGGCCGGGCTCGAGGGCGTCGAGGTCGGTCCCGTCGTCTGGACGCGGCTGTACATCGTCCCGTTCATCGGTGGACAGTACGACGGCCAGAGGGAGCAGTACCACCTCGTTCGCACGCCGTCGTTCACGCCGGAGCCGCATCTTTCGTGGGAGCAGCTGAACGCGGAGTACGTCTTCGAGCTCCGCTGGTGGGCGCTCGCCGAGCTCGAGGAGGCGGACGCAACCTTCGCTCCCCGCGGCCTCCCCGAACTCCTGCGCGATCTGGTCGTGAACGGTGCGCCGCTCACTCCGATCGACGCCGGGGTGTGAGCTAGTGCACCGTTCCGGACGTCACTCGGGCGCCGGGCGGCTACAAAGCGGCGCCGCACCACGTCCTTCGTCGCTCCGGTATGACCCGATATCGGTGCTCCCTGTGTCCATGTTCGGCTTGCTTTTCGCGCGCCAGGATCACCGGGCGACTTCCAAACCAGCGCCCTAGCCGTCCCAGCGCTTCGCGATCGGCAGTCGCCAGTCACGGCCGAACGCGCGCGGGCGCAGCTTCACTCCCGGAGGGGCCTGGCGACGCTTGTACTCCGATCGGTCAACGAGCGCGAGCACGCGCTCGACCGTGGCGGCGTCGAACTCGGCGAGCAGTTCCTCGCGCGAGCGGTCGAGCTCGACGTAGGCCTCGAGTACCGGATCGAGCAGCTCGTAGGGCGGCAGCGACTGGTCATCACGCTGCTCGGCCCGCAACTCGGCGCTCGGAGGCCGCTCGATCGTCGTCACCGGAATCAGTTCGCGGCCCGCCATCTCGTTGAGATGACGTGAGAGGCGGAAGACATCGGTCTTGAAGACGTCTTTGAGTAGCGCGAAGCCACCGACCATGTCGCCGTAGAGCGTCGCGTAACCGGCCGCCATCTCCGACTTGTTTCCCGTGGAGATGACGAGCCAGCCGAACTTGTTCGAGAGAGCCATCAGCATCGTGCCGCGGACGCGGGCCTGGAGGTTCTCCTCGGTCAGGTCGGGGTCACGACCGGCGAACGAGTCGGCGAGGGCGTCGGTGAATGTCGCAACGACGTCGTCGATCGGAATCTCGCGGAAGTCGGCGCCGAGGTTGACGCTCACCTCGCGGGCGTCGTCACGGGTGCCTTCCGACGAGTAGCGTGACGGCATCGACACGGTGTGGACGCGGCCTGCCCCGAGCGCGTCGGCGCAGATCGCTGCGGTGAGTGCGGAGTCGATGCCCCCGGAGATGGCGATCACGACCTCGCTGAACCCGCTCTTCTCGACGTAGTCGCGGACACCGAGGCCGAGAGCGAGCCGCATCTGCTCGAGCTCCGGTGCGAACGGGACGACGACCGGTGGTGCGGGCTCGCCCCCGAAGACCGCGACGGGGATGTCGATCACCGTCGCGGCGGGAGCGGTTTCACGACTGCGTTCGAGCTCACGCCGGCGTACGTCGCGCAGCCTGCGGCCGATCGCCTCGGTGGGGTCGAGGTCCACGACGAGCAGGCATTCCTCGAATCCGGGTGCGCGCGCGATGACTTCGCCCTCGTCGTCGAGCACGACTGAATGCCCGTCGAAGACGAGCTCGTCCTGGCCGCCGACGAGGTTACAGAAAGCGACGTACGAGGCGTTGTCGCGCGCCCGGGTGACGAGCATCTCCTCGCGGCTCTCCGCCTTGCCGACGTGAAAAGGGGAGGCAGAGAGGTTGACGATCAGCTGGGCTCCCGCGAGGGCGAGGTCGGTGGCCGGTGGGCCTGCCTGCCAGATGTCCTCGCAGATGGTCGGGCCGACGAGCACGTCACCACAGCGGAGCAGAACGAGGTCACGGCCCGCGGCAAAGTACCGATGCTCGTCGAAGACGCCGTAGTTGGGCAGGAACTGCTTGCGGTAGATTCCGCGGATCGCGCCATCCGAGAGGATCGCGCAGGCGTTTGCGAGGTCGCGGTCAAAGAGCGGGCAGCCGACGAGGGCCGTGATCCCCTCCGTAGCGGCTGTGATCTCGTCGAGGGATGCGCGGGCCGCCCTGATGAAGCCCGGTCGCAGTAGGAGGTCTTCAGGGGGGTACCCGGTGACGGCGAGCTCGGGGAACACGATGAGGCCGGCCCCCGCCTCCCGTGCCTCGCGGATCGCACCGACGATCACCTCGCAGTTGCCCCGGAGGTCACCGACGACGGCGTTGACCTGGGCGAGGGCGAGTCTCACCGGGCTACCCTCGTCCGGCCACGCTTTCGACTGCAAGGCACGGGCTTCACTCTACCGTCACGCTCACATCTCTCACCGTCGCAGTCCGGGTGAAAGGTTGTAGAACTCGAATCACAATGAGACGTGTGCCGCTGGCGCGCGCTGG
>JBAXFL010000013.1:0-49436 GCA_037139935.1 Thermoleophilia bacterium | reverse complement strand
GCTCACGAACCTCCGGTGAATACCTTCTCGATGTCTCTGAGATGACTCCATCCTTTCAACGACTGGAGCCTGTATGAAACCCGGAGCGGTTCGGATGCGGCAACTGAACGAAGGAACAGGCTTGCAACCCCTGGGTGCGCCACACGCCGGGGTCAAGACCGGAGGTCTCAGGCTTTTTTCCCTAGACTCAATGCGTGACCACCGACCCGCACCCACCCACTGACCTCGCCGCGCTCTCGGCGATCGAGCGCCGCATCCTCTGGCTGGCGGTGCGCATCGTTGACTACGCGAACCGGGAGCGGCCAAAGGGTGACGCACTGAAGGTGGGAGGCCACCAGGCGTCGTCGGCCTCGATGGTGACGCTGATGACGGCGCTGTACCTGGCCGACCTGCGGGCGGAGGACAGGGTGTCGGTGAAGCCTCATGCGTCGCCCGTGTTGCAGGCGATCGAGTATCTCCTCGGCCGGCTCGATAGGTCGTACCTGACGCGGCTGCGTGACTTCGGTGGACTGCAGTCGTATCCCTCGCGGACGAAGGACCCTTACCCGGTGGATTATTCGACGGGGTCGGTCGGCCTTGGCTCGGCGGCCCCGCTGTTCGGGGCGCTGGCAGACCGATTCACGCGGGCGCGGCTCGGTGCCTCGACGGGTGGCCGGTTCATCTCGCTGCTCGGTGACGCGGAGCTCGACGAGGGCAACATCTGGGAGGCGCTCGCCGACCCGCTGACGCGCCGGCTCGGGAACGTGCTCTGGATCGTTGACCTCAACCGGCAGTCGCTCGACCGGGTGATCCCCGGGATCCGTGCCGCCGAGCTGGAGGAGCAGTTCCGTGCGAACGGATGGGACGTGATCGAGCTGAAGTACGGCCGCCACCTGCGCGAGGCGTATGCGCGTGAGGGCGGTGACCTGCTGCGCCGCCGAATAGACGAGATGCCCAACGAGCAGTACCAGTCCCTGTTCGGCGCCTCGGAGGAGGTCGTGTGTGCAGCGGTGCTCGACGGAGCGGCCGACGAGGGCGAGCGCGGGGTTCTGGAGGGGCTGCTCGACGGCTATCCAAACGGCGTGGCGCCACTCGTGCGAGACCTCGGTGGTCACGACCTCCAAGACGTACTCGGCGCGTTCCACCGGGCGCGCGAGACGCCCGACCAACCCACCGTCATCTTTGCCTACACAATCAAGGGGTACGGCCTCGAGATGGCAGGGCATCACCAGAACCACTCCGCCCTCCTCGACGGCCCGCAGATCGATGCGTTACGCGCCGAAGCGGGCTTGACCCCCGAGACGGAATGGGACGGCTACGCCGCCGGAACGGCGGAAGAAGCGCTTCTCGCGGAGGCGCGCCGCCGGCTCGACCGCGGAGAGCGCCCCCCGGCTGCGCTTGTGCCGGTGCCTGCGACACTGTCGCAACGCGACCCCGGTGCCACGTCAACCCAGGCGGCGTTCGGCCGCGTGCTCCTCGACCTCTCGCGCCTCGCAGGCGTCAGCGAGCGTCTCGTCACGGTCACCCCGGACGTCTCCACGTCCACCAACCTGGGCGGGTTCATCAACAAGGCGGGCGTCTGGGGCCACGACGAGGAGCTCGCCTACGAAGGAACGCAAGACTCACCGCTGAAGTGGCGTGTCGGCCCCGACGGCCAGCACATTCAGATGGGGATCGCCGAGATGAACCTCGTCCTGCTCCTCGGCCAGCTCGGCCTCAGCTGGGACTTCCAGCGCGAGCGGCTGTTCCCGATCGGCACTCTCTACGACCCGTTCGTAATGCGAGCGCTCGAAGGGATCGTCTACTCGACCTACTCGGGCTCACGCTTCATTCTCGCCGGTACTCCATCGGGGATCTCACTCTCCCGCGAGGGCGGGGCCCACCAGTCGCTCAACACCCCCGGGATCGGCATGGAGACCCCCGGCCTCACCTACGCCGAGCCGTGCTACGCCCGCGAGCTCGAGTGGATCATCCTTGATGCCCTGGCTCGCATGCAGACACCCGACGGTGAGGCGCTGTACCTGCGGCTCTCGACGAGCCCGATCGACCAGGGGCCGTTCACGGCAACTGCCGCTCATCTCGGCGAGGAGCAACTGCGGGCCGACGTCGTCGCGGGCGGCTTTCGCCTCCGCGAGCCCGGGCCGAGCGACGACCGCGTACTGCTCGCCGCCTGCGGCGCAATCGTGCCCGAGACGCTCGCGGCAGCCGCGTTGCTTGCCGAGGAGGAAGGGGTCGAGGCGACCGTCCTCTGTCTCTCCTCACCCGACCGCCTCTACCGCGACTGGCAGGCACACCGCTCAGCACCCCTGCACGGCGGCACCGTCGGGGTATCGCACCTCGAGCGCCTCGTGGCTCCGAACGAACGAGGTCTCCCTGTCGTCACCGTGATCGACGGCTCGAGCCACGCGCTCTCGTTCGTCGGCAGCGCCCTCGGCGTCCGCTCCGTCCCGCTCGGCGTAGACCGCTTCGGCCAGACCGGCAGCCAACCCGAGGTGTATGCCGAATACGGGATCGACGCCGCGTCGATCGCAACCGCCGCGCTTGTCGCGCTGGAGCCGTAGGCCACCGATAACCACTGCACGCCGCGCCAGGCGGGCGTCAGCCGGTCGCCAGGGTTTTCGTCGGAGCGCCGGTCACTCCTGGCAGGCCGCGAGGAGACCCTGGACGTAGCCGATTGCGTGCAGACGACCCAGGGTCGGGTAGCCGGGGACAGGCGCGGCGTCGCCCGCAAGCGTCGGGGAGTGATCCGTCCGCAGCGGCGCGTCAACCCCCGCGTCGAGGTAGGCGCGAATGCACGCCGCCATGTCAGTTGGGCCCTCGTCCACAAACGTCTCGACGAAGTTGGCCGGAGTACCGCGCACATCGCGGAAATGGACGAAGTGGATGCGCCCAGCTTCACCGAAGTGGCGGATCGCTGCCGGGAGGTCGTCGGTCATCAGCGCAACGTTGCCCTGGCACATCGTCATCCCGTTGGCGGGACTCGGCTGGAGGGCAAAAACACGGTCGTAGGCGTCGAGCGAGCGGATGATGCGGCCGATCCCACGCACCTGTGAAAGCGGCGGGTCGTCCGGATGGAGCGCAAGCCTCACGCCCGCCTCCTCGGCCACCGGGACGGCGCGTTCGAGGAACCAGGCGAGGGTCTCCCAGAGGAGCTCCTCGGCGACGGGAGCGCCGGGCGCAGGGTTGTCCACCCAGACGGACGCGTCGAAGCCAGACACCTCTGCCCCACCCCGACCGGAAAGCGCCACCGACGTGCGTGACCACGAGACGACAGGCATCCAGTTGTAACACCACACCTCGATCCCGATCCTCCCCATCACCCGCAGCAGCTCGAGCACCGTCTCGAGCTCCTCCTCACGGCCGGGAAGTCCGAGCCGGAGCCTGTCCATCGGCGGATTGTCCTCTAGCACCGTGAGCCGAAAACCTGCATCTACGACCAGCTGCCGGTAGAGCGTGAGGGGGCCGAGCTCCCATGGCTGCTCAGGGGTGTGGGCGCGCCAGTCAACAGAGCCGCGAGGCAGCACCCCGGTCGCCTCCTCCACCCCGAGCTGGCGCAACTGCGCCCACGCGTCGGTCGGGCGTGGCTCGAGCAGGAACTCGGCAAGGCGGAGCATCAGCTGAACGTACAGGTTCGGGGGCCACGACTCGACGAGTACGAGCCGAACCCGAGAGACGGGGTTGAAAAGCGCCGAGCCCACGCTGCGGGAAAACCGGCCCGAAGTCGGTAGCGGATGGCCGCCGTGGCGGGCTTCAGCCGATCGCCAGAGCACCACCGCAACGTGCGCCCCCCGGGGCCCGGCACCTCGTACCCGCCGATCTGCGCCTCGAGCTCGAGATGCTCGATCATCGTAGCGAGCACGACATCGGGCATCAGGCTCGCGCCCGCATTGCTCGGGTGGACGACGTTCTCACAACCCGGCGTCTCACGCCGGGCCCTCGCGACGTCGATCGAGCTCACTCCTGCTCCGGGATTTCCGGCTCCTCGTCCTCGGCCAGGCGCCGCTGCAGAACGCTGCGCGAGAGGACACCGACGAGGCGGCCACCGTCTACGACCGGAACGCGTTCGGCATCGCACTCCTCGAGAAAGCGGAAGGCCTCGTCGAGTGGCGTGTCGGCGTCGATCGTGTAATACGGCTGCTCGGCGAGATCGCCGATCGTCGTCTGGCTCGGGTCGAGACCGGCAGCGACCACCTTGGAGACGAGCGTCTTCCGCGTCAAGACCCCCGTGAGAGCACCGTCCACGTCCACGACATACACCGCTCGCACGTCGGGAGGAGTCAGCACGCGCCCTGCCTCCTGCGCCGACGCCGTTCCCGGCAACGCCCGCGGGTCGGAGATCATAGCGTCACGGACGAGGTCGGCCGTCACGGGTACAGCCCCCGGGTCTCGAGCGCCACCCCGACGTCGCGAATGCCGGCGACGAGCGCCGAGGTGCGCAACGTCAGACTCTTCTCGGAAGAGACGTCCCAGACGCGGTCGAACGCGTCGTTCATCTTCTCGGCGAGCTTCGCGCGGATCTCGTCACGGCCCCAGAAGAGGCGGCCGAGATCCTGCACCCACTCGAAGTACGACACCGTGACGCCACCGGCGTTCGTGAGGACGTCGGGCAGAATCGGGATCGCACGCTCACTCAGGATCTCGTCGGCCTCGAGCGAGATGGGGCCGTTCGCGCCCTCGGCGATCAGCTTGCATTGCAGACGGGCGGCGTTCGCGAGCGTCACCTGGTTCTCGCGCGCTGCAAGAACAAGAATGTCGCATTCGAGCTCGAGCAGTTCCTCGTTCGAGACCCGCGCACCCGTCGCCCAGCCGTCCAGCGAACCGTGCTCCGCCGCATAGGCGCTCATCGTCGGAATATCGAGCCCGCCCGGGTCATAGACGCCGCCCGAAACATCCGAGACAGCCGTCACCGTGGCACCCCGTTCGACGAGTTCGAGCGAGGCGATCCCCCCCACGTTGCCGAAGCCTTGCACGACGCAACGCTGCTCGTTCAGCTTCCAGCCGAGCCTCTCGCAGGCCCGCGCGATCGTCATCACAACGCCGGCACCCGTGGCCTCGTGCCGGAATACCGAGCCGCCGATCGAGATCGGCTTTCCCGTCACGACCTCGGGCACCGCATGGCCCTTCTGCATCGAGTACGTATCCATCATCCACGCCATCGTCTGCGCGTTCGTCGCAAGATCGGGCGCCGGGATGTCTTCCTTCGGGCCGATAATCGGCAGCAGCTCGGAGGTGAAACGCCGCGTCAGTCGCTCGAGCTCCCCCTGCGACATCTCACGGGGACTGCAGCGCACGCCACCCTTGGCACCACCGTAGGGCAGGCGCAGGAGCGCGCATTTCCACGTCATCCACATGGCAAGGGCGGCGCACTCCCCGAGGGTGACCTCGGGGTCGTAGCGGATGCCGCCCTTCGTCGGGCCGAGCACACTCGAGTGCTGCACGCGGTAGCCGGGAAAGACGACGCGGCGGCCGTCGTCGAGACGCACCGGGCAACTGACGATGACCGCTCGCTCGGGGTAGCGCAGCCGCTCGGCCACATCCCGGTTGATGTCGGCGTAGGGCACCGCCTGGTCGAACTGGGCGACGGCGGTGCGGTAGAGCGGAGAATCCCACTCGAGAGGCCGGTGGAGGCCGGCTTCGTGAATGCTCGCCATCGTGGGAGGAAGTCTACTGAGCTGCACCGTTACACTCGGTCTCAGGCTGCCGGGGTGGCGAAACTGGTCATACGCGCCCGACTTAAAATCGGGTGGCCTTCGGGCCGTCTGGGTTCGAGTCCCAGCCCCGGCATGTGTTGAGGATGCGGTAGGACGACGTGCCCCATCGTCGGCACCTGTACCGCACTGCTCGCTCCGCGAGATCCGGAAGAGGTCGGCCACGCCAGACTCACGTCGGGCGGAACCCGGGCGATCGTCCTGTGTGGTCGCGCGGGTTGTCCTACGAGCCGGGGAGCAGCGAGTCCACCGGGAACCGCTCCGGGCCCTTGAACTGATAGGCCTTGAAGAAGGCGGCATACGCGGCCTCGTCGAACCCGGCGCACTTGACGACGTAGGCGGTTCCCTTGTCCGTCCCGGATGCGCCCGTCGACGTCCAGACGCCGAGTGCGATCTTCGAGCCGAGACGCGGCAGTGGCGCCAGCAACGTCCCTTCCTGGTGCGCGTCGTAGAAGCCCTTCAACTCGTCCACGGTCGCCTGTGGGACGGCCTTGCCGTACTGGATGAAAATACCGCCGTGCTCGAGGTTATGGACGACCTGCGCGGGCAGCAGGGGTTCCGTATAGGAACCCCAGATCGCCGGCGTCGCATAGTGCGGCCCGTTCGTCGGCGGGTCGGTATTCCACTTCACGGACGTTCCCTCGGGCGTGGTGACCGAGTGATCGCTTCCGGGCAACGCCGCCACGGCCTTGACGGTGCACCCGGCCGCTTCGAGCTGTTTCGTAGGATCGGCAGCGCTCCCGCTGCTCTCGCCGCTGCTGCTGCTGCTGCCACTCCCGAGCAAGAGGTAGGCGAGAACGAGAACGACCGCAACGATCCCGGCCGCACCGGCGATGAGCAGCGGCCGCCGGTTCGAGCCGCCCCCCACCGACGGAACCCTGGCGGAGGCTTTCTTCCTGGGGCCCTCGGGTCTCGGTGTCGATGACATCGAAGGAATCGTAGCGCGAGCATCGGCGGTGGGGCACCATCCGGTGACAGAACTACCGTTCATCGCCCTCATGGTGATCGCCTCACTTCTGATCGGGCTCGTCGTGGGCGCCGCCGGCGTCTACCTCGTCGCCGTACGAAGGGCGTTCTCCGAGCGTGATCGGGCAGCGACCGAGGCACGCGAGGCACGGCTCTCGCTGGCCGAGACCCAGGGGGCTCTTGCCGCGGAGCGAGGGGCCTTCGACACGCGTGTCGCGACCGCCATCAAGGCGCTTTCGGCGGAGGCGCTACGCGAGAACGCGAACGCATTTACCGAGCAGGCGATGGGCCGGCTCGGCGAATACGTCGAGCCGTTGAAGAAGTCACTCGAGAAGGTGGAGACGAACGTCAGCCTCCTGGAACAGCGACGGCAACGGGCCTACGGCGAGATCCACAGGGAACTCGAGATCCTCCGCGTGAACAACGAGGGCCTGAGGACACAGACCGGCAACCTCGTGAACGCGCTTCGCGGCGAGTCGCACACGCGGGGCCGGTGGGGTGAGATCCAGTTGAAACGGGTGATCGAGATGGCCGGAATGCTGGCGTACTGCGACTTCGACGAGCAGCACGCGGTGGAAGGAGAGGACGGTCGGGTCCTGCGGCCCGACGTGATCGTGAAACTGCCGGGCGGCAAGTCGATCGTGATCGACTCGAAAGTCTCGCTCATCGGATATCTGCGCGCGCACGCTGACGGTGCCAGCGCGGAGACACGTCAGGCGGGCCTGGCCGACCACGCCCGCCAGGTGCACGATCACATCCAGAAGCTTGGGCAAAAGGCCTACTGGCGGCAACTACCTGCGACACCGGAGTTCGTCGTCATGTTCCTGCACGACGAGTCCTCGTGGCTCGCCGCGCTCGACGTCGATCCGTCGCTCCACGAATACGCCCTGTCGAACGACGTGATCCCCGCGTCACCGACAAATCTGATCGGCCTGCTTCGTGCCGTGCACTACGGGTGGCAGCAGGAGACGATCGCCGAGGGCGCGCGCCAGATCAGCGACCTCGGCCGCGACCTGTACAAGCGGCTCTCGACGATGGGCGGCCATGTGGCGAAGCTCGGACGATCTCTCGATGGTGCCGTCAGGTCGTACAACGAGACGGTCGGCTCGCTCGAACGGCAGGTACTGCCGCAGGCGCGCCGCTTCGAACACCTCGGAATCACCGGTGCCGAACCGCCCGAGCTGACACCGATCGAAAGTCAGGCAAGGACGCTCAGCGCACCGGAGCTCGTGACCGACCCACCACCCCCCCCGTAGGGGCGGGACCTGTCCCGCCCGTCCGTCCGCAAACCCACCGGAACCGTGGAACACTCCGGCATGACCCGACGTTGTCTACCGTAGAAGATAGATTTGCACCCGCCGAATACGTCATCGGATACAGGAACGAAGGAGGGGCAGGGACACATGAGCGACGCACGCAACGTGATCATCATCGGAGGTGGACCTGCCGGGTATACGGCGGCTCTCTACTCCGCACGCGCCAACCTGAAGCCGCTCGTCATCGAGGGCTTCAACTGGGGAGGGCAGCTGATGATCACCTCCGACGTCGAGAACTATCCGGGCTACGCCGACGGCGTGATGGGGCCGGCGATGATGCAGGACTTCCGCCGCCAGGCAGAGCGCTTCGGCGCCGAGTTCCTCACCGACGACGTGACCCGCGTCGATTTCTCCGAGCGCCCCTTCAGGGTCTACGTCGGCAAGGACGAGTTCATCGCCGAAAGCGTCATCGTCGCGACGGGAGCGAGTGCACGCCAGATCGGCCTCGAATCGGAGATCCGGCTCCAGGGCCGTGGTGTCTCGTACTGCGCCACGTGCGATGCTCCGTTCTTCCGCGACCGGATCGTCACGGTCGTCGGCGGCGGCGACTCCGCCCTCGAGGAGGCGACGTTCATCAGTCGCTTCGCTAGCAAGGTCTATCTCGTCCACCGGCGCGAGGAGTTCAGGGCCTCGTCGATCATGGTAGACCGGGCGCGCGCCGACGAGAAGATCGAGTTCGTGCTCAACAAGGCCGTCGAGGAAGTCCTTGGCGACACCAAGGTGACCGGCATACGGCTGCGTGACACCGTGACGGGCGAGACCAGCGACCTCGACACCGACGGCTTCTTCGTCGCGATCGGCCACGACCCGAACACCGCCCTCTTCCTCGAGCAACTCGATCACGAGGAGGACAGCGGCTATCTCGTCACCCGCGGCAAGTCCACCGCAACGAACGTGTCGGGCGTGTTCGCCGCGGGCGACGTCCAGGATCACACCTATCGGCAGGCAGTGACCGCGGCCGGGTCGGGCTGTGCCGCAGCACTCGACGCCGAACGGTTCCTCAGTGATCTCCACCACGCAACGCTCAGCACCGCCGGCACGGGAAGCTGATTTCTCGACTGGAGCGTGGCTGTGGGCTCATGCCGGTGGATACTCTGCGCCTGGCACGTGAGAAGCGCTCGGACACGAAGCTTCTCCTCTCGGTCTGCGAGCTACCCCGCTGACGGTAGTCGGAGCCACGTGTAGCCTCCAGGGGTGATCGAGGGCATCGTCGGCTCCACCGCCCCCGCAGAACGAATGCGTGTCACCGTTGCCTGGTACCTGGCTCCTGTTGCCGTTGCCGCAGGGTCGTTGGCACTCGGCGCGGTCGCTCTCGGCTCTCGCTCGCTGACGAGCGACGAGGCCACTTCAACGGCACGTGCCGGCGGCCCGGTCGGAGATGTTCTCTCGACGATCATGGACAGCGGCCCGGGGCAGGCGGGCCACCTCCTCCTGCTGCATCTCGCGACGATGGTCGGGCATGACGAATTCACGTTGCGAGCACCGTCGGTGATGGCCATTTCCCTGGCGGCCGGACTGCTCGTTGTACTCGGAAACCTGCTGTTCGGTCGTGTCGGCGGAGTCGTCGCAGGCATTGCCCTGGCCGCCAATGCAGGTGTCGTCGAGGCCTCCCGCGAGGTCCGGCCGTACGCACTCGGGATCCTCGGAATCGTCGTCGCGACCCTGCTGTTCGTGGTCGCACTCGAGCGGGGTGGCAGCTGGCGCTGGGTGCCGTACGCCTTCGCAGCTGCAGCCCTGCCGCTCCTGCACCCTCTGGCCGCATCCGTTCTTGCCGCGCACGGCGCAACGCTGATCGCGCGTCGCGACCGGGCCGACCGACGATCCGCTGGAATCGCTCTTGTCGCCGGAACCGCTGTCGCCGGGTGCCTGCTCGCGTGGATGGCCGCTGGCCGGTTCGACGCTCGGGCCGGAGCCGAGGTACCCGACCTTGCGCGCCTCGGACCAGCCCTCGCCGACGCGAGTGGCTGGAATGCGGTTCTGGCTCTCGCGGCAGTGACGGGACTCGTCGTCTGCTTCCGGATAGGACATTCGTGGTCGCCGGGCAGGTGGGTCGGTGTCCTCGTCGCTGCGCTCATCGCGTCCCCGGTCGTCGTCACGCTTCTCACGGCGGTCGCGCTGCCGGTTCATCTCGGCGCCCTCGTTCTCTCCTCGCCGGGTGTCGCACTTGCAGGAGGCGCAGCGGGTTCCCTTCTCTCTGAGCGGCACAGGCTCCTCTGGGCGGGCCTCGCAGTGCTTCTGCTCGCGTCGGCCGTCACGATCACCGTGGCGCTCCGTTCGCCGGTTGACGAGGACTGGCGCAGCCTCGCGGCCGTGGTCAGGCACGGGCGAGGACCGAGCGAGACGGTGATCGTCCTACCCGAGGGCTCACGTGCTGCGTTCGCGTACTACGCCCCGTATCTCGCGACCACCCGTTTCGCGCGTGGCGAGGGCGCGTGGGTCGCGGTCACGGTGGATACGGCGCAGGATGCAATCGACATCTCGCGCCCGGTCGTCCCGACTCCGCGCTATGCGTTACTCCGCCAGGTGCGCTACGGCAACGGGCTTCGCCTGCAGCACTGGGTCAGGCCGTAACCCGAGCGAACGGCTGAAGCCGGCCACCGACGGCCACCCTAGTCCCGGGCGACCGGGCGCGGGACATCAGCCTGAATCCAGACTCAGGCTACATCCGAGCGGTTTGCCGCGCAGATGTCCGCCAGCACACAGTCCTCGCAGCGCGGCTTACGGGCATCGCAGACGCGCCGCCCGTGCCAGATCATGAGGTGCGGGAAGCGATGCCAGTCTGCCCTGGGCACGATCTTGACGAGATCGCGCTCGATCTTCACCGGGTCGTCTTCACGGGTGAGACCGAGGCGCTGCGACATCCGGCGCACGTGAGTGTCAACGACGATGCCCTGCGCTTCGCCCAGTTCGGCTGCGACGACGTTGGCCGTCTTACGGGCAACGCCGGGGAGTCGCAACAGCTCCGGAAGTGTCCGTGGAACCTCGCCCCCGAACTCCTCGAGCAACACCGTCATCGCACCGCGGATCGATTGAGCCTTCTGCCGGTAGAACCCCGTCTGGAAGACGTCTTGCTCGAGCTCTTCGAGCGGCACGGCAAGGTAGTCCTCGGGCCTTGCGTACTTGACGAAGAGCTTCTCCGTCACCCGGTTGACGTTCACGTCGGTCGTCTGGGCCGAGAGCATCACGGAGATCAGCAACTCCACCTCGCTGCCGAAGTTGAGAGCGATCTCTGCATCGCCGTGCTCCGCCGCAAGGCGTTCGACGATCGGGCCGATCCGCTCGCGGCGCGTGCCAAGACCGCGACGGCGCGCTTCGGAGACGTAGCTAGGTGCCATGTGACCTACTCGCCCCACGTGTCGTCGTGCTCGACGGCACCTTCGTCGAAACCACCCAGTCGGGGGCCCGCACACACGACGTCGAGCGCCGGGCAACCGGAGCAGGCAAACGCGCTCGGCGTCGGCCTGAAGACGCCCTCGCGGATACGGGCAATCGAGGCGGAGAGAGCACCTTCGAGCCACCCGGCATCCGCCGCCGTGAAGGTCCTGGAAACGACGGCATCCTCGTCCTCGAGGAAGTGGTAGACGACCTCGACCCGCTGCGCTCCCGCTCGTAGACAGGCGATTGCGTAGACGGTCTGCTGGGTCGAGTACTCGCGCTCGACGATCTCCGCCGGGTCACGTCCGCCCAGCGTATTCGTCTTGTAGTCGAGAACGAGTGCGTTCTCACCGGCGGCCCAGAGGACATCAAGTCGGCCGCTGACGAGAACGCCGTCCAGCTCGAAGGAAAACGGTCTCTCGGGACGGATACCGTCGAGCGCCGCGATCCGCACGGCAAGGGCCGAATCCGTGTACGCACGCACGAACGCGCCCACCCGCACGAGATCTGCATCGGTGGCGGCCGGATACCAGGCACGGACGTGGGTCTCGAGCGTGGCGGCGTCCGGTGGCACCGGGGCTGCGAGATCGACGAGCTCGAGCAGGCGGTGAACGGCGTCACCGGCCTCGATCGCGTGCAGCCCCTCTCTCGCCACGCCGCCTGCCTCCGGGCCAACGGGCACGGACTGCATGCCGATGACGTGCTCGGCGTAATAGCGGTAGCCACAGCGGTCGTGGAGCGCAATGGCGCTGTAGGAGAGGCGCGTGACGTGGGCCGGAGGCGGCGCAGGAATCTCATGAAGGTCAGGAAGCCTCTGAACCGGAACTGGAACGTCCTCACCCGCCCCCGCAAACAACAGCAACTGACTCGCTTCGGCATCCGCGTCTGTGGCGGCGGTGTCGGCTGCGGTGTCGGCTGCCCGTGCGCCGTCAGGGCCTGCAGGCAGATGGCGGTCGATATGCAGGACGATGTTTGCCGCTCCACCTCCAGCCTCGGCCGGGCCGACGTTCTCCGACCGGTCGAGCTGCTCCCCGAGGCCCAGGCGACCGAGAACCCAGCCGATCGGTGTCTCTGCATCGCCCTTCTTTGCAGGGTCAATCGAACCCGAGACGATCAAACGTTCCATCGCGCGCGTCATGGCCACGTAGTACAGGCGTTGCTGCTCGGCGTTTTCGTGACGTTCACGGATTGCCTTTACGTTCTCGTAGGAGGTCGTTGCCAAGCGTTCTCCGGTTTCCGGATGCGCGATCTTGAAGCCGAACTGGCCGTCCGAGAGACAGAGGATGTCGTCGCTTGCCGGTCGATCCCGTCCTGCGTCTGCGACGACGACCACCTTGAACTCGAGGCCCTTCGCGCCGTGGATCGTGAGCAGCCGCACGGCATCGGACTCCTCCTCGTCGGAGGCCGCGTCACGCTCGGCTGCGCCTGCAGCATCCTGCCCGGCGACGAACCGGATGAACCCCTCGAGATCCGGCCCACGCAGCTCCTCGTACGAGCGCGCAAGACGGGCGAGCTTCCTCAGGTTGGCATAGCGCCGCTGGCCGTCACGTCGTGTCAGAACAGCAAGGTCATAGTCGTGCTCGACAAGGATGCGCTCGCACAGGAGCTCGAGAGAGAGTCGCGCCGAGCTCTCGACCAGCCGCGCGTACCGCTGCAGAAAAGCACGGACGAGGCGGCGATCCTCCTCGGGGAGATCTGCGGGCAACGTGCGCTCGATGCCCCTGAAGATCGGGCGTCGCTCCGCTGTGGAACGGATGAGGACGAGCGCGTCGTTCGAGACGCCGACGAACGGCGAGGCAAGGACGGTGAGCAACGCCTCGTCGTCGTAGCGGTTCTGCAGCAGCCTCAGATACGAGAGCAGATCGACAACCTGCTGCTGGCCGAAGTAGCGGCGGCCTGTCAACCGGATCGTCGGCAGGTCCACGGCGCGCAACTCCTCCTCGAACACCTCCGCATCCGTGCCGACCGCAAACAGGAGGACGATCTCACCCGGCGTGGCGGCTCCCTCGTCAACGAGCTCGCGCACCCGGTGGGCAACGTGCCGCGCCTCGGCGCGCCGCCAGTTGAGGCCGGAACCGGCATACGAGCTCTTGTCGGTGACGAGCAGCTCGACGGGAGCGCCCACCGCGGGCCCTGCGACGTCGGCGCCGGGCTCGAGCGGCTGGAAGTCGGCGCCGAACGCGCCCGTGAAGAGCTCGTTGACGACCGCGAGCACCTCAGGGCGCGATCGGTAGTTGAGCGTCAGCGGCAGCACCTGCGGCGCCGCGTCACGTCTCTTGCGGAATACGTCCACATCGGCGTGGCGGAAGCCGTAGATCGACTGGAACTCGTCGCCCACGAAGAACGTCTCCTTGGGCGGCCCTG
The DNA here is from genome assembly GCA_037139935.1 of Thermoleophilia bacterium. Lineage (GTDB taxonomy): Bacteria > Actinomycetota > Thermoleophilia > Gaiellales > Gaiellaceae > Gaiella. The sequence continues at coordinate 35,728 of JBAXFL010000013.1, read as the reverse complement.
CACAGATGAGATCGATCAGCTCAGTCTGTAGGCGGTTCGTGTCCTGGAACTCGTCCACCATGATCGACCGGAAACGGAGCTGCTCCGCCTCTCGAATCACGACGTTGTCACGCAGAAGCTGCACGGCACGAAGCTGCAGGTCCTCGAAGTCGAGTGCCGACTCACGATCCTTGGCAGCGGCGTACGCCGTTGCAAAACCCGTCAGGATCTTCTGCAACAGTCCCCGGTCACGGGTGGCAAGCTCCTCGAGCGCGAGGGCGTACGCCACCTTTCGTGCCTCGTTGAACAGGGCCGCCCGTTGTCCTCGCGCAGAGGAGGTGTTGAGCCCGAGCAGCCGCTCGGGCAGGTGCGTCGTCTCGAGCAACTCGAGCACCTCGCGCGCGCCCGCGACCTGCAGGTCGGTCGCATCCTCATCTGCCACGAGCACCGTCGCCTCGGCGGTGAGGCGCGCGAGCGCATCCCCGAGGATCGCCTCCGACCCCGGCGCAAGCACGAGGACGAGAGAGGCCGAACGAAGGGTGTCGTGGACGCTCACGAGCATCGACTGCAGCCGACGGGCACCATAGGTGGCGAGCAACTGCCAGCGGTCGGGCTCGTCGGCAGCACAGAACTCCTCGAGGGCTACCGTGAAGGCCTCACCCTTGATCACCTGCGCCTGGGCCTCTTCGAGAACCCGAAACCGGGGGTCGATCCCGGCTGCGAGCGGGTAGGTGCCGAGCAACCGCTGACAGAACCCGTGGATCGTCGAGATCCAGGCGCCATCGAGGTCGCGGGCGAGGTCCGGCCGTTCGAGTTCGACCATGCGGCCTCTGATCCGTGCCCGCAGCTCGCCGGCTGCACGCACGGTGTAGGTGATCACGAGCAGCGAGCCCACATCGAGGCCGTCATCGACAACGGCCCGGGCGAATCGCTCGACGAGCACGGTCGTCTTGCCGGTGCCCGCGCCCGCCGAGACGAACATGTCGCCGCGGGCGTCGATGGCAGCCTGTTGCTGCAGATTCGGAATGGTGCTCACGGACGTTCCTTGCGGCACATCCGCCAGAGGGTGCACCAGCTCGGGCAGTCACCGCCCATCGGGTCATGACTCACGTCACCGGCACGGATGCGCTCGGCCAGCGCCACGGCGTTGCTGCGCGCATGGTCGATCTCGCCGTCGAACTCCATCCCGTCGAGGTAGTCCGCAGGCGCGAATCCCGGCACCTGATCCTCCCCGGCGCGAAGGAGTCCTCGGGCGCTCCGGCCACCACCGACCGGCATGTAGACACCGCCCATGGGCTCGAGCCCGATCTGATCCCTCAGAATGAGGAGGTACAGCGGAACCTGCAGGCGTCCGGTGGCATGCATCTTCACCGCGCTTGGAACGTCCCCGGACTTGTAGTCAACGACGATCCCACGGGCGCTCAGCGGGTCAACGTCAACGCGGTCGATCTTGCCGCTGACGGCAACTCCCGGAGCCAGCTCGTACGACTTGAAGGAGACCTCGAGCTTGCGCGGAACGAACGTCGAGCTCGCCGCCGCATCGCCGCGTACAAGCTGCTCGAGGTCGCGTCGGAGGCCCTGGCCGACCTCCCGCCGTTGCAGGTCGGTGACATCGATCCTCAAGCCGGAGTCGAGAGCGCCATCCACACACTGATGCATCAGCGTCACCGCGGCCTCGACGTTCTCCGGTGTCACGCGCTCGGCGCCCGGGATTGCGGCGGGAAGCTGACTGTAGAAGCGCTGGAGCGCAACATGGGCGATCGAACCCTTCATCCTCGGACCGAGCACCTGGTCGATCTCACCGGGGCGAAGGTATCGCTCGACGAACCATGCGGACGAGCAGTCGGCCATTCGCTCGAGGTCGGTGACACGGAACGTGGGACGGGCAGTGAGCAATGCGACAGCGCGGGGGTGCCTGATCGCGGTCGGGCGGGAGAACGCGCTCCGCGCGCGATCGAGCTTCCGCTGCCAGCCGTTGGCGGAGGCGCGCGCATCGGCCTCGCGCGGATCGTCGGCCGCGAGGCGGGCGAGGGCGCGCAGCCTCTCGCGCTCGGTGGGCGCCGCTTCGATCGGCCACGTCAGGCGTGCGAGCGGGCGCCGGGTGGTGTGCCGCCGTACGTCGTCGGCAGCAAAGAGCTCGCACACCGCATCCCAGAACGGGCTTGCCTCGCGCGGTGCCCCGTCGTCGGTCGCAGCCTCACGGACGAGGGTGAGGAGCCTGCGGGGCCTCGTGCACGCTGTGTAGAACAGGTAGCGGTCGCGGCTCGCTGCATCCGGCCGTTCGAGCCGCGTGCCTCGGGTCACGTCGAGCTCTCGGCGCGTCTCGTCGTCGAAGAACGGAGAGGTCGAGGCCCGGCGCGGCAGCACCCCCTGCTCGAGGCCGATCACGAACACCACCTCGAACGTACGAGTCCGGGCCCTTGCGAGGTCGAGAACCGCCACGTAGCCCGGCGCACCGATGCCGCCCCCACCCACTGCCGCCTGATCGAGGGCAGTCAGAATGTCATGGACGCCGATCGTGACGCCGGCATCCCCCAGCCGTTCGAGCTCGTTGACGGACTTGCGCGCGGCCTCGGCCGCCCGGAGATCTCTCGTCGCGACGGCGGTTGTTGGCGGCGCACCGAGCCCGTAGGCGTTGCGCAGCATCGCCTCCACCACGGCGGCAGCGGCCTGGAGGAGACTGGTCGCGTTCGCGAGAAGGTCAAGTATTGGCAGCGGGCGGCCTTCGCGGAGCGTTGTCATCTCCTCGGCCGTCCGGTCGCCCCGGAGCACCGCCCTCCCGCGCAGGCGTCCCTCGAGGTGGTCAACTTCCGAACGGTCAATCCCACCGTAGGGGGTGCGGAGCAAGGCAAACAGGTCGCAGCGTGTTCCGTCGCTCCAGGCAAAGCGGAGCAGCGACAGCAGCGCCTGCCCGAAGGATGTGGTACCGAGCCTCGTGGTGCCCTCGATCGCAAACGGCACCCCGAGGGTGGAGAATGCCGTTTCGATCGATGCTCGTGCGCCTTCGAGCGACGGGCAGACGACGGCAATCTCACCGGGCGCGACACCGTCGCGTACGAGGCCGAGCACCGTTTCAGCGAGCAGTTCGAGCGTGGCTCTGCCGCCTGCTCCCTCGAGAAAGCGGATCGAGCCGTCGAGTGACACCGGCGGCGGCCCGTCGTCGAAGAGATGGCGCTCGAGGTGGGCGAGAGCCGGCGGCAGATACGCCGTTGAGCCGGCAGGAAGCTCTACAACCTCGCCCGCAGCGAGAGCCGCGAGGTCGCCGGCAGTCCGCTGGAGCGACGCAAATGCTGCACGCCCGGGCTCGTAGGGGAGTGAGACGTGAACGTCCCCGCGCGCTGCGAGAGCCTCGATCAACCGCCATTCGGCGCCCGTGAGATCCTCGAAGCCGTAGGCGAACACCGGCACTCCGTTCCACGACCCGATATCCGTCGTGAGCCGTTCGACGGCGCGACGGCGCACGATCCCGCGGTCGCTCACTCCGAGCCGTCCCCGTTCGGCCGCATACCCCCGTGCGAGCGCGGCAAGGCCGCTTCCGAGATCGTCGGGGTCGAGAAGATTTTCCTCGATCTCCGTCAACGCTTCGACGAGCGAGTCGGTGAATCCGGCAAACCGCGAGGACGGCCCGAATGTATCCAGCGTGGAGATGCCGACGAGATGCCTGACGATCAGGCTACGGCTCACATCCTCGAGAACCCGCTGCGGTCGGTCGCGACCGGCGAGATGGGCGAAGAGCGTGTCGAAGGTGCCAACCGTTCCGGCAAGAAGCGCCCCGTGGCGACCAGCGAGCTCCCGCTCGACACGATCGGCATCGACCCGGGTCGGGACGATGAGCCAGGGATCGCGGTCGAGGGCAGCGACGAACCGGTCGAGCAGAAGCGCAACCTTGCCGGCGTGCGCCGGGCCGAAGACGAGGGAGAGGCCGATCAACCCATCGTAGTCGGGGCTCTCACACTCTCCCTCTTACGCCGGGCCGAGCAGACCGCAAAGAGCGGCAAGTGGCACGAGGCGTGCTACGCAGCAGACTTGGGCTTACGGCCACGCCTCGCAACCGGGTTGCCCGGCATCGCAACGGCACAACCGTTACAGAGGTCAGCGGCCTTCGCACCACGGCGCGCGTCCGTGTACGTGACACGCAGCGCCGCACCCTTTCCCTCCTCGACCTCTGCACCACAATTGTCACAGACTAGAACTGTTTTTCGAGCCATCAGTATCCTCCTCCGTTACTCAATATATACAAGTAACTTTACTCAATATATCTCTTTTTTATGGCCAGATACATCAGAAGCATAGACAAAATGCAGATTCCTCTGACCCTTGATCGTGGCAGCTAGGTTCGAATATCGAGAAAGCACGACAGCTTCGAAAAAATGCGGGAAAAAATCTTCCCGTACGCCCTCACGGCCACATTAGAGAGCAGCGAAAGCCGGTAAAGCCGTTCGATATGTGCCACTGTGAGTCTTGACGGGTTGCGCTCGATCGTTATCCCGCAGAAACTCCTCCAGGGCTTCGACCCGAACCACAGCCGAGCCGGCACCACGTGACGCTAGGAAACGAGTGCCACGGCAGGCTCGGTGACAATCTCGAGGGCCGCGTGGGCCGCCACGAAGATCTCCGCCAGGTGCGGATCGAACTGCGTTCCAGCACACCGCTCGACCTCCTTTGCCGCCTCGTCGGACGAGAGGCGGTCGCGATAGGGGCGGAGTGAGGTCATGGCGTCGAACGCGTCGGCAACCGCGAGTAGTCGGCCCTCCAGTGGAATCTTCGTCCCGGCGCGTTTGGTCGGATAGCCGTCTCCGTCCCATCGCTCGTGGTGAAACAACACGAAAGGAATGGCTGCCTCGAGGGCCGGCACGGCGGCGATCATCCTCGCTCCCTCGAGGGGATGGGCACGAATCTCCGCCACCTCCGCCGGGTCGAGTCGCCCTGGTTTCTGCAGGACTTCCGGACTGACCTTTACCTTGCCCACGTCGTGCAGAGCAGCACCAAGACGTAGCGCACCGAGGCGGTCTTCCGGCCATTCGAGGTGCCGCGCGATTGCCTCGGCATGTGCGCCGACCCGGGCAGCGTGACCCTCCAACGACGGGTCGCAGGCACGCATCGCGGCGACAAAAGGAGCAAGGGGGCGCACGGGAGACAGAGTTCTTCCTGCGCCGGTGAATCCCTTCCCGTAGGATCCGGCCATGCACGTCGCTGTTCCGAGAGAGGCAGGCTCAGGCGAGGGCCGCGTTGCCCTCGTGCCCGATGCCATCGGACGGCTCGTGCCAGCCGGATTCGAGATCGTGGTGGAGCGCGGCGCAGGTGCGGCAGCCGGATTCCCCGACGAGGACTACGCGGCGGCGGGCGCGACGCTGAGCGAGCCGCGCGCACTCCTCGATGGAGCGGACGCGGTCGTTCGCGTAGCGCGACCGACGGCCGAAGAGGTGTCGTCGATGGCCGCCGGAACGGTGCTCATCGGCTTCCTGGCGCCACTGACAGACATCGAGGGGATCGAGCGGCTGCGACGGCAGGGCATCATCGCGTTCGCCATGGAGTCCGTGCCACGAAGCACGAGGGCCCAGTCGATGGACGCACTCTCGTCGCAGGCAACCGTGTCGGGCTACAAGGCCGTCCTGATCGCCTCGGATCGTGTCCAGAAGATGTTTCCACTCCTGATGACCGCCGCCGGCACGATCGCCCCCGCCCGTGTCCTTGTCATGGGCGCAGGGGTGGCAGGACTGCAGGCGATCGCAACCGCGCGGCGACTCGGTGCCGTCGTCACCTCCTTCGACGTGCGGCCCGCCGTGAAGGAACAGGTGGAGTCACTGGGAGCCAAGTTCCTCGATCTCGGCGTTCATGGTGAGGAGACGGAGGGTGGCTACGCGAAGGAGTTGACGCCCGAGCAGCAGGCGGAGCAGCAGGCAGCCCTCGAAAAGTGTGTGCCCGACTTCGACATCGTGATCACCACGGCTCTCATACCCGGACGCCCGGCCCCGCGGCTGATTGCCGCCTCGACGGTAGGCCAGATGCGGGCCGGCAGTTGCATTGTTGACCTCGCTGCCGAGGCAGGCGGTAACTGCGAGCTCACGAGTCCCGGCCAGGAGATCGTGCGCGACGGCGTCACGATCGTCGGCTTCACGAACCTCCCTTCGCTGATGGCCGCCGATGCGAGCCGCCTGTACGCGCGCAACGTCAGTGCCCTCCTTCAGCACCTCGCACCGGGCGGCACGCTCGCACTCGATTTTGCTGACGACATCACCGGCGGCGCCTGCGTCTCCCGGCCAACCGAAGAGGTGACGACATAGACGCGTCCTTCGTCCTCGAGTTGACGATCTTCGTTCTTGCGGTCTTCCTCGGCATCGAGGTGATCTCGAAAGTTCCGACGATGCTGCACACACCGCTGATGTCGGGCACGAACGCGATCCACGGCATCGTGATCGTCGGTGCAATCTTGATCGCCGGAACTGCCGACGACACGTTCTCGAAGGTCGTCGGCTTCGTCGCAGTCGTTCTCGCAGCCGCAAATGTCGTCGGCGGCTTCGTCGTCACCGACCGGATGCTGCAGATGTTCAGGAAAAGGGAGCCCCGGCGTGAGCCGAACAACGACTGACGCCCTCTATCTGCTCACGATCGTGAGCTTCATCCTCGCGCTTCGCTTCCTCTCCTCGCCAAAGCACGCGCGCAAGGGCAACTGGATCGGCGCGGCCGGGATGGCGCTCGCGATCGCCGTCACACTCGCCCAGACCGGCCTTGGCAACTATCCCCTGATCGTGGTCGGCATACTCCTCGGCGGCGCCGTCGGCCTCGTCGGGGCGCGCCTGGTGAAAATGACGGCAATGCCGCAGATGGTGGCGCTGTTCAACGGTGTAGGCGGTGGCGCAGCCGCGCTCATCTCCCTGGACGAGTTCCACCGGTTCGGCGGCACCTTCTCGACGGTCGAGGCCGTCTCGATCGCGCTCTCGACCCTGATCGGCGCCGTCTCGTTCTCGGGCTCGCTCGTCGCCTACGCAAAACTGCAGGGACTGATCTCTGGCCGCCCGATCGTCTACCGCGGCCAGCAGGTCGTGAACGCGTTGGCCATCGGCACCGCAGTCGTGCTCGGTGTCTGGATCGCGGCGGGCGGTACGAAACAGAGCCTGATCTACGGACTGCTCGCGGCAGCACTCGTCTTCGGCGTGATGTTCGTGCTGCCGATCGGCGGCGCCGACATGCCCGTCGTCATCTCACTCCTGAACGCCTTCACGGGACTCGCCGCCTCGGCAACCGGATTCGTCCTGCACAACAACGTGCTCATCGTCGCCGGCGCTCTCGTTGGCGCCTCGGGCACCCTGCTGACGCTGATGATGGGCAGGGCGATGAACCGGTCGATCACGAACGTCCTCTTCGGTGCATTCGGACAGGTGCACGCGAGCACCGGCGCCGTTCGCGTCGACGACGGGCGCACCGTCCGCGCAACCTCGCCCGAGGACGTGGCGGTCATGCTCTCGTACGCCCGCAAGGTCATCGTGGTACCCGGCTACGGCCTCGCCGTCGCCCAGGCGCAGCACGATGTCCGTCAGCTCGCCGAACTCCTCGAGGAGAAGGGTGTTGACGTCGTCTACGCGATCCATCCTGTCGCCGGACGGATGCCCGGGCACATGAATGTCCTTCTTGCGGAGGCAAATGTTCCGTACGACGCGCTGAAGGAGATGGACGAGGTCAACCCGGAGTTCGCCCAGACCGATGTCGTACTGGTGATCGGGGCCAACGACGTGACGAACCCCGCTGCCCGCAGCGATACCTCCTCCCCGATCTACGGTATGCCGATTCTCGACGTGGACAAGGCCGCAGCCGTTGTCGTGATGAAACGGTCGATGGCGCCCGGATTCGCGGGAATCGACAACGAGCTCTACCTCGACCCCCGCACGACGATGCTGTTTGGTGATGCGAAAGAGTCGGTCTCCAAGTTGATCGTCGCCGTCAAGGCGACGTAGGCCGCGGGCTTGGCCACCCCTTTCTTCTCGGGCGCCGACGTCGAGCGTGCCGTCTCCCCTCATGAGGCCTACGACGCGGTCAAGGCAGCCTTCATCGCTCATGCCTGCGGCGACTGGACAATGCATCCGAAGCTCTACGTCACGAACTATCCTGCCGGCGACTTCAGGGCGATGCCGGCGCTCGGCGGCGGCCACGCGCTCCTCAAGTGGGTGACATCGTTCCCCGGGAACCCCGCGAACGGCCTCCCCACCGTGACGGGCCTCGTGCTGCTCTCGGATGCGGAGACCGGCGCTCTCGTCGCACTGTTCGACGCCGCCGCGGTGACCGCTCTCCGTACCGCTGCTGCCGCCGTGATCGCAGCCGAGACGCTGTGTCGGCCGGGGGCCGAGTCCACCGCCGTGATCGGCTGTGGCGTCAACGGGGCGGAGACCGTACGGATGTTCCGGGCTCTCGGCAGCGACGTCCAGGTCTGGGACATCGACCCGGCGCGCGCGGCTTTCGTGGCCGATCGTCTGGGAGCGACGGTGGCGGCGTCACGCGAAGAGGCACTCGCGTGCGACATCGTTGTCACCGTGACACCCGGGCGCGAACTGCTCTTCCCGGAGGGGTCGCTTGCTGACGGCCAGCACGTCTCGATGATGGGCGCCGACGGCCCGGGCAAGGCGGAGGTGGCCGTGGCCGAGCTGGTGCGGGCCGACCTCTTCTGCGACGACTGGGAGCAGGCGAGCCACGGTGGCGAGATCGCTGCAGGAGTCGCGGCAGGCGTGGTCAGCCGCGAGCAGGTCACGGGCATTGGCCGGGTGCTGATGGGCGAGGCCGACGGGCGCCGGAGCGGGCGCGACATCACCCTGTTCGACTCCACCGGCCTTGCCATCCAGGATCTTGCGATCGCGAAGGTGGCGGTGGCAAAAGCTGACGCCCTGGATCTGCAACGACTCGAACTCTGAGCGCAGGGCACGACGAGGATCGACGCCGCCGGCACATGCGGGGTGATACGTCGGTTCGCGCGTTCACCGCGTGCGCGAGGGATGAGCGGCGTCAGGTGTCGCTGTTCAGGAGGCGCGACGGATCGAAAACATCGAGGAACGGGACGTGGCCGTCGCCCGCGACAGCCTGCGCTACGAGCTCTCCACACGCGAAGCCGAGCACGTTTCCGTGCCCCGAATACCCACCGGCGACCCAGACGTTCTCGAGCCCGGGTGCGCGGCCGACGACCGGGAGCATGTCCATCACGATGCCGAAGATGCCGGCCCATGCGTAATCGACCCGCAGCTTGCGGCCAACCAGGTCGTCGGCAAACCGTCGCAGTGACTGCTGCACGGAGTCGGTAAGGGCCTCCTCGGCCGTGAACTCTGTTTCGAGCGACACGTCGCGGAAGCCCCCGAGGACAATCCGGCCATCCTCGGCCTGATGCCAGTAGTCGTACTCGTGGCGGCCGTAGTGCGGAATCTCGAACAGGCGCTCCGGAATCGGCTCGGTGGCGATCACCTGGCCGCGCGTCGGGATGATAAGCCCTTCGATCGGGCCGAGCAACCCGCTTGGATAGCCGTCGGTACAGACGACGACCGTGGCGCCGCCGAACTCGCCGAGCGAGGAGACCCGGGTGTGCTCACGCACATCCACTCCGGCAGTGGCAGCAAGATGCGCAAGTCGGCGCACGAACCGAGCCGGTTGAAGGACTCCGTCCGGGAGATGACGGAGAGCTCCGGTAAAGCGCCCAGGGGGCGTGAGATCGGACGCCTCGACCCACTCCGCCTCGAAGCCCGCGGCCGTGAGCGCGTCGTACTCTGCCCTGACCTCGGCCAACTCCTCCTCACCGTCTACCACGATCCGCAGTGAACCGACCCGCCGGAACGCGTCGCCCGCGAGGCCCTCGATCGTGTCGAGTGCGGCCTCCGTCCACGCCATCAGCTCCCTGGCACGTTCCTCACCGAGCCACGTCGCTGTCAGGTCAAACCGAGAGGGCATACCGCGCAGCGCAAAGCCGCCGTTGCGTCCACTTGCACCGCCTGCAATCTCGCGGGCGTCGTAGAGGCGCACGCGCCTGCCTGCCTGCGCGAGTCGCAACGCCGCCGTGCAGCCCGTGACACCTCCTCCGATGATCACGACGTCCGGCTCGTCAACACGCACGAGAGGGAGCGGCGGAGCCTTCTCGCTGAGCCAGTACGGGGTCACTGCGCGCAGTCTAGAAGATGGCAGAGAAAGGCCCAAACAGCGCCGTCGACGGCGATGAGCCTCCTACGCGTGAACCAGAAGACCGGCGCAGCCTCGCAGTCTGCCCCGAAGGCCGGATTCAACCTCTCGCAGGGGTACGGCACCTCCTACGGGTGGCCGAGCCGACCTGGCACTCGGCCCCGAACCGTACCGTGATCACGCAGCGTGTTCGTTCCGCCTGCGCGACCACCTCGAGGACGCTTCGTGGAGGACGGAAGTGCGCGTCTCCTCCCACGCGGTCAGAGCCAGGCAACCGAGTGCGCCGTATCCGAGGACGTCCACAGGCGTGTCGTTGACGGCAAGGGAAACGCCGACGGCAACGAGGGCCGCCACGATGACGAAGCTGTGGCGTCCCCGCACGCCAATCCAGCCCAGGCCACCGAGCGACAGCACACAGAGGATCGCCGTGAACCTCGTTGACGTCACCCAGGCCCAGGAGATCCTCAGTCGCCGATCGAAGTCGTCGACCAGCGTCCCTGGGCCGCCGCCGACCGCATGTGTGACGTGGCTCGAGCCACCGAGGAGCGCATCGAGGCCGATGATGGCGGTTGCGAGAGTTACGATGCACAGGACGCCGACGGCGATGCGCACCGGTGTGAGGCGCGTCCGGGTCATCCCGGCCAGAAGCACTGCAAAACCCGACGCTACGACGAGCACTCCACCACCGTCCGCCCCGGTCCGACTCCACCCCACCGTGACGAGGAGAAGCACCCCTATCACGGCTGCACCTGCGACCCCGGCGAGTGAGGCGACGGCGAGAGCGGGTGCGAGTAGGAGCGTCTCGACCGCGTTTGTGATGCCGTAAAATCGCCCGCCGCCGTCGGGGTGGGGGCCGATCACAGCCAGCGCGTTCATCCCGGGCCGGAAGGCCAGGGTGAGGAGGAATCCAACGAGGAAGGCGCAAACAGCGGGCACGAGGATGCCGGGCCGCACAGCGAGAAGGAACGATCCGGCACCGATCGCAAGTGCAAGTGCCATGACGACGATGGAGGGGTCGTCGATGCCAACAGCGCGCAGCAGGATCGCAGTGGTGAGCGCGACCGGTGCCACGAGCACGGCGGCCCGTCCCGCGAGGGCCGACCCGGCGACGATCCCGAGCGTCGAGAATACAACGAGCCAGCCGATGAGGCACAGCGTTGCACCCGTTCGCGCATCGTGTGCACGAGCGAGGTCGCTGTCGAGGCCCGCAAGCGTCGCTGCTGCATGCAGGTCGTCTCGCGCGCGTATCTGTGGTGTCGCCCCGCCCATAATCGCCGCGGCCGTCGGCGCGATATCCGCAAGCGATACGAGGCCGTCGATCCGCGTCGAGCGGGATGTCAGCAGCCCCCGGTAGCCTGGGCCCACGATCGCGACGGGATACCTGACCCCGTTGCGGTGCGAGCCGGGCGGCGGGAGTGCGACGTAGATCGTCGTCTCGGCCGGGGTGTCGGAAAGGTGCAGGGTGGGCTTGCTGTCGAGGCCGACGAGTGATGAGACGACCCGGCCGCTGACGAGGGAGGCGAGTGCCCGCTCGCGCGACACCGTTGCGCCGGCACCGGGCACGAGCAGACCCACCGCCCCACGGCCCGCATACGTCGCCGGGTCGAACCTCGGAACAACGACGACAGCAACCGAGTAGCGATTCGTGGCGGGCGCAGCGGGCGCAGCGGCCACAAACGTGAAAGCGGCCGCGCAACAGAGAAAGAGGACAAAAGCGATGCGCGGTCGGCGCGCCGGGGGAAGGCCCGGGGGAAGGACCCGGAGAAGGCCCGGGGGAAGGCCCCGGAGAAGGCCCGGGGGAAGGCCCGGGAGAAGGCCCGGGAGAAGGCCCCGGAGAAGGCTGTGCATCCTGTACACGCGCCGATCGTAGTCGCGACCGACAGCCACAGGGCCCTGCATCGCTCACGCGGCCTCACCGCGCGATCGTCACCCGGTAGACGCCGTCTCCCTCGTCCACCCGCCCGGCAAGCTCTAGCTCGATCAGGGCTGCGGCCACCTCACCCGGCGTACGCCGCAACGAGCGGGCTAGCTCGTCGATGCTTGCGGGTCGATCAGCAAGGCGCTCGAAGACGATCCCCGCGATCCCCCCGAGCCTCCCGGGAGACTCGACGGACACCTCGATCCCGTAGACCTCGAGCACGTCTGCTGCCGAGGTCACGGGGGTTGCACCGAGACGCAGGAGGGCGTTCGAGCCGGCCGAGACCGCGGAGGTGATCTCGCCGGGCACCACCATCACCTCTCGCCCATCTTCCAGGGCGAAGTCGGCGGTAATCAGGGCTCCCGAACGCTCGCGCGCCTCGATCACCACGGTGGCCATACACAGGCCCGCGATAATGCGATTACGGGCCGGAAACCGCCACGGAGCCGGCTCGACCCCCGGCTCGTACTCCGAGACGACCAGCCCCTTCTCGATGATCCGGCACGCAAGCTCACGGTTCGCGGCCGGATAGTCGCGGTCGATTCCGCAGCCGAGCACGGCAATCGTCACCCCGCCCGCCTCGAGAGCCCCACGGTGAGCCTCGCTGTCGATCCCCCTCGCCATGCCGCTGACAACAACCAGTCCGGCGGCGGCAAGCTCCCGCCCGAGCGTCCTCGCGACCGAGCGTCCGTAGGAGGAACAGGCGCGAGCACCCACGATCGCCACAGCTGGCCGCTCGAGCAGCTCCGGCGGAGCCTCGCCACGAAGCCAGAGCATCCCTGGCGGGTCGGGGATTGCGCGCAGGAGCCGTGGGTACGGAACGAGTCCCCGACGAAGGCATCGAATGGTCATACGGCCGAAACTCCAAGCGGAGAGCGGTACGAGAGTGCCTCTGCGAGGTGCTCCGGAAGCACGCTGTCCGCTCCCGCGAGAGCAGCGATCGTCCGGGCAACCCGCGCCACACGGGCCCGTCCACGGCCCGAGAGGGGCACATGCTCCACAGCACGGTCGAGCAGGATGGACGCCGCCTCCGTTCTCTTAAGGACATCACCGTCACCCAGTCTCTCCCTGCCGGCGACCACGCGAGACCTGACCGTCGCGGAGGCCTCGCCCGGCGGTGCTGCCAGTTCCTCCGCCCGCGGCCTCGGCATTGCGACGACGAGATCGAACCGATCGAGCAACGCCCGCGACACCTTCTCCCGATAGGCCGAGATCCTCTGAGGGCTACACCCGCACGCGGCAGCCGGGTCGCCCCGGCCCCCGCAAGGGCACAGGTTCATCGTCGCGACGAGGCGAAACCGGGCCGGAAACAGGGCATGGCCGCCAACACGTGCCACCGACACAACGCCATCCTCGAGGGGCTGTCGCAGCGACTCGAGTACGGGTCGCGGGAACTCCGGGAGCTCGTCGAGCAGAAGGACCCCGCGGTGGGCAAGGCTTGCTTCCCCGGGCCGGGGGATGGCGCCACCACCGACGATCGCCGCCGCCGAGGCGCCGTGATGCGGCGCTCTGAATGGTGGCATCAACATGATTGGCTGTCCTGCAGGCAGCGTGCCCGCAACCGAGTGGATCCTTGTGACCTCCAATGCCTCATCGCGTGTGAGCGGGGGCAGGATGCCCGGCAGCCGTCGTGCGAGCATCGTCTTGCCGGTACCCGGCGGTCCGGCGAGAAGAATATTGTGGTCGCCGGCCGCGGCAAGCTCGAGCGCTCGCCTGCCGCGCTCCTGCCCCCTGACCTCGGCGAGGTCGGGAACAAAGGGCTCCTCGAAGTCGCCGCTGTCCGGTGGCGTGGCAAACGGGATCTCCTCCTCGCCGCGAAGGTAGGCGACCGCCTGGGCGAGATGGCTGACCGGGATCACCTGGATGCCGGCGAGGGCCGCCTCGGAGGCCGATTCGGCTGCACAGACGAGGAACTTCAGGCCCGCCCTGCGTACCCCGTCTGCCACGGCGATCGTGCCGGCCACGGGCCTGACCCGGCCATCGAGCGAGAGCTCGCCGACGCACGCGTGCTCGAGGAGCCGCCCTACGGGGATCTGGTGCGAGCCGGCGAGAACAGCGAGGGCGATTGGCAGATCGAACCCGGAGCCCTCCTTACGTAACGCCGCAGGGGCCAGGTTGACCGTTATTCGATTACGGGCCGGCCACGGCAGCATGGCGTTGACGATGCCGCTCTGGACACGGTGCTTTGCCTCCTGGCAGGCACGGTCGGCGAGACCGACGATCGCGAATGCCGGAAGATCCGCCGAGACGAGGTGTGCTTCGACATCAACACGACGCGGCTCGAGGCCGACGACGGTAGAGGTAATAGCGCGGGCAACCACACCACCGACGGTACGTCGGATGACGTGACGTGTCTGTGCCGAATCTGTGCCGAAAGAGAACCGGTTTGCACTCGCTCAACGAGCGACTGCGACGAGGATCGACTCGTAGTACTCGCCCGCACGGCGACCGGTACGCCGGTTGACATGGCGCTCGTGCCGATCGACAAGCCGCAGGCCGGCCCGTTGCAGGATCTCGGGGTAGAGCTCGCGTCGATCGTTGACGACAATGCACATCCGCCCTCCGAGCACGAGCGACGAGCGGGCGTTCTCGAGGACACTCGCGACGCCCTCAACGTACTCCTCGATCGCAGCACGCCCCGTGCCACGCGCCGGCCTTCCCAGCTCGAGGTCGCGCCGCTCGTCGATACCCAGAAGCTCGTAGGCGTAGCGGTGCTGCTCGTGATAGTCGATCAGACCGGGATACGGCGGCGAGGTAATAACGCCGTCATAGGGTCCTTCGAGGTCGATCGTGCGGGCATCGCCATGCAGCGTGCGGGCGACACAATCAAGGGTTCGCGTTGCCGCAAAGGTCTCGATCCGCTCGAGCGTATCGAGGGTGTAGCGCAGCAGGAACCGCCTTGCTGCGACAACCGGTCGGCACTCACGGCGATGCTTGAAACACCAGTACGGCTCGAGTTGCGGCTCACGCGGAAACTCGAGATCGAAATGTGTCGTCCTCCGCGCCGAGCGCGCCGAACGCGCAAGGACAACGCGGAGGACGTCGACAGAACCGACCTGCTCGACGAGCCCGCGGAAATGAAGGAGCTCCTCTGCCGCCGCGGGCGCGTACCAGGAACGCACGTAGTCCGAGGCCTCCTCCGGATAGACGCCGCACGGCTCGAAGGCCTCCGCCTCCGCGTGGGCGAAGAGAAGATCGCGACGCAGGGCTACGAGGTTATAGGGGCGCGTCTTGACCCGGACGAGGAGCGCGTTGAAGCCCGCGATATCCACGCCGGTCGCGTCGTAGCCCGACTCGAGAGCCTGCACGAGGGTCGTACCGGAGCCCGCGAACGGATCGAGCACCCGCCCGCCCGCCCGGACGTGCCGGACGAGCATCGCCTCGACAAGCTGGGGAATGAACTTGCCGAGGTACGGGTGTAGTCGGTGAACGTGCTTCGTACGCTCACGCTCGGGCAGGGAGGCCTCCGACCACGACAGATCGAGGTCGTGTGTGTGGTAGAGCGCCTCCTGCGTAGCCGCCACGTTCATCGCTTCATCACGACGAGCACGATTCCTCCCCCGGGTCTCATCTACACCTCGGTCAGCGTTGTCATCACGCGCGTCAGTCGCCTCGCGTCTATGGCAATCACCTCGAAGCCGACCCGGATATGAGCCGCTTGAGGGTTGCGCGAGAGCCAGACCTGAGCGGCACGCCGGACTCTGCGGCGCTTCTCTGCATCGACGGCTCCGATGGCTCCACCGAAGCCGGAGCCACGCCGCTCCTTCACCTCGACGAACGTCAGATTCCGTCCCCGGCGCACAATGAGATCGAGCTCGTTTCGCCCTGCGCGCACGTTGGTCCCGACGATCCGGTACCCACGCAGTCGGTAGTGCCAGAGCGCCCGCCGCTCACCGGCGTTCACGCCGCCGCCTCGAGGTCTTGGGGCGTGTAACACCTTGCTGCATACGAGAGCCGGTGCTGCTGGCACGGGCCGTGCTCACGGACGGCTCTCTCGTGCACCGGGGTGATGTAGCCAACGTGCCGCGCGAAACCGTACTGCGGATGAAGCTCGTCGAGCCGGCGCATGATGCGATCGCGGGTGACCTTGGCGACGATCGAGGCTGCCGCAATCGCTGCACTGCGCGTGTCACCGTGAACGACGACCTGGTGCCGTGCGGCCGACGACCCGAGATCGAAGCCGTCAACGAGGCACACCTCTGCCCGAGGAGACAGGTCTGCAAGGACGGCCGCGAGTGCGGCGAGGTTCGAGCGATGCAATCCGTGCCGGTCGATGTCGCAGGCCGGGACGATCCGCACTGAAACGTGTGTCGCGCAGGCAAGTACGCCCTGAAGGAGCACCTCGCGTACCGCGGTACCGACCTTCTTGGAGTCGTTCAGCGACGCGAGTGGACGCACGCGGTGGCCGCGCAGCGACGCGTAGTCGAACAGCACGCCGGCCACGACGAGCGGCCCGGCCAGCGATCCACGCCCCGCCTCGTCAGCGCCCGCCACGAAGCGCACACCGAGACGGCGGTCATACCGCAAGAGACGATGTCCGCTCGGAGCTGCCACTTCCCCCGAGGATAGGGATCGAACCGGAACGCGCTCGTGTCGTCTTCGTGCTTTCTTCGTAACGTCCGGGGCTCAGAAGGAGAGAATGCAGCCCGCATCTGCCCGGTCGAGCACGACCTCCCAGCCAGCATTCTTCAGAGTGGCGCGATACCAGTCACAGTCACCGTCGCGTCGTTTCGCGGCGCAGATGAAAGAGTCTGTCTCGCGCTCGATGAACCAGGGCGCCGGATTGTCGGAGCAGTGCGTTCTCTCACGGTCGTACTCGTTGGTGGAAAGAGACTCCTCGACCGCCGTCCTTGCGCCCGCCTCGCGCGGTGATTCGGTGCCGCAACCCGCGAGGAACACGGCTGCCGTGAGGAGAGATACGAATCCGGCGAGGCGCACGCATGCCACGCTCCGAGAGCTGCCGAGCGCCCGAGCGACTACTGGCGGAGCTCGCGGATGCGCGCCTTCTTGCCGACGCGACCACGGAGGTAGTAGAGCTTCGCGCGGTTGACATCACCGATCATCGCCACTTCGAGCTTCTCGATCTTCGGCGAGTGGAGTGGAAACGTGCGCTCGACACCCACGCCAAACGACTGCTTCCTCACCGTGAACGTCTCACGAGCGCCGGAGCCCTGGCGCTTGATCACAACGCCCTCGAAGACCTGGATGCGATGCCGCGTACCCTCGATCACCTTGAAGTGGACGCGGACGGTATCGCCCGCCTTGAAGACAGGTACCTCGCGCAACTGCGCCTGCTCGATGCTCTGGATGATTGTGCTCATAAGGGGAGCGGCCGTGACCGGCTACCGAGTGTACCGAAAGAAGCCTGAAGAGTGCGTGGCTGCCGACGAGACGGAGCGCAAGGGCAGTGGATGGCAAACCTCCTCCGCACTGCGACACGCCCTCCCCTCGCGCTCTCCCGCGCTCAGTGCAGCGAAATGCGGTTGGGCGGCCAGTAGGTCGCGAAGACCTTGCCGATCAGGTTCGCCCGGGGCACGGTACCCCAGAGACGCGAATCACACGACTGGGCTCTGTTGTCGCCCATCATGAAGTAGTTTCCCGGCTTGATCTTTGTTGAGGGGTACGTCTCGATCGCGGATCGCCGTGACTTCTCGATATACGGCTCACGCAGGGGCTTGCCGTTGATGTAGACGTAGCCGTCACCGTCGCGCAACCGCACCTCGACCGTATCGCCCGGGAGTCCGACAAGCCGTTTGACGAACGTACCACCTGCGCCGCACCTGATCTGGGCTTCGGGCGGAGTCCTGAACACGATGATCTCGCCCCGCCGAGGGTCACGAATCCTGTACAGGAACCGGTTTGCAAGAACCCGATCGGAGAGATCGATCGGCCCGGCCGAACGGGTCTCGCATCCGACCGCGGGCTGGGAGCAGTGCAGTGTCGACTCCATCGACGACGACGGAATCCGGTACGGGTTGACGACAAACGCCTTGACAACCAGGACGATGACGACCGCCCCGACAATCGTGAAAACCCAGTCAATCGTGACGCGAACGGCAGTCGGCAGCCGCCGTGTGAGTCGATCAACGGGATGCCGCCAGTCCGATGCACGACGAGGCGGAGGCACCTCGCCGGAGACTGGGGGCTGTCCGTCCAGCTCGCCCCCGTTGCCGGGAGAGTCGTCGGCAACCATCGGCCAGCCGTGCTCACCGGTGGACGCACTCTCATCCGACGGCACCGTCCAGGGCGTCGCTGCCGGCAGGGACGGGACGGCCGGAGCCCCGGACAAGGGAGTGGCCGACGGTAGAGGAGGAGCAACGGGAACAGCCTCGTGCGCGTCGCCGGGAACAGCCTCGTGCGCGTCGCCGGGAACAGCCTCGTGCGCGTCGCCGGGACGATCCTCTGCGTCGCTCACGCGATGCTTCGCAGTCGGCTCTGCTCGGCCCGCCAGCTTTCGATGTGCCCGTGATTCCCCGAGAGCAGCACGTCGGGGACAACCCAGCCCTGGAACTCCGACGGACGGGTGTAGTGCGGATACTCGATGCCGCCGTCGAGCGCTTCGCTGAAGCTCTCGTTCTCGCCCGATCCATCCGCCAGAGCCCCCGGCAGCCTACGGGCGATTGCGTCCACGAGCACCATTGCGGGTAGCTCGCCACCCGAGAGCACATACGGCCCGATCGAGACCGCATCGGTGCAGAGGTGGTCTACGATCCGCGCGTCGAAGCCCTCGAATCGCGAAGAGAGAACCGCGATTCCTGGCTCGGTTGCGAGTTCCTCGACGAGGGCCTGGTCGAGTTGGCGCCCTTGAGGGGTCAACGCAATGACGCGTGCCGGAGGAGCACCGCCGTAGGTCGCGTCGAGCGCCGCGGCGACGACGTCAACGCGCAGCACCATGCCCGCCCCGCCGCCATACGGGGAGTCGTCCACCTGACCGGCACGCAGCGGAGTGGTGTCGCGATAGTTGAAGAGTCGGAGATCGAGCTCGGTGCCAAGGACGGTGGCGACCGGCTTCTGCTCGGTCAGCCAGCCGAAGGCGTGGGGAACCTGCGTGAAGACATCGAGACGCATCGAGCCAGGGTAACCGTCAGAGGATGAAGCCCGGGTTGAGAAGGATAATCCCTTCCTCCCGGTCGATCGACCTGATTGCATCCTCGACCATCGGGATGAGGGAGCCGTCATCGAGCTCGAGGTTGTCGTTTGCGGGGCCCGGGAGGAGATCCTTCACGGTTCCACACGCCCTCCCGCCCACCTCCTCGACCCGGAGGCCGATGATCTCGAAGGCGTAGAACTCGCCTTCGGGAAGGACGGGCAACTGGCTCCGCAGCACCATCAGTGCGCTGCCTCTTTCGATCGGACGGTCGAGAAGGATTGCGTGGCGGCCTCGCCCGACCCGACGCGACACGACAACCGTTGCCGGCACGCCGTCAACGTGTAACACGGCACCGACTGCGTAACGGTTCGGGTCGTCGCTTCCCTGCTCGACGACGAAGACGCCGTCGAGCCCGTGCGGCCGTCCAACGCGACCGACCGGAACGTAGGTGCCGTCCGTGGTCAGCCGTCGATCTCCAGCACAACCCGCCGGTCGTCTCTCACGCCACTCGCACGAACGAGCGTGCGTAGGGCCCGCGCGATCCGGCCCTGACGGCCGATCACCTTGCCGACATCATCGGGCGCAACATGGAGCCGCAGGACGAGCACGCCGTCGCGCTCGATCGACACGACCTCGACGGCCGCCGGGTCGTCCACGAGATGCCGTGCAATCCAGGCGAGAAGCTCGGCCACGACGCTAGTGCGCCATTCCGGAAGTCACCTGATGATCCTGGCGCGCGAAACGCAAGCCAGGCAAGGACGCAGAGAGCCCCGATATCGGGGCTATGCCGGAGCGATCGAGGACACAGCGCGGCTCAGCCTTGCAGCAGCCATGACCCGAGTGGCTTCCCGAACCGAGCACTAGAAGCCGACCACAGGCATCAGGAGCTCGAGGCGCTGCTGCGGGCGATCTTGATCAGCTTCGCGACCGGATCGCTGGGCTGGGCACCCTTGGCGAGCCACTCGTTGACCTTGGTCTCGTCGAGTTCGATCGTGGACGGATTGGTCTGGGGGTTGTAGCGACCGATGATCTCGATAAAACGACCGTCACGCGGCGAGCGCGAGTCGGCCACGACGATACGGTAAATCGGGTTCTTCTTCGATCCGATCCGTGCCAATCTTATGCGAACAGCCATTCGTCTCCTTCGTGCGTTTCGTGTTGGACAGTGATTGTGCCAATCATCGGCGCGGCTTGCCGCCGGTTAGCTCGGGTGGCAGCATCGGCATGGTTCCCTTGCCGAACTGCTTCATCATCTTTTGCATCTGCTTGCGGGCCGCGAGCAGCTTGTTCACCTCGTCGATCGACGTGCCGCTACCGGCCGCGATCCGACGACGACGAGGGCCGTTGATGATCGACGGGGAGCGCCGCTCGAGCGGCGTCATCGAGAGCACGATCGCCTCGACTCGCGCCATCTGCGCCTCGTCGATTTCCACCCCGTCGAGCTGCTGACCGACCCCCGGGAGCAGCTTGAGAATGCCCTTGACGGGCCCCATCTTGCGCAGCATCCGGTAGCTCTGCAGGAAGTCGTCGAAGGTGAACTCGCCGGCGCGCATCCGGCGCTCCATCTCCTCCTGGTCATCGTCGGCCACGGCCGCCTCGGCCTTCTCGATCAGGGTCAGCACGTCGCCCATGCCGAGAATGCGTGAAGCCATCCGGTCGGGATGGAAAACCTCGAGCTGATCGAGCTTCTCGCCCACCGATGCAAACTTGATGGGCTTGCCGGTGATCGCCTTGACCGACAGCGCGGCACCACCGCGGGCATCGCCGTCGAGCTTGGTCAGGACGACGCCGTCGAAGGCGACGCGTGCCTGAAAGGCCTCGGCGACGTTGACGGCTTCCTGTCCCGTCATCGCATCGAGGACGAGCAGGATGTTGAGCGGCTTGACGGCATCCCGGATGTGTGCGAGCTCGTCCATCAGCGCCTCGTCCACGTTCAGGCGGCCGGCGGTATCGACGATCACGACGTCGAGGCCGTCCTCCTTCGCACGCGCGACACCCTGCACGGCCGCCTGGACGGGGTCCTGCGTGTCGGTGCGGTAGACGGGGATCGAGATCTGCTTTCCGAGCTGCTCTAGCTGGTCGATCGCCGCGGGCCGTTGCAGGTCAGCTGCGACGAGGCCCGCCTGCTTGCCCTGACGGCGCAGGTGGAGCGCGAGCTTGGCGGAGGTGGTCGTCTTGCCAGACCCCTGCAGACCGGCCAGCAGAATGACCGTCGGTGGCCGCCCGAACGCAAGCTGAGAGTCTCCCGCGCCCATCAGCTCCGTGAGCCGGTCGTGGACGAGCTTGACGACCTGCTGCCCCGCGTTCAGCCCCTTGAGAATGTCGTCCCCGAGAGCCTCTGCCTTGACTCCCGCGACGAAATCCCTGACGACCTGAAAGTTGACGTCTGCCTCGAGCAGCGCAAGCCGGATCTCACGCATTGCCTTGTTGACGGCGTCCTCGTCGAGCCGCTTCGCGCGGCCGAGCGCGCCAAGCGTTGCCTGGAGCCGGTCGGAGAGGGCGTCGAACACGGCTGTGAAGTGTACGGATGCCTGACCGCGCCAGGGAAACCCTCGTCACAACGGGCTCTCGTACGGCCGGGTCGGAATGCACCATCCAGGGCACATGCCGGACGCACGGAACCTGCGTGTCAGCCCGAGACGAGGGCCCGGGCGAACTCACGCGGGTCGAACGGGCGCAGGTCGTCGAGCCCCTCCCCCACGCCGACGAGCTTCACCGGAAGGCCGAGCTCGTAGGCGATCGCGACCGCGATACCGCCCTTCGCCGAACCGTCGAGCTTCGTCAGGGCGACACCTGTCACCCCGGCAGCCTCGCCGAAGAGACGAGCCTGCTGAAGGCCATTCTGGCCGGTCGTCGCATCGACAACGAGCAACGTCTCGTGTGGCGCACCGTCGATCCGGCCCTCGATCACGCGCCTGACCTTCGCGAGCTCGTCCATCAGGTGTGACTGCGTATGGAGGCGCCCCGCCGTATCGACGATCACGACATCCCGCCCACGTGCCTTCCCGGCCTCGACCGCATCGAAGGCCACGGCTGCAGGGTCACCACCTGCAGGCGCGCCGATGAAGTCGGCGCCCGCCCGCTCCGCCCAGATCTCGAGCTGTTCCTCGGCGGCGGCCCGGAAGGTGTCACCGGCCCCGACGAGCACGCTGCGCCCATGCTCGCGGAGCTTCTGCGCAAGCTTGCCCACCGTCGTCGTCTTGCCCGTGCCGTTGACACCGACGACGAGGATGACGGTCGGCTTTGCTGTCAGATCGAGGGTCGGGGCAGCCCCGAACAGCTGCTCGATCTCCTCCGCGAGCGCGTCGGCGAGGTCGGCCACCTCACCTCGCGCCTCGAGGCGCCGCACGATCTCGGCCGTCGCCCGGACGCCGACATCCCCGTGAATGAGGGCTTCCTCGAGCCGCTCCCACGCCTCCTCGTCACCCGTGTCGAACACGCCCGCAGAGAGCTCGGCCGTCAAGGCACGGCGACTCTTCGCGAGTGACTCTCGCAGGCGACCGAAGAAGCCACTGCGCTCCTGCTCGTCCGCGGCCTCCTCCTCGTCGCAAAACAGCTCTGCCCATGTTCTCGACACGGGAGGCACGCTACCGCGCCCCGGCGAGCTACAGGGCGGTAACCGCGGCGGTGTCGTGCTGCGGCAGCCGGCGCGAGATGACCTGTGAGACGCCTTCGCCGCCCATCGTGACACCGTAGAGGACGTCAGCGGCCTCCATCGTGCGCTTCTGATGGGTAATCACGATGAACTGCGCGCGGTCGGAGTACCGGCGCAACAACTCGACGAAGCGCATTGTGTTCGTATCGTCGAGAGCAGCATCGACCTCGTCGAGAAGGTAGAACGGACACGGCCTGGCAAGAAAGAGGGCAAAGAGAAACGAGATCGCCCCGAGTGCCTTCTCGCCGCCCGAGAGCAGGCTCAGGCGCGTGATCCGCTTTCCTGCCGGCCGGAGCTCGACCTCCACACCGGCCTCGAGCCTGCTGTCGGCATTGCCATCGGCATCGGCATCGACAGCGTCCGGGTGAACGAGCCGCAGCCGGCCCTCGCCTCCGGGGAAGAGAGTCGCCGAGACCTCCTCGAAATGACGCGCGACCGTCTCGAACGTCTCGTCGAAGCGCCGCTCCACCGTCTCCGCGAGTTCGTCGCGGAGCTTCGCGATCTCGGCAAGAGACGCCTCGAGATCCTGCCGCTGGGTTGCCAGGTCGTCGAGCCGCTCCTTCTCTGCCTCGTACTCTTCCTTGGCGAGCGGATTGACCCTGCCGAGATCCTCACGCCGGGCATCGAGACGGTCTGCGCGCGCCGCGAGCTCGGCCCCGTCGTCTCCCTCTGCCGGGACGTCCGCACCTGACGCGTCGAGCCGGCGCTGCGCCTCCTCGGCCTCGGCCTCGAGACGCGCAAGGTCAACCTGCACCGTCGTTGCGTGCTCGGTCGCGTCGTCGGCCTGCCGACGGGCCTCGACCTCTGCCGCACCAAGACGGCGCAACTCCTCACCGAGGAGCGTCGCCCGCTTCGCACCCGCGTCTACGCGCGCCCTGACCGGAGCCTCGAGGCGCGTCGCTATCTGCACCGACTGCTCGAGGCCGGCGCCGAGTGACGCCACGGCATCACAGAGCCGCACGAGCATATCGGGGTCGAGCGCCGATCGTCGGGGGCGCCGTTCGAGCAGTGCCGCGTCGGCGCTCCGCGCCCGGTCGGCAGCCTCCTGCGCGCCCTCGGCTGCCCGGTCGGCAAGACCGAGCAACGACACCGCCTCCGCACGCAGCTCCTCCCGGCTGCCTGACTCGTCCGCAGGACCCGTGCCGACACTGCCTCCGAGTCGGGCGACGACGACCTCCGCCTCCTGTGCGCGCGCCACCGCAGCGGCCGCATCGTGGGTTGCATCGGCCTCGAGGACAGAGAGACGACGAAGCTCGGCCCCGAGATCGCCCGACTGCTGCGCTCCGACCGTCAGACGCGCCGCAATGGGCTCCTCGAGGCCGGTCGCGAGGCTATGGGCGCGCCCAAGAGCCGATTCGAGCTGCGCAACACATCCGGCGAGCAGGCCCAGGAGCTCCGGGTCAATGTTCCGCACCCTGAGATGAGCAACCTTCGCAAAAGCCTCTTCCCCGGCGGCTGCAGCCGCTTGGGCCTCCTCCGCTGCGTGTGCCGCACTCGACGACCGTCCGGCGAGCTCGGCCACCTCGTCGGCGAGTGCTCGGCGACGTGCGTCCATCTCGAGCAGCACCGCCTCCGCTGTCTCACCCGCAAACCACAGCTCACCACGCTCGGGGTCATAGCCGTGCCCCTCGCTCGTGATCACCGTGCCATGGGTTGCATCGAGGAGACGATCGACAGCGACGAGCCAGAAGCCGTCGAGAAGACGCAGCGCCGCGGCGCTTCCGGTTGCAAGCGAGCCGAGCGGGCGTGCGCCCTCGACCGGAGGCGTTGTCACCGCAACAGCGTCGCGGTCAACGATCACCGTGAGGCTGCCGAGGCCGTCCCGTCGTGTCTGCTCGAGCAAATCGAGCCCGTGTCGGGCATCACGCGTGAGGACGGCCGACGCACGCCAGGCGAGTGCGGCAGCGACGGCACGCTCCGCTCCCGGCTCAACGGCGAGGGCCGAGAGGGCAAGCGTTGCGCCGTCCGCCGCGAGAGCACGTGCAGCGGGTGGGATTCCCTCTCGCTCGGCAAGCGCCCGTTCGAGGGCCTGGAGGCGCTCGTACGCCGATCGAGAGCGCTCGGCGACGTCATCGCGTTCCGATGCGGCGGAACGCGCCGCCGCTGTCAGCTTGTTTGCCTGCTGCTCGAGCTCGAGTGGCGAAAGCCCTTCCCGTTGCTCGATCTCCCTGGCCGTGACGAGATCGATCTCCAGTGCGTCTCTCAGGGAGGCGGCGGACTCCTGTCGAAGGCCGAGACGCTCGCGTGAGGCACCGAGCGCGAGGAGTCGGCGATTCGCACCTTCCTGCCCCCCCGTCGCGTCCGCGAGCGCTGCTTCGACCCGACCGCGGTCGGCGCGCAGTTCCGCCACGGTTGCCTCCGCCTGACCGGAGAGGCGGCGCTCGAAGACCGCAACGCGCGAGTGCGCGAGGCGGGCACGTTCGGACGCCTGGCCGTGCGCCTCTGCCGCGTCGCGCGCCGCCATCGCAGCCGCGCGGGCCGCATCCTCGAGCACGAGCACGGCAGCGTCGCTGCGATCGGCAACCGCCTGCTCGGCCTCGACCAGATCGGCACGCAGCCGCTCCTCGAGCCCCGCCGCCGACTCACGCCGCAGGCCGAGCCGTTCGCTTGCACCCTGCAGGCGGTACAGCGCTCCGAGCGCAGCCTCGCGCCCGCCGGCTGCATCGGACAACCCGTCCTCCGCCTGCCGCCGTTCCTCGAGGAGCGCCGTGAGCCGCTCCTGCGCACTGCGCCGCAGGATCGCAACAGCATCGCGACGGGCCTCCGTGTCGGCACGCCGCTCTGCCACGGCGAGCAGGTCAAGTTGTGCGATCCGCGCGCGCAGCCCTGCAATCTCGACCGCGAGCTTCTCGGCGCGCTCTGCCGCAGTTGCCTGAAGTGCCAACGGACGAAGCCGCTTCTTGACCTCCTCCTCGACGTCCCGGGCACGCTCGACCTGGATCTCGACGCGCGCAAGCTTGAGCTCTGCACGATGCTTGCGGCGCTTGAATTTTCCGAGGCCCGCAGCCTCCTCGACCAGGTGACGCCTGTCCTCGGGCTTCGAGGCGAGCACGGCATCGATCTTGCCCTGCGAGACGATCGAGTGCATCGAGCCGCCGAGACCCACATCCGCGAGCAACTCGACAAGATCGGTGCGCCGGACGGCCGCCTTGTTGACGAGATACTGCCCCTCACCGCCACGCACGAGCCGACGCGTGATCGAGATCTGGCCGAAGTCCACGTCGCCACCAAAGCCGCCATCTTCGTTGTCGAAGACGAGCTCGACCTCGCAGTGATCGGCGGCGGGGCGCGTGTCGGAGCCATTAAAGAGCACGTCGTCGGGCTTCTCCGCCCGCATCTCCGACGGCGCCAGCGACCCCGCGGCCCAGACGATGGCGTCGGCGACGTTCGACTTACCGGAGCCGTTTGGGCCGACAACGACTGCGACACCCGGCTCGAGGGTCATCTCAAGCGAGTCCACAAACGACTTGAAGCCGCGAATCTTGATCGATTGGAGGTGCACCGCCGTCAAAAACTAGCGATGCACACGGACGGTGGCGACACGTCCGAACCGGCTCACAGGTCTCGGCGACTACTGTCACGGCATGATCTCGTCGCCCTGGCTCCTCCTTCTCATCGGCGCAGCCGGCGCGAGCGCGATGATGGTCGGCGTCTGGCTCGTCTCGGTCCGGATCTCGAACGCGAGCTACGTGGACGTCGCCTGGGCGCTCGGGATCGCCGGCACGGCCATTACCTACGCCCTGCTCGCGGAAGGAGCGACGCTCCATCGCGTGATCGTGGCCAGCCTCGGCGTGGTTTGGGGCGTGCGGCTTGGGACGTATTTGCTGGCACGGCTCGCCGGAAAGGACGAGGACGGGCGCTACCAGGAGCTACGACGACGGTGGGCGCCGAACGCCAACCGGGCGTTCTTCGTCTTCTTCCAGGCGCAGGCCGGCTTTGTGCTCGTGTTCTCACTGCCGTTCGCCTTCGTCGCCGCCGACCGCGGCGAGATGACGTGGCTCTCCTGGGTCGGCGTCGTCCTCGCGCTCGGCTCGATCGCGGGAGAGATGACCGCCGACACGCAGCTGGCCGTCTGGAAGGGCAACCCGGCAAACAGAGGGAAGACTGCGCGGAACGGGCTCTGGAGCTGGTCGCGCCACCCGAACTACTTCTTCGAATGGCTGCACTGGGTCGCCTGGGCGGTGATCGCCTTCTCGTCGCCCTACGGCTGGGTCGCGATCTTCGTCCCGGTCTTCCTCTTTGTGTTGCTGTTCAAGGTGACGGGGATTCCCGAGACAGAGGCGCAGTCTCTCCGCAGCCGTGGAGACGACTACCGGCGCTACCAGGAAGAGGTCTCGATATTCGTTCCCCGGCCGCCGAAGCGGAGCTCGGCGGCATGATCGCCGACCGCGTCGTCGAACGAGGACTCCTGCCGGACACGCTCCTGCGTACCGCGATCCGACAGAGCTGCCGTCTCCGTCTCCGCCGCGAGCGGCTCCGCGGGATCGACGCATTCGAGCAGACGGTCGTCGGAATGACGACCGGTCCGATCGCGGTCGAGACCACCGCCGCGAACGACCAGCACTACGAGTTGCCGCCCCGGTTCTTCGAGCTTGCTCTCGGGCCACGTCGCAAGTACTCGGGCTGTTTCTGGCCGGACGGAGTCGAGACGCTTGCGGACGCGGAGGAGACGATGCTCGCACTCACGTGTGCCCGCGCAGGGATCGAGAATGGAATGGAGATACTCGACCTCGGATGCGGTTGGGGCTCGCTCTCCGGGTGGATCGCAGAGCGATATCCCGCCTGCCGCGTCCTTGCAGTGTCGAACTCGGGCCCGCAGAAGGCATTCATCGAAAGCCTCGGGCATCCCAACATCGAGGTCGTCACGTCCGACATCAACGTCTTCGAGACGAGACGACGCTTCGACCGGGTCGTCTCGGTCGAGATGTTCGAGCACATGCGCAACTGGAGCGCGCTGCTGCACGGTGTGCGCGGCATGCTCACAGACGACGGGAAGATGTTCGTACACGTCTTCGCCCATGTGCGCTACGCCTACGCGTTCGATCGGTCGTGGATGGGCCGCCGTTTCTTCACCGGCGGGATCATGCCGTCGGACGACCTTCTGCTGCGGTTCACGAACGACCTCGTGGTGCGTGAGCACTGGCGCGTCGGGGGCTCCCACTACGCGAGGACGGCCGAGGCGTGGCTGGAGAACCTCGATGCAGGCCGGACCGAGGCCCTCGCCATTCTCGGCTCGGAGGGCGCTCTGAACGAGTGGCGCACCTTCTTTCTCGCCTGCGCGGAGCTCTTCGCATTCGCGGGCGGGAACGAGTGGATCGTCAGCCACTACCTGCTCGAGCCGCGCTAGCCCGGCGACCGTCGGGCGCAGGCGGCGAGACGACGAACGCGCTGCATGAGACGCGGGCGGGGCGGGCCGGGTGTGCGGGGTGTGCGAAGGGTGGCCGGGGTGTGCGGGGCAGGTCCCGCCCCTACGGTGGGCGGGGCACGACGTGTGCCATCGCCTCGAGTGCCTGCCTCGCGGCACCCTGCTCTGCCGCCTTCTTCGTCGAGGCCCGCCCTGTCCCGACCCGCTCTCCGGCAATCACGGCCACACACACGAACTGGCGGTCGTGCGGCGGGCCCTCGACGTCCACGACGCTGTACTGCACCTGGTTGCCCGAACGCGCGAGCGCCTCCTGCAGTTCCGTCTTGTTGTCGATGTGGCCGGTGCGCGCAAACTCGATCAGCGAGTCGAACGCTTCGACAACGGCACTCTCGGCCGCCTCGAACCCGTGCTCGAGATAGACCGCGGCAATTGCGGCCTCGAGCAGCGCAGCAAGGACGTTGCGGCTACACACGATCCTGTCGAGCTCGGCGTCCGGCACATCACGGGCCTGCTCGAGAAGAAACCGGCCGAGGTCGAGCTCTTTCGCGACGGCCGCACAGCTGTGACGGGAGACGACATGTGCGCGGATCTTGGCAAGCCGCCCCTCGGATGCGTCGGGAAATCGGTCATAGAGCGCCCGCGCGATCGACAGCTCGAGCACCGAGTCGCCAAGGAACTCGAGTCGCTCGTAGGACGACCCGCGATCGGTTGCCCAGGAGGTGTGGGTGAAGACGTGGTCGCGGCGCGCCAGGGGGAGAGATTCGATCAGGCGCCCGAGCGCGCACCCCTTCACTGCGCTTTGGGGATCCGGCCTGGTACCCCCTTGCTCGGGGGGCTGAACATGTCCCGGCGTGCCCCGTTCGTCCGACATTCAGGCAACGAGCCTCGTTGTCGGACGAACGGGAAACGCCACACGATTGAGACGGTTCTGGGAGGGGATGCTCACTCGCAGCCAGCCCCTCACGCGATCGCTACTCCTGGTGCGCTACGACGTAATCAACGGCCTGACCAACGGTCGTGAGCGTCTGTGCATCTTCGTCGGATATCTTGATCCCGAACTGATCCTCGAGCTCCATGATCAGCTCAACGAGATCGAGGGAGTCAGCGTCGAGGTCGTCCTGGAACGAAGCCTCCTCCGAGAGAGCGCCCTCCTCCGCACCGAGTTGCTCGATGAGAACGGCCTTGACGCGCTCGGATACTTCTTCACGGGATAGTGCCACTGTTCTTCAACCTCTCGTTGGAGCGGGCAGAATCGTAGAGCGCCACGACTCTACCACGCGTTCCGGAAAGGCGACGCTCAACCGGCCGACAATGTCGTGGTCTACCCCGCGTGCAGCCAGCCTGACAGCGTTCTCGATCGCATATCTTGAGCTCGATCCGTGCGCAACCACGATGAGACCACGGAGTCCCAGGAGATAGCCACCTCCGGTCGTCTCGGGATCGAGTCGGGAACGTAGGCGTGTCACCCCCGGACGGATCAGAAGACCGCCGAGCTTCCCTCGGGCCGTCCCTGCAATCTCGGCACGGAGGGCGACGAGCAGACTGTGAACCGTCCCTTCGAGCGTCTTCAGGGCCACGTTGCCGGTAAAGCCGTCACACACGATCACATCCGTCTCGCCGGCGAGCAGAGCCCGCCCCTCCATGTTCCCCTCGAAGCGAAGCGAGCTCGTCGAGAGCAATGCGTGCGCTTCCAGGGTCAGCTGATTCCCCTTCTCCGGCTCCTCTCCGATCGACAGAAGCCTGACCCGGGGCCGTTCGACGCCGAGAACCTCCTCCGCGAAGATCGAGCCCATGACACCGAACTGCAGCAGATGCTCCGGCTTCGCGTCCGCCGTGGCCCCGGCATCAATGAGGACACACGGCCCGTTGTCCGTGGGGATCACGACGGCGATGCCGGGACGGAAGACACCTTCGAGTCGGCGGACGTAGAGCAGGCTCGCCGCGAGCACGGCCCCGGTATTTCCTGCCGAGACGACCGCGTCGGCATCCCCCTCGCCGACGGCGCGGACGGCGCGGACGAGTGACGATTCAGGCTTGCCGCGCACCGCGTCGGCAGGCTTGTCGTCCATCTCGACCATTCCACTCGTAACGACGTGGTCGAGGCCGCAGGTGTCGAGGCCTGCGGGACCGTAGATGACCGGCTGCACCTCGGACGTCTCGGCGGCCAGAGCACCGGCCACTCTCTCTGCCGGGTCACGGTCGCCCCCGAGAGCGTCCACGGCGACGCGGACGCGCATCCGGACTACGGCGCCGGGGTTCCGAGCGGCTGAATCTCGCGTCCTCGGTACGTCTTGCACGTTGGGCACGCATGGTGAGCCCGCGTCGGCGAACCACAGTTCGAGCAGACGTTGACGCTCGGCACGGCGATGCCGTGCTGGGCACGACGCTTGTCGCGGCGAGCCTTCGAGGTCTTTCGCTTGGGGACTGCCATCGGCGGCTGCAGAGTGTACCGGAACCCGCCCGGTCGAGGTTCGGTAGGGGAAGATGCCCGGTTGCACGCTGGCGTGCCGAACGGCATCGACGGGGCAGGGCGGTTCGGCTTCGTCCTCGGCCTGAACGAGGAGCGCCCGCACACACCGGTAGGGCACGGCTCAGATCGCAAGCAGGATGCCGAGCGCACGTGGCCGGATGTCCAGTCCCCGGAGCTCGTCGAGCGGGATCCAGACCGGCTCGTGCGTGCCGCTCTTTGCCCGCTCTGCGTCGGTCAGCAGCGCATGATCGGGCCATGTCCCCGTGCCAAAGCTGCCACCGACGATCCAGGCGTCGTAGTAGAGGAAGGTCGAGCCCCCAAACGCCTCCTTGTGGACGAGCGGCCCCAACTCGACCTCGACCCCGAGCTCCTCCAGCGCCTCCCTTCTTGCCGCCTCCTCAGATGTCTCGCCTTCCTCGACACCGCCCCCGGGAAAGAGGAAGTACGTTCGCCCTTCACGGACACGGCGGATCAGGGCAACCCTGCCGTGATCCACGAGCACGATCCGGGCACGGGAACGGGTCGTCATGATGTATCGCGCAACGGCTCGAGCGCCGCCCACCGTGGGTCGGCAACCGTCTCCTCGTGGCCGTGCGGCTCGTCGTTCAGGTCCTTGCCGCAGACGGGGCAGAGCCCCGAGCAGTTCTGACGACAGAGAATCTGGTCGGGTAGGCCCGTCGCGATCGCGTCCCGGGCCCACTGCGAGAGCAACAGCTCGCCCTCGAGGACGTACTCCGACCGGAGATCCTGCGGCGCACCGTCGTCGGTCGCGTGATACTCCCGCGCGTCTACCTCCACGCCAACCACGGCATCCTGCAAGCAACGCATACAGGGCCCGTGGAGACGCGACCCGAACGTCAACCGGAAGACATCTCCGCTGACGGCCCGCTGAGCCTCGAAGACGGCCTCTACCTCTGCCGGCACCGGGAGATAGCGCTCGCCTCCGAGCTCGAACGGCTGCAGACCGACCGTCACTGCTTCCCGGTGCTCGTCACCGAGCCGGAGGCGAAGACGGCGAAGAGGGTAGGTAGTCATCGACCCAGGGTAGCCTGCGGCATCCGGGGAGCCGCGTCGGCCTACACGTAGGAGTCGTCGTCCGAGCCGGAGCCGATCGGTTCGATCGGGCCGATCCCGGACATGACCGATTCCTGCGAGCGCTCGTGCAACCGCTCTCGGCCACGACGGACAGCGACGAGGAACTTGTCGAGGTTGACCTCGAGCGTCGAGAGAATCCCGTCGGCCCAGTCCTCCATCTCGAGTCGCGTCTCGCGCGCCTGTCTGCGGGCATCATCAACGATGTCCTGCGCCTGCCTCTCTGCGATCTTCACGATCTCCGTCTGTGACGCCTCACGCACGGCCTGCTCCCGCGCCTCGCCGATCAGCCGGTCACATTCACGCTTCGCCTCGGCGAGCATCTCCTGCCGCTCCTTGACGATCCAGCGGGCCTGCTTGATCTCCTCGGGGATGGTGGCGCGCATCTGGTCGAGAATGTCGTAGATCTCTTCACGGTCGATGCGCACCTGGTCGGTCAGCGGCACGGCCTTCGAGTTGTGTACGAGATCGTCGAGCTTGTCGATGAGTACGAGAACATCCATGACTCGATCTTACTCCTGTGGGCTCAGAGGGGCGCCGGGTCGGCCGTTCGGGAACAGTTCCCTGAACCGGCGGGCCACGGCATTGGGCACGAGTTCATCAACCTTTCCCCCGAACGACGCAATCTCCTTCACGCCGCTCGAAGAGATGAAACTGTACTGCGGGCTCGCCATCACGTACATCGTCTCTATCTCCGGCGCGAGCAGCCGGTTGAGATGGTTCATCTGCGCTTCCCATTCGAAGTCGGCAATCACGCGAAGTCCTTTGACCATCGTCTTCGCGTCGTGCTTGCGGGCAAAATCGACGACAAGCTCATGAAAGACGTCAACCGTGACGTTTGGAAGAATAACGAGCGCCTCTTCGAGAAACGCGACCCGCTCGCCGAGCGAGAACATCGTCGCCTTGTGGTGAGGATCGCGTACGACACCGACAACGATCCTGTCGAAGATCGATGCGGCCCGACGGATCACGTCGATGTGGCCATTTGTGACGGGGTCGTAGGTGCCCGGGTAGATAGCGGTGATCATCGTGTGAACAGCGTAATGCGCGCGGAGCCGTAGCGCCGGCTGGTGATGAGCTCGAGGGGCAACTCGGGCTCGACTCGCGTGGCGGTCTCGACCACGAGAAGCCCTCCGGGGGTGAGCGCCGCGGGGAGCGCTTCCGCGAGGCGGGGCTCGAGATCGGGCCATGTCCCGTACGGCGGATCGACGAGAACGAGGTCGTACGTACGACCTCGTTCCTCACGCAGAGCCTGGAACGCATCCTT
Organism: Thermoleophilia bacterium; assembly: GCA_037139935.1. Taxonomy (GTDB): domain Bacteria; phylum Actinomycetota; class Thermoleophilia; order Gaiellales; family Gaiellaceae; genus Gaiella. Next base: position 2,746 of record JBAXFL010000013.1, on the reverse strand, counting down.
CCGAAGGACGAGCGCTCCCGTCAGACGAAGCCTCTCGAGGTTGCCCTGAATCACCCTGCAGGCTGCCGGATCGGACTCGACGAAGACGCAGCGCCGCGCACCCCGTGAGAGCGCCTCGAGACCCATCGCGCCGGAGCCCGCGAAGAGGTCGAGCACGGTCGCACCCTCGACCGGGCCGACGAGGTTGTAGGCGGCCTCGCGCACACGGTCACCCGTGGGCCTTGTGGTATCACCCTTTGGAGCAGCGATTTTCGCCCCGCGGCGGTCACCGGCGATGATCCTCATCAGGGCAGCGTATTCATCGCGGCCAGGAGAGGGCGGCGCCGGGTGCGTCGACCGAAAGCCCTGCCGCAGCTGCCGCGGCGGCAAGCCGCCGGTCGCAGACGACCATCACGTCGGGAGCGACGGCGATCGCGATCGCGAGGTGGATTGCGTCCAGTGGGTGGAGGCTCTCTGCGGCGATCCCGGCGGCAACTCGCGCGATGGCTCAGGAGTCACCGACGTGGTCGGAAGCACCGAGCAACCGATCGACTGCGGTCGCGAGCTCACCCTCACTCGGGAGCGTTCGCGCGACGTCTCGCGCCCGCTCGAGCAGGTGGGTGTCCTGGCGCAGACGCGTGAAGTGGAGGTCGGAGAGGCCCGACTGCCTCGCGCCGAGCAGCTGGCCTTCGCCGCGGATCTCGAGGTCGCGCTCGGCGAGCTCGAAGCCGTCGCTCGTGGCCACCATCGCCTCGAGGCGGTCGTGGGCGACGTCGGTCAGCTCCTCCTTCGGCCCCGAGACGAGAAGGCAGTACGACTGCTCCGCCCCACGCCCGACGCGACCGCGCAACTGGTGGAGCTGAGCGAGACCGAACCGATCTGCCTCCTGCACGATCATGATCGTCGCGTTCGGCACGTCAACGCCGACCTCGATCACCGTGGTCGCGACGAGCACGTCGATCTCGCCCGACTTGAAGTCGGTCATGATCGCGCGGCGCTCCGCGGTCTTCAGCCGGCCGTGGAGACAGCCGACGCGGAAGTCCTTCAGCTCGGCCCTTCGCAACCTCTCGGCCTCGTCCTCGGCCGCGCGTGCCACGGTCACCTCCGAGGCCTCGATCAGCGGGCAGACGACGTACGCCTGGCGGCCGTCGCGGAGGTGCCGCGTCAGCCGCTCGTACGCCTCGGAGCTGCGGTCGTCGGTGACCCAGGCCGTAACGATCTGCTTGCGGTTCGCGGGCGGCGCCGTGATCTCGGAGACCGAGAGGTCGCCGTAGACCGTGAGCGCGAGCGTGCGCGGGATCGGCGTCGCCGTCATGTGGAGGACGTGCGGGCTGCGGCCCTCGGCGAGTGCGGAGCGCTGCTCGACGCCGAAGCGGTGTTGCTCGTCAACGACGGCGACGGCGAGGTCGCGGAAGGCGACCTCCTTCTGGATCAGCGCGTGCGTACCGACGGCGATCTGCACGTCGCCCGACGCGATTAGCTGCCGGACGTTCGCGTGCTCCTTCGCGCTCAGCGCGCTCGTGAGCAGCGCGACGCGGACGCCGAGCTCCGCGCAGATGCCCTCGATCGTGAGGAAGTGCTGCTCGGCGAGCACCTCGGTCGGGGCCATCATCGCCCCCTGCCGGTCGGCCTCGACGGCTCGCAGGAGGGCGGCAAGCGCGACAACCGTCTTGCCCGAGCCGACATCACCCTGCAGGAGCCGCTGCATCGGTGTGGTGCGGGCGAGGTCGGCATTGATCTCGGCGATCGCCTGCTCCTGTGCGTCTGTGAGCGTGAACGGGAGCACCTCGCGGTAGCGCCGCAGCAGGCCGTCGGCGGGCGGTAATGCCTCGGCGACGAGCAGCTCCCGCTCGGCGTGCCTCCGGGCAAGAGCGAGCTGGAGAACGAGAAGCTCGTCGAAGGCGAGCCGTCTGCGCCCCACCTCCGCCTCCCCGAGCGAGCGTGGCCGATGCAGGGCGACGAGCGCGTCGGCACGGAGCGGCAGGCGCTCGGCGGCCACGAGCGACGCCGGCAGCGCATCACCCTCGGCCCGCACGAGCTCGAGCGCCGCACCCACGAGCGTGCGCAACTGCTTCTGGGCGAGTGCCTCGCTCGCCGGGTACACGGGCGCGAAGTCGGCGGTCTCCGTGGCCTCGCCGAGGTCGTAGCTCGCTACCTGAAACCCGTAGCGGCTCGGCTTCCCGCGCAGGCGCGCGCGCGTTCCCGGGACAAGCTGAGCCTCGAGCCACGGCTGGTTGAACCACGTCGCCCTGATCTCACCGGTGTCGTCGGCCACCCGCGCTGTGAGAATGTGGAGGCGGCCGCGGCCGCGACGCGACGCGGTGTCGAGCACGACTCCCTCGATCACCGCCTCCTCCTCACCGAAGAGATCGCGGATAGCCCTCTCGTCGATCGGCCGCTCGTAGCGGCGAGGGCGATGTCCGAGCAGGTCACCGACGGTACGGAGGCCGAGCCTCGCCAGACGGCCGCGCACCGCGGGGCCCACCTTCGGCAACGTCTCGACTCCGGCCTCGAGGGTCTCGGGCCGAGGGGCGCTGCGCGGGCGAGGCCAGGCCGTCGGCTGGTCTACGCCTGCGAAGCCGACCGGTAGCTCCATCGGTGTGAGTGCGTGTGGCACCTGCAGCGAGTATAGGACCGGGAGCGGCGCTGGCTCAGCACATCAGTCCCGGCGTGCAACCCAGGAGACCGGCTGAAGGCGACCACCAAGCCTCTAAACGGCGGGCAGGCGCACGACCACTTCGAGACCGCCGCCGGGGGCGTCGCGGAG